>NZ_JBAGJC010000002.1:0-658167 GCF_036864765.1 Paenibacillus sanfengchensis | reverse complement strand
TTTCTTACTGAACTAAACTCTCCAAATCCGGCTGCAATTTGTTTCGCAGAACATATAGCATGATGACACCAACCAGGAACGCGACGGCATCCGCAATGACGAGTGACCAGACTACCCCGTGGAAGCCGTTCATCTGATTGGCGATAAACAATACAGGAATCAGAGTAACTCCTTGAATAACCGACATCGTAAACGCGGCGGTTCCCTGCGCTGTGGCTTGGAAAATCCCCGTGAACAACGTGGTCATTCCTGTAATGAACAAGGATAAGAACGTCACATGCAGAATGTAGCTGCCCATTTCGATTAATTGCGGGTCATGCGTAAATAAACCAATCAAGTGATCGGAAATCAGATAGACGATGACGCCGAACACAACTGCTAATGCTACAATCACTTTGATCGTAAATCCAATGGTATGCTTCATGCGTAATTTATTTGCTGTAAATGAGAAGGCGATGAGCGGCACGACTCCCTCGCATAACCCCATCAGAATAAACTCGGGAAATTGCAACAAACGTGATGAAATTCCGTAAGCCGCTACGGCCGGATCCCCATATTCAATAAGAAAATGGTTAAAGATGAGCGACATCGCCCCCAAAAAGATACTCATAATAAAGACGGGAACTCCGATTTTGAATACATTGCCCAGAATGTCCTTGGTGGCCTTGAACCATTTCACGGAGACGGTTAAGAATTGGCTCTTAGTTCCCATATGGAAGGCGTAGAAGGCACTCGCAACCAAGTTGGAAATGACCGTAGCGGACGCAACTCCGATCACGCCCCAATGGAAGACAAAGATGACTATCGCATCGAGAATAATATTGACGACAACACTGAGCATCATACCGATCATCGACGTGATGGCCGCACCCTCCGAGCGCACGATATTCTCCAGCGTGAAGAATAATACGACGAATGGCGAACCCATAAGCATAATCGTGACATATTCCTTCGTAAATCCGAAGGAGTCAGGTGTGGCCCCCAGGCCATGAACGATAGGATCGATCAATGGGAGGCCGACGGCAATGACGATCAGACCGAGACCTAAGCTGCTGTAAAAAGCGAATGAAGACACGTGCTTTACATCATCATATTTTTTCTCTCCCAGCAAACGGGAAATGAATGTACCGCCGCCGATACCAACCAAGTTGCCTAGCGCCATAATGATCGCGAATAACGGCAGGGTTAGCGCGAGTGCGGTTAGCATGGCGGTATTGTGAAGTGTACCAAGGAAATAGGCGTTCAAAATGGAATAAATGACACTCATTGACGTGCCTAGCATCATCGGTACAGCGAAGTGAGCTACAGCTTTTGCGACGGGGGCCTTTTCAAAGTAATGGAGGTTTTCTGCATCCATGTGGATCACCACTTTCGTAATATAATTTTAATTGCTAATCTAACAGTGTTAGGTTGAGCCTTACAGTGTTAGATGATATCATAAACTTTATAAACCTGTAAAGCATAAACTTACACTGTTAGGTAAAAGGGCGGGTATCGATGAAAAAACAACAGCCTCAGATTTCGGAGGATAAGATTTTGGAAGCTTCGTGGGAGCTTCTTGGAGAGGATGGCATCGAGAAGTTCAGCATGAGACGATTGGCCGGACGCCTGGGGATTCAGGCTCCTTCTTTGTACTGGCACTTCAAGAGCAAGCAGCAACTCTACCAACGTCTGGCCAACCAGGTATCGAAAAAGATTCTGGAGGAGTACCGTGCCGAGGGGGACTGGAAGGAGCAACTGAAGGGGCTTGCGGTAACGGTTCGAAGCGTGCTCGGCCGGTATCCTTGCTCCACGCAGCTCATGATGTCGACGCTGCCCCATGAAGCGGATATCATTAGGCTCAACAATCGTATGCTGCGCTGCGTGGAATCGACGCCGCTCGAGCAAGAGCAGAAAGTGCAAGTGGTTCTCACGCTTATGAATTATGTCTACAACTTCGTTCTGGACGATTATGAGCACCAGCGCAATGTCTCCGCGATTCTTCAGGAGCATGGAGCGGAGGCGCTTCCGGGCGAGCAAATGACTCGCCTGCTGGATTCCATGAGCGAGACGGATGCGGGGCTGTTCCGGAGAATGTTCACGAGCGGACTGTTCGAGCTGATGGGAACCGACAAGGCGTTTGAGTTCGGCTTGAGGGTGATTCTGCTCGGGATTGAGCAGGTGATGAAGGAGTAGGCGAAGTAAAATTGAATTTATTTGGAGGGGTGCCGGTATGGGCATGAGAGTAAAATTGGAGGGAATTACTGTTTTGGCGCTTGATGTTCCTAGATTGACTGGCTTTTATCGTGATGTTCTGGGATTTAAGGTGCTTATAGAAGAAGAACATTACACTGAATTTGAGAATGATGGCGTTCGACTAGCCATTTTCGCGGGACCATTAATGGCAGATAACACAAACGGTCACCATTCTTTTATAGAAGAGCGTAGAGGGCAAGCTTTTGAGCTTAACTTTGAATGTGATTCCCCTGAGGATGTTTACGTTAGGTATGATGCTTATGTTGCAAAAGGGGCTATAGGGATAGCAGCGCCGAAGGTGATGTCCTGGGGGCATACCACGGGCTTCTTTGCAGATCCCGAAGGCAACATTCATTCCCTCTTTGCAGTCAACCCCGTTAGGGCGGAGGATGCCTGAGAAAAAACAACCCGGCCTTATCGACCGGGTTGTTCTTTCTTCCCTCTAATCCCTGCTGTACATCTGCTGGTTTTGCAGGCGGACCAGCACCTTGCCGAACCGTCCTCCCTTCCGGACTGTCACCTCGCCGGAAGGATAATTGCGCTCCAGATGCTCCAGGACGATGCTGCGCACCCGCGCTTGCTCATCTGCCGATCGACTGGACGTTTTCAGCATAGTCATGACCTCTTCCAACGCCACGGCATGGGATACCACGATTGTTTGCATTTCCCTCGTAACCAGAGACTGATAAGCATAACCCTTAAGCAGCAGCATATGGGACAAATAGGCCATATCCATAACTTCGTTCATGCGGGGTTGGCCGCTAACAAGTGGCCATACTTCATCCAACAGACTGTGCTCCGCGGAGCCTACCATGGTGCTCAAATAGCAAAATTCCCGGGCACAGCTCAGCACCTTCTCCACATCATCCCAGTTGCTCCATACGGGGCACATGGAGACGAAGACGAGATCAAACGCCTTTTCCCATCCGTTACCCTGAACATCAATGTCCTCAAACGGTTTGGTTACTATCTTAATGTTCCCGGTTGCGGACCCGGCTATATTTTCTTTCATCAGTTCAACCAGCGGTAAGTTTGGCTCAACGGCTGTAACTTCAGCTCCCCTCTGGGCAAAGGGCACCGCAAAACCTCCGGAGGCCGCACCGATATCCAATACCGACTTCCCCGCAAAAGTGACCCCCTGGTCCTCCAGCCATCCGATAATCCGTTTGGCTCTGCGTCGGCCACCTTCGCTGAAGACCTCCTTATTGAAAGCCTGGGCTTTATGGTCAAAAGAGTGGGTGGGATCAATCCCCGCATTTTTCATTCTCATCACTGCCGTTTGTAAATCTTCCTTCCAAGCCCGTTCCCATACCGCCGCATCAAATAATTCATTCTTCATGGTACCCAGCTCCTTTTCTTATCTTAAAATTCGTTGCAATGTAAATAGGCTCAAGCATTTTTATCATGGACTTAATGTATCCACAATAACTTTAAATATATCGGATGTCAAGATATACGCGTGGTGAATTTACGGTTCGATAAGAAAAGACTTTCCCGCAGATCCGGGCGGAAGAAGCGGGTTCGCCAGCAATTATAGTATAATTGCTTATAGGAATAACTGAAGAAAGGGGTGTGGATGGTGGCAAGAACGAAGGCCTTTGATACGAATGAGATCCTTCATAAAGCCATGAATGTTTTTGGGAATCGCGGCTATGAAGGCACCTCGCTGCCGGATTTAATCCATGGACTGGGCATTGCCCGCCAAAGTATATATGATACGTACGGAACGAAGTGGGAATTGTTTTTCGCAGCAGTCCGACATTATATGGATCAGAAGAATCAGGAGTTGAAGCAGCATTGCGAGGGACCGGGAACGGTCGTTGAAAAGGTGGAGCTTGCATTCACGACCATCATAAAAGTCCTCATGGACCCCGAATTGCGCCTGCAATGCTTCATTATTAGCAGCGCGATCGAGCAGGCGCCTCATCATAAGGAGCTGGCTGCTTATTTGCACGAGAGTGTCGAGCTGTCGGAACAGATCTTTTACACTATGCTGGAACGCGCGGTTGAAGAGGGGGAAATAGGCCCGGAGGTGAACATCCGAGACCTGGCCCGGTTCCTAGTGCATGAGCGGATTGCCCTGATCACGTCAGCCAAGCTGGGAATGGATGAGCCGAGGCTGGTTGCCATTTTACAAATGGTACTAACGGTCTTTCGAACAATACAAGGTAGCTAAGCGGCAGATCTCATAGAAATGTGAACCGAAAAGGCTCTCCTATGGTCATCTTAAATGGTGATGACAGGAGAGCCTTTTATCTTAAGGTACCATTTGGTTAATTAGATGAAACGACGTCTTATTCGCCGAAATGAATTGCTCCAGGGAACGCGGCTCTCGCCCGGTTACACGAAGTACCGTGTCCGTTACCTGATCCTCCATTCCTTCGAGGCGAATACGGACATCCATTCCGGCCAGGTACTCGGCATAGCTCTCCGGCAAGCCGGCGGCCTTATGCCTCTCTGTGAGTTGCTCCGGTGTGACGTGAATATGCTTGGCGTCCAGGCCGGTAACGCTGCGGATCACTCCGGCCACATCATCATAAGTGAGGGATTCTGGGCCCGTAATGATGAGCTCCCGATTATGGGGCTCCTTGTCGGTCAGGGCATGAAAGCCAACAGCTGCAATATCATCTGCGTCGACGAAGCCGATCTTGCCGTCTCCGGCTGCCGTATAGATGTGCCCGCTGTGGCGCAAGGAGTGCCCGTGCCCGTGGCTGGGTTCCGTGAAGTTCTGCATGAAGTAGGAGGGGCGCAATACGGCCCATTCGGGGGCATGGTCATGCAGATAACGGTGAACGCCACCGAAGATGGGGCCATCCTCCGGAATTGAGGCACTGGATAACAGGACGAAACGCTTAACCGAAGCGTCAAGTGCTCTGCGGATAAAAGGAATCATGACTTCTTCAGGATGCAGGCTCGCAGGTGCAACCAGATATACGGCATGGACGTCTTGCAGGAGGTCATCATGGTTAGAGTCATCGAACCAGTCGAATGGGGCGTGTTCACCGACTTGTTCATCCCCGGGCTTGAGTACACTGCGTCCGGCTCTTCGAATCAGATAGCCCTGACCGTGCAGCAGCTGTGCGATGCGGGAGGAGGTCTTGCCCTGTCCTCCGGTTAGCAGAAAACGAGTGGATGATTCATTAGGCATACGATTATCCCCTTTAGTTCTCATTTATGTCGGGTTTCAATTGGCTGCTAGTGGATTCCAGTAGTCCTGGTAGCGGACAATCCTGCCATCTTGAACTTCAACTACGGATATATAGCTTTGTTCATAAGATCCGCCTGTAACCAGGTTCTTGCCGCTCGCTTCGAACTGAGCAAAGAACACCGGAGCGTCGGCCGCTACATGAATGACAGGTGTGGTGAATGAGGTGATTTCAAGCACTTTTTCCAGCTTCTCGAGATACTGCTGCAGCGCCGCCTTCCCATCCAGACGTTTAGGATTCGGTTCCTGGGCATAAGGAAATTCGAAGACGCTATCGTCAGCAAACAAATCGAGAAATGCATCATAATCCTTATGAATATAACGGTCTGTGAAAAGTTGAATGAGCTGCTCGGCTTGCTCGTAAGACAAGGTACTCATTTCAGTTGCCTCGCTTTCTTTAGAGAATGGGTGCATGATCCAAAGGGTGGAAGATCTAGGTTCACCATATCACTTTCCGGACTAAACAGTCAAATATATTCGGACCGATTGGTCAAAAAATCATGGAGGCACTAAAAGGAAGATCAGGCACGAAGTGTGCTTAAAAGCTGTCAGTTCCGAAAAGGGGAGGTGCGGAGGTACACGGGTAGCAGCAGTTTTGCCATTACCTGTTTTAATTTTCACCTCCTTGCAGACACTATTTCATGGTAAATACGTACCTGAAGGTGGGTTTAAAAAAATGAAAAGATTTTTTTTCACAAGTATCTTTTGTGTACTGCTTCTGATACTCACACAACCGATTGGAGCATTAGGAGGCGTTTCGAAATCAAGGCCTGCAGACCCCTCGTTGCTAAATTCACTTCGTCAAGGGGGTTATACCCTTTATGTAAGGCATGGGGATGCAACAGTAGGGGAGGACTTACCGAATATTGATTTCAATGATTGCTCCACCCAAAGAAATCTCTCCGAGGCTGGAAGAAGACAAGCTGCAAAATTTGGTGAGGCACTGCGTAGTTTGCAAATTCCGATCCAGAACCCCGTTCTGGCTAGTCCCTTTTGCCGGACAAAGGAAACCGCAACATTGGCTTTTAGTGAGGACGAGGTTCAAATTGACCCGTTCTGGGTTAGAGTGTATAAATTAAACGGTTCCTTGCCTCCCGCCGAGCAGCAATCGACTTTAAAAGACTTAACTTCTGAATTAGAAGCATTACCGTCTCCTAAGACCAACAAAGTGATAATTGCTCACAGTTTCCCTCAAGGTATTGGATTAGGGGAAATCCCGAGCTTAGGCACTGTTGTTATAAAACCAAGAGGGCAAGGCAATGGTTTTGAAGTTGTAGGCAGGTTTACTTTAGATGAGTTTTTAAATCTAATTTGAGATAAGTAGTGAGTCTTTTGACTATTTTCGTTTTTTCCCTACAGCGCTTAGGAAAAGGATAAATTCTTCATCACCGTCTAAACCTAATACATCATCGATTAGGTTTTGGTCATAAATGCCGATCGCACAAGCTCCTGCATCGATCGATTCGCTTGCCAGATAAAGGTTCTGAGAAACATGACCAATGTCAATCAGGATTTTTTTATGTGCAGAGATATCGTATTTCCATTCGGAACGGTATGGAGTTGTACTCCATGCGAACATTACGGCAGCCTTTTTCGAGAAATTCGGGACAAATGGCTGGTCTAATGTAATGGCATCAACTTTTTGATCAATTTCATCCAATTCAGACATAAATAAGAGCTTGTGTTCCACCGGTAAATATCTGTAAATTCCTTGGCGGATTCCCTCCACCCGCATAATGAAAAGGTAGGTCTCAAAGGTATGTGTTGCGCCACTGCATGGCACAGTTCGAAGGGTAAGCCCGGTCTTCGTTGTACTTGTTATTCCTTGAGTAGTCCATAATAGATAGGATAACTCCTCAAGATGTAAACTTTCCTCAGAATAAAATCGGGTGCTTCTTCTTTCCTTTATACATTCGTAGATGCTTTGTTTTATTACAACATCCCCGCTACATTCCGGGAGGTCAATAATGACGGATGAAGAGGAATAAGGTTTAACGGTCATTGGTTTTGGCAGACCCTTTATCTTATCTGTTTTCACATGTTTAAATTCAAGAAAGTTAGACTTCAAGAAACTTCTTTGCGGTTCATATCGCCCCATGCTAGAACCTCCCCTGTTATCTTTACTCTATAAAAAAAGTATACACGTCCAGGCATTTGCGGTTGTGATATGAATCACGTACTATAACAAGGAGATATTCTGTCTTGTTATTAAATACCGCTTAAAACCGTGCTTGAGCGTATTTGTGAAGGATTACAAAGCATTTTCTCGCAATTATGCGGTCTCCTTTAGTCTGATGGTTCCCATTCTCCTCGCATTTCTTTTTCGAATTGCAGGCCTGTCGCTGGAGCTGTCGGTTTTCTCCTTTCATCCTGCGCTGAAGATGTTTGAGAAAATCTGTTATAATATCGAAACTAAGATGTGTAGTGAATTTTCTCTAACGTAAGGATGATCCGCATATGAAAATATTATTAGTCGAAGATGATAAGACAATCGCGTCGGGACTGGAATATTCGCTGCAGCAAGAGGGTTATCGGGCCGTGCTGTGCCATGATGTCGCCTCAGCCAAAAAGGTGCTCACCGAAGATATCGATCAGTTTGCTTTATGCCTGTTTGATTTACAGCTTCCGGACGGAAGCGGTTATGAATTGTGCAAGATGGCGAAGGAACGGCGAGACATTCCGGTCATCTTCTTAACGGTGATCGACGATGAGGTCAATGTCGTGATGGGGCTCGACATGGGAGCCGACGATTACATTACCAAACCTTTTCGGGTTCATGAGCTGCTCTCCCGGATCAAGTCCGTCTTGCGGAGATACCAGAAGCCGTCCAACGCCAGAGCGCTAATCGACATCGGCAATGTTCGAATCCATACGCTGGAGGGCAAAGTGCATAAGAACGGCGCCGAAATTCCGCTGACCGCCTTGGAATATCGCTTATTGATGATCTTCGCCAACCACGTTGGACAGGTCCTCACCAGGAATCAGCTCTTGGAGCAGATCTGGGACGTGGCCGGCGAATTCGTGAACGACAATACGTTAACGGTGTATATCAAAAGGCTGCGGGAAAAGTTGGAGGATGATCCTGGGCATCCGGCTTTGATCAAAACGGTACGCGGTTTAGGCTATAAGGTCGGTGATTAGATGCTGCGCAATCGGGAAATTCAAATATTATGGCTCGCTATGAGCTTGATCGGCATAACCGCGACCGTGGTTGCGGCTTTCTTTTCGTCCGTCACGGCCGTATTTGTTTTGATTGTGTCCATGCTGCTTATGGGCACAAGTTTGCTATTCATGAGATGGAGATATCGCGAGCTGGCGAAGCTGTCCGTCTATTTGCGGGAAATCAGCAACGGCAATGATTCCCTTGACGTTCGCGATAACCAGGAAGGCGAGCTAAGTATTTTAAAGAATGATATTTACAAAGTGACGCTCATGCTATCGGAGCACCGGTCGCTATTGCAGCGGGACAAAATTCAACTCACGGATGCCATCTCCGATATTTCGCATCAGCTCAAAACGCCGCTCACCTCCATGACGGTGATGGCGGATTTGTTAAGCGCCCCTGACCTGCCTCCTACCAAAAGAACGGAGTTCACCCATCATATTCGCGTCCAGCTTGAACGCATCGATTGGCTTGTTTCTTCCTTACTTAAGCTATCGAAAATGGACGCGAAGACCATCCCATTCAAAAAAGATCGGATACTCATGAAAAAGCTGATCCAAAAGGCATTAGAGCCGGTTATGATTCCAATGGATATTAAGGGACAGACGGTTTCCATCGCGGGCGATGACGATGTCTCTTTTGTCGGAGATTTCAATTGGACGGCCGAAGCGGTCATCAATATTTTGAAGAACGGCGTGGAGCATACGCCTGAAGGCGGAGCCATCGCCATCGCATTTTCCGAAAATGCGTTATTTACGGAACTCGTCATTGCTGACAGCGGAAAAGGCATTCCGAAAGAAGATTTGCCTTATATTTTTAAACGTTTTTACAAAGGAAAGAACGCCAGTGAAGGGAGCATCGGTATAGGGCTTGCGATGGCTCACAGCATCATTTCCAGCCAGGACGGCGTGATCGATGTGACGAGCGACAGCGGGAAGGGTACGCAGTTTCGAATAAAATTTTATAAGCACGTGATTTAGCGTAAGTGACTGAATTGTCACCTTCAACGTCACTGGAAAGTCATTTTAGGCAGATAAAATGATATTCATCAGATGAACGATGGAGGTAAAACCATGCTTTCGAAGCAACAGCGCAAAGTTATTTTTGCAATCACGATATTCTATACCCTGTTGATTCTTTATTTTTTGTTTTTCGCTTTCGGCAGAGTAGGTAAGGCGGATCGAATCGCCGAGTACACCTTTATTTTTTTACCGGACAGTTTTTTTAGGGTGCCGAGCCTGTCCGATCTTCTGCATCCTACGTTGATGGATTTTGTGGGTTTCGGGAACATCGCAGCCTTTATTCCTTTTGGCATCTTGATTCCGTTATTATATCGGATCCGCTTTGTTCGCTTTATGACATGGTTTATTCTGTCCATTCTCCTGCTGGAGACTATTCAGGCATTCACTTTGCTCGGCAGCTTCGACATGAATGACGTCATACAGAACTCATCGGGCGCAGCTATCGGATTCGGGGCGTACAAACTTGGCTTTCGTACACAAAACAACTGGAGAAATATTGCCGCTACAGGTATTTCCGGTGTTGTCCTGATGCTTGGGGTGTGGGGGGTGTTCGGGATGCTTGACCAAGTATTCATCAAAGAAATGGGCCCCTTTGTGGCGATAGAATTGAAGGATAGTACCGGGAATCCACCAACGGGAACCAAACCGTCCAGTCTTAAGATTGGCGGTCAAGACGTGAAACCCCAATATAATGTGTATACCGCCGAAGGCAAAAACAAGGAAACGTACACATATACGTTAGGCAATAAAGAGGAGATGTATCTCTCCATGAATTATGGGATTCCCGATCAAAAGGATTCTCATGGCAGCATCAGGGTTATCGTCGATGGACATGAGTTCCTGTCCGTATCCGCAGAAGCCGGGCGCCATGAGCCGGATAGGGCCGGAATTTTCCTCCCCCAGGCCAATGAGCTTACGATAACCATGGAGGGGAATGTGACCCTGTGGGATGTGGGATTTAGAAAGATGGTATATTTCTGGAATTAAGCATTTAGGGAAGGCCCATGCTTCCGAAGTGAGTTTTGTACGAAGTCGATTCAAGAAGTAACGCTCACAAAACTTTTAGGAGGTATTACAATGGAAATTTTGAAAATCGAGCATCTGTCTAAAGAATACGGCACAGGCGAATCGGCGGTGAAGGCGCTTGACGATGTTTCCTTTTCGGTCCAAAAAGGCGAATTCGTCGCGATTATCGGCCCGTCCGGATCGGGGAAATCGACGCTCCTTCATATGCTGGGCGGCGTGGATCGGCCGACTGGCGGTAGAGTTTATGTTCAGAATACGGACATGTATGCCTTGAACGAAACGCAGCTGGCCATCTTCAGGCGCAGGCAAATCGGCCTGATCTACCAGTTTTTCAATCTGATTCCCGTCCTGACGGTGGAAGAGAATATTACGCTGCCGCTCTTGCTGGATAAACAAAAGGTAGATCAAAAGCAATTGGAAGGCCTTGTGAATACGTTGAGTTTGCAGCATCGGTTGAACCACCTGCCGAATCAGCTATCCGGTGGACAGCAGCAACGTGCCTCGATCGGCCGGGCGCTCATCGGCCATCCTGCGATCATGCTGGCCGACGAACCGACCGGGAATCTGGACAGCAAGAATAGCAGCGAGATCATCGACTTATTAAAAATGCTGAATAAGACCTATCAACAGACGCTGATCGTGATTACGCACGACGAACGGATCGCCTTGCAAGCCGACAGGATCATTTCGATTGAAGACGGGAGGATTGCCAAAGATGAGGTGATAAGGCGATGAATATTGTCAATACATTAACCCTCCGGCATCTGAAGCAGAACAGGAGACGAACGCTTGTAACCATCATCGGCGTCATTATTTCGGTTGCCATGGTGACCGCTGTCGCTACGCTTGTTGTTTCCTTTTCGGATTTAATGATTAGGCAGACCATTGCGGATACAGGGGAGTGGCATGTCCAATATCACGATGTGACCAAAGAACAACTTGCGGCTATAGAGGGCGATGACAGAGCCAGAAGCGTTGCGATCTCAAGAGACCTTGGCTATGCCTCATTAGAAGGGGGACAAAACCCCAATAAGCCGTACTTGTTCATCAAAGAATATGATGCGCAGGGTTTCGCGCAATTTCAGGTTGAACTAAGCAAGGGGCGTCTTCCGAATACGGACAAGGAAGTCGTGATCTCCGAGCCCGTTGCAACGAACGCCAAAGTGAAGTACGAAATCGGCGATCGTCTAACCCTTCGCATCGGCGAACGATTCGAACAAGGGGGCGATCATCCCCTGGATCAGACCGAACCGCTGCGTAGGGAAGACGGCACATTGACCGAAACGTTGCAGCATATCAAGACAAGGGATTACACGGTGGTAGGCTTCATCAAGCGTCCCGCCTGGGAAACGGCTTGGGCCCCGGGCTATACGATCATTAGCTATGTCAATGAAGATATTATCAGGGGAAACGATCGAGTCGATGCGTCGGTGGCCTTGCAGCGTGTCAATCCGTCCTTGTTCGCTCATGCGGAGGAATTGGCTAAGCAAAACCAAATTGAAACCGTCCAATATAATAACGAATTGCTTCATTATTATGGTTTGTCCAAAAGCGAAGCCTCGTACAGCATGATGTTCTCATTATCGGCGATCCTGATGGCGGTTATTATGATTGGCTCGGTTTCGCTCATCTATAACGCTTTTGCGATATCCGTATCGGAACGTTCCCGCCATTTAGGGATGCTCGCGAGCGTGGGGGCTACGAAAAGACAGAAGCGAAATTCAGTGCTTTTTGAAGGTATCGTCATTGGCTTAATCAGCATTCCCATTGGCATCCTATGCGGTCTTGCCGGGATCGGGATCACCTTTTGGTTCATGAACACGATGATTGAAGGGGCATTATGGACCAGTGAAAAGCTGAGGCTCATCGTCACGCCGTTATCGCTCTTGATGGCTTGTCTTGTTTCGATGCTGACGATTTTCGTTTCGACGTATCTCCCGGCGATCAAAGCCTCCAAGTTATCCGCTATGGACGCGATTCGCCAAACCACCGACGTAAAGCTTACGGCCAAAGCCGTAAAAACGTCGAAGTTCATTCGCAAGCTCTTCGGGATCGAAGCGGAAATCGGGCTGAAAAACTTAAAAAGAAACAAACGGAGATATCATGCTGTTCTTTTTTCGCTGGTCATCAGCATCGTTTTGTTTTTGACGGTATCGTTTTTTACGGCCGGCATGACACAATCCCTGGAACTGTCGCGGGAAGGCGTCAATTACGATATTGAAGTGTCGTACAGCAACGGAAAAAGAATAGATGACCGGTTGATGCGATCGATGGTATCCCTGGATGGCGTCACGGATTACAACGTGATTCACGAGTTATATGGGAACGCTTGGGTCGATGCAGCGATCATCGCCGATGAATTGCAAGAGAAGGTGAAGAAGGATAAGAGTATGCTGCAAGACGGGAAATACCCTTACGACATTAAAATTCATGCATTGAACGATTCGAGTCTGCAAGCCTATGCCAGAGCGGTTGGCGCAGATTACGAACAGCTTACCGATCCGGATCATCCCGCCGCGATTGTGATGGATACGATTCAATACAAAGATATGGACACGGGAAAGTATATTCAGACGAAGGCCATGGATACGAAGGTCGGTCAAAGGATCGAGCTAACGAATTTCTATAAAGAGAATGGGGAAGAAACGAAGCCAGACCCAGTGATCGTTGCCGCATTGACGGATCAGGCCCCTATGGGGATGAACCCGACTGGCGTAGGCGGGTTAAATATGATCGTGTCGGAACGCGTCATGAATCGACTGGCAGACGACGAGGGCCTGGTTAACATTTCGACGTATCTCCATTTGAAAAGCAAAGAACCGATGAGAACGCAGCAGGAAATTGAAGAGATGCATGAGACCCATCTGAATGTTTACAATGTATATCAATCCAGAAAGAGCGAAGAACAACAGATTCTATTGATGTCCGTCTTTTCTTACGGTTTTATCGTATTAATCTCTGCGATTGCCATTGCGAACATTTTTAATACGATCTCGACGGGGTTGTCTCTTCGCAAACGGGAATTTGCGATGCTGAAATCCGTAGGCATGACGCCAAAAGGCTTTGCGAGAATGATGAACTATGAAAGTATTTTTTACGGGGTCAAGTCGCTGTTGTTCGGGCTTCCCGCCAGTTTCGTCGTGATGGTTCTGATCTACAGGGCATTTGCGAACAAATTCAGCTACGGGTTCACCCTCCCTTGGATGAGCATTCTGTCTGTCATTGTCGCTGTATTTGTCATTGTCGGTTCCGCGATGGTTTATTCCGGCGCGAAAATAAAGAAGGAAAATATTATTGATGCATTAAAGCAAGAGAATATATGATACCCATCGGCCCCGACTTGGTTGAAGTCAGGGCCTGCTTAACAAGGATAAAAACGGCTTTGAACCATTTTACGGAGACG
Organism: Paenibacillus sanfengchensis; assembly: GCF_036864765.1. Taxonomy (NCBI): domain Bacteria; kingdom Bacillati; phylum Bacillota; class Bacilli; order Caryophanales; family Paenibacillaceae; genus Paenibacillus; species Paenibacillus sanfengchensis. The sequence goes on along the minus strand of NZ_JBAGJC010000002.1, from coordinate 644,113 downwards.
TTAAGAATTAATCAGGATGCCCGAGAAAAATCAACCCGGCCTTATCGACCGGGTTGTTCTTCCCTGCTGTGCATCTATAATGGTGATTTGTTATATAACATATATCACTGAAGAATAGGTAACCGGTTAAGTAAAATAAGAAACGTAACTAGTTACTTATTTGCAAGGAGGTTTAGCGCGATGAATCAAGAGGAGAAGCAAGCATTCATTTTTGCTACTTTGCTGACACTAGCGAATCGGATGCAAATCGTAGGGGATAAATTAGATAAAAACATCACCTTAAAGCAATGGCTCCTAATCGCCATCATTTTAAAGAATGGAAATCCATCTCCCACACTAGGTGAAGTTGCGGTTATCTTTGGTTGTTCCAGACAAAACATAAAGAAACTTGCCATGATTCTGGAGAAGCAGGGGTTTGTCACCCTTAAGAGAGATGAAAAGGATGCGAGAGTGGTGCGGGTTCAGTTGACCTCCCAGTGTCACGCTTATCTTAAGGGACGAGAAGATCTTGAAAATGAGTTTATGCAAGATTTATTTCATCATTTTGATGAGAAGATAACAAACGGTTTATTTTACGGCATTCAACAGTTGGCCGACAATCTGGGACGAATAGAAGAGAATTCCCGAGTAAGGGAGAGTTAAGGATCTGAGGTCAGGAAAGGAGTCGAAAACCCATGTTGACCGGATTGTTTTTACTAGCTTTCATAGTTGTTGCCGTCGTCGTTTATTTTGTTATTCCGTATTCGCCTCTAAAGGCAAAATTTAATCGAGATATCAAGGAGTGTATAGAGCGTTCCAGCCAAGTGACGGGGGTTCTAGCATATAAAGAAGTCGAAGATTTACCCACTCCTGTAAAGCGATATTTAGAGACCTGTGGTTATATAGGCAAACCGAAGAGTTCACACATGAAAATCAGTTTTAAAGATGTGGATTTTAGGCTATCGCGGGAAAAGCCAATGATCAAAATGGATTACTCGCAGGTTAATTTTGTGCAGGAACCCGATCGAGTCGCATTCATCGATACACGGATGTACGGCATTCCATTTCAAGGGTATGACTCTCTTCTGGATGGTGCAGGAGGCATGAAAGGTGTTCTGGCCAAAGGGATTACCTTGTTCAACGAAACGGGAGGGGAGATGGATCGGGCTTGCTTGGTGACCTTTTTATCCGAATCGTTATTGATTCCTGATGCTGCATTGCAAGACTACATGACCTGGAAAGAGGTGGATAAAACGCACGCTAAAGCAATCATAACCTATGAAGGCATAGAAGCTAGCGGTTTATTTACTTTCAGCGAAACCGGGGAATTACTCTCGTTTTCAACGGATGATCGGACCTATACTTCAATGAATGGCGAACGGCAGCAAGTGAAGTGGACGGCATTGTTTAGTGACTACCAAACTAAGGATGGCCGTAAGCAACCCTCTCGTTTACAGGCGATTTGGCATGTTCCAGAAGGCGACATGATTTACTTTGATGGTCGTGATTTTCGAATCGATAGATTAATGTGATATATGTAAAAAAAACGCCGGTGACCTTAAGCAGGTGATCCGGCGTTTCCATATTAGCGTTTCGGCATTTTGCTCTGATCCATGTACAGCAGGTTCCAGCGGTGGCCGTCCAGGTCGGCAAATCCTGCGCCGTACATCCAGCCGTCCATTTCACTCGGCTTGCCAAAGATGCTTCCTCCGGCAAACTCTACTTTTTGAATAAAGGCATCTACTTCTTCCCTGCTTTCAGCGCCAATGGAAAATATGACTTCCGCGCTTTGGGAAGTATCCGCGGTTTTTGAACCTGTAAATTTCTCAAAGGCCGCCTCCGGGAACAGAAGAATCGTTGTTTGGCCTATGGCAAGCTTGGCTCTCTCGTTACCCACGCTCTCCGCATGGAACCCAATCTCATTGAAAAAGGCAGTTGACTTCTCAACATCTTTGACCGGCAGGTTAATCCAAATCTCCTGTGACATGGCAGCAGCCTCCTGGAATATATTTTTAACTACCCCTACTATACTCTACTTCTGGCAGCAGAAGCGAATCTTACAAAGCCGCAACTGGGTTTGCCTCCACAGCATGTCATGCATTAGGGCCGCAACTAATGAAAGGGAGGATGCCGCTAGATCACGATTATAATCTTGCAAGGTTTTGGAAAACGGAAGGAGCGTGCTTTATAATTAAGCGTGAAGTCAGCAGTTAAAAGGAGGGGGCAAGATGGGGGCAAATCAAACTATTGTTCTGGCAATTGAAGAATCGATCAGGTTCTTGGATTCTTCCCCGAATTTGGAGGTCAGCGGCGAGTACAGCCGCCACAAATGGAACGGGGCATGGTGGCATATGGCGGCACTTTATGAAATGGGAGAAGTGAAAAAAATCCCCGAGTCTGCTATTGTCCGAGCTAAATATTTGCTAGAAACGCAAGTCTGGCAGACCTTCATCATATCTCCCAATGACCATCCAACGAGCGAAAGCGATAAAATGAAGATGGATTGCTGCCATTGTGAACTTGCCGTGTACTATATGATCCTCAAGGCTTATGGCTGTGATTTGGACAATGAACTCCCCTGGATTCGCGAATGGCTATTAAAATATCAGTTACCTGATGGCGGACTGAACTGTGATCCTGATGCTTACGTTCATTCCCATAAGAGCTCCATTATTTCTACCCTTCCTCCGCTCGAAGCTATCTTATGGCATACCAACCGCGATTTTACTGAACAGGAAACCGTATTTCTAGATGAAGGTGCACGCTACTTAATAGAACATCGTCTTGTATGTTCTAAACAAGACGGGAGCATTATCAATCAGGACTGGCTGAAACCCTGTTTCCCGAGATTCTTTGAATATGATATATTGCGAGGGATGTCTTTCTTGGCAGAATGGTCCCGACGCAGGAACAAAGCGCTACCGGCTGGGTTGCTTATTGAGGGATTGGAACGATTGAAACCCTTCATAGGAGTTGGCAGCGTGCGAATCGGCAGACAAGTTTATGATCCACAAGGTCCATGGGGCGGGGATACCTTTCCCTTGTTAGAAGCATTAGCACGAATTGGCGATGTTTCGCCTTATCTGTCCGGACAATTAGATCGAGTTATCGCGCGATACAAATACCTAAAAAAGGGCTGGATCGGGGAGTGACCGGATCCTGCCCTTTTGCGTGTTATAGGTTTCTTACTGAACTAAACTCTCCAAATCCGGCTGCAATTTGTTTCGCAGAACATATAGCATGATGACACCAACCAGGAACGCGACGGCATCCGCAATGACGAGTGACCAGACTACCCCGTGGAAGCCGTTCATCTGATTGGCGATAAACAATACAGGAATCAGAGTAACTCCTTGAATAACCGACATCGTAAACGCGGCGGTTCCCTGCGCTGTGGCTTGGAAAATCCCCGTGAACAACGTGGTCATTCCTGTAATGAACAAGGATAAGAACGTCACATGCAGAATGTAGCTGCCCATTTCGATTAATTGCGGGTCATGCGTAAATAAACCAATCAAGTGATCGGAAATCAGATAGACGATGACGCCGAACACAACTGCTAATGCTACAATCACTTTGATCGTAAATCCAATGGTATGCTTCATGCGTAATTTATTTGCTGTAAATGAGAAGGCGATGAGCGGCACGACTCCCTCGCATAACCCCATCAGAATAAACTCGGGAAATTGCAACAAACGTGATGAAATTCCGTAAGCCGCTACGGCCGGATCCCCATATTCAATAAGAAAATGGTTAAAGATGAGCGACATCGCCCCCAAAAAGATACTCATAATAAAGACGGGAACTCCGATTTTGAATACATTGCCCAGAATGTCCTTGGTGGCCTTGAACCATTTCACGGAGACGGTTAAGAATTGGCTCTTAGTTCCCATATGGAAGGCGTAGAAGGCACTCGCAACCAAGTTGGAAATGACCGTAGCGGACGCAACTCCGATCACGCCCCAATGGAAGACAAAGATGACTATCGCATCGAGAATAATATTGACGACAACACTGAGCATCATACCGATCATCGACGTGATGGCCGCACCCTCCGAGCGCACGATATTCTCCAGCGTGAAGAATAATACGACGAATGGCGAACCCATAAGCATAATCGTGACATATTCCTTCGTAAATCCGAAGGAGTCAGGTGTGGCCCCCAGGCCATGAACGATAGGATCGATCAATGGGAGGCCGACGGCAATGACGATCAGACCGAGACCTAAGCTGCTGTAAAAAGCGAATGAAGACACGTGCTTTACATCATCATATTTTTTCTCTCCCAGCAAACGGGAAATGAATGTACCGCCGCCGATACCAACCAAGTTGCCTAGCGCCATAATGATCGCGAATAACGGCAGGGTTAGCGCGAGTGCGGTTAGCATGGCGGTATTGTGAAGTGTACCAAGGAAATAGGCGTTCAAAATGGAATAAATGACACTCATTGACGTGCCTAGCATCATCGGTACAGCGAAGTGAGCTACAGCTTTTGCGACGGGGGCCTTTTCAAAGTAATGGAGGTTTTCTGCATCCATGTGGATCACCACTTTCGTAATATAATTTTAATTGCTAATCTAACAGTGTTAGGTTGAGCCTTACAGTGTTAGATGATATCATAAACTTTATAAACCTGTAAAGCATAAACTTACACTGTTAGGTAAAAGGGCGGGTATCGATGAAAAAACAACAGCCTCAGATTTCGGAGGATAAGATTTTGGAAGCTTCGTGGGAGCTTCTTGGAGAGGATGGCATCGAGAAGTTCAGCATGAGACGATTGGCCGGACGCCTGGGGATTCAGGCTCCTTCTTTGTACTGGCACTTCAAGAGCAAGCAGCAACTCTACCAACGTCTGGCCAACCAGGTATCGAAAAAGATTCTGGAGGAGTACCGTGCCGAGGGGGACTGGAAGGAGCAACTGAAGGGGCTTGCGGTAACGGTTCGAAGCGTGCTCGGCCGGTATCCTTGCTCCACGCAGCTCATGATGTCGACGCTGCCCCACGAAGCGGACATCATCCGGTTGAACAACCGTATGCTGCTCTGCGTGGAATCGACGCCGCTCGAGCAAGAGCAGAAAGTGCAGGTGGTTCTCACGCTTATGAATTATGTCTACAACTTCGTTCTGGACGATTATGAGCACCAGCGAAATGTCTCTGCAATTCTTAAAGAGCATGGAGCGGAGGCGCTTCCGGGTGAGCAAATGATTCGCCTTCTGGATTCCATGAGCGAGACGGATGCGGGGCTGTTCCGGAGAATGTTCACGAGCGGGCTGTACGAACTGATGGGAACCGACAAGGCGTTTGAGTTCGGCTTGAAGGTGATTCTGCTCGGGATTGAGCAGGTGATGAAGGAGCAGGAGAAGTAGAATCAATTCGATAGGTAAAGAAAAGGAATCACTGTTTTGGCGCTTGATGTTTTTTTATGGGCGTTCACCCAAGCGCCCTTTCCGCGAATGCATATGATGATCATGCCTACTCATTGAAAGGAGTGATCATATATGGGTTTTTTTCCAGCACCAGGACCTGGCGGAGGATTCCCGGGCGGACCGGGGATTCCAGGTGGATCTCCGGGGGGTGCACCGGGAGGGGTTCAAGCGCCGACAACTCCTCCACCGCAATTCGTACCGCAAATGCAGAGTACCACATTTGCCGTTGACCCCGGAGGGATCAGACGCTGCCTATACCGCAACACATACATTTGGCTAAACAACGGGGAGCAATTCTGGTTCTTCCCGGTATTCGTCGGGCGTAATTCTGTTGCAGGATTCAGATGGTTCGGTTTCTTCTGGGGGTACTTCGGTATCGATTTGAGGCGGATTAGCTCGTTCGCGTGCTTCTAAGGCTGTGCGATCTTCCATGGCCAGGAGTTATCAACCGTTTCGGATCGTGGGAGCTGATGGACGATTTACGTGATGTGAAGAGAAGAGTCAGGGCTCCCGTATGGGAGCCTTTAAATTTGCCGTTATATTTTTCAAAAAAGCACCCCAACATTATAATTGTTATATATATCGTATATCGGCACGGACCGGGAGGACGGCATGCAATTTCAACCAATCTATCATGATGGGGAATTATTTCTACCGAAGATGGAACTAGATATGACATCGAACCAATCAATCGGCATTATAACGGACTTGAAGCGAAAGCAGCTGTTGATGAAACAATTAGCGGATCGTTCCCAATATTACATATTTCGAACTGGGCAGAACGAGTATATGCGTTTAACGGTGGAAGAGCTGATCACTTTTCTAGTCAAGGTGACGGAGAGGAAGGACCGTGCTGCTCAGTTAATGGATTATTTTGCTTTAAAAGAAGAACGGAGGGTAAAAATCAAGAATTTAAGCTCGTCGAAAAGGATGTACGTGACCTTGCTGCGTGTCTTTTTTGCGCATCAGCCTACGCTTGTCCTGGAGGAGCCTTATTTTTACTTGGAGGAAGAGGATCGCCGTCATTTTAAACGGATTTTGGATGACCTTTCGAAAGAGAAGCGGATTCTAATTTTAACTTCGAATTTAGAGGATGCCCTGATTTCCTGTGATGCCATTTATCGATTGAACGAATCCGGATTTCATCCACTCGATATTCGGGACTCGGAAGAGGACAAGCAGGAAGTGCCGGAACAAGATCAGGCCAATATCACGCTGCAGAAGATTTCTACGAAAAAAAATGACAAGGTGATTTTATTTGATCCGCCTGAAGTCGATTACATAGAAAGTGTAGAGGGTTCGATCCTCGTTCATGTGGGTGGAGAAAATTATGTCTGTGCTTTGACGCTAACCGAGCTCGAGCAGAGATTGATGAATTTCGGCTTTTTTAGGTGCCATCGATCCTACATCGTGAATCTGCAAAAGATAAGGGAGATCATTACATGGACGAAGAACAGCTACAGCTTGCGATTAAATACGGGTAAAGATGCCATGGTTCCGTTATCCCGTTCAAAGTTGCAGGAATTAAAGGCGCTTCTTCATCTTTAATTTCCGGGGCAATATTGAACCCATTAGGCATTCCAGGGTACCGTTCAGGCGGCAATAGCTACATTTCGGCGGGTTTTGATGGCTGGAAGCATGCATTATTTATATGCTTAAGGCATCAACGCTAAGGAAGTGGTGTTCATGGATGTGATCCAAGTGGAACATATTCGAAAGAGATTTGGAAGCAAGGATGCGTTGTCGGACGTGTCCTTTTCCATTCCGAAAGGGGAAATTTTCGGGTTCCTGGGTCCGAGCGGTTCGGGAAAAACGACGCTAATCAAGATTCTAACGGCGCAGTTAAATCCGACAAGCGGACAGGCCGGCGTATTTAACGAGCCGGCGGAGAGGATGCGGCAGTCCGCACAGAAGATGCGATTTGGCATTTTGACGGATAACAGCGGTCTATATGAGAGATTAACGGTTGAGGAAAATCTGGAGCTGTATCGTAAATTATATGATCTTCCTAAAACTTCGATCGATAAGGTGCTGCAGTTTGTGAACTTAAGCGGAGAGCGGAAGAAGAAAGTCCATCGCTTATCGAAAGGGATGCGCCAGCGTGTCATGTTGGCCTGCGCGGTGATCCATGAGCCGGAATTATTATTCCTGGATGAGCCTACTTCGGCTTTGGATCCCGTAAACTCGGCACATATTTATAAAGGTTTACGCTATTTAAATGAGAAAGGGACAACGATTTTTTTAACTACGCATGATATGGCTGAGGCAGAATTGCTATGTAACCGTGTAGCGATTTTGTATCAAGGGCAAATTCAAGCCATCGGCTCACCCAAGGAACTTAAAAAACAGCATCGGGACAACGCAATTTGTGTTGAATTAACCACTGGGGAAGCCTACGAGCTTCCCATCGATGAGGGAACGGCCGAGCAAATCGCCGATTGGATGAAACGAGGGCTCATTGATCGATTGGCAACGAAAGAGCCAAGTCTGGGCGATGTCTTCATTAAAATGACAGGAAGTGAGTTGCTATGAGTACGGGTATCTCATTAAAACGGGTGCGCGCGATATTTGTGAAGGATTATAAAGAGTTTTCGCGCAATTATGCGGTCTCCATTATGTTGATTCTCCCTATTATTCTCGCACTTCTTATTCGAGGTGTAGATTCGTCTTTGCCCTTAGCCTCCGTGGCCGGAACTTTCGCTACCGTGCTTAATCTTTCGTTTGTGTTGCTGACATGTTTCGCACAAGCCTGCTTGATTGCGGAAGAAAAGGAGCGTAACACGTTAAGATCATTAATGATGACTCCGGCCACGACCCTGGACGTTTTAGTCGGTAAAAGCAGCCTGGTCTTTGTCATGTCTGCTGTCGTTCTGGCCGTTTCTACGTATATATTCGGATATAAGCCGGCCAATGTATGGGCTTTTGCGGCGGCCGTTATTCTTTCGATCATTCTATACATCGCGGCCGGAACGATCTGCGGCTTATTCTCCAGGACGCTGCTGGATGCATCGTTATCCATAATTCCCGTGGCATTCGTATTTACCGGGGCGCCTTGGGGAGTGTTTCTGGCGGATGATTATCCGATCTTCGGAGTGCTGGATTACGTACCGAGCAGTCAGCTTGTGCATTTGCTACATATAAGCAATGCCGGTTTTACGGCGGGAGATGTGTTGAAACCCCTTCTTATTATTTTGGTATGGACGGTTGTATTAACGATGGTGTCCGTTGTTTTGTATCAACGGCGGTTAAAGGATGAGTAGGAAGGAGGGATCCCATTCCGATGAATTTAGCCGTCAAGTGGATGCGAGAATTGAAAGACTGCGATAACAAGCTTAGGCTGAAAGGTTATCGGGACCAAGCGGAGTTCATCCGAAAACGGAATTTGGAAGCTTGGGACGATCAGCGGCTGCAAACGGAGTCTCTCCGGCTAAAAAAGGAGGCAGCATCGGGTACGCCTTTGGACGAGCTGCTTGTCGATGCGTATGCGCTAGTCTGCGAGGCGGCGAAGAGAACGCTCGGATTGCAGCCTTACGATGTCCAGATCATGGCTGCCGTCGCTCTTCATGAGGGATATTTAATTGAGCAACATACCGGCGAAGGAAAAACGCTCTCCGCGGTGCTGCCCGCTTATCTCAATGCGCTGACCGGCGAAGGCGTTCATGTGCTGACGTTTAACGATTACTTGGCTGATCGGGATGCGGAGTGGATGGGCCCGATCTATCATTTTCTCGGGTTAACGGTAAGGTCGGTTCAAGCTGGCATGAGCCTGTCCGAGAAAAGGGAAGCGTACGCCGCGGATATCACCTATGTGACGGCCAAAGAGGCGGGGTTCGATTATTTGCGCGACTCGATCGCATTGGTCGAAGCCGACACCGTGCATCGTCCTTTCCACTACGTCATCGTCGACGAAGCGGATTCGCTGCTTATCGACGAAGCGCGGGTGCCGCTCGTCATCGCCGGCGAGCCGGGCTCTTCCGAGAGCAACAACGGCACTCGTTTCGCGGAAGTGGCCAGGCAGCTTAAGCAGGGGGAGCATTTCGACTTCGACGAGTTCCAGCGGAATGTTTATTTGAATGAGGCGGGCGCCGCGAAAGCGGAGGAACTGCTGGGATGCGGCAATTTGTACGAAAGCCGTCATAGTGAGTTGTTATCGTCGTTAAATTGCGCGCTGCATGCGGAAGCGTTATTGAAAAAAGACGTCGATTACATCGTCCGTGACGGTAAAATCGAACTGATCGACGAATATACCGGCCGCGTGGCGGAGAATCGGCATTTACCGGAGGGGCTGCAAGCCGCGCTAGCGGCCAAAGAAGGGCTGCCCGTGAAAGCCGGAGGGAACATTCTCGGGACGATCACCCTGCAACACTTCCTTAGCCTATATCCGAAGATTTGCGGAATGTCGGCGACCGCGCAAGTTTCCGCCATGGAATTCGAAACGATTTATGCGCTCCAGGTCGTGCCAATTCCGCCGAACCGGCCCAACCGACGGATCGACTATCCGCACCGGATTTATACCCATAAAGAAGCCAAATTTAAGGCGCTTCTCCAGGAAATCTCGTCCGTTCATCGGACGGGACGGCCGATTCTCATCGGTACGTCAAGCGTCGAGGAGTCCGACAGGCTGGCGGAGGCGCTTGCGGCTCTCGGCGTCCCATGCCATGTTCTGAATGCGAAAAACGACGCGGAAGAAGCGGAGATCATCGCCAAAGCGGGAGAAATCGGCGCCGTGACGGTGTCTACGAATATGGCGGGACGCGGCGTCGACATCCGGCTCGGCGGTGGCAACCCCGCGCAAGCGGAAGTAGTCGCAGGGCTGGGCGGGTTGTACGTGATTGGTACGCATGTGCACGAAAGCATGCGGATCGACGACCAACTGCGCGGTCGTTCCGGCCGCCAAGGGGACCCGGGAGCTTCCGTATTTTTCGTAAGCTTAGAAGACGAGTTGATGCTGCGGTTCGGCATCGATAAAGCGATTCCGCCCGCCTATCGCGGTCTCAGGCAGGATGATGCTCTCGAAGAGTCGGTGCTCCGCGGCAAAATCACCCACATTCAGCGCGTGATTATGGGCCAGAACTTCCAGATCCGCCTGGAACTGAACCGTTATTCGGATATGGTGGAGGAACAGCGGCGTATTCTATACGAGGAGCGGCTCGGCATTTTGAAAGGCAAGACGAAGGTGAGCCCTTCGGAGCAGCGGGTGCGGCTTTATTTTATCGACAAGTTCTGGGCTGACCATCTGGCATACGTTTCTTACATTCGCGAAAGCATCCATTTGACGAGCCTGGTTAACCGCCATCCGATCGACGAATTCCATGCGCAAATCATCCAAGCCTTCGAGCAAATTCCGGCTAACATAAATAGAGAGACGGCGAATATGCTCGTAAAGCTCGGGGGTTCCAATGATCCGGCGTTGTGGGAAAAGTTCGGGCTGAAGAACCCTACTTCCACTCGGACTTATATCATCAACGATCAATACATGGAGTACTTGCAGAATCCCGGTTCATGGGGCGCAGGGACGGTACTCGCTTATTGGATGCGCAAGATGTTGAGGCCGGTATTCGGGTGGGAGAAATTTTAGATTAAAAAGAACAGGGGTGCCGGCTCCTGTCCTTTTCGTTAACGGTTGGATCAAGGCTTACAGATCGACTTTCCAGTTGCCCATCATCTTGGCGACTTCCGGATCGTGATACGATAAAAACAGACTTTTTCCCGTATCCAGGGTGGAGATTTGTTCAATATCTTCCGCGCTCAGCTCAAAATCGAAAATGTCGAAGTTTTCGACGATCCGCTCTTTGCGCACCGATTTTGGAATAACAACGACTCCACGCTGAACAAGCCACCGCAACACGACTTGGGCGACGGATTTGTTGTATTTTTCCGCGATCGAGACCAGGACTTTGTTGCCGAACAGGTTGCCCCGTCCTTCAGCAAACGGCGCCCATGACTGGTGCTGCACACCCTGCTGTTTCATAAAAGCGGCGCTCTCGAGCTGGTGGTAGAACGGGTGCGTTTCGATCTGGTTAACCGCGGGAACGATTTCGTTATGCACGATAAGGTCCATCAGACGGTCGGGATGGAAGTTGCTGACCCCGATCGCCTTGATTTTTCCTTCGCGATACAGCTCTTCCATCGCGCGCCAAGCGCCGTAGTAATCGCCGAACGGCTGGTGAATCAGGTACAGATCGAGATAATCCAGCTGCAGCTTCTTCAGGGATTTGGCAAAAGCCAGCTTGGCACTCTCGTAGTCGGCATCCTGAACCCAAAGTTTGGTCGTGATGAACAGCTCCTCACGCGGTATGCCGCTGCGTCTGATCGCGCGCCCGACCGCTTCCTCGTTCAGATAACCGGCGGCGGTGTCGATCAGGCGGTAACCGGCCATCAGTGCTTCATATACTGCGTTCTCGCATTCTTCTGCATCAGGGACCTGGTAAACTCCGAAGCCGATGATCGGCATGTTCACTCCGTTGTTCAGTGTTACGGTTTGCATGGCAACTCCTCCTTAGTTCAAATGTATAACGGCAAACGGCTGCGAATCCCGGGGATTGGCCTTATAGAGCGGCAGCTCCGCTTATCGCCGATTTGCGTTACAATAAGCTTAGGACCTTCGTGTTACACGAAGTCAAGCGCCTTTTATTATTTTTTTCCAAGGGGGATTTTACATGTATACGGTCAAAGAAGCCGCACAGATCACGGGACTCACTGAGCACGCTGTGCGCTTTTACACGGATAAAGGCCTGGTGCCGAGCATACAGCGCAATGAGCATAATATTCGGATGTTCGACGAAGAATCGATCAACTGGCTGTTTGGCGTCAAATGCCTTAAGCAATCCGGGATGCCGATCGAAGTCATTAAAATGTACATCGATTTATGTCTGGAAGGGGATTCGACCATTCCGCAACGCTATAAACTCATGATGGAGCATAAAGAGGCGGCGCTCATGAAGCTCGAAGAAGCCAAACGGCACATCGCCCATTTGGAGGAAAAAACCGCCCTGTATCAAGCCATTTTGGAGCACCGTTCGCCAGACACGACCAATCCGGCCAACTGGGATAGAATTCAACATATGCATGGGGATGTGTTTTACTCGCCCTCTGCCCGTAAGGCATGAGGGGTGGAGGCCCCATCAGACAACCTGGATGACGTAGAATTCCTGCAAATCTGCATGTTTTTTTCTCGTTCGGGGCCAAAATTTGAAAATTCCTGAGATTCTGCAGGAATTTTCGGCGAAACCGGCTCGTTTCTCTAAAATGGCTAGAAATGCCTGCAGATTTGCATCTTTTTTCGCATCCCCTCGGGAATCGGCTTAAATGCCTGCAGATTTGCATCTTTTTGGAGTTGGCCGTGTTGGAAGTGCGCTGGGCGGCTGACCTAGGCGAGTTGCATCGGGTGACGTACTTGGCTCTACAAAATGCGCCGCAAGGACAGCCCCTTGGGAGAACCGGTGGAACGAGCCTTAAAAAAACTAGTGCAAACATGCACTATGGAGGAGAATTGGATGTCGCAAGAGGCAATTGTTTTAGTAGCAAGTGTAACCATCTTTAATCATGATCAAGTCTTGATTATAAAAGAGAATAAGCCTAATGCTAGGGATAAGTGGAACTTTCCAAGTGGGCGTATGGAATATGGTGAGGACATTCTCCATACAGCTCGTAGGGAAGTTAGAGAAGAGACGGGGCTGGAAGTAAACCTGACGGGTACTACGGGTGTATATAATTTTAGGAGCCGTACGAACAATCAAGTTATTTTATTTCATTTTATAGGTGAGATGACCGGAGGGGTTTTAAATCTCGAAGAGGATGAAATTTCCGACAGCAAATGGGTGCAAGTACATGAGCTTGCCAAAATGGAAAATGAAGACTTACGGGAACCGGGTGTATTAAAGCAAATCATCGATAACTTATTAAAAGATAAGGTTCACTCCATAAGTATGTATAATGAGCAACTTAATAAATGAGTTAACGGGGAGCTTTATTGAGCAAAAAAGGACCATCAAACATGATGTGATGATGGTCTTTTCTCGTTATGAAACTTAAAACTCCTCCAAAACCTTGGATTTGTCGCCATAAACCTTATCCAGGTGATCCTCTCCCCAATAGCATAAATGGTCTAGCGCGGGCTTTAATCCCCAGCCGTAGGGGGTTAGCTTATACTCCACTTTAGGCGGGATTTCTTTATATACCTCTCGTGCTACAATCTCATCCTTTTCCAGGCCCCTTAGTTGAGTGGTCAGCATTTTTTGCGTAATATCGGGGATTAACCGGCGGAGCTCCGAAGTCCGTTTCGGGCCGGTCATCAAATGATAGATGATCAGAGGCTTCCATTTTCCCCCCATGACTTCTAATGCCGCCTCCACCCCAGCTCTATACTTTTTTCGAATGCTATTGTCCCTCGGTTCAGTCATCTTTACTCCTCCGTTAAAAGGATGTGTTTTTGCCAAGAACATAACTTCTTGGGCAGTTATCTAGAGTAGGGCACTTCCATGTTCCTATGGCACCCGTATCATCCTATAGCACGTGAAAGTGCGTACTTCCAGGTTATTCGAGTCCTGTTTATAATAGCATCAGCCAGGGATGATGGCTATAAGTTAACTGCTCAAGAAAGGTAGTGAAGATACAAGTATGAAAGTATTATGCGTTGTGTCGCACCCGAGAAAAGATTCCCTCACCTTTAAGGTTGCCGATCGTTTCGTGCAAGGTCTTGCCGAGGCCGGTCATGAATATGAGATATTGGACTTGCACGGGATTGGCTTTGACCCGGTTTTAAAAGAAATAGATGAACCGGATTGGTCAGCGGCGGAACAGACCTTTTCCCCTGAGGTGGAAAGGGAAATACGGCGAATGAAGGAGCATGATGCTCTGGCATTTATTTTTCCGGTTTGGTGGTGGCACTTGCCGGCCATGCTAAAAGGTTATATTGACCGTGTATGGAACAACGGGTTTGCGTACGGTTCAAACCAGCTTCATCACCAACAAGTCTTGTGGATCGGTCTGGCGGGCGTTTCCAAAGAGCAGATGAAAAAGCGTAATTATGATGAAATGATTACTCACCTGCTCAATGTGGGAATTGCGGATTATTGCGGTGTTTCCAATTCCAAGGTTGAATTTTTGTACGAGACTTTGGATTCCGATTCGAAGCATTATGAGATGCTGTTTCATCAAGCTTATCATTTAGGGTTGAATTATGCCTTGAAACAAAGCATATCCGGGGAAAATTAGTGATACAAATCCGGAAATAAGCGATAGTTGAATCACTGGGAATCAGGCCGCCGATTTTTCGGTGGCCTTCCGTGCATTTAAGTAAGCTGGATTCCACCTCCTGAATCGGTATTGGAAGATCGGTCTGTAAAAATGTCACGATTTCACTTGAACATTACGTAACGTCATGTTTTACAATAGAGCTACCGGTACATAGCTAGCGCCAAAGAGTGGAGATGGTTCATGAAGAAACATTGGAAGGTGGGGGAGCTCGCCAGGTTAACGGGGCTTACCGTTCGAACTTTGCGGTTTTATGATCAAATCGGGTTGTTCTCTCCGTCGGGACAAACGGAATCCGGCCACAGGCTGTACAATGAATCGGACTTGTCGCGTTTGCACCAGATATTATCGCTTAAGGAGCTGGGATTATCTCTCGAGGAGATTAAATCGGCCTTAAATGGCGGGCAGATCAGTCCGCTTGAGATCGTGGAACTGCAGATAGACCAAATCAAAGAACAGATTAAACTGCAGCAGAAACTATTGGAGCAGCTAAGATACGTATCCAAGCTTATGCAGGGCCAGGCGGAATTAACGGTTGAAGATTTCACGAGCCTTTTGCAGGCGATGAAGATGAGATTTGAGAAACCGGTCATTGAGCGGCAAACGAGTTGGGAGCGACATTTGGACCTGTTGGGAGATTTTCTTACCGAAGAGAATGGAATTTCGAAACGTAAGGAGGAAAATCAATGAAAGAACGATTCGTCAAGCATGGAACCTTCGTCGTAGAACGGATTTATGCCGCTCCGCCGGAGCGGGTGTATCAAGCATGGGCCGACCCGATGGCTAAAGCCAAGTGGTTTTCGAAGCCGGAGATCTTCGAGTTCCAGGTTGGCGGGCGCGAGTACAGCAGCGGCGGGCCGCCGGAAGGGCCGGTTTTTACCTTCGACGCCAGCTACCAGGAACTTGTTCCGGAGCAGCGTATTGTCTATACGTACACGCTGGATTCGGACGGCGTACGCATCTCCGTCTCGATCACAACGGTCGAGTTGATCAAGGTGGAGGGCGGTACGAAGCTGATTTTCACAGAGCAAGGCGCATTCTTTGACGGACATGATACGCCAGAAATACGGGAACACGGTACAAACATCATGTTGGATACACTGGGCAAGGTAGTAGAAGGGTAGAAGGGGAGGCTGGAACATGACGATAGCTGAAAATGAACTTATTGCTTCGCGCGAGTATGATGTCCCGCGGGAACTTGTGTTCCGGGCATGGACAACCCCAGATTTATTAGCAAAGTGGTGGGGACCGCAAGGCTTCAAGAATACGTTTCACGAGTGCGATATGAGGCCGGGAGGGACGTGGAAGTTCACCATGCACGGACCGGATGGCGTGGATTATCCTAACCATAATGTATTTGTTGAGTTCATACCGCCGGAGCGGGTCGTGATTGATCATCTAAACGTTCACGAATTTCGGGTAACGGCTACCTTCGAGGACTTCGATGGCCGCACCAGGGTCACCTTTCGTCAACTTTTCAAGATAAAAGAGGAGTTTGAACAAGCTAAGCCCATCTGCCTAGAAGCTAATGAACAGCAGCTGGACCGGCTTGGCAAGGTGCTGGCGGAATTGGCCGACTAGCTTTGCCAAGTGAGATCTGTATCTCCTTCGAAAAGAGCGCTACTTAATTTGAAGACTCTATATGTCGCCGTTCACAATCCCTGTCAGGAATCGGACGGCGACTTTTTGTTTTCTCTCCTCACCTCCTCCATAATCCCCCTCACGCCCTCTTCGATTCTCTCCGGCCTGACCCGCGGAATGCTGATTCGCAAAAACTTTTCCCGCTCAAGCCAGTTTGTCAAATAGAACGACTTTTCGGTCACCGCTTTCACTTGCCTCGCCGACAGGCGTTTTATCAGCGGATCCAAATTAACGGTTTGCGGCAGCTTTAAATTGGATATAAACGCCGGAGTCGACCCCGGATTCAGAACTGTATCGATACAATTCCGGAAACTTGTGGTTGTGGGTGTCCCCATTTCGCTTTACCATTTCAAGTATTCAGCCCCACGTCCGCGAATATGACAACACTATGGGGTTTAAGGAGGCACTTACTTCGATGAATTCATCCGGATTAAAACTTGCTTATCTATGCGCCATTATGAATGCGATGATTATAGGGTTTTCCTTTTTATTTACGAAGATTGCGCTCGAATTCGCCGACCCTATGGATACACTGACCTTCCGGTTTGCCGCGTCCTTTGCCGCGATGTCCATTCCCGTCCTGTTGGGCCGAGTCCGTTTGAACTACCGCGGAAAAAAGCTCGGCAAGGCGGTGCTCTTGGCTATTTTGTATCCATTGGCGTTTTTCGCGCTTCAATCTTACGGTCTAAAATATACCACGTCCAGCGAAGGCGGCATTCTGTTCGCTTTTACGCCGGTTTTAACGCTGCTGCTGGCGTTCTTGTTCCTGAAAGAAACGACCACGCTCCTGCAAAAGCTATCCATCTGTCTGTCGGTGAGCGGAGTCCTGTTCATCTTTATCATGAAAGGCGGCGGCATCGATTGGTCCAACATGACGGGAATAGTTCTCTTGTTCCTGTCCTGCCTGGCCATTGCGGGCTATAATGTGCTCGCGAGAAGGCTGCTCAAATCGTTCAGTCCTGCGGAGATCACGTATGTCATGCTGGGCATTGCTTTTGTTTCTTTCCTGGCCGTGTCGCTTGCCGGGCACACCGCCGCAGGTACACTCGATCAATTGTTCTCTCCGCTGGCCAGCGGTGCGTTTGTTGCGGCCATTCTCTATCTTGGCGTCTTGTCCACACTGGTTACGGCGCTTAGTTCCAACTATGCCTTGTCCCGAATCGAAGCCTCCAAAATGAGCGTATTCTCCAACCTGTCGACGATCGTGTCGATCGCTGCCGGAGCGCTTTTGCTTGGGGAGGAAATCAGAATGTATCATATCGTCGGTTCTGCGCTTATTATTGTCGGTGTCATTGGCACCAATCTGCTGGGGACTTCATTCTCGCCGAGCTTTCCAGCGAAATCGATCAAACGGCAATAGCAGTCTGGTATGCCGCAGAAACCGTGTATTTTCAAACGGTTCAAGGGATATCCTAAACACGGGTTCTCAATAGATCGCAAAGGAATGAGTGCTTGTGAAAACCGATCAATCGCATTTAACCGCAGCGGAGATGGGGAAACTCTGGGCAACATATGTGGGGAATACGATGGGGAAATGCGTGCTTAGTTATTTTCTTCAACATGTGGACGATAAAGAGATTAAAGAAAATTTACAATATGCCCTGGGGTTATGTGAAGAGTATATACAAACCATTGAGGCTATTTTTAAACAAGCCGATTTTCCGATCCCGGTCGGGTTTACGGACGAAGATGTAAACTTGGAGGCACCCCGACTGTATGAAGATGATTTCTATCTTCATTACCTGAAGTATTTGGGTAAGGCCGGGGTGAGTATTTATAGCGTGGCTATCCCCTTGGTGACAAGGAAAGATATCCGGGAATTCTTCGTCAAGGCCCTTCAGGATACCAGTAAATTAATGATCAATGTCATGGAGGCCTTACTCTCCAGAAATATATTAATGAATTCACCCGTCATCCCTCCGCCCCAAGGCGTGGACTTTATTACCAAGCAGAGTTTTTTAAATGCTTTTTTTGGAAAGGTGAGACCGCTGCAAGGATTGGAAATTGCCCATTTTTACGCAAACTTGAACAACGATATTACGAGTAAAGCGATCATTATTGGCTTTAGCCAGGTGGCGAGAAGTGAAAAGGTCAGACAATATTTGGAACGCGGGAAGATGATAAATCATAAACATATTGATCTGATGTCGGATAAATTGTCTAAAGACGGTTTGCCGCTCCCTCCGAGTATTGATCATTTGGTCAGACCCTCCACGGAGCCTCCGTTCTCGGATAAACTCATGGTTTACCATAAAATCGACATGTTCTCCATGAAGATTCGGGAATACGCCAATGGCGCATCACTGAATGGCAGAAAAGATATAGGTACTTTATATGCAAAATGCCAATTGGATGTATCGTTGTATGTGGAGGATGGCGCCAATCTTATGATTGACCAGGGTTGGTTGGAGCAGCCTCCAGAGGCTATAGACCGGGATGAATTGCACGCCGGACATTAACAGCTTGCCAGGGCCATCCCGCCAAGGATGGCCCTGCTTGCCGTCACAGATTGTTGTGTGTGGTACGGGTACGATTTTGATTTAAGCTTTAGGGCAGAAGAGCTTAAATTCTTGCTTAAGGGAAATACTGTACATATCCTATGTAACCGAGGTTATGCGTCTTATGACAATGGAAATAATCATATTAATTGTAGTATGGAGTTTAACCATTCTGCTGTTGCTAGCTACGACACCGCGTAATAAAATTCGAGAAGCGTTTGTCATATTTTCTTTTAAGCAAATACTTACCTGGTTTTTAGGCCTACTAGTTGTACAGTACAAACTAATTGAATATCCGGTACGTATGTTTCCCTATGCATCGCGAAGTAGTTTTTCGTTCGAGTATTTTATCTTTCCCGCTCTCTGCGTCGTGTTTAACATGAAATTTCCGGAAAACAAAACCAACATCCATAAAACACTCTGGTTTTTGTTTTTTCCGAGCTGGATGACCATTTTGGAGGTATTGTTGGAAAAGTACACCAACCTCATTCGCTACATCGCTTGGAGTTGGTACTGGACGTGGGCCTCCCTTTTAATTACCTTTTTCTTGTCCCGTATTTTTTATCTTTGGTTTATGAAAAAACAAACCGGTGGGACAAAGGGTTGAAGTTGAACCGTAATTAATGGAGGATAGAGTTAAAAGCCCCTTGGAGGTACGTGTTCTATGTTAACCAACGGGTCAATGAGAAGCTGGGAGGACATCATTCCGCCAAGAGCCTCATGTATTCCGTGGATTTTGATGAGATCAAAAGTCTTCAGTATCAGGGGAAATGGGATGAGGCCACGAAAATCATGATGGATGCGGCGGAAAAGTTGGAATCCGGCGGGGCTGATTTCATCGTGATTTGTACCAATACGATGCACGTTCTTCCAACCTGTCCAGGAGCTCCTTCGGCGCTTCCCTGACCTGGATATCCCCGCCCAGGAAAAGAAGCCAATTGGTGATTTCGGTCAATTCTTCGGGCTTATCCACAGGGATAAAAGTCTTCAGAATGGCCGTGGTTTGATAAGGGTTCGTATAGGAGACGGAAGCCTTTAAAGGATGGTATTTCTTGTACTGGGCGATGGCTTTTGGGCCCAGATCCAGGACAAGGTTGATTTCTTCTTCCTGCTTGCTCAGGATTTCCAGAATCTTTTTCCGGCTTAACCTTTTTTTCGGCGAGAAGGGTGTGACATCGGTGAGCCCGTCGACGGGAAACAGCCGTTTCCTTTCTTCCAGCAAGTCAAATCCCTCCATCAGCCAAAGGCCCTTTTGATGAAAAAGGTGCAGGAGATAGATGGGGTAAGATTTGATCTCCTTCGCTTCTTCGATCGTAATCCGCAAATAGCTGTCCGTAAGCAGGTTTTGGATGAGCTTTTCCAACATAGGGTGGGGGAGGTCCGAAAGCTCAAGCAGGTCGGGATTATGCGGGTTGGTTCCTTCAAACAGCAGGATTTGATTCAAAAGAACAAGGTCGTCCTGCTGGTTGGTCGAAATGAGGCCCAGTAATTTCTCGGCTAGAGATTGACGGCTCTTCAGATAGGGAAGCTGCGCATTTCTTGTGGCCATAAAGGCGATAAAAAGGGCTTTGACCTCATTATCGGTAAAACGAACGCCAGGGAGGAGCGTGTTGTGCATGACAAAATATCCCCCATCCCTTCCGACCTCGGCGACAAGCGGCATCCCCAAGGCCTCGATTTCCCGGATATCCCGAATGGCTGTTGAACGGGAGATCTGAAATTCGCGCATGATTTCGGAAATGGTAAATTGGGAACGATTATTGATATACCGCATGATCGTATTAATCCGTTCAACTTTTTTCATCGCGACTCCTAAATGGTATCATTTTTTGACATGATTAAAGATTATCATAAGTCTATCAAGTGAAGAACACAAATTAAATAAAAAAGAAGGAAGGTTATGAACATGGCAAACTATCAATTGGAAGAAAAAGAGGGCTTTATCGTTTACGGTCTGGGCACCGAGCTGAAGAGCGATTACACGGACTATGCCGGCATTAACAAGGAAAAATCGGACTTTTGGCAGGCGGTCAATCATGACGGAAGGCTGGACACTTTAAAATCTATGGCCGCCAACGACTATGTATTTGCCGTAAACGAAGCGGTGAACAACAAGATGATGTATTATGCCGGAGTTTTGACCGAGTCATCGGCGCCGGGGTCGGCATCAGCAGCGGAGGGTTCCCGGGTTATTCAATTCCCTAAAGGGGAATACCTGGTGGTTAAAGGAGAAGGGGCGACGGCCGATGTATTGAGTAATCAGCTTGCCGGGATTGCCTTCGGCCAAGTCTTGCCTGAAGTCAGCCATGTCGCGTATGTAGGCGGGCCGAATGCAACGGTGATCATGGGGCAGCGGGACGGCCAGGTGTTTGGCGAAATGTGGATTCCCGTCGTTAGGAAATAATCGGATAAAAAGGAGCCGTGGTGGAGATGTCCTATATTGTTGATTTTAAAAATGTGTCCACGATCGGTTTGGAGTCTTCACCCGTAGCGGAAGCGCTGGCCGGTTTGCGCGCGAATGAAGCCCGCTACTTCATGAATAAATACAAGCATGAATTTGCGGTGGAACCCGCCGGCGAAAGCCAGGAGACCCTTGATTATGTGAACCGGATTTTGAAAGAGGAACGCGGTATCGAGTTTGCGGCCAAGCCTCTGGAAACGTCGCGTTTTCAAGTGGAGAATATCCAATGGGCCTTCGTCTTTTATGAGGATGGCTTGGGGGTCAATGTCTTGTATACCGTAGATGACCCGAAGAAACGGGCGGTTGGTTTTAAACTCTCCGAGGGGATGGAGGTTCCCCGGGAGTTGGAAGAGAAGAAGTTCAAGTTTGCCCGCCAGAAATCCAAACTGGCCGGAACGATTCGGGGCTCGTTTTTCGTAATAAAAGGAGAATATTAAAGTAAAAATAATTTAAAGGCTATGTAACCGAAAGGTTCAACCTCGCTGCAGTTGGGGTTGGGCCTTTTTTTATGGTCTGAAATGGAGGAGAGTTGGGATGGCGACGAAAGAAGGGCTTCTTAGAAGACTTGATGAAATCGGAGGTTCACTGGCGCGAAGAGGTGAAGCGCTGTTGCTATTGGGAGTCGGATCGGTTGGGGTGGAAACGGATCGAATCGATGCTTATTCGGATTTGGACTTTTTCGTAGTAGTGAAGCCGGGGTATAAACAAGGGTATATTGAGAGGTTCGATTGGCTGGAGGAGGTGTATCCGTTGGCATATACTTTTCGGAATACGGCGGACGGATACAAGATCTTGTTCGAAGACGGAATATATGGCGAGTATGCCGTGTTCGAGGAGAACGAGATGGAGCATATCGCATACTCGGAGGGAAGAATTGTTTGGATGGATCCGGCTTGCACGAATCCGGAGATCGCTAAGGGCGGAAGGAGAACAGAGACGCAACGAAGAGAGGGGCTTGATTTTCCGCTGAATGAGGCTTTAACCAACTTGTACGTGGGACTATGCCGATATGCCCGGGGAGAGAAACTCTCCGCAGCGCGGTTCGTCCAGAGCTATGCCGTGGATAACATCCTGTCCGCTCTGCATCTGTTAGAGAAGGAGGAGGCGTATTTCCCGGATGTATTCGGTGAGGAGCGGCGGATGGAAAAGAGATACCCTTCTTTTGCAGAACGGGTGGGCGATATGATTCTGGGATACGAACGAACCCCGGAATCGGCGCTGCACATTCTTCGTTACCTGGAAGAAGTGTATCCCGTTAACGCCAGAATGAGCATGGAAATTAGACGATTGGCCCATCTTCTTTGCTGATGCAAAAGTTCCGGAGATCATAAACGGCGAGCCCATCAAGCGATTTTCGGCGTACACATGACCCATTCGCACAAGCAGTCAGCCCGCCCCTGGCGTAAACTGAAGTACAACTCAGTGATCGAGGTGAACTTCATGGCACAATCGAAAGAGATACGTGCGCGGGCGAAGAAGCTGCAGGGCTGTCCGGTATGTGTCACCCTGAACAGCGGAGAGACTTACGTCGGCTTCATCACCGACGTGAATCCCGGCGGGTTGGAACTTGCCAGCGCTGGAGCCCTCCCACGCGCTTCTTCCGGGAAGCAAAGCTCCCGATCCCTCAAAAACAGAGCGGGTGCACATCCCCCGGGCGTCCGTCCCGGCAAACGGAGAAGCGGCGCGCGCAAACCGTCCGGCCATTCGCGTTCCCGCAAGCCGGACGCCAAGGTGTCGGCATTCCTCCCGATAATGGGCTCGCTGTTCGGCGGCTTGGGCGGGCCTGGCGGCACCGCTGCGGGCACAGGAGGGCTTGGCGGTATGCTCGGCGGCGGCCTGCGGCTGTTCGGCATGATTCGGAGATTTGTTCCGCTCGTGAAGATGGGCTACGGCATGATCAAGTCCATTCGCCCGTTTCTCGGCGCCGTTCAAGGCTTGATGGGTCCGGCCACGCCGGATAACGAATAGTCGTAAACCTCCGGTCGTAGTTGTCGGTAACGGAGATCATAGAGCTAGTTGTTTTGCTTTTTGTTGCCTAAGCCTCAAACTAACAGACAGGAGCTGACCCAGTTGGGCCAGCTCCTGTCTTATTATAGCTTTGCCGTAAGGCCTCTTCTACCCGGGCCTCTGCGAACCAGAGCTTTACCGACCAAGGCCATTACAAGGACTCGGCTTTTCAGAACAGTAGGATTTTCCGACCGGGACTTATGCAAAAAATATTCATGATGAGCCATCGCCATTAGAAGGATGCTCACCGGACGCTCCTGTGGTAAACTATGACAAAACGCACAAATCAATTTTCCCCGTCAAAAGGAGGCTACTATGAGCGAGACGGCAGTGGATCTGCAGTTATTGGAGAATTTAAAGCCGGGGCTAACCTCGTTTTGCTACCGAATGCTGGGATCCATCGATGACGCTGACGATGCGGTTCAGGAAACTTATATCCGGGTTTGGCAAAGCTGGGGCTCCTTTAGGCAGGAATCATCGTACAAAACATGGGTCTATCGAATCGCCTCCAACCTGTGTCTGGACAAACTAAGACAAGCCAAGCGCCGTACTCTGCCCGTCGATCTGTCCGATCCGGCGGTCTCCATCGTCGAACCCCGCGAAACGTTGCCCGATTCCTCCTGGATCTGGCTTGCTCCCGATTTTGGGGAGAATCCCGAAGATGTGCTTATTCGCAAAGATACGCTGCAGCTCGCTTTCATCGCACTCTTGCAAACTCTACCGCCTCGTCAACGTGCCGTTCTTATTCTAAAGGATGTCTTCGACTGGTCCTCCAAACAGATCGCCGATACGTTGGGGATGTCGCCGGCCGCCGTGAACAGCGCTTTGCAGAGAGCCAGGGAAACCTTGAACCGGACCCGGCTGCGTTCCGACGAGCTCAGCCGGATGGACGCCGAGCCTGATCATGAGCTGCTGTCACGGTATGTGGAGGCCTTTGAACAATTTGATATCGATGCGCTGGTCGCGTTATTTCATGAGGAAGGCTGTATGTCGATGCCGCCTTTTGCCATGTGGGTGCGTGGCAGAAACGATCTGTTCGAGTTTTTTTCGTTGACCCGGCCGCATTGTGAGGGCTCCCGCTTTGTGCCGATTACGGTAAATGGCGGATATCCCGCCTTTGCGCAATATATGCCGAATCCGGAAGACGCCGGGGTCCTCATCCCTTGGGGAATTCATGTGCTTGAAATCAAGGATAATCAGATCCTCCACGTCCAAAATTTCATTAACACCAAATTATTTTTACGTTTTGGGCTGCCGGAGCAGATCCACCGATGAATTTTGAATTCGAATGACGTCTATATTATTGATAAACAAAAAACGATGATATTGAGAGAGGTGTCTTTCAAAATGGAAACGAATCAACCGACGAAAGTAACCGTTCAGGCAGTCATTCAAGCGCCAATTGAAAAGGTATGGAGCTATTGGACGGAGCCGCAGCACATTACGAAGTGGAACCAAGCTTCCGAGGATTGGCATGCGCCAAGAGCGGAGAATGATTTGCGGGCCGGCGGCAAATTTACGACCCGAATGGAAGCGAAGGATGGCAGCATGGGTTTTGATTTTGGCGGGGTCTATGACGAAGTGAGGACGCATGAATGGATCTCTTATACGATGGGAGATGGGAGAAGGGTCGAAATCTCCTTTAGCGGCCAAGGCAACGAAACGAAGGTCGTCGAAACGTTTGACGCGGAAAGCACGCATCCGGTGGAATTCCAGCAAGCGGGCTGGCAAGCGATTATGGATAATTTTAAAAAGTACACGGAAGAATCCTAGGCATAACCCCTGGCGCCCCATTGGGCGCTTTTATTTTTTTGTGCTATATAGGTTGAACTATTGATTTGCATATTAGACAGCGGTGTAAAGGGTTCTTTTCACAGTCTTAACCTGCAACTAATGGTTTGGTTCGAATTAAAGGGAATTCTTCCCGTTAATTGGGTACATATGCGGCTGCAGAGGCGAATTAGCTGGAAAACCTCCCGTTAATTCGCTTGAAATTGTATATATCGGCAATAGGGCCGCGAAATAGATGGAGCTTTTCCAGCTAAATCCGATCGAGGGGCCAAGAGCGGTACATTAACGGGAAATTTTCCCGTTAATGATGCAGACTCCGACGGCGGGACTTTATATCTACAACCTTATCACATCCTTGCCCAACCCCAATTCTTTAGTTCAACCTCTATAAACGAAATTTCCCCCATAGACGTATTGGCTTGCCGGCGCTACACTAGGAAGGTCGAAAGAGAAAAAACACATAGTAGGAGCTTGTATAACGTGACCTTATCCGAACGTATTCCCTCGTGGAAAAAACTTAGTCTTTTTGCTGTGACTTGGCCCATTTTCGTCGACTCCGTACTGCGGATGTTGCTCGGCACAGTCGATGTGTTTATGTTAAGCCGCATCTCCGACAAGGCGACGGGGGCCGTAGGCTTAGCCAACGAAATCATTTACTTCTGCATTCTGATGTTCGGCTTTGTCGGAATCGGCACCAGTGTGGCGGTATCCCAGTATATCGGCGCGGGGCGGGAGAAAGAAGCGAGCCGGATTTCGGCCCTGGCGATTACGTTGAACCTGATTTTCGGAATTCTCGTCAGCCTGGTCCTCGTCAGTTTTGGGGAATCCCTCCTGCGGCTGTTAAACTTGGATCCCGAACAAATTGGCATCGCAAGCCACTATTTGGAGATCATCGGCGGATTTATCTGGATCGAGGCGCTGTCTTACGCGGTTTCATCGGTGATTCGTGCGAGCGGGAACACCAAAAGCGTGATGTATGTAACTTTGGGCGTCAATTTGATCCATGTGACCGGAAACTATTTGCTCATTTTCGGCAACCTGGGCTTTCCGGAGTGGGGCGTTACGGGGGCGGCCATCTCCACGGTCGTTAGCCGCTTCCTCGGCATCATCGTTCTTTTTATCCTTTTGTATCGCCGGATTCCCGCACCGATCCACCGGAAGGATTACGTAACCTGGAACGGTCCCTACGTGAAACAGATTATGAGCGTGGGGCTGCCGGCGGCGGGCGAGCATCTGGCCTGGCAGTCGCAATATCTCATGGTGATCAGTTTTGTCAACATGATCGGCATCACCGCGTTAAATACGCATGTTTATGTCATGAACATATCGAATTATTTCATGGCGCTTGCGTTGGCGATCGGAGCGGGGACCGAGATCATCGTCGGACAGATGGTCGGCGCGGGGGAAATGAAGGCGGCCTATCGGCGGCTTATAACCAGCGTGAGGATCAGCTTCCTGTTAACGTTGGCTGTTGTCGGGGTAGCGGCGATATTCCGGCACGAGCTGATCGGCATGTTCACGGAGGACCCCAAAATCATTGCCGCGGGAGCGGGGATTTTTCTGCTATCCATCGTACTCGAACCCGGCCGGACCTTCAATATGGTGATCATCAATTCGCTGCGCGCCGCCGGAGATGCGCGTTTTCCCGTCTTGATGGGCGTGCTTTCGATGTGGGGTGTCTCGGTGCCGCTGGCTTATGTGCTGGGGGTTCATTCCGGGTTGGGGCTGCTTGGCGTATGGATCGCTTTTACGGTGGACGAATGGCTCCGCGGGGTCATGATGCTGCTTCGCTGGAGAAGCCGGGCCTGGGAGAAAAAGGCGCTCGTAAAGCCGGTTTCCGTTGCGGAAAACGGGGTGGGGGCGCAGGCTTAAAACGGGTATGTTGTATCAAAAACAGGGCTCCCTCGTCTGAGGGAGCCCTGTTTGAGGTAGAACGCGGTTCCCGGGTTTATTCCGGCCTTCCTGGCGTGACCCCGTGAATATAAGTCTGCCAAGGGGTATCCAGTGCTCCTTGGCCCGGGTTGTAGGTAAAGAAGTACTCGACGGTATCCCCGTGCCGCAGGTTGTTGACCGCATAGGTATAGTTGCCGTTCCCCGCCCCGGTCATGGCTACATTGAGCTGTGTGCCGTTATTGACCTTGTAGTGCAAATCGGCGAAGGTTGCGCCGTTTACATAGAACAGCAAGTTATCGCCGGTTTTCTTCAGACCTTTCACTGCATCGCCGATGACGACCGTGGAGGGGGAACCCGGCCCGGGCTCTCCGGGATTTTGGCCGCCGCCGTCTTTGTACACGCGTACATAATCCACTTGCAGCGTCGCAGGGATGTCGCCGGGACCTGGGGTCACGCCGCCGTCAAAGTTCCCGCCGATCGCCAGATTCATAATGAGGTAGAAAGACTGGTCGAACGGAGCGTTCGGGTTGTTTGGGGCAGCGGAGGAGTACCACTGATCCCGGGTGGCTTTAAAAAAGAACTTGCCGTCCACGTACCACTTGATGCTGTCTTCTTCCCAGACGACGGAATAGACGTGATAGTCACTCGCGATGGTTTGCCCTGCCGGGAAGTGATATTCGCCGGAAAGATAGGTATTGGCCGGCCATTGTCCGCCAAAATGAATGGCGCCGGAAGACGTGCCGGGCAGACGCCCTCTCGCTTCCATCACATCGATTTCGCCGGATGCCGCCCACGAGCCGTAGGCGTTATCTTTCGGAAGCATCCAGAAGGCCGGCCAGATGCCGTTCCCCACAGGCAGTTTCGCACGAAAATCCACCCTGCCGTATTTGAGCGAAAAATGATCCTTGGTGTTAATCTTACCGGAAGAGTACTGGGCATACCGGCTTGGATCCTGCGGGAAGGATTTGGGCTCACTCAAGGCCCGGATATTCAACTTCCCGTCCTGCACAAATACATTTTGCGGGCTGTTGGTATAGTGCTGCAGTTCCGCATTGCCCCAACCCCAGGTACCGGGATCGTCATTGAGGTAATAGCCCAGCTCATAATTCCATTTCCCCGCATCCAGCCGGGTTCCGTCAAACTCATCCTGCCAAACCAGCGTCATGCCCTCGATGGCCGGATCGTTCGGGGTTCCGAGCGGAATATCCCCATGATCGTTTTCATCGGGACGGGGAGCATTGGGATTTCCGATAAAGGTGTAGGAGATGAAATTATCGCCGATATTTCCGCCCGCCTGCCCATTTAACGGGTAGCCGATGCGGATTTGCATATCTTCCTGGATGGGCTGGAACCACAGCCCGTAGATATGGTCGGCCCAATACCCCCACTGATTGGCGCTGGACTGGTTATTGTAACCGTTCGCGGAATATACGAATCCGCTCTGACCGGAATTCCCCAAGTCAACCCATTGCCCGTTGATATGAATCTGGTATACGAAGTTCCCAAGCTCATCGGCGACCGGGGCGCTTCCATCAATCTTGGGCAGGGGCAGACCAATGGCACCGCTTTCATTTGCGGTGAAAGTCGTTCCTTCAAAGGGAGTAAGAATATATGAATTTCTCACCGGTTCATTGAAAATGATGGTGTAAACGACGTTAGCCGAAGAGGTTTTCGATGCCAACTTGACGTTGATCGACTCCTTGACGTTAAACCAGTAGCCGCCGCCTCCGTCGGTGAATTGGCCGAAGTTTTGATCATAGATCCAGCCGCTGGCCGCGTTGTTGTCAATATCGATCCATTCGCTGCTGTTTACGGGTTTAACATACAACTTCAAATCACCGGCCACAGCCGCATAAGGAATACCCGGATCATTGTTGAAGACCGGATAAGTGAAGCCGGCTCCGCCCGTCGTTCCCGCCGTGATTTCCGGTCCTTGCGTCGGCGTCATCGCCGTAATCGTCGTTTTGTTGATATTTTGGAATACCAGTTTGTAGTCGAGCGTAACCCCATTCGCTTTGGAGTACAACTGAATCTCTGTCGTGGTTGAAAGGGTGAACCAGTAGCCGTTAAAGCCGCTGTCGCTCCAGTGACCCCAGTTTTGGTTATAAACAAAGCTGCCGACACTGTCGATATCGACCCAACTGCCGTTTACTTTCACCTTCACGCCCAAGTCTTGGACAACCTCATTCCAGGTGGCGGAGCCTCCATTAAATACAGGCATAACGAATCCATAACTGGCTTGACCGACTCCTGATTTAGTGATGACCGGTCCGTCTGCCGCCGAGAAGTAATTCATCGAGGTAATGGTGGTTCCTGTTCCTTCAGCGGCCTGAACCTTCGAAGTCGGCAACAGACCGATGCCGCTCGCGATCACTATCGTCAGGATCATACTGAATACTTTTTGAACAAACCGCCTTTCCCTAAAGTGAGAACGCCTCATAAATACCCTCCCTCAATTAAAGTAATTCCCCAACCTATGTAACCCATGGAAAATAATTGCACAGGGGAATACCTTCATTGTATCAACCCGGATCATCCGAGAGATAGGTGTCATTTTTCGGGTAGGGTGCCCGTTTTTCTTGACAGCAGGGGGGCGAAATAAGAATTTTGCGAGTGACCGATGATTTGGGGGCGCGTAACTCGTCTATATGAATGAATCAAATTTCACCGAACCCAGGGAGGTACAATTTATGACTGTAAAACTAACCCCTTATATTACTTTGGAGGGAAACACAAGGGAGGCTATTCAGTTTTATGAACAGGCCGTTGGCGCTAAAGTTCTCTCGATGATTACTTACGGGGAGATGTCGGGAATGCCGAATACGTTTACTGACGATTTAAAAAACCTGGTGGCCCATGCAAAGGTACAAGTGGGTGAAACGGAACTCATGTTTTCCGATGCTCCAGGGGGTTCACCCATTGCCAACGGAAAAAGGGTAACCATTTGCATCACAACGAACGACGTAGAAAAATCAAAACAGCTCTATGAAGCTTTGCGGCAAGGCGGAAAAGTGAATTTGCCGTTTCAGGAAGAAGCCTTTAGCCCCGGATTTGGGGATGTCACGGACAAATTCGGAGTTACCTTTCAAATTTATACGGAAATTCAGGACTAGGGCCCTTCAGGCATCGTAGTAGGAGAAAAATCGTATTTAACCCACGGAGATCAAGGGACCTAGCGCACTTTCCGACCCTTCCGACTCCAAAAAGATGCAAATCTGCAGGTATTTTAAGCCGGTCCCCGAGGGGATTCGAAAAAAGATGCAAATCTGCAGGTATTTCTGGCGATTTTAGAGAAACGAGCCGATTTCGTCGAAAATTCCTGCAGATTTGCAGGAATTTTGAAATCATTGTTCCAAACAGAAAAAAAACATGCACATATGCAGGAATTCTATGTTATCAAGGTTGTCTGATGGGGGCTGAATCAAGGTGATACCGAGTTGTGCCTATTGGGGTGCAATCTTTTTAATTTGGGTTATTCCCAGATAGACCCCGAATGAGCAGGATATATTGAAGTACCGGAAGGACTTAAAGAATTCATTGAAAAATCCGAAGTATATCTTAGAAGATCGACGTGACCCATACTCCTCCAGGAAAAGGAGAACAGCCTGATGGTTGTTCTCCTTTACGGCTTCTCGCATCATTCCTCCATTGTTTTTTTCGCCTTCAAGGCCCTTTGTCGAGTTTTGTCTAGAATTTGTAGAGATCTCTCGAATATAATGGCGAAGTACGCTGTTTAAACTGGGCGTACTCTGCCATTTGCAGTATTTAAATGGTGAAAATGTCGAAGAAGGGGGGAGAAAGTTACTAAGATGATCAACCGCCTGAACGCCCATGACCTTCACCTGTTTATTTAAAATTTGAAATATTTGGGTGATGTAAAGGGTCGTTGAGATCAAGCAAACGCATAGGTCTTTTCGCGTTTAGGCAATTTTGGAACGGGGGAGATTACAGTCTTGAAACATGAACGCAGCATAGGTAAAGCAATACTCTCTTTCTGCCTGGCGATGATGCTTGTCTTGCAAACGGTGGCGTTCTCTGTCACTGCTTATGCGGAAAGTGTGCCAAGCGAGTCTGGGGCGGAGACCGTTGGCGAAGCCGATTCGCCGAGCGCGGACGAAGCGCCTTCGGCATCTGAGGCGGTGTACGATGTGCCGAACGATTTCATGGTGATGACGGCAGCCCCGACGGACAAAACGGCGGTACTCATGGGGGCCAATTCGCCTTTTCCGTTGGAAGTCGTGCAGAACGAAAATGTCTTACATACGGATGACGTCATTCATGGCAGAAAGCCCTTCACCTTAAGATCGAGCGATATCAAGATCCCGGTGAAAGGGGATGCCGACGATCCGAACACGGTGGATGGCAGCACGGTCATTTTGCATGGCGACTATGTAATGTTGGACAAAGCGACCTATTTCCCGGAAGTCATCCTGCCGGATGCCACAATGACGCTGAAGGAAAAAACGGGTTACACCATCGGAACCGCCTATTTCTCCGAAGCGGGGATCAGGGTGGTGTTTGATGGCGAAGAACGCTTCTTCAACGGCCAGGGTAAGAACGTCTCCTTCGGCTTTGAGTCCACCGCTAAGGCAGACTTGTCGGGTATACAATACGGCGAGCGAAAGCCGATTAACATCTTCGGCGGGAACTACCTGCTTGAAAACCCTCAAGTTACGCCTGCGTACAGCATCAAACTGAAATCCAACAGCAACGCTACTGAAAACAATTGGATTTATCCGACAGACTTCGTGGATGGAACCATCGAGTGGCAGGTGGACATTACCGCTGCGGATGAGTTTGATCCCGCCATTCCGCAGCCGCTGGACGGACTGAAGTTCTACAACGCGCTCGATCCGGCTCAGGTGGGCACCTTGGTGGAGGGCTCCCTGAAGGTTAACGGCAACACAGTGGCACCGGAAAGCGGCAGCGGGAACTCGTTGGTCTATGCCTTCCCGGAGGGATTCGGCGACAAGGCGACCGTCACTTTCAGGACGTGGATTCCCAAGGCGAAATATTATACTGAGTATAATACGGCTAGTGGGTATCAGACTGTCACAAATATCACGGAATTGAGAGACGCGTCGGACAGCAAGCTGCTTTCCTCGAATTCTTGGCGCGTGACTTTCAGACCCGACTGGATTCAGAAGAGCGGCACATTGAATAAGCGGACGAGTTCTTCAGACCCGCATACCATTACATGGACGATTGATGTTAACAAGAACTACAGCAAAAAAGGGCTGAAGGACTTTACGATCACCGATCCCTTGCCGGCCGGACTTACCCGATTATCGGCCGCTTGGCAAACATGGGACGGTCAGAAGTGGTCGGACACAACAACGCCGATTACCCCCGATGCAAACAATGTGTATTCGTTCGGTGAGGTAAATGGCCCGATCCGTCTGGTCATTGTGTCCGAAGTTACGGGCAGTCAGACCAGCTTCAATAACAAGGCCACCGCCCAGTGGAAGCTGGATGTCAATACCGTGCAGGACAATGACCAAGCTAGCGTGTGGGACACGGCCGTTGTCACCATCGGTGCCCATACCCTGACAAAGAGCATAGGTACTGGGGAAACCCTTGCTTTGGGCACATTGCCGTGGAAGATCACCCTAACACCTCAGGAGGCTCTTCCGGACGGTGCGGTGTACGATCTGCTGGTGTATGGGGATGCAAGCTCCATCGACTTCACCAAGCTTACCGCCAGTCCGGTGCTTGACTCTGCAATTCTGAATCAGTTGAAGGGGAACAGCAGGGAGAATTACTACCAGCGGTTCCAGTCCGGTTCCTTTCAGTCGAGTGACGGATTAACGCATCAAGTATACACGCTTTCACAGGATGGGAAGCCTGTCGCCGACTTGCTTCAAGTCACCGGATACAACACCGATAAGCCCGCTTCCTTCACATATAATTCCCTGATGACACAGTGGGAGCATTTCGCGGGCAATAAGTCCACGGATCAGTTTAACCGGGCGGTCCTGTTTGAAGGCACAACTCGGACAATTGATTCAAACCGGATTTCTCAACGATTCAATAGCGGCATGCTGGCCAAAGAGATGCTCTTTGCGTCCAAACCGGATGGAACAGGCGCTATTCCTAACGATGTCAGAAGCTACATCCGGGATGACGCTAACCAAACTTATACACTGGCAGCCTTTGATCGGGTGAGCAAGACGGTGACCTTCCGGTTTTCGGTCAATATGAACGGCATGAGGACCGAAGAGATGGCAAAGGATGGCGGAAATCACGTTGCCAGCGACATCAAACTTGTAGATACCCTACCCGAGGGCTGGGAGTTTGTGCCCTATTCGGAGGGACAGGATTTTGCGATTTACAAGGGAGCCCGGGCAGACTATGGAGCGACGGTTAGCGCAACGACGCCGATTTCCGACCCAAGTGGTCTTGTGAGCTTTTCCGCTGCAGGAAACGTAGGTACCTTTTCCTTTACCAAGCTGGAAAGCCCTTACGTCGTTCTGGTCAAGGCAAGACCGAGCGAGGCGGCCCTGCGTCAATACTTTGAATCAGGCAACGCAAAGATTGAAGCGACGAACACCGCCGAGATGAAAATCACATGGGGGGATGAGCCTACCGCGGTCAAAGCCAGCCGCAAGGTCATCGTTCCGATGCAGACGCTGGGCAAATCGGTGACAAAGCCGAACCCTGGTGTACTGGAGTGGACGGTGAACTACACACCTCCTTTCGAGGTCAAGGACGGCGTTTATCTGCAAGATACCCTTGGGGAAGGGCTGGCACTGCGTAAGGATGAGAACGGGAACCTTTCGTTGCGACGTCCCGATATGGCGGTATACAAAGCCAAGCTGACTCCAAGCGGAGGCCTTGAAAGGGACGGCGATGCGCTGAACCTGTACGATCCGAACAGTGAAGTCAAGGTGGAAACCGTTACGGAAGGTGGAGCGACGCGGCTGATTTTCCGCATGGCGAATCCGAACCAGCTCTATCAAATCACGTATCAGACCGAGGTTACTAATGTACCCACCGGTGGTAAGGTGGGCAACGAGATCAAACTGATGGGCGATGACACCTTGGACGGTATCAGCGCCAAAAGCGAACACGCCGTCGACAACAGTGACGTAGGCGGCAGCGCGGAAACTCAGGGTAAACTGGATCTGCTCAAGGTTGACCCCAAAGGCAAGCCGCTGGGCGGCGTAGTATTCAAACTGTATGAGCCCGACGGCGTAACAGAGGTTACCGGCGGAACCACCGGTCCGGACGGCAAGCTTAGCCTGTTTGCCAAAGCGGGGCTTTATGTGCTCAAGCAAACTTATATCGACCCTACCACCTATCTGCCGACCACAACGGTTTATCAGGTACGTGTGGCGTCTACTCCATGGAATCCCATCTGGGTGGACGGGGTGGAGGTGACCAGCGCCAAACCGCTCGTTGTGCCAACCCCGGTGTGGGAGACTGGCGATTTGAAGCTGGAAATGGCGATCGAAGGACTAGGGGCTGATCCGAACAAGGAATTTGAGTATACGATCTCTTTCAGCAACCATAAGTCTTATGCCTATAATGGCTCCGCAAGCGGCACCATAGCCGATGGCGGAACCGTTAAGTTGAAAGGCGGCCAGTCGATTACCATCAAGGATATCCCGGACGGCATCACCTACACTATCGTTCAGAAGGATTACGCAAACGATGGCTACACTACCGATCCGGAGAATCTGACGCGCACCGGCAGCATCGTGAAGGAACAAACGGCCGAAGCGAAGTATGTTAACGCCAAGTACCTCCCCGGCAAGTTGACGATCGGGAAGACGGTAGCCGGTAACGGTGCCGACAAGAACAAGGCGTTCGATTTCACCGTCATGTTCGAGGGCCCGGGAGCGGGCAAAGCGTTTACTTATACGACATCGGACGGTGCGACGGGAACCGTCCAGTCCGGCGGGAAGATCACCCTGAAGCATGGGGAAACCGCCGTCATTGATGGAATTCCCAAGGGTACAATCTACACCGTCACCGAGGCCGATTATACGGCCGAAGGATACACGACAACCTGGCCGGACCGGAAAACGACCGGCACCATTACCGATGGGGGCGACCATCAAGAGGGGATCGTCAACACGCGGATGGTGTACGGCGGTCTGCTGATCGGTGAGACGGTAGTCGGCAACGGGGCGGACAAAAATAAAGATTTCGAGTTTACGGTCCAATTCCCGGACGCCGCTGTGGGTAAGGCGTACGCCTACACCAAATCGGACGGTACGATGGGAACGATCAAGTCTGGCGATAAGATCACCCTCAAGCATGGGGAAACCGTCGCCATTGAGGGCATTCCGAGCGGTGACCGCTATATCGTCACGCAGACCGATTATGCGGGCGAGGATTATACCGCCGACCCGGCGAATCGGAAGCACACCGGCACGATTATTCACAAAGAGATTACCGAAGCCCGATTCGTCAATGCGAGATATGTCCCCGGTGAGCTGACACTGACGGCGGATCCTGCTGTCGTTCCCGGCAACGGTAAGACAGCTTCGCAGTTGGCGGCAACGTTGACCGATCATGAAGGCAAGCCGGTGGCGAACCAGGAAGTCATCTTCCTGCTGCCGGATCAATCGGAAGTGAAGGCTACGACCGATGAGCAAGGGAAAGCGGTTATCTCTTATACACCGCCGGAGCTGGAAACTACAACGCCTGAGGATCACTTTATCGTGGCTAAGGTGGACAGCCTGACGGAAGGGAAATTGACGAGCAACATCGCCAAGGTAACTACCGTACCGGCAGCGATCATCGGGGTGCTGCGCGATAACGAAACGGGCGAAGTGATTCCGAATGCGACCATTGTCATTACCGACAAAACGAATGGCAAAGAGCATGAGATCATAACCGACGCCGATGGTGCGTACTTCCATCCTGTGCTGTATGGCGGCGACTATACGATCAGTTACACCAAACTGATCGAAGTGGGCGGCGTCGAACAGCCGATCACTTTCACGCAAAAAGCGCAAGTCGAGGGTGATGTGAAAGGCGGAGAGCTGGTTCCTGCGGACATTACGGCCGTAGGTGTCGTACTCCTGAAGCAGCCTGAAGGGCAGTCTTCACTGGTGACCAGCGAGCTCGCCGGCAAGATGCGCATCTATTTGCGCGATGCGAACGATCAATATGTTAAGGACCAAGATGGCGCTCCTAAAGCTTTTCATTTGCAGCCGAACGGCGCATTCTCGGCGGACGGTTTAACCGCGGAGAACTATAAAATGGAAGTGCGTTACGAATTTGAGCCGGGCCAAGAACTGACGATTGTTCGGGATGCGATTCTGAGCGTGAAGGCCAGCGGAGAATTGAATATTTCTCAGGAGCTCGTTGATCCGTACGGCATCATTACGGACAAAACGACCGGCGCAGTGATTGAAGGTGCCGAAGTCACCTTGTACTATGCCGACACGCCGGAGAACAAAGCCAAAGGCATTGTGCCAGGCACGAAAGTGACGCTGCCGGGCATTCCGGGCTTTGCACCGAACGATAACGCCAGTCCAAGTCAGTACAGCGACGCAACCGGCGCATATGCGTACATGGTGTTCCCGAATACGGATTACTATCTGGTGGTCACAAAAACCGGATATGTGACGCATACAAGCGACCTGATCAAGGTTGGAAGCGACATCGTACGCTACAATGTAGAATTGAGCCCGGTAAGTACCGGCGGCAATAGCGGCGGCGGAGGAACAGGCGGCGGTTCAGGATCCGGAAATTCTTATCCGGTTCCGGTGACCCCCGTTCCTAATCCTGTCAAGCCGGAACCTGGCAGCATCGAGAGCATAAACGGTAGCGTCGACAGCGTAATCGGCAACGTTGACAATGGAACCGGCAATGTGGATAACGGAGCCGGGAATGTCGACAACGGAGCTGGCAACGTGGATAACGGAACCGGCAACGTCGACAACGGAGCTGGCAACGTGGATAACGGAGCCAGCAACAACGTCGACAACGGCATCGGCAACGCCGGCAACGAAGCCGACAACGTCGGTGACGGACCTGGCAACGCCGACAACGAGCTGGACGATGTTCCGGAAACGGGGGATCACAGACCGTCGCCAATCTCCTATATGATTTTGGCGTTGTTGTCCCTGATTACCATCGGAATTTGTCTGCTCGACATAAAGAAGAAAAAGCACATTCTGTAATCGGAAAGGCGGTAAGAACATGAGCAAAATCAAAAAAATTCTTATCGCCGTTTCCGTCCTTCTGTTGGTATTTTCCCTGGCCAATCTTGCGAGAATGCTCGTGGGGGATTATGCCGAACAACAGAAAATCAAAAAGCTGACCGAAACATGGGCGGAAGGGTTGGACACGGACCAAGGAAAGGTATTTCCTTTAGCCGCGAAGGCGCGTGAGGCGGTCATGCTTCCCGAGTTTCGAGAGCTTTACGAAAGAAACCCGGACATTGTCGGATGGTTAAAGGTTGACAATACCCGCATTAATTACCCGATTATGCAGAATCCACAGGATCCGGAATACTATCTCAATCGCGATTTTGATCAAAAGGAAACCCAAAGCGGGCTCCCCTTTTTGGACGCGCACAGCCGGATCGACGGCTCGGACATTTTGCTGATTCACGGACACCACATGAAAAGCGGCTGGATGTTCAAAGACTTGTCGAAGTATAAGAAAGAAAGCTTTTACAAGGAGCACGCCACGTTCCAGTTCAGCACGCTATACGAAAAGGAAGAGTATGAGATAATTGCCGTGATCCTGTCAAAAGTTTATCGCAAATCGGACGACGTTTTTAAGTACTACCAGATTGATAAGGTACGTACGCCCGCTGAGTTTGATGATTATGTTCAGAACATCAAAAAACTCGCTCTTTACGACACGGGCGTAACGGCCCGGTATGGCGACAAGCTTATTGTACTGTCTACCTGCGAGTACTCGACCGACAACGGCCGGTTAGCGGTGGTCGCCCGAAAGCGTAAATAACGAGAGTAGGGTTCTTGTACTTGGGCATTGTTTCAACGGCAGGTGGATTTTTACTTTGGAATCGTGGTTTGCAATTGCTTAACGCCTCAAGCGGAGGGCTATTTTTCTTTTTTCAGCCCGTGGTTGGAACATGGCTTGGATGGCTTATTCTAGGAGAGAACATTGGTGCAACGTTTTGGGTTGGCTCCACCTTGATCCTTATGGCGTTTTATTGGTTATTAAAGAAGAAAAATAGACGTGATAGTAGAATCACCGACAATTAGGCCGCCGATTACTTCGGTGGCCTTCTATTGTTTCACCCCAACTGGGAAAAATTGTTTTAACATTATGTGTCGATTTCCAATATAATCTATTAATTGGATATGAAAGGGTATACAATAACGTTGTAATTTACTTTTAATTCCAATTTAACCAGGGAGGTGAGAATGTCTATTAGATTACGGAGTCCCATGGTCCAAGGTAAAGAAGGCGTAAAGTGCAAAAACAAAACAAGGGAGACGGTAAATTTGAAAAAGTTATTCAGTCTATTGATGGCAACAATATTACTATGTTCGTTTAGTGTAAATGTTTTTGCCAGTGAGGTTGCCGGTGACGATCTAAGTCAGGAAAATTCCGGTGTAAACTTTGAATATCAGATTACGCCTGACGACCCGGAGTGGGCCAACTTATCAAGCAAACGGGAAATGCTGGATGTGACTCGTATTCCGAATGATGTACTGAAAAAAATGACCACGGAGGAGGTTGTCAATGCAGTACTTGACTATCCTTTAGTTATTAATATATATGCCTACGATTCATACGCCGATGGTCTCAAGGCGCTGGCCAAAGACTCGGATGCGTTTAGAGAGCTGCTGACCCGCGATGATGCCGGTGATCAACTGCTGGCCAAGTTGCAGACTAACAAGACGTTTAGTAGTGAGCCATCTCTGGGAGAGCTGACATTGAGCGTCCTCTTATCACAGACATCCATTTGGGAATCGGTATCTAATAAGAAATTGGCCCAAAGCTTGGTGCTTACTGCGTCGAGTAGTACTGTAAAAACACCGAGGGGGACAAGTGTACCGGTAATCATTCGAGGAGAGGAACTAACTCTTACCCAAAAAGCTCAACTCAACAATTCATATAAACAGGCATATCCGAACGCAACATTCGTTTCGTCTTCAACAAGCAATTACAACTGCCATTCTTATGCTTGGTATTCGGATTCTACAAGCAACACTTATTGGATGAATAACCCAAGTGCCTATATGACGGATGGAAGCTATTCCAGTTTTACTAACCTGATTAATGCGGGGATTGGAACACGTGTATACTATGATAATGGCGAACACTCCGGAATTGTGTATCAAGCCGGCGGGCCATTAGCGAGCCCCAAATACTTGAAAGTCATTTCGAAATGGGGAATGGCGCCCCTTATGAAGCATCAGGCTGACTATTCCCCGTACGCATCGAATCATTTAACCATGTGGAAGAAGAATTAGAATTAATTACAATGATTTGGTAAAATATAAAAAAACAGGTCCTATCCTTTGAAATTGATAGGGCCGTTTTTTCATTATTTTAGTCCAAACTTTGCTTAAGGGAGTGAAATATTGAAAAAAACTATGCTGCTGGCTCTAGGTCTCACGCTTCTGATCGCAATCACTGCTTGTGATAATGACAACAATTCAGCCAAGGCTGTTGCGGATTCAGGTACTATAGAGGTAAAGGCTAATAACCAGGATATTAGTCCAGTTATTATTTCAAAGACTGTGGAGAAACCGGATTACGGAAACTTAGATTCTTTTCAATCCATTTTGGAAAACAAGGCTGCAAATCTTCCTTATGTGAAGTTAGGGGAGACCATTCAGGTGAAATTTCTTGACCAAACCGTCGAACCGGACTCGTATGAGCTGATTGATTATGTTTTGACGGAAGAAGGCAGGATGAAATATGAAAAAACCGAGCCCCTTAAACCTGAAGTGGAGTTCGATAAGGGAACGGCTTCTTTTATACTGAAGGAGAACATGCAGGCCTATGCGAGCTCAAACAGTAAAGATTATGAACACGGCGCTGTCTTGAGAGGTTTTCGCCTGCTGTGCAAATGGAACAATGGGACACGGGAGGTGGCTTTTGTGATTCGAACCGACGCCATTCCTGAACACGGACAGACCGAGTAATACGGCGGTTGCGTTGATATTGCAAACATAGACTCTTTAATTTCTATCAAGCTTGAAAACTTTACTGACGGAAGTTGTCAGTAAAGTTTTTTTATAATGGGGTCAATGATGGATGCATTACTAAAGGAGTGTATATTTTGCATACAAAACAAGTGTATCTTTATGTATTTGATACGATGGCGGATTGGGAGACGGGTTATTTAACAGCGGAACTAAACTCGGGAAGGTATTTTAAAAAAGAACTGGCGCCCTTAGAGGTGATTACGGTAGGTGTTGATAAAAAACCGGTGACTACAATGGGAGGATTAAAAATACTGCCTAGGATTTCTGTTGATGAGTGTATTTTGGAAGGTACGGATGTTATAGTTCTTCCGGGCGGGAATACTTGGATGGAAGCCATTCACGAACCTATATTGAAGAAAGTGTCCGAATATTTAGATAAAGGCACTGTTGTGGCGGCGATTTGCGGCGCAACCTTGGGTCTTGCTAAGATGGGAGTGCTGGACTCAAGAAGGCATACAAGCAACGATCTGGAATATATGAAAATGCTATGTCCTAATTACAATGGAGAACGGCATTACGAAATTGAACCGGCCGTAACCGGTGGGAATTTAGTAACCGCGTCAGGAGTAGCGCCATTGGAGTTTACGATGCATGTGTTGAAGCTGCTGGATGTATTTGCACCGGAAACCTTACATTCATGGTTCAACCTATATCGGACGCATGAGCCAAAATACTTCTTCGAGTTAATGAATTCTATCCATAGCGAATAAAAGGCTCCAATAGTTTTGGTGTCGCGAGAAAAAGAGGAGGCCCCCGATGGCAAAATGGGATAACATGTTGTCCATGCTTTGGATGCTGCGATCCGGAAGGAAGCTCACCGCCGCGCAGATCGCGGACAGTTTGGAGATCAGCGTTCGTACCGTGTACCGGTATATCGACGCATTATGCGCCAGCGGCGTGCCGGTCGTCGGGGAATCGGGCCATGACGGCGGCATTCGCATTCTGGAAAGCTTCAGGGAGACGCCATTGTTCTTCAACACCGTAGAGCTCAAGGCGCTGGTGGACGCGTTTAAATTTGCGCAGGGCGCCGGCTATCCGTACACCGAGGAACTGGAAAGCGCGTTGAAAAAGGTGGAGAACGGGCTGCACGAAGAGCAGCGCCACGATCTGTCCCGTCACACGAGCGGACTGGATGTGATTTCTCCGGCGCGTCCGCCTTCCGTCGTTCCGTTGCTCCGGGATCTGGAGCAGGCGGCGAAGGACGGACGAACGGTCCGCATCGCCTATCGCAAAGCGAATGCGGAGCGGGCCGACGAACGCGAGGTCGATCCGTTCGGGTTGGCTTACGACCGGAACGAATGGTACGCTGTCGCGTTCTGCCATCGGGCGCAGGCGGTGCGGACGTTCCGCGTGGACCGCATCGCGCGGCTGGAGCCGACCGAAGCGCGGTTCGAAAAGCCGGAACGCTTCTCGGCGTCCGCCTATTTCCGCGACCAGTCCGAGCGGGGGCGGGAGGCGGACGGACCGCTGGCGGTCATCCGCATCGAGGGAGAGCCGGACAAGCTGAACGCGGTTTGCGGCCATTGGCATCTGCGCCACTATTTGACGGAACGGACCGATCGGGAGGCTAGATTTCTGCTCGACGTCCCGACGATGAACAAGTATCTTCCGATGTATCTGATGACGTTCGGCACGGCCATTCGCATTCGGGAGCCGCTGGAGTTGAAGCGTCGGCTCCGGGAAATGGCACAAGAAATCGCCAAGCATTACGAAGACGATCCCGATTGAACTATGCTGACAGCGGTTGTCAGCGAGTCCGGTGACGTATCACCGGGGCAATGTGTCCGCTCATTTTATTCCTTGACGGCGATGCCGGCAGCTTTCAAATGCCCGTAGGCAACGATTCTGCTGAACTGGGATGAAACTTCGTTCGCAGGAAGAGGCTGATCGTTGTTGAGCCACCAAATGACAATCCCCATGAATGACGATACGAGGAATTCGAGCAGCAACTCCTTGGATATTGCTAAAGGGGAATTGTCCTGCGCGGGATTCCACCCCTCATTTAGCTTATCTCTAACAATATGCTCCATTTTCGCTCGAAACTGATAGATTCTATTCTCATCAATTAACATGGCATAGTAAAAAGAAGTGTTGCGCGAAATATGTTCCAATATGGCTTGCATGACTGTTCCGAGTTTAGAAGTACTGGAAGAACTCGCGCTGATGGGGCATTGAACGACTACATCCTTTAATTCGCTCAACAATTCATTCATACATGTATCTAATAAATCAGGTTTGTTTTGGTAGTGGAGATAAAATGTGTTTCGATTGATCATTGCCCGGTCGGCAATATCCTGGATCGTTATCGCCTCATATCCTTTTTCCTGAATAAGCTCATAAAACGCCTTTCGAATCGATTGAATGGTGCGCAGTATTCTTAGATCGGTCTTCTTGTTCACTGTTTTCGTTCCCCCCTACATAAAATTTTATCCGTTAAGCGACAAAGGTTCTATGAATTGTCTGTTATCCTTCAAAATTAAAATTATTACATATTGAGCCTTGTATTAGCCTTCATTATAATGAGCAACAGATAAATAAACAACGTGATGTTCATTATTTGTCTAATGACTATAGACTCAAGGAGGATATTCTAATGACTTTCAACCATCAAAATGAGCTTGTCCGTAAGGCCATCGCCGTGCTGGAGAGTTTTGAGAGCGGCAATCCCGAAGCGATTACGGCTTACGTTCATCCAGATCAATATATTCAGCACAACCAGGCCCTGCCCGATGGTCGTGGGGCCATGCTTGGCGCGCTTGATCATTTGAAGGAAATCGGTACAAAGGTAAGCGTTAAGCGCGCTTTGGTCGATGGGGATTATGTGGCTCTTCATTCTGTATATGATTTTCACGGCCCTAAAATCGCCTTTGACATCTTCCGCTTTGAGAATGGACTCATCGTCGAGCATTGGGACAATTTGCAAGAGATGGCGGAAAAGACGCCAAGCCATCATACGATGATTGACGGGCCGGTCGCGGTGAAGGATATCGACAAGACGGATGCCAACAAAGTATTTGTTAACAGTTATGTTGAAAACATCTTGCTTGGGAAGAACCCCGACCTGCTTGCCTCTTACTTTGATGGCGATAACTACATTCAGCATAGTCCGCATATTGCGGACGGCCTTTCCGGTCTTCATGCCGCTTTGCAGGCGCTGGAGGAGAAAAATATTGAATTTCAATATACTCATGTCCATCAGGTCATTGGACAAGGCGATTTTGTGCTTACGATGAGTGAGGGTCTCTTCGACGGTCAGCCTACCGCTTACTACGATTTGTTCCGCATGGAGGAGGGGAAGATCACCGAGCATTGGGACGTGATCGAGGCCATCCTGCCGGCGGAAAAGCGAAAGAACTCAAACAGCAGATTCTGAAGTTGATG
The DNA here is from genome assembly GCF_036864765.1 of Paenibacillus sanfengchensis. Taxonomy (NCBI): domain Bacteria; kingdom Bacillati; phylum Bacillota; class Bacilli; order Caryophanales; family Paenibacillaceae; genus Paenibacillus; species Paenibacillus sanfengchensis. The sequence continues at coordinate 600,628 of NZ_JBAGJC010000002.1, read as the reverse complement.
CCGCTGAATCGCAAGAAAAACAGAGGAAACCTATGAGCTTATTAAAAAACAAATTAATTGTTGCATTACCCCTTATTGTTATGGCGGTCATTTTCATTTTTAGCCTTGCCATGATTCCCAGCATCAATCCTACTCCCCGTAACTTGCCGATAGCCATTGTGAATGAGGATGAAGGCTTGGAGGTCCCGGAAGCAAATATAGGCGAGACGATGGTGTCTAATATTCTGTCAGCGACCTCTGCAAATTCGGATGGAGAGCCGGAGATGAAATGGATCGAAGTTGATCATGAAGAGAAAGTGAAAGCAGGACTCAATAACCAAGAATATTATGCCGCATTGGTGATTCCGAGTGATTTTAGCGAGAAGCAGGCATCGCTGATGACGCCGGACCCGTCTTCGCCCCGGGTACGGATTTATGTCAATCAGGGCATGAATGCATCGGCATCCGCTATGGCTGAACAAATGCTAAGTCAAGCGGTGAATGGCATGAACGAGAGGAAGCGTAGTGATCTATTAACGGCTTTCGACCGGCAAGGCGCTGCGATCTCGACGAAACAAGCAGCCGCATTAGTTTCGCCAATCGTTAGCGAAGTCGTCCATGTAAATGCAACCGGTACGCATAGTGCAAACGGGAATTCACCGATTTCGATGTTCCAACCCTTGTGGATGGCCAGTCTGATCGGAAGCGTGATTTTCTTGCTGGTTAAAAACAAATCTAATTACGCAAATCGTAATGAACGGCTTCGGGCGAATATAGTCCAAGTCCTTTGGGGAGCGGTTATGGCTTTGGCAAGTGGATTTAGCCTCACCTGGTTTGCGAAGCTCTGGGGCTTGCACATTCCTCATTTCCTGGATGCGGCTTTGTTCATGGCCATCGCTTATTTGGCTTTCTTTCTCATGATCTCTGCTGTTTTCTCTTGGATTGGATTTAAAGGTATGTTTATTTTTGTATTGTTCTTATTTGTCGGTGCGCCGCTGCTTGGCCTTGCTCCCGAGTTATTGTCTTCGTTTTACCGTGATTGGATATTATCATGGCTGCCGATGCGCTTCATGGTTGAAGGACTGCGCGAGTTGTTCTTCTTTGGGCAGGGCCTACGCATGAATCATCCGACGCTTGTCTTAATCTGGATCGGGATGGGGGGCCTTTTGGTCTTGCTTGCCTCTGCCTTTAAACCATCCCGTAAACCCGAACAGAAAAGAGGGGGGGAAATTCAACCTAATTCCTGATGAAATCAACTATCCGGCACCCTAACGGGTGCCTTTACAAGTTGATTTGATATCCAATATTTCGCCGATCACGTGGTTATCCTAAGTAAAATTGCACTAACCCGCACACGATCTGAGCAGACTTTACCTGCATTGATGTAATCGAGAATGAATTCCTGCAAAAGTCCAGGCTTTCCGGCTGGTACTAACACCTGAGGGAAGTCTAACGGCTGTAGCAGCCGCTATTTAACGAAAAGTAGCCCTTTCGAAAATCTAACGGTCGTGAGCACCGTTATTTTCCTGGATTCTCGCCCTAACAGCCTGTTTATGCGAAAATAAGCGTCGTGGCGACCGTTAGAATGGGAAGTCGGCGTTTTCAGGGCAAATAACGGCTGTGGCAACCGTTAGCGTAATTTTCGTCTTTCTTGCAAGGCTGCTCATGCGACGGAGGTTAGGGAAATGGGGCGTCGCTAAATAATAAATGAAAGGCTGATTTTTATGGATCAAAATACTTTAGAAAGCCTCTCCATGAAAGACAAAGCGGTGTCCTTTCTGAAGCTCGTAGCATCGGGGAAAATAGATGAAGCATACCGGAGATATATTAGTGCGAGCTTCTGTCACCATAATCCCTATTTCCGCGGTGATGCGGATTCTCTAAAGCTCGCAATGAAAGACAATGCCCTCCAGAGTCCCAACAAAATGCTTGAGGTCAAGCATGCCATTGAAGAGGGGGAGATCGTTGCGGTTTTTTCTCATATAAAACAGAAACCTGAGGACCTTGGGGCAGCCGTGGTGCATTTCTTCCGCTTTCATGATGGCCAGGTTGTTGAGTTATGGGATGTAGGCCAGCCGATACCGGAAAATTCCCCTAACGAAAATGGCATGTTTTAAAAGGTTTACATCCAGCATGCATCCAATTGTCGGTGAAAGATCAAATTACACTTGACACCATCATATCGGTGATATAGCATTATTTCTAATAATTAAAATACGTTGAAAAGGAATAGTACGGTTTTCCAAACGCACAGAGAGCTGTTGGACGGTGTGAAACAGCCGTGAAGAAAATCGGAACTCGCCTTGGAGTTGCTCGCTGAAACATTAAAGTGCGAGTTCAAAAAGTTGGCTTTTCAGCACCGGAAGGCCCGGCTGAATTCAAGATTCGATGCCGAGTCACTTCTCGATTCACTTCGTGATCAAAAGACGACTTTTTGAACAACCTCTTACAGTAGGTGGAGCCGGAGCCTGACCGTTATCATCAGGAGGATGCCAGGTTTGTCCGTTCTTTGCAAACCCGTGTCCGTTGAGTGCATGCCGGGCGACGGCATGAATTCGGAGTGGTACCGCGTAAGATGTCAAAGTCTTTCGTCTCTGTTGTTAGTGGAGATGAAAGGCTTTTTTTGTGCATCCGGTCTTCGCCAGATGAACCCAAAAAATCGACGAAAGGAAAGATATCCATGAAAAATGTTGAAAAGTACGCCAGAGGATATTTTATGCCGCCGGAGACAAGCTTGAATTGGACCCGGAAGGAGTATATTACAGAAGCTCCGATCTGGTGCAGTGTCGACCTTCGCGACGGGAATCAGGCGTTGATCGTTCCGATGAATTTGGAGGAAAAGCTGGAATACTTCAAAATGCTCGTAGATATCGGATTCAAGGAAATCGAAGTCGGATTTCCCGCGGCCTCGGAAACGGAGTTCACCTTTTTGCGCACCTTGATCGAGCAGGAATTGATCCCGGACGATGTCACGATTCAGGTGCTCACACAATCGAGAGAGCATATTATCCGCAAAACGTTCGAATCGCTGAAAGGCGCGAAAAAAGCCGTCGTCCATCTGTACAACTCGACCTCAGTGGCACAGCGGGAACAGGTATTCCGCAAATCCAAACAGGAAATTATCGACATCGCCATAAACGGCGCGAAGCTGTTGAAGCAGTGTGCGGAGGAAACGGAAGGGAACTTCCAGTTCCAGTATTCCCCCGAGAGCTTTACGGGGACGGAAATCGATTTCGCGCTGGACATCTGCAACAGCGTGCTCGACGTATGGCAGCCGACGGCGGAGAATCCGGTCATCATCAATCTGCCCGCAACGGTATCCATGTCGATGCCTCACGTCTACGCCAGTCAGATCGAGTATATGAGCGAGCGCCTGAATTTTCGGAAGCATGTGATCTTGTCGCTCCATCCGCATAACGACAGGGGAACGGGCGTAGCCGATGCGGAGCTGGGGATGCTGGCCGGAGCCCAGCGCGTCGAAGGCACTTTGTTCGGGAATGGGGAGAGAACAGGCAACGTCGACATTGTGACGCTGGCTCTGAACATGTACTCCCACGGGGTGGACCCGAAGCTGAATTTTGAGAACCTCCCGGCGATTGCCTCCGTTTATGAACGGCTGACCAAAATGAGAGTCAGCGAAAGACATCCGTACGGAGGCGAGCTGGTATTCACCGCTTTCTCCGGTTCGCATCAGGATGCCATTGCCAAAGGCATGAAATGGCGTGAGGAAGAGGAACGGCAGCATTGGTCGGTCCCTTACCTGCTCATTGATCCCAAGGATATCGGCAGGGAGTATGAAGGCGATATTATCCGCATCAACAGCCAGTCCGGCAAAGGCGGAATCGGGTACGTGCTGCAGTTGAAGTACGGACTCGATCTCCCGGCGAAAATGCGCGAAAACTTCGGATACTTCGTTAAAAACGTATCGGATCAGCAGCAAAAGGAACTGATGCCCGAGGAGATCTACGATATTTTCTTGAAGGAATACGTGAACATCAGCACCCCTGTTGAGTTTATCAAATACCGCTCTACAGACGATGAAGGCTTTCAAACGGTCGTTACGATCCGCACCGGCAATGAAGTCAAGGAAATGGAGGGCGCCGGAAACGGAAGACTCGACGCGATCAGCAATGCGCTGCAAACGGGTCTTGGCATGAACTATACCGATTTGATCTACAGTGAGCACGCTCTGGAAACAGGCTCCAAATCACAAGCGGTTTCTTATATCGGGATTACGGCTTCGGACGGCAGCGTATATTGGGGCTGCGGCATTGACGTGGATATTATGACTTCATCCGTAAAAGCTCTGTTTAGTGCCGTGAATCAGTTTAGCCGGAATGCCCGGGGATAAGTCCACGGAAGAGATTATACAGTAATGGGGGCCCTTTTGCCTGGTGCAAAAGGGTTCTTTTGCTATTGACACTCCGGAATAGGGTACAATTTTTGTTAAATAAGCCAAGATTGGTTTGGACCCAATAAACTGGAGGACTTTACCCAAATAAATAAGGTGAGGGATATCGTATGAAACGTAAAACAATGCTTGAAACGTTCCTTTCTCCTCAGGAACTGAGTGTGATGCAAAGAAATTGGGATTCCTCCCAGGTCGAGGATAACGAACTTTTATCGGACTTGATCCGTGAACAAATGGTCTTGATGGTGGATTGGGCAGAGGAATCCGGGAAGTACGAAATCGGTACATTCCTCCAGCGGCGGTTGGATCGGCTGAGTAACGGTGACGGGTTACCGATGTTGAATCAAGACGACGTATACCTGGAACTGGAGAAGCAGAAAGGGTTCGATCGGGGGAACGCATTGGTAAAAGTTGTATTGGAGTATATTTGAGTATGCTTCCGGAACCTGAAAACCAAAATCATCATTATCTCTCATTATTAAACAGGGTCTCCGTCTTTTCGTTTGTAGAAGCGGATTGGAATACGTTCGTAGAACGAACTGTCGTGAAAAAGGTGGGGCAAGGAACGCGAATCATTGAAGCTGGTCAGCGGGTGCGCCATGCTTATTTTTGCTCGGAGGGATTATTTCGTTTGTTTTACCCCTTGCCCGATGGAAGAGAATATAATGTTGCTTTCTCTCTGGAACAAGATTTTGCGACTTCCTACGGCAGTATGGTAAAGGGAGAAGCGTCCGCCTTCTCGATCGAAGCGATGGAGGACTCGGTGGTCATTGAGATTTCGTATGATCTGCTGAAGGAACTCATGGATACAAGCCCGATGTGGGAACGGTTTGTACGAACAAGCGTAGAGCGGCTATACATAAGAAAAGAGGAACGGGAACGTGAATTATTGTGTTATTCCGCATTGGAGCGCTACAAAGCCTTTTTACTCAAATATCCCGGTCTCGAGAAGCGGATTCCTCAATATCATATCGCATCCTATATAGGCATATCCCCTGTTTCGCTCAGCAGATTGCTTCGTAACGACGAGCATTAACCTATGTTAATGCATCCTGGACGATGAACGAGTACACTGACATTCAGATCAGATTGTCAAAGCGGAGGTATACAGAATGCGTTATATGATGATTGTTTTGGTAGAGTTTTATCCTTCCTGGCTAGCCTTATCGCGAGAAGAACGCCGGAAGCACGCCGCTTCTTTGGAGGGGATTCTTCAAAAATACAGGGAACAGGTGAGCGTGCGCTTTTTTGATGCGGAGGCGCTTCCGGGAAAGGAATATACGGATTTCATCGTATGCGAAACGAATGATATGAAGCCTTATCACTATATGTGGGAAGAAATTCGGGATTCAGTCCCGTATACCAGGGGTTACATGAAGATTAAGGACGTCATTATGGGTTTGGAAAACGCGTTTCAGTCCTACGAATCGGACATGCTTAACTTGGACGAGCGACACTAAGCTGCAAGCAACGTCTTTGACGCAGTCAAAGGCGTTGCTTTTTCTATTTTTGTAAAATTCCGCCGGTCTTTCGCATAAATTATAAATATCTTAGAAATAAATATTTAAATCTAGCGGCACTATTGATACACTAGGACCATATGATATTTATATGAGAATGATGTGGGTGAACTTGAGACGGGTTTATGGCGATGCCGGGGCGAGAGCGCTTACATCGTTTCGGCAAATTCTAGGGTGAGGAAGGGTAGAATGAGTTACGGACAAACTAGTACAGATGTTGTCTTGATTGGTGCCGGAATTATGAGCGCAACGTTGGGAACCCTGTTAAAAGAATTAGCGCCGGACTGGAAAATCACGGTTTTTGAAAAACTCTCCCGCGCGGGGGAGGAAAGTTCGAACGAATGGAATAATGCGGGAACGGGGCATGCCGCCCTGTGCGAACTTAACTATACCGTTGAGCGGCCTGACGGATCCATAGATATCAGCAAAGCCATCAAAGTGAATGAGCAATTTCAAATCTCCAAGCAGTTTTGGGCTTACTTGGTAAACAGCCAGCTGATCCATAATCCCGGCGACTTTATCATGCCGCTGCCTCATTTGAGTTATGTTCGCGGGGAGCAGAACGTCAAGTTTTTAAAGCGGCGTTTTGAAGCCCTGTCCAACCACCCCCTGTTTCACGGGATGGAATTCTCCGATGATCCCGGAAAACTGAGGGAATGGCTTCCGCTCATGATGAAAAACCGCAGTTCTACCGAACCGGTGGCGGCGACCAAGATCGATTCCGGTACGGATGTGAACTTTGGCGCTTTGACGCGGATGTTGTTCGACCACTTAAAGGCTCACCATGCCGAAGTCCGCTACAAACATAGTGTTACCCATATGAAGCGTACCCCTGACGGATTGTGGGAATTAAAAGTAAAAAATCTGGACAGCGGTGCCGTCGAACGCCATACCGCAAAGTTTGTCTTTATCGGGGCTGGTGGAGGAAGCCTGCACCTGCTGCAAAAATCCGGCATTCCCGAAGGAAAACGGATTGGGGGATTTCCGGTCAGCGGAATATTCCTGGTGTGCAATAACCCGGAGGTCGTCCAGCAGCATCATGCGAAAGTGTACGGCAAAGCTTCGGTGGGCGCTCCGCCCATGTCGGTTCCGCATCTGGATACCAGATATATCGACAACCGGAAATCGCTGCTTTTTGGACCGTTTGCCGGCTTTTCTCCCAAGTTTCTAAAAACGGGATCCATGTTCGATTTAATCACATCCGTAAAACCGCATAATCTCTTGACGATGTTGGCGGCGGGCGCGAAAGAGATGTCACTGACGAAATACCTCATCCAGCAGCTGATGCTGTCCAAAGAACAGCGCATGAATGAATTGCGCGAGTTCATCCCTAGCGCCAAGAGTGAAGATTGGGAGCTGGTCGTCGCCGGCCAACGCGTACAGGTTATTAAAGATACAGTGGAGGGCGGTAAAGGAACGCTTCAATTCGGCACGGAGGTAGTGAGTGCCGCCGATGGCTCGGTTGCCGCATTGCTGGGCGCTTCTCCGGGGGCTTCGACGGCCGTTCACGTCATGCTTGAGGTCATCAAAAAATGCTTCCCGCAGCATTTGAAAGCTTGGGAGCCAAAGATTAAGGAAATGATCCCGTCCTATGGCTTATCGCTGTCGGAAAACCCGGACCTTTTCCGCCAAATCGATCCGGAAACCGCGAAGGCGCTCGGCTTAACGGAAGAAAAACGAGCCATTGTGATTTAACAAAAAAGCTAGGCCGGCATCAAGCCGTGCTTGGCTTTTTGTTTTACTGGGCGGATCCCAACATGAAATTTATGTTATTGACAAAGTCAGGCTGCCGGGAGTAGTATTGAAAAATATTTAAAGTGAAAATTGAATAGCAAGCAAGCTATGATCGCTATGGATCGTACCATAGCAGGAGCGGCTTCTGGAGAGACCGCGGGGTTCCGCGGCGCCGAAGGGTTCACCATCTCAGGCAAAAGGACAGGAGAGTATTAAATAATCTATTTGTTATTTCTTAAATTTGAATAACAAACTTTATTTATTATTCTTATGACCATGAGATTGGAGTGATCCAATCTCTTTTTTTATTGGCGTTCATGGTTGTTCATCATTTCACATGAATGGATTTAATTGATTAAGGGGGAGTTAGGTATGGCACAACAAGAATTGAAGAGAGATTTAGCGAATCGACATGTCCAACTTATTGCCATTGGCGGCACCATTGGTACCGGTTTGTTTCTCGGATCGGGCAAAGCGATTCAACTGGCGGGGCCGTCCATTATTTTGGCTTATTTCATCGTGGGGATCGCTGTGTTTTTTGTGATGAGAGCGCTCGGAGAGCTCCTGTTGTCGAAAGCGGGATATCAATCTTTTACCGACATTGCCGAGGACTATCTCGGACCAAGGGCCGCGTTTGTAACCGGATGGACCTATTGGTTTTGCTGGATTATGACCGCTATGGCCGATGTGATCGCCGTCGGGGTATATGTACAGTACTGGTTTAATATCCCGCAATGGATCCCGGCTGTCATCTGTCTAATTATTTTATTGGGGCTCAATCTGCTGACCGTGAAAAGTTTCGGAGAATTGGAATTTTGGTTTGCCTTAATTAAAGTGGTGACGATCCTTGCTTTAATCGCCATCGGGGTTGTTTTGCTGATCATAGGATTTAAAACCGAGGCGGGCATGGTCACGGTAAAAAACATATGGGAGCATGGAGGAATTTTTCCTCACGGGATTACCGGGTTCCTACTCTCGTTCCAAATGGTCGTGTTTGCCTTTGTCGGTGTGGAGCTGGTAGGGGTATCGGCCGCGGAAACCGCGAATCCTGAAAAAAATATTCCCTCGGCGATTAATAAAATTCCGTTAAGAATTCTATTTTTCTACGTTGGTGCGCTGGTTGCCCTTTTGTGCATTAATCCCTGGACGGGACTGAGTCCTTCGGAAAGTCCGTTCGTTAAAACGTTCAGTTTAGTCGGGATTCCGGTGGCCGCTGGAATTATCAACTTTGTCGTATTAACTTCGGCCGCTTCCGCCTGCAACAGCGGGATGTTCTCAACAAGCCGTATCATGTACAATCTAGGGAAGAATGACCAGGCTCCATCCCATTTGGCAAAACTGAACAAAAATCATGTGCCGAGAAACGCGTTATTCATATCCACGCTTGTCATTTCGGCGGGAGCCCTCTTGAGCAAGCTCGTTCCGGAGCAAGCTTTCGGCATCGTGACAACCATTAGCGCCATTTGTTTTATATGGGTCTGGGGTGTCATACTGGTCTGTCATTTACGGTATAAGAAAAAGCAGCCGCAACTGCACGCGAATTCCAAATTCAAAGCACCGTTTACGCCGTTCGTGAATTATGTTGTCCTGGCATTGTTTGCGATCATTCTCCTGATTATGTTGGTCGCTAAAGAAACACGGATGGCATTATTGCTGACACCCCTCTGGTTTGTTCTATTATTTGCTTTGTATGCGGGCAGTAAAAGAAGAAGGGGGAGAAACAGCAACGTAGCGGTAAAGAAACAACAGTCTTTAGACGCTTGACCCTTTTGCTACAGTCAGGAAGGCCGGGGAACCGGCCTTTTAAAATTAGGAGATGAGGCATTGAGAAAGATTAGTGAGGGTCGAACGGCCGAAGTATTTGCAGCGTTTAAAGTGCACTTGAACGGGTAAGGTCCACGATCAGCGATGTATATTTGGAACAATATCTTACCTATTCCGGTCTGCGATTCAATGACATTGGCGAGTGGATACTGCCGATAGCAGCCGCAAGGCTATCGGAATGGATATCTGACGAAGAGAAAGTGCGGCTGATCAGCTTAATCGAAGAGCGGTTGGAGCAACTACGATCCCGACGGAACGGCAAGCGGAGCTAGCAACGCGGCGGCTTCTTGGCGAAGCATGGGGCGCGTTGGCTTATAATCGACCGTCCCGTCAGCGCCCATGCCTACTTCGGGGCCAAACAGCTTTGCGGCGATTACAAATTGAACGGCCTCCCTGGCCCAAGGTGAGGGGTGTTCGCCGCTTAGTTTTGCGGTTTGCGGCAGGTCCGGTCTATACGTCTGCGCAAACTTCCATGCTAATGAAGCGGCTTCCTGCCTCGTGATCGCTCGATCCGGTTCAAAACGTCCATCCTGTAATCCTTCGACACCTAAATGTTCTACGGCTGTCTGAATTTCCGGTGCCAGCCGATGACCCGCCGAATCGGCGAATCGGACAGGCTGCTTGCTCATTGGAAATCCGCCGATCTGTACCAGCATTTGCACGAATTCGGCACGGGTTAAAGTTTCCTCTGGCCCGAATGTGCTCGGGTCGCCATCGCTGACCTTCCGAAGCTGCTTTAACAGATAAATCGAAGAGGCGTACGGGTGATGCTCAGGTACGTCACTGTAGGGCTCAGGGTTTGGCAATTTTTCAAAAAAGCTGTCCGGGGCATTATAGTAGAAGTAGCTGATTTCTCCGCCGCTATCCTCTTTAAATCCCGCCTTCATGCCCTCCTCGTCTTGAAACAACAACGCCTCCAATTTCTGCAGCTTATGCGTGCCCATCTGATCTTTTACCGTAAGAGTACCGTCCTGACTGGCCGTAATACGCGAGATCGCCTGCGGATTCCGCAGGTTGCGGTAAGTGCCTTCAAACCGGGTCAAAGGTGCTTGTTGTTCTTGTGCCCGTTGAAGTTGAGGCGTTGCGACAGAGCGTTGATCGGGATAAAACTGCTGCATGAAGGCGGCGAACAGTTCGACTCTAGGGTCTATGGCCTCGCCGTTTACGATCACCATCGCACCTACTTTGTGCTCGGGCAGCATCCACATCCAGGAGTGAGCTCCGGCAAGATCCCCGCCTTTCCCGATGACGTCCTCTCCGTTGTGAAGGTGGTTAAAGAAGGACTCGAACCCATAAGCCATCACAGGCAGCTCGGAATGAACGCCGAATTGAAAGGATTTCATGGTCCGGGCGGTTTGTTCCTGCAATATCCGGGTCTCCCCGAGCTTGCCGTCATTCAGCATCGCTATGATAAATTTGGCCATATCGCTCCCGGTTGAGAATAATCCTCCGGTGGGATCGATATAGGGGGTATTCTCGTACAAAGGAATCTCGTTGCCTTCAGGATCATACCCCTTGGCCAGATTGGCTTGGATCTCGTCACTCATTACAAAATCGGATCTGTTCATGCCGAGCGGTTTTAAAATGTGCTCTTTCGTATAAGTTTCAAACGGGAGCTTCGCCACATTTTGTACGATATAACCCTGTTGTACGTAAGCGATATTGTCATAACGGTAGGCTTCTCCAGGCTTACGTATGACGGTCGGTATGTTTTCTTTGACGTAGCGCTCCAGAGAAGTGCGGTTCGCAGCTGCGGAACCCTCTGTATAGTCGTACCCGGTTGTATGGGTTAACAGATGTTTCATCGTCAGCGGGGATCCTGTTTGATTAGGGATGGTGATACCCGCCATATATTCGGAGATGTCGCGCTCCAGATCGATTTTGCCTTGCTCGGCGAGCTGCATGACGGCCGCTGCTGTAAAGACTTTGGAAATGGACGCCATTCTGAAAACCGTGGTATCGGGGTCAACCGGCTTTTTTGCGGCCGCATCGGCATAACCGTATCCTTTATTGAGCAGGATTTTATCATCTTTAACGACAAGAAAGAGTGCGCCCTTGAGCCGTTCTTTAACATCGGGACGCGAAAAATAAGCATCGGCAAACTGTTCCACCGACTCGGCGGTGACGGGAATGGTCTTCTTCGAAGCGGTTGACGCGGTCTGCGCCGACGCGATAGGGTCTTGTGCGGCTGCAACGGGTAGGCTTGGCGCGGCCGCAGTCCATCCAATCAGGATGGCCGTTGTCAGGATAGCTGGGGTGATTCCTTTGGGAATGATGATTTTCATCGATTTTTTCTCCTCAAAATGTATTAGGTGCGGGATAGGCAATATCAATATATCAAATAGTAAACTGGCGCAAATCCGTGTATACCGCATGATATTTTGCGTTGTCGCGCAAATATTTGCGAATTAAAACATCCAGTGACATATAAGAATATGGGGCAGGAATGCACCGATCGGTCGTGGAATATATCCAGAACAAAGTATCGATGAATCGGTATATTTCGGGTACGCCCTAGCAGCAGGAGGAGAACTACATGAAATCGATTACCGTCCAAAGCCTTGCAGAATCGTTCCAATTGGAAGTGCTCGCGGGAGCCGGCCGAATGGACCGCTTGATAACCCGTCCACGGACGCACAGACCCGGACTGGAGTTTGTCGGGTATTTTGATTTTTTTCCGATGGAGCGAGTGCAAGTGCTCGGCCGCAAGGAGATCACCTATTTATTGACGCTCAGCATAGAGGAACGCAAGCTTCATATCGGAAACATTGTCAAATATCAACCGCCTTGTTTTATTGTGACGTCAGGGCAGCAGGAGATTCCCTATCTAACTCTGTTCTGCGACCAGGAGGGCATACCGCTCCTACGCACGTCCGAGACGACAACGGAGTTTATCGCCAAGCTGGATAACTATCTGGTGAAGGCATTGGCGCCGGAGTTGTCGATTCATGGGGTCTGCGTGAATGTTTCGGGGATAGGTATCCTGCTTCGGGGCAAATCCGGAATCGGCAAAAGCGAGACCGCCCATACGCTCATTCGCAGGGGGCACCGCTTTGTGGCGGACGATATTGTGGTCCTCAAGAAGCTGGGCCCTTCGACGCTTCTCGGAACACACAATGAGACGACACGCGAGTTTCTTGCCCTGCGCAGCGTCGGATTGATCAATGTCGTTCGCCAATATGGGCGCCGGGCATTTCAGGACGAGACGCGTATCGTGCTCGACATCGAGCTGTCTCCATGGAAGGAAAATTCGCTGAACAATGAGCTGGAGGTGGTGCCTCAGTTCACCGAATATCTTGGCGTCCAAATTCCGCACATTGAAATCCAGCTTCAGCCGGGACGGGATGTAGCCGGTTTAATCGAGGCGGCGGCGAACAACTGGTATCTCAAACAGCTCGGTTACAGCGCAGCCGAGGAGTTCATGCAGCGGATCGAGAACAAGCTGCAGTAGGCTTTCTCGGCATCTGTTGGGCAAGTTTTTGAAAAAGTGGTCGGAGGAAAAAAGAACATGCACACGAAAGAGAGTTTAATAAAGCAGCTAGAGCACATGGGGATTGACGGCAAAGGAACGATGCTGATCCATTCCTCGCTGAAAAGCATGGGTCCGGTCGAGGGTGGCGCGGATACTGTCTTGGATGCGTTTACCGCGTATATGAAGGACGGGCTGCTGGTGTTGCCTACCCATACCTGGTCCTCCATCAATGCGGATAATCCGAGATTCTACGTGGACCGGACGCCCTCTTGCATCGGGATATTACCCGAACTTTTTCGGAAACGGCCCGGTGCAGTGCGTTCGTTACACCCCACCCACTCGGTGGCGGCGTTAGGTCGGGATGCCCTGGAGTTCACGAAAGACGATCATTGTTTTGATACGCCCTGCGCAAGAGGCTCCGCCTGGGGGAAGTTGCTCGACCGAAACGCGACCATATTGTTGGTGGGGGTCGATTTAAGACGCAATACCTTTATTCATGGCGTTGAAGAATGGGCCGACATCCCGGGTAGATTAACGGATGATCATGAGACGCTTTACACGGTTTTGCCCGACGGAACAGAAATACCGGTACCTTCCCGCAGACATTGCGGGTTGTCATGGTCCGAGCATTTCTGGAAAGTGGATGAGATCCTGGAAAGCAAAGGCGCGATGTATAAGGGCCGGTTCGGCGACGCTGTTGTAAGGGTCTGTGATGCGGCTAGGGTGGAGAAAGTAATCACCGAAATGCTCAAGCACAATCCGGATTTGTTTTCGGATAATAATCCCATGGAGGACTGAGGCGGGTCTTATAAAGAAAGCACGTCGCATAAAAAAATCAAAAACCCGGCGGATCTGCCGGGTTTAATTATGACGGTTTAAAGTTGCGCACAAAGATATGCTGTGATATGATTGGAGAACTACTATCGATTTTTTTCAAAAAAGCGCGTAGTCACCCTATCTTATTTACACTTTAATCTTACCATATGGCATTTCGGTTTGTCAAATCGTATTTTTCAAAAATTGAATGAAGGGATGTAGACAGAAGATGATCAGCGCCGAGGATTGGAGACAAGAGCGGGAGCGGCTGGATAGGGTTACGGAAAAGCTGCAAGGCAGGATCGCCGAACTGGAACCGGAGGTGTCCGGGCTGCATGAACAGGTGGCAGGTATACGCAGGCAGTTTTGGGTAGAAGTGACTGTCAACACCGGCACGGATGAGGATTTTGAAGAGACCTTCTACAGTATCCGGCAGCAGGAAGCGCTATTGTCCGAGCGGGAGCGGAGCCACCGGCAGCGGATGCAGCAGTGGAAAAATATGCAGCGGTTGCTGGCATCCCCTTACTTCGGGCGTATCGATTTTCATGAGGAGGGCATGAGTTTTACCGAGCAGGTCTACATCGGCGTATCCTCCTTCGTCGATACTGACGGGATGAGTTTTCTGGTGTACGATTGGCGCACCCCGATTGCGAGCATGTACTACGATCATTCCCCGGGGGCGGCGGCGTACGATACCCCGGGCGGAACGATCAACGGTACGATGAAGCTGAAACGGCAGTATCAAATCCGGGAGGGCGAACTGCGAAACGTATTCGATACGAGCGTGACGATCGGCGATGAATTGCTGCAGCAGGTGTTGGGCAAGGGTGCGGACCATCAGATGAAGAGCATCGTCGCGACGATTCAAAAGGAGCAGAACGCCATCATCCGCGAGGACAAAAGCCGAATGCTGATCGTTCAAGGGGCTGCCGGAAGCGGAAAGACCTCGGCGGCGCTGCAGCGGGCAGCGTACTTGCTGTATAAACACCGGGAGCGGCTGAAGGCGGATCAAATCGTTCTTTTTTCGCCTAACCCGATGTTCAATAGCTACGTCTCTACGGTTCTTCCCGAGCTTGGTGAGGAAAATATGCAGCAAACGACCTTCCAGGAGTATCTCGACTACTGGCTGGGCGGGACGTTTCAAGTGGAGGACCCCTTCGATCAGATCGAATATGTTTTGACGGGGGCTTCCGGTGAAGGGTATGAGGCCCGGGTTCAAGGCATTGAATATAAAGCGTCGGCCGTGTTCCTTCAAGCTCTCGGGAATTACGCGGTGTGGTTGGAGCATGAGGGCATGCGATTCCACAGCATCCGGTTCCGCGATCGTGATCTCATCACGGCCGAGCAGATGAAATCCAAGTTCTACAGTTTTGACCCTTCCATCCGCATGAACAACCGGATTGCCATGATGCAGGAGTGGCTGCTGCGCGAATTGGCTTCGCTGGAAAGCAAGGAACGGGAAGAACTGTGGGTGCAGGAGGAGTTGGACTATCTCGACAAAGATCAGTACGCCGAAGCGTTTCAACAACTGCACAAGGAGCGGGGCGTGTTTGACTTTGCCGAACAATATGAGGAAGTCCGCGAAATGCTGCAGGGGGAGCGGAGGCCGGATGAAGCCGATTTCGACTATGCCGACCGGGAGGAGCAATTGCTGCGGCGGATGATCGTCAAGGAACAATTCAAACCACTGAAACGAAGCGTGAAGCGGATGAGTTTCATAGATATGGTTGGGTTGTACGGCCAGTTGTTTGAGGAAGAGGATACGTTCAGGGAGATGACCGATAGCGCTGACAGCGCTGGAATTCCTTCGCATTGGGCGGAAATCTGCGGGCAGACCCGGGAGAAGCTCGGCCGGATGGAACTGTTCTATGAAGATGCGACACCATACCTGTATCTGAAAGAACTCATAGAGGGCGTCCGGACGAACACGGAGATCCGGCATGTTTTTGTCGATGAGGGTCAGGATTATTCGCTGTTTCAATACGAGTTTCTCAAAAAAATGTTTCCCCGTGCCCGCATGACGGTGCTCGGCGATTTCGGCCAGGCCATCTTCGCTCAGGCCACGGAGCTGTACGGCGAACACTCGCCGCTTCTCCGGCTTTACGGGGAGGCGGAAACAAGCTTATTTCGCCTGATTCGCAGTTACCGCTCGACCCGCGAGATCGTGTCATTCACGAAGTCGCTGCTGCCGGACGGCAAGGAGATTGTGGCCTTTGAACGGAGCGGACGGAAGCCGCTGCTGTCCAGATTGGGCAGCGTAGAGAAGCGGACGGCGCGGATAGCGGAGCACATAGCCGAGCTTCGAGCGGAGGGCTTGGTCTCCATCGGCATCGTTACGAAGACGGCGGCCGAAAGCCGGGAAGCCTATGATTTCCTGCTGTCCCAGGGATGCCGGGGGCTGAAACATGTGACGAAAAGCACGCCCACTTTCGAACAAGGCACGTTGATTCTCCCCGTATACCTTGCCAAGGGGGTTGAATTTGACGCGGTGCTCATCTATGACGCATCCTCGCGGACCTATCATGCGGAGAACGAGCGCAAGCTGTTTTATACGGCATGCACTCGCGCCATGCATCGGCTGCTGCTGTACTCCACAGGAGAGTGGACTCCGTTCGTTCAGGGATTGGATATGTCTTTGTATGAGGTCGAGGAATTATAGAGAGAATTTTGGGCCTACAGATAAATCCTCCGGGCCTCTGCTCCAAAATACGCGATTACCTGTTTATACTCGGAAATATCGATATGGTTAAGCCTCATGATTCGCTGCACAAAGATGGTATCCGCAAATATATGGTTAATTATCTTCTCGCACCATGTGGGAGTGTTTTTAAAGTAATCCACCAAATGATGAATCTCATCAAATTTAAAATAGAGAATGTAACAAACATAATTTTGAAGCAGCGTCCGGAAACAGTGATCACGGTAAGGGTTGGAGCGGAGGTCGGAGAGGAATCCGGCCATCATCTCGAATACCCGGGTTTTATTCTCCGAATAAGCACGGATCAACGCGTCAACGTGATTGACCAACCGCAGCACGTCCTCCAATCCATCTTCCGGCGGCAAGACGAGCTTGGCGGATTTCCCTTCGATGGATCTTAACAGCTCCAACGTGAGGTTTTTGCACGCTTCGATTTCTTGGGGGGACAGGTTTATTTTCCCGCTGAACTTGCCGAGATTCTCGCTGTAGTAATCGTGATACAAGGAGAAGTACCGCTCCATATTGATCCGGGTCTTCGTATGAACCAAATCCTGCCCGCTGAAGGAGAACGCATAGAGGGTTTCCTCGTTCACCGGGTGGGCGTAAAGGTAGAAAAAGAAGAAGAAGCCCCTTAACTGATGCCTCTGTTCCTCATGTAAGGCGGACGCATTCGCCAATTGAGCGAACTGAAAAAAACAATAGTTTTTCATGAAATCGTTCATTGCGCCGTATGGATTGCTATTGGCTATGGTCGTCGTCGTGTTGATCGTAAACAGCAGGTAGTAAAATATCAGTTCATCATATACATCCATCTGTTTGAAAATATCCGAGAGCACAGGCTCCCAGTCGGGGTTCATGATGTAATGGGGATCTCTCGGCTGTAATTCGTCCGTCCAGTCCGTAAAGATCTCGTCATCACGACCGGTCAAGAACAACGCTGTTCTACCGTCTTCACAAAAGCTATATTCGAAACTGTCCGTTTGCACGGGTTGTAAACCTCTATTGAATTTCAGATTCAGATATTCGTGAAAGAGTGATTGAAGGTTCATCCGTTATATCCCCCATTTATTTGGAAAAAGTCTGCTGCTTCCCTGAGAGTTTTCGACACCTGCAGGGGGAATCCTCTTGGCCCTGTATATTTATTGTCCAGATCGCGTTGTTAAACTGGAGATGTGTTGCTTATTTTTATAGTGGAGGTCGACAAACTTAGTTATGAAGAACCAGGCGGTAACGGACGAATTGGTCCTCAGGGCGCTGGAGCGGAACGTGGCCAAGCTCCATGAGCAGGCCAAGTCCATCCAGGGAATTGTGCGGACGATCCGGGACATCGCCTCTCAGACCCATCTGCTCGCCCTGAATGCCGCCATCGAGGCAGCCCATGCGGGGCCGTATGGCAGAAGGTTTAATGTCGTGGCCACAGAAGTGCGCAAGCTGGCCAACGAGGTGACAGAATCCATCACCAGAATTCAAGGAACGGTCAACGGTATTGCAAGGGAGGTTTCCGAGATTTCGGAAGGGATCGGGCGCGTCCAGTCTTCTGTGGAGGAAAGCCAACAACAGATTCGTGTGACCCTGGGTGACTTCGACAGCGTTGTGGATTTTGCCCAGAAGCTGGATGAACAGGCACGAAACGTTGCTGCAACTATTTAAATAGGAGCATCCGATGGGCCCCCGGGCATCTTGGCTGGAAGTCGCTCCCCAACATGCCCAAATAGGGTATTTCGCTTACCTGTCATCGTATCTTTTGCGCAGCAGACGTACGGGGGTAAAGAAAGGGACCCCATTCTCCTGATGAACCTTGGCTTCAATCAGAAAGACATCCTCAAACAGCGCAGGATGTATAATCTCAAGCGGTTTGCCGGATGAATAAATCGTCCCATCCTTCATCACTACGAGCTCATCGCTATATTTGGCCGCCTGATTGATATCGTGCAGCACCATCACCACTGTCATACCCAAGGCTTGATTCAGGTACTGCACCAGTTCAAGCACTTCCATCTGATGGGAGATATCGAGGTATGTCGTCGGCTCGTCTAACAAGAGAACTTTAGGCGATTGGACAACGGCCATGGCAATCCATGCCCGCTGTCTTTCGCCGCCGGACAACCGATGAACGGATTGATGCTGCAAATGCTTCAAATTGGTGATAGAGATCGCCCAGTCAATCCGCTCATGATCCTCGCCGGTCAGCTTCTCGTACCATTTCCGATGCGGCAGCCGTCCGTGCGAGACCAAGTCGTGAACGGTCAACTCCAAGTCCAGGTTTGGCGATTGCGTCAGCATCGTCATCGTCCGGGCTAGTTTTTTCGGATGAATCCCCGATATCTCTTTGCCGTCAAGCATTACAGTCCCCTTGTCGGGGTGAGCCAGATTGGACATTAAGCGCAGCAGCGTGGATTTTCCGGAACCGTTCGGACCGATAATGCTCGTAATCTTCCCCGCTTGAAACTGCATGGACAAACTCTGAAGGGAAAAAGCTGCGGACTGTCGGTATTCGATTTGCTGGGCTGATAGTGAGAGAGACATGGGCCTCCTCCTTTTTGACGGATCATTTCGCCGCGACCTTCTGCAATTCGTTGTGTAGATAATCCAGGGAATCGATGATTTTGGCCCCGGGGTTCGATCCGAACAAGCTGTTGGGCAATACGATAAAATGCCCCTGCTTCACCGCGTCGATATGGCTCCAGGATGGATTCTTGCTCATTTCGGCTTTGAACGATTTCTCCGCAATTTCCTGCGGCCCCGGTGTAATCAGGAACACCACTTGCGGGTCGGCTTCGACGATGCGTTCAATATTCAATTGGGCGTACTGCGGGAACCTTTCAAGCTGGGGATAATCTTTAGCGATATTGAATCCTCCCACCGCATCCAATAAGCTGCCGGACAAAGAATCCGGGAGTGCCACCATCCAATTTGACGGTAAGCCGAAGACAATCAAGGAACGGATTTCGTCACCGTTGTTCTGCCCTGCCAATTCGGCCACTTTATCGTTGATCCGCTTGACCAGCGCTTCCGCCTCGTTCGTCTTGTTCAACACTTTGCCTATCATTTCGATGGAGGCGTTATTCTCTTCAAGCGAAGCAGCGCCCGTTAACAGAATTTTAGCCCCCAGTTGTTTCAACGCCGGGATATCCTTGACATTCAGCTGCCGGTGGGCGATGATCAGGTCCGGCTGCAATGCGGCCACCTTCTCCAAATTTATGGCGTTTGTTGTTCCGATTTCGGCAATGTCCTTCGCTTCCGCAGGCACTTCGCCTCTCATTGAGGGCCTGCCTACCACGGTTCCGCCTAAGGCTTGAACGATGGACATATCCCCTGCACTGAAAGTCACGATCCGCTGCGGCACCTCGGTAAATTCAACCGTTTGGCCCGCCAAATCCGTCACCGTAACGGCTTGCTGTGCGGCATAAGCTCCGGAGGCCGTCGTTTCCTGGACACTCGCCGCGGTATCGTCTTTGTTTATAGAGGCATTGTCGCAGCCGGCGACAAGGAGAAGGATACTAACCATCGCGCTCATCGTAACGAAAGATCGGTTCAACCGAGTTGCCATTGTCATATTTGTAACCCCACCTTATATATGTATTTGCCTTCCCTATCTTCCACCCATCAACTTCCCGCGTTGGAGCAGGTACAGGAAAAATGGACCGCCGACCGCCGCCAACAAAATCCCGACGGGCAGCTCAATCGGATCAAACCAGCTTCTGGCCGCCGTATCCGCAAAAACGACCAGCATCCCGCCGAACAGCGCCGAAACAGGAATAAGAAAACGGTAATCGTCGCCGATGATCAAGCGGATGATATGCGGCACGACCAAACCGACGAAACCGATCAGCCCGGCTACGCTTACCGCAGCCCCGGCCAGGAACGTGCTTAATAGAATGAGCAGAAGGCGGCTTTTCTCCACCTTGTGGCCCAGCAGTTTGGCCGCGTCGTCTCCCAGACGCAGGATATTGGCTGTTCTGGCGGCAAAGAGCGAGAGAATCAAACCTACCGACGCATAGGGTAAAATCGTCCAGAAATGCGGCCAACTGCGCTCGCTTAGTCCCCCCATTAACCACGGCAGGACCGCCTGCACCTTGTCGCTGTGTAGCATCATAATCGCCGAGGTGACAGCCCCGAGAAGCGTGTTAATCGCAACGCCGGCCAGAATTAGGCGAAGCGGCGAGACCCCGCCTTCCCATGCCAGCAAATACACGAAAGCAGCTGCTATGAACGCCCCCAGAAACGCGCCGAAGGGCAATAAACTCATGAACTGCGGAAAAATCAACATCGTAATGATCGCTACCAACCCGGCGCCGGAGGAGATGCCGATCACTCCGGGGTCGGCTAAGGGATTTCGCATAATCCCTTGGAGGATAGCGCCCGAGACCGCCAGGCACATCCCTACCAACAGCCCGGTTAACACGCGGGGCAGGCGCAAATTCCAGACGATCTGATGCTCGATGCCGTCCGTGGTTGAGGTTAAGCCGCTCCAAACTTCAGAAATGCCGAGCGGAACAGAACCTTTTGCCAGTCCATACAGTATGGACAGGAGCACCAGGATACAGCAGCTCAAAAACAAGACCATTCTTCTTCGTTGAAGCTTTTGGTGCGGTTTATTCGAATGCGTATCTTGAACCTGAATGGGATCTCCCCCCTCATTAAAGAGAAATAACGATCCATTTCATGTAAAGCCGTCTACTACTTTAATGGATAGCCCGTCTTAGAGAATGTGATTGGAGTCACATAAATTGTCGCATTACTTTCGATTTAATTTACGCAAGACCTATGGAATGGAGTACATAATTTGAAGGCAAGATCTCCTTTTCTTGTCGCGGTGATTGGGAAAAGTCCACTTCGCATAATTTAGATTAGCGGCAAGTAGAGAAGGAGGAGTGATAATGTGGAGAATAACCCGCAACACCAAGCAGTAACGGGACAAATCCCGCAACCGATAAGGAAGGATGGAGCGGGTTGGTGGGACCTCGGTCCGCGTGATATTCTGCGGGACTGTGAGAACCCGGATTTGCTGGTTCCTCCCGTCACGGATGCCGGAACGATCCCCAACCTGAAGTTTTCATTTTCCGATGCGCATATGCAGTTGAATCATGGCGGTTGGTCGCGGGAGGTTACGGTCAGGGAGCTTCCGACGGCAACTACGCTGGCCGGGGTCAATATGGCGCTTACGCCGGGCGGTGTCCGTGAACTGCATTGGCATCAGCAGGCGGAGTGGTCCATCATGCTTGTGGGCCGGGCCCGGATTACTGCGGTCGATCAGAACGGAAGGAACTTTATAGCCGATGTGGGCGTTGGCGACCTGTGGTACTTTCCCCCCGGAGTCCCCCATTCGATTCAAGGGTTGGAAGAAGGCTGCGAGTTTTTGCTCGTTTTTGACGACGGCGGCTTCTCCGACCTCAATACTTTATCGATTTCCGACTGGTTCGCGCATACCCCGGAGGACGTATTGGCTGCGAATTTCGGGGTGCCGGCGAGCGCTTTTGCCCATATTCCAAAAGAACAGCGGTATATTTTCCAGGCGAATGTGCCCGGCTCCCTGGAAAGCCAGCAGGTAGCGGATCCCTATGGAACGGTTCCTTTGACCTTTTCGCATCGACTGCTCGCGCAGAAGCCGATGGTTACTCCGGGGGGGACCGTTCGGATCGTCGATTCAACGAACTTTCCCATCTCGACCCAAATTGCCGCCGCTTTGGTTGAGATCAAGCCGGGCGGTATGCGGGAAATGCACTGGCATCCCAACAATGATGAATGGCAGTATTACATCTCGGGAATGGGACGCATGACGGTGTTTGCGGCGAACGGCACAGCCCGTACGTTTGATTATCGCGCCGGGGATGTGGGATACGTACCGTTCGCCTACGGACACTACATTCAGAACACGGGGAACGAAAGCTTGTGGTTTCTTGAAATGTTTAAGAGCGATCGTTTCGAAGACGTTTCCCTGAATCAATGGATGGCGCTGACGCCTCATCAGTTGGTACAAGACAATCTTAACCTGGGTCCCGAAGCGATGAACGCGTTGCGGAAGCAAAAGTGGCCGGTCGTCAAGTATCCAGGGTGATAGTGCCCCATCAGACAACCTGGATAACATAGAATTCCTGCATATGTGCATGTTTTTTTTCTGTTTGGAACAATAATTTCAAAATTCCTGCAATTCTGCAGGAATTTTTGACGCAATCGGCTCGTTTCTCTAAAATCGCTAGAAATGCCTGCAGATTTGCATCTATTTTCGAATTCTCTCGGGGACTGGCCTAAAATACCTGCAGATTTGCATCTTTTTGGAGTTGGAAGGGTTAGAAAGTGCGCTAGAACATTTTCCACCCGATAATGTCGGCATATTTTTCTATGTATTTCCAGTTACATCGGCTATGTATTCCAGGATTGTAAATCAATACATGAGCTGTACCCGAAGAAAAACGTATGCAATCTGCACCGCCACGGTGGCGGCTGTAATGGCCAGACAGACAGGGAGCCGGCTTTTCTGTCCGGGTGCCAGTGAATTTGAAACGACGGATACCCCTCCCAGTACACCGATGGAGCAACTGATCAGCCCTCCTAAAAGCAAGCCAAATATCGTGAGAATCAGCATAATAGCCGTTGACCAGCCCGGGATATTGTTAAGGGGGATGTAAGGTTTTGCGGAATTCAGATAAAATCCGTCAACCGCCAAATCCACTTTTCCTCCAATTGCAGTCAGGTTCAGGGTTTTGCTCCCGATAACTATAGGTTCATCAATGAGCCGAATCACTGTGCTTCTACTCTTCACCCGACTTTCAACCCCATCCACGGTGATTTTGCATTTAAAGGGCCCTGTTCTAATGCCAATTTCGTGTGGTGAGCCATCGACCATTACGGTCCATGATTTTGCCATTGAATACGACCTCCATGTTTCCTGGTTGGGATAATTTTCAAATCTTAATACTATAGGTATATCGGCAGCTAGAACATTTTTTGAATATAGTTCCAACCAATCCTTTTGTAGGATTCGTGAACAGGTTAAATGCTGAAGTTTTTCTTGACAGGATCGAGGGTGATATGCAAAGTTACTGGTGTCGAATAGTAAAAAAGCGCGAGAAGCGAGAAAGGGGAGCCCCTCTGAAAGCAAACCGGATGGAAGCGTTC
The DNA here is from genome assembly GCF_036864765.1 of Paenibacillus sanfengchensis. Taxonomy (NCBI): domain Bacteria; kingdom Bacillati; phylum Bacillota; class Bacilli; order Caryophanales; family Paenibacillaceae; genus Paenibacillus; species Paenibacillus sanfengchensis. The sequence goes on along the minus strand of NZ_JBAGJC010000002.1, from coordinate 577,055 downwards.
AGCGATGGCGTGCTGGCGATCATTATTACGATCATGGTGCTCGAGTTTAAAGTACCGGAAGGCCATAACTGGCATGCGCTTATCGAACTTGGCCCAAAACTTCTTAGCTACATTTTCAGTTTCGTATATGTGGGCATTTACTGGAATAATCATCATCATTTATTGCACATGGTACGAACGATGAACGGGCGGTTGATGTGGCTCAACTTGCTGCTTCTCTTCTGGCTATCCTTTGTGCCGTTCACGACGGCTTGGATGGGGGAAAGCCATTTTGCCGCCACTCCAACGGCGCTGTACGGCATTATTCTGCTGCTGGCGGCGTTCTCGTACCGGCTGCTTCAGCGCACGATTATTAACCAGCATTCGGGCGATTCTTCATTCGTCGCAGTCATGGGCAAAGACTGGAAGGGTAAACTGTCTCCGTTGCTCTACTTGATCGCGGCCTTGACCGCATATCTGAGCCCTTGGATATCCGGCTTCTTTTTCATACTCGTTGCCGTAGTCTGGTTTGTACCGGATAAGCGAATCGAGCATGCCCTGAGAAGCCGTTAATAAAAAGCTCTTCGATGCTCGCGTGCAGGCGGGTTCGAAGCGCTTTTTTTTAGCGCCTTTTTATAAGTCGTAATACTTTCACCCTGTTGGCGCGCCGCAAACTCTGCGAAGATAAGTACATCAAAGCGATCGGGTCACGGACTTCGAACCTTTGAACCTTCAGGCTATCGCGATCCTTCCTTCTAAACTCATTGGCGAAATAGGGTTGCGGCTTTCCTGAAGGATTTCTACCCGGAGAGGAGGCGTCCAGGCTATCATATTCCTTCCTTCTACTTCCCTTAATGAATTTAGGGATATGGCTTTCCTGGACTCTTTGATCATGATAAATACGATTTTGCTGCGAAGAGCGAACAAAGTGATTGTCGAACAAGGACAAGAGGAGAACAGACTTCCTGAAGCTTACTTGGCGACGGTGTTAAAAAATATCGAACATCTCGGGTTCACATTCTCGCATCAGCTAATGCGTACCGTACGTGCGTTATCCAGGGAGCAGTTTGAAGCGTTCTATCATCGGCTGGTAGCCGATTTAAGGGTCATGGTAGGGGCGCATGTGGAATTTAACCCCATGTATCCCGGCTTCCCGATGCAGGTGATGCAGGAGGATGACGTGGAGCTGTATCTGAATGCGATCTATCATTATCTAACTTTGGAATATCCCGAACCTCCCCATGCGGAAAGAACGCCTCTGCTCGATAAGGTCGAACTGAAGGTCATTGATCTTGGAAGCAAAGAAGAGTTTCATACGATGATCCGCCGACTGATCGAAGCCAAGGTCTCCATCTCCGAGACGGACAAACAGGATATCGATACGGCGATTGAAATCGCCGAACCGGATGAGGTGGAGGCATTGCTGCCGGCCGAGATTCCGTTCAAGGAGAATGTCGGATTCGTGGCGGCTTCCTTGATGAAGCATGACAAGGCCAATCTTGGACTGATCGGGCGCTATTTTAAAACCGCCACCGACGTCCTCCGGCTGGCCGTGGCTTGGTCGAATGGTGATGTCAGCTTGGCCGGGGCCACGCGGTTCCGCAAATTTAAACGGTCCGAGCGCCGATTGCTGCTGGGGCTGCTGGAACAATGCGGCCAGATCACGGAGGATATGCTCCGGTTTAAGGAGCGCTGGATCCGCTTGGGCGAAATTTTGCATCCTTCCGAATATAAGCACCGGTTTCGCCGGTGTGAAGAGGCTTTTGATATTTTGCGGAATAACAAGCCTTTCACCACCTTTAACGGAAGCGTTGAGCTCGCCTTCCGGTACCGCAATACCTGGACACTTATTGATTTGTTGACACAGCGCCCCGGCGAACTTGCCAGAAGATTGGATCACTTGATTCGAACGGCCGAAGACCCGGAGTATGTATTGCTGGCGTTTGGCGAGGTCGTGGACCAGGTATCGACCCCGGTACTGCTCCAAGTGAAAAACCATTTTGCCCACCGAAACGAACGGCAGGAGTTGCGCATTTTTTTCCCGAAGGGCATTGTGGCTAAAGCGTTCGCAATCCCTCATACCCTTCCGGAAATCGAGGAGGCCATCCGCCGGGAAGCCGTGCGATTGTGTGAGGAAGCGCTGGTCCGGAGATTCTCCGCGCTCCCACCGTTGGGGAAGGTCTATGTGAATCCCGAATTGAAGAATTATCATGTGCCGTTCTCCCAAAGATCGGCAAGCAAGTCGCTGCGTACGATTGTGCGGGGAAGCCGCCTGCCGATGGCCGACGGAGATACCATTCGTTTCTTCAACTGGTGGAAGGAAGGGAAAGTCGCCGGGAAGCCCACCGGCCGCGTGGATATTGACTTGTCCGCCGTGATGTATGACCGCAACTGGCAGTACGTGGAGCATATTTCTTATACGAATCTGCGTTCCTCTAAATACCGGGCTGTTCATAGTGGAGATATCGTGTCTGCCCCTCAGGGCGCCTGCGAGTTCATTGATCTGCACATCCCTTCCATCGTGGATTATGGAGGACGTTATATTGTTGCCACGCTGCATTCGTTTACGGAACAGCCCTATTGCGATTTGCCGGAATGCTTTGCGGGCTGGATGATGCGTAAAAAACCGGGCTCCGGCGAAATTTTCGAGCCTTCCACCGTGGTGAATAAGATCGATGTCACCGCAGATACGCAGATTGCGATCCCTGTGATTATGGATCTGGTGACCCGTACGGTGATCTGGACGGATCTTTCGTTAACGAGACATCCCCATTACTACAACAATGTCGAAGGAAACCAAAAAGGGATGGTCTTGATGGGCAAAGCCATGACCTCATTGCGGAAGCCCGACCTGCACGACTTATTTCGGCTGCATGCCGAGGCGCGCGGGGAAGGGGTTGACGATCCGAACCGGGCCGACAGCGTATTTTCGGTGGACAAAGGAGTTACTCCCTACGATATCGAGCAAATTATGGCCGAGTATCTGGTTTGAGCAGGAGGAACAAGCAGCGCTCGGCGAAGTTGATGCGGATTCGGAGGATTTAAGTAAACAAAGGCGCACACGAAAAAAGTCTGCAGATTTGCAGGCTTTTTTAATTTGATGTACGCTAATACTTCGATTCTCTCTCTAAAGGTTTGTACAGTTTTTGTACAGAATCGAATGCTACAATGCGCGAGAGGGTGAACGGAGTCCGGTTAATTATCGGTTGCGGTTATGTTGGTTCTATTTTATTGTGGGTAAGAATCTATAGTAGCTATAAATTTGCTGTATAATTAGACCGCTTTACCACACAACATCACGAGTACGGGGGATCGGCAGGAATGGAGGTCAACAGTTTGGATTGGCGAAGCGGGCGTAAATGGTTGTGGGCGGGAGTAGGGCTGCTGCTAAGCGTAACCTTAACCGTAGGGATCGGAGGATGCGCACATGCGGAAGGGAAAGAATCGACCAAGAGCTTTATTGCGAAAAAAATGACCAACCCTAACGGCACACTGGCTACCTACTTACGGGAGGCGGAATCGGCCAACCCCGAGTTGGCGGCCGGACGGGAGGCGCTCTCCGAGTCGCTCGGATTCTGGATGCAGGCGGCGCTAGCCGGTAATGATCGGGCCGCCTTTGAAAAGGGCTTTGAAACGTTAAACCGCTATTTCACGGCGGATCGAAACTACATTGCCTGGAAATTAAGCCCTGAGGGGAATGCGGAAGTGGGCACGAACGCCCTTGGCGACGACTTGCGGATCATTGGGGCCTTGCTGGAAGGAGCCGGGAAGTGGAAGGGCCATCCCGAGTGGAAAACAAAGGCTAAGAGTTTAACGGAAACATTGCTTCTCCACTCCCAAAAAAACGGATACCTTGTGGATTTCTACGATTTCTCCAGAGAGGAAGCTCCCGATACGTTGGCGTTGGCTTATGTGGACTTATCGACGTTAAAGAGGCTTGTGCAAGAAGAGGTGCTGCACGAGGAGACGTACCGTCGATATCATACGCTGCTGCAGGAGATGCCCGATGACGGGGTGTTCTACCCCAAGTCTTACAACGTGGTTACCGGGGAATACACGTATGACGCAAGCGTGAATTTGATCGATCAACTGATGGCAGCTATTCACGCCGGGAAGACGAACAGGGATCAAAGAGCCCTGCATCAATTCCTGAAGCAGAAGTTCAAGCAAACGGGAAAACTGTTTGGACAGTATCGGCGTGCCGAACGGACGGAGGCCGTGAAGTATGAATCCCCTTCGGTTTACGGCCTCGCTATCCAGTTTGCCCTTCAACAAGGGGACCGGCCCTTTGCGGAACAGCTGTACAAACGAATGCTGACCTTGAGGGGACGCGACGCCCGTTATCCCGGCGGATATGTGTATGAGGCCAATACGCATATTTTTGATAATTTGCTGCCCCTCCTAGGGGAGTATGCTCTGAAGAAAAAGTGAGGATTATGAGATGGGCATGAAGAATGAGCGATTAATCCGGCGCATGATCTGGGGATACGTGCTGCTGATCGGTTTAGCGATCGTGGAGGAACTGTTGGTATATGTGAACGTCTTTAGAGACCAGTCTTTTACTTTATCCGAGTTGGTTTTCAGTATAGGGTGCCTTGCGGCTCTGCTGCTGGGGTTTCTGCTTCCGGTCGGGGTGACGGCCGTTTGTATTTTTGTTTATATGGTTGCATATTTGGTCTATTTTACTGCTTACGCCGAGGCGGACGTGCTGTCGTTCTCCTGGCTGTGGCTGCTCCCGGCCAATATGACCGCAGCCGCATTGATCAAAGCCGGTTTGATCCGCAATAAGCGGCTTATGGAGCGGCTTGAGGAGCTGCAGCGCAGGAATCCCGAAGTGGATTTGGATACCTCGCTCGGGAATAAGGAGGCTTTTGCGGCAACGTTGGTCAAACAGTCGAACCTGGCCAGCCGCTATGCGGATACGTACAACTTCTGTCTGGCCATGTTCAAAATCGAGTTTTTGCCGATGGTGCGGGAAGCCCTGGGATCGCAGGGTTATGCCCGGCTGCTCGCTTCTTTGTCCGAAGGTATTCAGAAGCAAATCCGGTATGAGGATTACAAGTTCGCTCTGGATCAAGGAAGGTTTATCGTCTTGCTGCCCATGACCAACCATGCGTCTTTGAAGGCGTTGACGGAACGGATCAAGAAGGCGCTGATGGATACGCCCTTTCAGGACCGGAAAGGCCGGGAGCTGAAGCTGATTATCCGCGCCGGGGCCCTGGTTTTTACGAAGGAGCAGTTCGGGAAGTATGAGCATGCGGACGCGGTGATTTCCGCGCTTGAACGCAATACGGAGACGGATTTGATCGGAGAATACATCTGAACGCATCGCGATTCGTTGAGAGAGATTTACGGCAGGAGGAGAGGAAATGGCATACACCGCCTGGTTTATTCCTTTATGCAAGATTGTCAGCCTGATTTTTGCCCTGGCGGTTTTGGGATTGTTTATAGCAACGCTGGTCTTTCGGGCACGTGTAAATCGAAAATATGACCGGAGGAAAGTCAGTGGCTGATTTATTACTGGTATTATCGATCATAAGCATTTGGGCGGCCGTATTTCAATCGATAATAATTATGTGGGGTGCGGTTCGGTTCATTTTCAGGCAAAGCCGGACGGATTGGACCATCCCCAGCCTGGAGGAAATGGAGCGGTTTCCCACAGTTACCGTGATGGTGCCCGCGCACAATGAGGAATTGGTGATTGCGGCGACGGCGGAAAGTATCCTGCGCTTGAATTATCCAAAGGATAAAGTGCAGTTAATCGTTGTTGCCGATAACTGCAGCGACGATACCGCCGGGAAGTTACAAGCGCTGAAAAGCAAGGAAGCGTTTCGGGACCGGGATTTTGTGATCTTTGAACGGAAGGGAACCGGCGGTAAATCCGGAGCGCTGAATGACGCGCTGGAGTATGCCAAACACGAGTGGATCTGTATCTTTGACGCCGATGCGGCCCCGGAGCGGAACGCGCTATACTTTTTGATCGAAAAGGCGATGGAAGACCCGGAAGGTTACGGGGCGGTCTTTGGACGGAACAAGGCAAGAAACCGCGGGCAGAACCTTCTTTCCAAATTCATCAATCTCGAACTGGTTACGGCCCAGCGGATTTACCATACCGGATTATGGGAGCTGTTCAGGCTCGGGACGATTCCGGGGACGAATTTCATCATCAAAACGGAGCTGATCCGCGAGATCGGCGGTTGGGATACGCAGGCGATCACGGAGGATACGGCCATTTCGTTCGAAATTCTGGAGAGAGGCCAGCTCATCGCGCTGGCGCCCCAAGCGGAAGCGTATCAGCAGGAGCCGGAGCGACTTGGCGTTTATTTGAAGCAGCGGGAGCGCTGGGCCAAAGGGAATTTTTCCGTCGTGATCGGCAACCTCCATCATTTGTTTAACCGGTCAAGCTGGCGCATTAAGCTGCATGTGCTGTACTTTGCGGCGAGTTACTTCTGGTTTTTGCTGGCTGTTATCATATCGGACATCATCATCGTCGTGAATATGATCTACGGTGTAATCGGAATGTTTAAGCCGGGGGTGACGATGCCGTTTCAGTTTGCGGATGATGTGTATGTTTATCTCATGATCGCTTGGGGGTTGATGTACTATCTTTTCGTGCTGCAGATCAATCTTGCGCTGGCGGCCGATATCGGACAAAGTACGACACAAAACTTTATTCTGTCCTGCCTAGCTTATTTCACGTATTCCCAGCTATTCTTGCTGATTTCCCTGCGGGCCTTCTACTCGATGGTCGTCGACAAAGTGACGGGTAGGAAAACCAAGTGGTACAAGACGCAGCGGTTTGAGGGATAAGGGAGCTCCCGCTATTGAAAAAATTGCGCTGCCATGTAATAGAGAGGATGCCGAACATCGCTCGAATTTGTATACATAGATGGTTAGCTCGCTAGAGTTTCTTGTGTCCTGTTGCCTGCCGTGTCGGCGCGGTGTTACGCTATATTACGATTGAATCACCGCAGGAAGGATGATGCCGCATGTACCGGGTAGCCGTATGCGACGACGAAGCCCGTCAGAGGGAACGGGTTCAGCAGATGCTGCTGACCCTGTCGGTCAAGAGCGGCGTCGAATTTGAAACCGTGTTGTTCGAGTCCGGCGAACAATTGATTGCGCATTATGAGAACGGGGAGGACTCCTTCCATATTCTCGTTCTCGATATTGAAATGAACGGATTGAACGGGATTCAAACCGCCCGAAAACTGAGAGAGATGAAGCGGATCAGTGAACAGATCGTGTTCCTGACGAGTTATGCCGAATACATGCTGGAGAGCTTCGATGTCGTCACTTTTCAATATCTGCTCAAGCCGGTCGAACCGGACCTCTTCGAGGAGAAGATGCTGAAGCTGTGCCGCTATTTCGAAGAGCGCGAACCGGACATTCTGATCATCAAGTCGGCTTATGAGGAGATTGTGCTCCGGCAGGAAGATATTATCGCGATCGAAGCCGTCAAAAGTCTGACGGTCAAAAGCAGGCTGAAATTCACGACGGTCCATGCCGTCCACGAGGGCCGGGGGCTGATCTCCGGCTACGCGGCGGCGTTGAAAGAGAACCGTTTTTTACAAATTCACCGCGCCGTTCTGATTAACCTGCTCCACGTGCATAAATTTGCCGGCGGCCAAGTCGTCATGTCGAACGGCATGGAGCTTCCCATCGGGCGGTCCAAGATCAAGGAAGTCAAGGATGCCTGCACAAAATTTATGGTAATGAAGGCGGATTGAGAACATGGGACTCATCATACTGCTGAACCTGGGCATTACGCTGGTCATGGCGGTCCAGGTGAATTTCTACTTCAATTCCGTCTTTGGCAAGGAAAGCGGTAAGCCGACGAAATGGTGGTATGTGATTGCGTTTGTTATTTTGAACATGGTGTATATGACCGTTTATTTTTCTCCGCTCTGGTCCTCGCTGCTGGGACTCGTGATCATCTTCTCTCTGGCCCTGGGATTCGAGGCGGAGCTCAAGCTGAAAATCATGTATTCCGTGCTTTATGCAGTCCTGCTCACGCTGGTGAACTCCATTTCCCTCTATCTGATCGAGCCTTCCGTTGTCGTGACGGCGGACCCTTCGGACTGGACGACAAAACCGGGGCAACGACTGTTTGCCATGAGCTTGCTGCTCAGCTGTACGGCCATGTTTGCCGTCGTTCAGATGATTCGTTTTTTGGCCAAACGCAAAAATTACCCCCTCGATTCCCGTTATTATCTGCTGTTCCTAAGCGTACCGGTCATCAGCATTTATCAGGTGAATGTGCTGACGGCCTACAGCGAGAAAAATATTCACTACTTCCTCTCGGTGTTCTGCTTCATCGTTTTGAACGTGCTGGTCGTCTATATTCTCGATACCGTCATCGCCAAGTTCCAACTGCTCCACGAGAATGCCCAGCTTCAGCAACAGATGGATTATCAGGACGCCAATTATGAAAAAACAGTGCACAGCTTCAAACAAATCAAACGGATTATCCACGATACGAATCAGCAGTTCCTGTACGTAGCGGAATGTATCGCGCGGGGCAGGACGGATGAAGCGAATGAACATATCCGCGTAACATTGAACAAGATTGAAGATGCCTACCACCGGGTGAACACCGGCAATCTGGCCGTCGACGCGCTGGTAACGAACGCGTTGAATATTGGACAGGCCAATGGGATCCGAATCGACACGGAGCTCCGGCTCTATACCCCGAACCTTGGCATCGAACGGTACGATCTGTGCGTGGTGCTGGGCAACATGCTGGATAACGCCATTGAGGCGTCAAAAAAAGTCAAAATCGCCGAGGACCGGTATATTCAGATCCGGGTGCGTTCGACCGAGTCCGCTTTATTCATCCGCATTCGCAATCAGGTGGACCGGGAGGTGTCCGATTTGCGCAGCCGGAAGGCGAATCCGGATTATCACGGCTACGGATTGACGAACATTCAGCGGATTTGCGAAAAATACGGCGGTCATATGACGATTGAAACCGAATCGCAGACGTTCGACAATATGGTCGTTCTTCCCTTAAGTGCGCAGGAATCCCCGGCTTGATGCCGTTTGGGGATTCTTTTTTTCGTTTCAGGGCATTTTCGTCCGTTCGGTTCTTTCTCTTCGTATGATGAAGGCAAGATCTGAATCCGAACAGAAAGAAGGAGAGGCAACTGATGAAGATGTGGAAACGGATGAGTGCGGGAGTGATGGCGGCACTGCTGTTGGCGCTTCCGGTCGCGGAAGAGGCCGCCCGGGCCAGCGGGGGCTCGACGGTAAATGATCCGGCCGAAACCAAGGCCCGCCAAATGGCGGAGGTCCTCGTGGACAGCTATGGCGTGACCGGCGTGCAGTATGCGATCCGGGACGAAGGGAGAGTCGTGCTGTCCGGCGGGCTCGGAGTAACGGAAACGGGGAGCAAGACGCCTGTCGCGAAAGAAGCGATGTTCGGGATCGGCTCGGTCAGCAAAATGTACGTGACCGCCGCGGCGATGATGCTGGCCGACGCCGGCAAGATCCATATCGACAAGCCGCTGACGGAGTATATCTCCGAATTCAAAATGGCTGACGAACGGTATAAGCGGATTACGCCCCGCATGCTGATGAATCACTCGGCGGGATTGTACGGCTCGCACTACAAGAACAGCATGCTGCTGGGAGATAACGATACACAGAACCATGACACCCTGCTCCAAAACCTGCGATCCCAGCGGCTGAAATCCGACCCGGGCGAATACTCCGTTTACGCCAATGACGGGTTTCAATTGTTGGAGATTCTGGTGGAACGAGTGAGCGGGATGAGCTATAGCGAGTTTCTGGCCCGTCATGTCAGCGGGCCTCTGCAACTGACGTCGACGAAGACGCCGCTCGACGACTTCGACCGCGGCCGCTTGTACCCGATCCGCTTCCCCGGGATCGCCGGCGCTCTGCCTCCGGAGAACGCGAATGTGATCGGAACCGGCGGCATTTACTCGACCGCCGAAGAGTTGACTCTGTTCGCGGAAGTGCTGACGGGGGAGAAGCCCGAGCTGCTGTCGGCGGCGTCGGCCTCCGCCATGCAGCAGCCGGAGTACCGCAGAGGCGTCTGGGTCAAAGACGAGACGAACACGTTCGGTTACGGGCTCGGTTGGGACTCGGTCGATCTGGCTCCGTTCGGCGACTACGGCATCAAAGCGGTGACGAAAGGCGGGGACACGCTGATGTACCACTCGGCGCTGGTCGCGCTGCCGGAAGAGAACGTCTCCATAGCTTTGCTTACCTCGGGCGGTTCATCCATCTTCAATACGGCCGCGGCGACGAATATTCTGCTGGCGTACCTGAAGGAGAAAGGGGACATCGCCGATATTCTGCCGGACAAAACTTTCTCTGCACCTGTGAAAAAAGACATGCCGGACCGCCTGCGCGCCTATGCCGGATTGTATGGTACGGTGGGTTCCACGCTTCGGATCACGGTGGAAAACGGAGAAGTGAAGCTGCCCGCGCTGATGGGCTTGATTCCGGAGCAAACGTACGTATACACCGGCGAGGACGAGTTTACGGGTGCGGATGGCCGCACCGTCATCAGCTTCGACGAACAGACGAACGGCCATACGTACATCCGCGTCAAGAGCCATTTGGAGTTTCCGGGCCTTGGGCAGGCCGTCATGGCTTATTACGAGTGTCAGAAGCTGGCCGATAACCCGCTGAACGATGCGGTTTCGGAGACCTGGAAGGAGCGGAACGGAAGGATTTACTACGCGTTGGACGAAAAGATCAATTCGCTGTTCTACCTGTCTCCTGCGGTTCTGACAAAGAAGATTGAGTTTAACGAGAAGGGCGGTTATGCCAACGGGACGAAAATCACGGGCGAAGACCACGCGGTCAACGTCGCCGAAATTCCGGTCATGAACGGGCGCGACGTCTTCGACCTGGAGTTCTTCCGGAAGGACGGCATCGAATACTTGCGGGCCGACGGCCGGACGTATATAAGCGACGCGGCCGTGAAGCCGATCTACGGAGGCGATTCGTCCGCTGTCACGATCCCGGCCGAGGGAGGCGTGCGCTGGTTCAAGATCGACGCCGGGGCGGCAGGCCGGACCATGACGGTCGATCTGCCGCAGCACGCGGGATTCGTCGTTTATGATGCGAAAGGCGCGCCGGTGAGCTTCTCCGCTGCCAGCGGGAGCCGCGCCGCGGTCCTGCCGGAGAACGGCCTGATTGTTTTCGGCGGACAGCCGGGCGATGTGTTGGGAATTACCTTGACGTTGGAATCTAAATAAAATTGTTGTGTACGCAAACAACCCTGATTGCCGCCCTATGGCGGTTTCAGGGTTGTTTGTCCGAATTACCGGGAATTCCTCCCGTTAATAAGTTAGTTTAGTGTGTAAGACTGACAGAGGATTAGATCGGCAGCAGTGCCCCGCTCTCCTTCGCCGCCAACTGCCCGACCATGTCGTGCCATGCCTGCGGCTTGTTTGTCAGTACGGTATACTCCTCGGCGGTTTTAATATAGTGTTCGGATTGTTTCGCGAAATCGTCAAATGATGCACCGGTCTGAAGCTGATATTGTACTGCGGACACTCTGAGTTTCATGATAAAGTTCTTCCTGTTCGGGGTTATCACCTTTGAAGTTTACGGCTTGAGGTATTATCATCGTGCGAAAATATGACAAGTGTACATATAAATGATGCGTGCTTGGAGGAAGTGCAACTCAGATCAAATGTCAAAAGAGCCCATTTTGCTATGATGCTGTTTGAAAGGAGGAAATCTCCCATGTACGAGTGGAATGAAATGGTCCAGCTTATGGTCGACTGGGTGGACGCCAATATCACGGAAACCGCATCTCTCCTGAAAATGTCCGAGCAGTTGGGTTACTCCCCCTATTATTGTTCCAGGCAATTCAACGAGTTGACGGGGATGACGCTGCGGGATTATATCTGGACACGAAAGATCAGCCGTGCCGCCTTGGAGCTCCGCGACACGGACGAACGAGTGCTGGATATTGCCGTAAAGTACGGTTTCTCATCACAGGAGTCTTTTACCAGAGCGTTTGTCAAGGCGTTCCGGGTTACCCCGGCGGCCTACCGTAAGGCACCGCGGCCCATTCCATTGGCCATTCGTCAGGAGGTATTTTCGCCTTATCATTACTATTTAACCAAGGAGCGTGGCAAGATGAGCAACTCACGGGTACAACCGGTGGAGATCAAAGTCGAGTACATTCCGGCGCACAAGTTTATTGGAATTTGGGATTTGTCCGTACAAAATTATGGTTCATTTTGGGAAAACGGTCACAACTGCGATGAGATTGCCGGCGTCCTGGACAGCATGTCCAATCTGGCCCTGCCGGGACAATTGGGCCAAACGGCGGGATGGTTTTACCGCGACGGGCAAAAAGGCTATTTGTACGGAATTCCCGTTTCTATGGATTACAATGGAGCTATTCCGGACGGTATGGAATGCAAAGAGATTCCGGAATCGGAATATCTGGTTTTCTTTCATCCGCCTTTCGATTACCTCAAGGATAACGGCGCCGTCATGGGAGCCGTTGAACATACCGCCTGGAATTTTGACCCAAAGAGCAGAGGATATGAATGGGATGAGGACGTAAAGCAGGATTACCAGCGGCATTTTCCCGAGGGATATGGCTATGCGGTATTGCGCCCAGTAAAAAAGTTGTAAATTAACACGTGACTTTTATCGGACATAACCAACGGTCGATTTAGGCCGTTGGTTATGTTTTTTCTTGTTCATAGGTATAAAGACCCATTACAATTCGACAAAAAGCGACTAAGATGAAAATAATTCTAAACAACAAGACGTCAACATCAGGAGGGAAACATGAGAAGAAGTGCGCTCGTCATGGTCGTTTGCTTGTCATTCTTATTGTCGTTATGGGGTGGAGCTGTCCCGCCGGCGGATGCTCTAGGGGCCTACCCGGAAATCGATGCGATTACGCTGCAGGAGCCGCCTGTCTCGATGGGCGAAGGCTGGACGCTGGACACGACCTTTAGCTCCAACGCGCCCTATGCGCTGACAAAGGGAAAAAACAACGAATACATAGCCGTCGGTCCATACGGAACGGTCATGAAGTCGAAGGACGGGGTAAGCTGGAAGGCCCTCTCGAAATTCGGAAATTATCATTTGACGACCATCGAATGGGATGGAACGAAATATGTCATGTTCGGCAACAATACGGACTACGACATGGACCTTTACCGCAAGCCTTCCGAAGGCTTTGTCTCCACAGACGGTTTAACGTGGACGAAGCTGGACTTTAACCCGGGCGAAACGATCGAGAATCTGGCATGGGGCCAGGGTGGATTCGTGGCTTTGGGGACGAAACATGTGTTTACGTCAAAAGACGGAGAGAACTGGACGGCCTCATATACGTTAAAAAGCGAGCGCGGCTGGAACTCCCTGAAATATGTGAACGGGACTTACTTCGTAAGCAGCTATGATCAAAATTACGTCCTCGTTTCCAAGGACGGCCTCGGATGGTCCGCCAAAACCTATAATGCCGCCGCCGGGGTTCGCGATCTGGCCTGGACGGGCCATCAATACATCGGTGTCGGCAACGGCATTTACACTTCAACGGACGGAACGACCTGGAAAAAGCAAGGAAAGTCGCCTAACGGCGTTCAATTGCAGACCATCGTTTACGGCAACAACATGTATATTGTCACCGGCGCCTCCGGCAACAACGAAGGGGTGAATATCAACGTCGCTTATTCATCAAGGGATGGCGCCAGTTGGAAGAAGGTAGACTTGTCTTATCTTCATGCCAATATCTATACCATTTACCCCGTAAAAAGCGGTTTCGCCGGAATCGGTTCGAACGATCGGCAGGATCACCCCGACGGAACGTATTCGATCTATACGAAAGATGGATCCTCGTGGAGTTATCGGATGATCGGTACGGCGACGAGCGGGGATTTCAACGGACTGGCCACGAACGGCAAACGAACGGTCGCCGTGGGTTCGTACGGCAGCGTGATCTACACGGACGACGGCAAGACATGGAGAAGCAGCAGCCCGTTCTCTTACCGCGGCAGGCTCGGAAGAGCGAGCCTGTTCAACGTCGCCTGGGGAGCGAACAAGTTCGTCGCCGTCGGCAATGGCGGGGCTTATTATTCGGCGGACGGAACGACCTGGAAGCTGGCGAAAATTAAGTTCAGAGATCAATTCGGCGACTTGCGCAACGTGATGTGGGCGGGCAAATTTTTCGTCGCCTCCGACCAGGTGTACGGCGTGTATACTTCCAAGGACGGGGTGTCCTGGACGCGGGTCGACAGCGTGAGTAACGATTGGCTGACCTCGATGACTTGGGACGGCAAGCGGCTGCTCGCCACATTCCAGGTGTATAACGAATATAAACCCTCGACGACAAAAATCATGCAGACGACGGATGGTGTCCATTGGAAGCTGTTGAAGACGCTGGACATGAGCGAAGCGTTTCTCGCCTGGAACGGCAGCGTGTATGTTGTGGCAAACCAGTATAATCCCACGAAAACATGGGTTTCGAAAGACGGTGTAAATTGGTCCAAGCAAACAACGAATCTGGTCGAAGATAAAGACGGCTTCAACTTCCTCACCGCGTTTGACGGGTCTTTCTATGCGATGTACCATTCTTTCGAGGAGTTGGGCGAGGGGGAGTACGATCTTTACGATAATTATTACGTCTCAAAAGACGGGGTGCAGTGGCGGAAGGTGACCATCCCCGACAAGCATCCCGGCGTGAGCATATTCGGGACGGAAATGATGAAAGACGGGATCAAGATGTACGGAAAATATATCTTTATCGGGACGTATGGGGAAATCATGTACGCGAATAAGCTTTAGCTGCCGATCGGTCATTTTCGGCTGATAGTGGTTGGACCCGCAAGGTGCGGGTCCTTTTTTTTATGTCACATCTGCTGGGGGCTCGTGGGGCAAAGACAGCGGTTCGCTTGGCGACATTGCCTCCGGATGGACCGACGGATTACACCCAAAATTCCCCGTTTGTTCACGTTTTCGACTGAAAAGGCTGCCGCCAGTGCCCTATAATATTGGGAAAAATATACTTTTGGAGTGAGCGGTCATGGACATGTCGCATGAGTATGCAAGTGAAATCCTCGACTACTACAACGGCGGGGCGGAAAAGGACCGTTTACAGCGGGGAATTGGTCAAATCGAGTTTGAAAGAACGAAAGAGTTGATTTTGAGATACTTGCCGGCGGAGAAACAGGTGATTTATGATATCGGCGGCGGGATCGGCGTTTATTCCCGTTGGCTGGCCGAGATGGGGCATGAGGTACATATGTTTGAGTTGGCTCCCGAGGCCGCGAAGCACGCGATGGAATTGCAAAGGTCTCACCCTTCTTTTAATTACAATATAGAAGTATCCGACGCTAGGCAGTTGGACAGACCCGACAACAGTGCGGATTTCGTACTGCTGATGGGGCCTTTATATCACTTGACGGAAAAAAGCGAACGAATCGAGGCGCTGCGGGAAGCCAAGAGAGTATTGAAAGAGAACGGCGTTATGATCCTGTCGGCCATCTCAAGGTTTGGCTCTGCCTTATGGGGCCTTTCCGTATATGGTGACAAGAACGACTTTATTGAAGACGATGATTTTATGGAGATGATCGGGCGAGAGTTGACGGACGGACAGCATATCAGATCGGAAAAGTATCCGCATTTCATAGCCAGAGCCTTCTTCCATACACCCGCCGAACTCAAAAGTGAAATGGAAGAGGCCGGCTTGTGTCACGAGAAAACAGCGGCCGTGGAGGGTCCTGTCTGGATTGTGCCGGCGTTCGAAGAAAAATGGGCCGGGCGTGAAAGCCGTGAACGATTATTAGCGATATGCAGGATGGTTGAAGAACAGGAAAGTCTCCTTGGAATGAGCCCGCATCTGCTGGCCGTGGCGAGAAACAGGTAATTAACAGATATCAGACCGTGTTCCCCCTGCCCCTTCCCGGGAATGAAACCGGCCGATCATGGCAATCCCTTAGTATAAGTCTATTTATATCTAATAGGGAGGAAGAACGGATGTTAGTTATCCCGTCGGAGATTGAGGGAATGCGCGCTTATTATGGCGATGTCGACCCGGACGACCGGATTGAGCATGAAAACCGCTGGCGGCAGGCCGGCGAACAAGCGATCGGGAGAATAAAGCGATACCTCCAATAGTCCGGGGTTACAAGAGCTAGGTAGGCTGAACGATATGCCTATTGGACAGCCGTGCGAATGGTGTAATCATAACTTTGGCCTACGGTTCAATCTCTGGTTTTTAAATTAAAGGGAATTCCTCCCGTTAATTTGGCGCCTAAGCGGTTGCAAAGGCGAATTAGCTGGAAAACCACCCGCTAATTCGCCTGAAATTGAGTATATTGGCCATTGGGCCGCGAAATAGTTGGAGTTTTTCCAGCTAAATTCGATCCAAGGGCCAACAGCGGGAATTTAACGGGAGGTTTTCCCGTTAATGTGTGGGATGCCGACTCATATTCAGCACACGTGCGGAGTTCGTAACGATTTCAATGAGGCGATAAATTCCAACGCCCCAAATTATGTCTGTATTCGGTATGGGCTACGGGGTATGGTTGTCCCAAAACCAAATCACTTCTCTGGAGAAAGTTAAGTTAAGGGCGCTAACCTAAATTAGGTAGCGCTCTTAAGTCATTTTAGGGTCCGGGTTTGCCTAAAACGCATCGATCAAGCAAAAGGCCAATACTCTGTTATACTAAAAACTAGCTGCTGGCTGGGGAAAGGGCGGTTAGGTTTGCCATTTTCGCTGTGTGAGTGGCGGAAGGTTCGGAGGCGGCCGGAATTATATGGGGGGTGGAGACGTGAATTTATCCAAAAGAGCGCGGCGATTTCTGGATAACTCCAAATGGAAGGATTCCGTTTGGGAGGAGAGCGACATAATTCAAGCCTTCGAGGCTGCGGGAATAGCACCTACGAATGCCTTGATCGAATTTCAAAAGAACTTCGGCGGTTTTACATACTACGCTTACCTGGAAACCCATCGTCTATGGGATTCTTCATAAGCCGCCTTGCCGTGGATCCTTTAAGAACGAGCCGGGGCTGATCGTCATTGAGCCGGAGGATGACATTGTCGTCCGGCACTTGGAGTGCGCGGATACTTTATATCAAGAGACCTTCACCATCGATGAGCAGGGAAGATATTACGAAGGATACGATATCAAATGCCATCGTTTTGAGACTCATATCGAAAACCTGGCCGTGCTGGAGCAGGTGAACAAAGGGAAATGGGAGAGGGTTTTTGAGTATGAATTGGACTTCTACCATAAGGGCTGCTATGACGTCGTGGATGAGGCGAAGTACAGCGAATTGGTTCGGCGGTTAGGTTTGAAAAAGCTAGCCGACTTTCCCGAAGATATCGTCAGTTGGGATACGAACGGCGAATTGCTCGTCTGGCGGAAGGCCGATGCCGTCATTGTCCTTAGCGAAACCGGGATTACGGCTCGGCAGCGGGAGGAAATCGGGGAGATTTTCGGGTAACACCAGGTGAAAGCCATAAATAAAAAGGGAGCAGGACAGATGCGGGTACTATACGAGGATTGCGGCGAAGACGGGAGCACGTTGGTGGTTTACGAAATTTCCCATTATGAGGGGGAACGGGGAAGATTCCGGGTGCTGGCTTTTTCGGACGGAGCCGCTCAAGGGGTTATGGATCTCGATCACCCGGATCGCATCGTCTTCGAATATCCCCGGGCCATGCTTCACCTTATGGAAACGCATATCCCGGACTTCAGCGAAGCCTATATCATCGGGCTTGGCATCGGAACCCTACCTGCGAGGCTTCGCGATAAACGGGTGAAGGTGGCGGAGATCGACCCGCGGGTAAAAGAGGTCAGCCGCCGTTATTTCGGATACCCCCAGACCAATGTGGATGTTGGCGACGGACGAAGCTTGCTGGAAAAGGAGCCGAATCTCGCCCATGACTTCGTCGTTCTCGATGCGTTTACGGAGAAGGATACCCCGCTTCACCTGCTTTCGGAGTCTTTTTTCCGGCTCTGCGGGGACAAGCTGAACGAGCGGGGGGCGCTCTTGATGAATCTGTTTGGCCGCGGGGGAGGCGATGCCCTCATCCGTGCCGCTCATACCACGCTGCGGACCGTTTTTCCTCATGCTTGCTGTTTTGAATTGCCGCAGACGGGCGCGGCCGATAAAAGAAACATCCTGCTCATGGGAGCTTGGCAGCCCATACATTTCCGGGAAAAAGAGATGGCCGGCTTCATCGCTTTCCAACCGGAAGAAGGATATATCATCCAGGATCGGAAATGAAAATTACCGATTGTAAAAAGCGGGCATGAACGGTATAATTCTTCACTTATGAAGGGTACAAGGTGTAAAGGTAAAGGAGTTAATATCATGAACAACTACGGAATACCGGACCATGCGCTGATTACCGTCGCGGGCACGGTCGGAGTGGGCAAATCGACACTGACCGCGGCGATTGCCGGGCGGCTGGGGTTCAAGACTTCGATGGAGAAGGTGGATCATAACCCCTATTTGGAAAAGTTTTATGCGGACTTTGAGCGTTGGAGTTTTCATTTGCAAATTTATTTCCTGGCCGAACGGTTTAAGGAACAGAAAGCGATTGTGGAAGCCGGCGGGGGGTTCATCCAGGATCGTTCCATCTACGAGGATACCGGAATCTTCGCCAAAATGCATGCCGATCAAGGCACGATGTCGGCCACGGACTATCAGACGTATACCAGCCTGTTTGAGGCGATGGTGATGACGCCTTATTTTCCGCATCCGGATGTGTTGATTTATTTGGAAGGCAGCCTGCCCGCCATCTTATCCCGTATTGAGGAGCGCGGCCGCGAAATGGAAATTCGGACGGAACGCGCCTACTGGGAGCGGATGCATGCCCGGTATGCCGAGTGGATCGACGGTTTTGCCGCCTGTCCCGTACTGCGGTTGAATATCGAGGAATACGATGTGAACGATCCGGCGTCGCTGGATGACATCATTCGCCAGATTCACAATACAATGCAGCGAACAAAGCTTGCGTACCGCGGATAGATAGCTTCGAGGGACGGAAATCCGAACAAATTAGCCCGAAAAGTAGAGGCAGACGTGACATCGTCATATTACCGGGAATTTCTCCCGTTAATCTTGCCTGTTTAGCTTAAAAGGACCGAATTACCGGGATTTTCTCCCGCTAATTCGGCCTGATCCACGATAACCCCCCCCAGGGAGCTTTGAATTAACGGGAGGTTTTCCAGGTAATCGCGGCCCGTGGGCTTTTGGAGCAAAATTACCTGGAGGTTTTCCCGCTAATTCGGCGCAAATCATACAGTTCACAATACAAACAGCCATACCGGATCGGCTTCTGTTGATCCTCCTAGGCCCTCTCGGCACTCATGGAGGAAAAATTTACTTGCCACCCGCGAGCTCTTCTGTTATCTTTGATAGTAACAAAGTGTTATTATCAATATTATACTAAGTGACAATTTGAGTCTGGGCTCCAAGAGGGAGTGCAGAAAGCTGAGGGGATGCAAGGTGAAGATGAAGAAGTATACGGGTAGTTGGAACTTGTTCGAAATCGCATGGCTGGTCCTGTTTACCTCCATTGCCATAGGATTTACGGTGATATCCAAAGATTCCTTGTTCGGGTTCACGGTTTTCATCACGGGCGTATTATGCGTGGTTCTCGCGGCCAAGGGGAACCTGATGAGCTATGTTTTTGGCATGTATAACACGCTCGGCTACGCCTATTTGTCTTATGTAAACGGGCTGTTCGGGGAGGTTATGCTGAATCTGCTGTTTTTTGTCCCGATGAATGTCGTCGGCTTTTACATGTGGAAGAACAACCGTCAGGGCGGCAAGCTGGCCATGCGCCAGATGACCCTTAAAGGTTTGCTTGGGGTGGGGGCGGTTTGTATATTCGGCTGCCTGCTGCTGGGGTTCGGGCTCTCGTTCATTCCGGGACAGAACTCGCCTTATATCGATGCCATTACGACGGTGCTGTCCATCGTGGCGACGCTTTTGATGGTTAGAAGGTTTAAAGAGCAGTGGCTGGTATATATCGTGCTGAATATGTTCACGGTGCTGCTGTGGGTGATTCGGATGGTTGAAGGCAGTCCGGACGGCCTGTTGATGATTGTGATGTGGAGCGCTTATCTGATCAACGCGGGCTACGGCTATTACAATTGGAACAAAGGGGCCAAGGAGGCGGTGGCATGAAGACTTTGGGATTGACGCTGGGGAAATTCGCCCCGCTGCATAAAGGGCACCAATACATGATCGAGACGGCGCTGCAAGAGGTCGATGAGCTGATCGTGGTCATCTACGAGACTCCGGTTACGCCGATTCCGCTTCATATCCGGGCGAACTGGATTCGCCGGCTTTACCCGGCCGTTCGGGTGATCGAAGCTTGGGACGGACCGGACGGCTATTCCAACGACCGGGAACACGAAATCCGGGAAGAGCAGTATATTCTGGGCCTACTGAAGGGAGAGCAGGTGACGCACTTTTACTCCAGCGAGTTCTACGGCGAACATATGAGCATCGCCCTGGGGGCGGTGGACCGGCGGGTGGACGAAGCGCGCGAACGGGTCCCGGTCTCGGCGACGATGGTGCGTTCGGACCCGTACAAGTACCGGGAATTCGTAAGTGATGTCGTGTACCGGGACCTAATTACGAAGGTGGTTTTCGTGGGGGCGATGTCGACCGGCAAGTCGACGATTACCGAGGCGCTGGCCCAGCGGTACCATACGACCTTTGCGAGCGAATATGGCCGCGACTACTGGACCGAGCATCAGGTGGACCGCAGAATCGGGTTCGAGGCGTTCGACGAGATCGCGGTCGGGCATATCGAGCGGGAGGAGCGGGCTTTGCTGGAGGCGAACCGGTATCTTTTTGTCGATACCAATGCGATTACGACGTACATGTTCGCGCTCGATTACCATGGCCGGGCACCGGAGCTGTTGACCCGGATCGCGCTGGAGAACGCCCGGCGGTACGATTTGTTCTTCCTGTGCGAGGACGACATTCCGTACGACGACACCTGGGATCGCAGCGGGGATCAGAAGCGGCATGTTTTTCACAAGCAAATCGTCGCGGATTTGAAGGAGCGCCGGATTCCCTATATTCCGCTGCGGGGAAGTCTGGAGGAGCGGATGCGCCGGGTCGACGAGGTGCTGGCGAAGTTCCGGCCATACGGGAACTACTTTGGGGAGTTGGCGAGCAATAGCGTTTAGAACAAGCGAAGGGGCGGGTTTAGCCGATGGATTTGAGAGATCGCGACGGACTGACGGAACGCGAGTTTCTGGAGCAGTACCGGGCCGGGGACTTTGAGCGCCCGTCAGTGGCGGCGGACATGGTGATTTTTACGGTTACGGACGCAGAGGCCGACAGTTACCGTAAGCTTCCCGAGAAGGAGCTGCGCATTTTGCTCATCCGTCGGGGAGGGCACCCCTTTCTGGGCAAATGGGCTCTGCCGGGCGGCTTCGTCCGGCCGAACGAGACGACGGAGCAGGCCGCCGCGCGCGAGCTGCGCGAGGAGACCGGTGTCGCTGACGTTTATTTGGAGCAGCTGTACACGTTTAGCGATATCGGGCGGGACCCCCGCACCTGGGTGATGAGCTGCAGCTATATGGCTCTGATCAACAGTGACCAGGTACAGTTGAAGGCGGGGGACGATGCGGCCGAGGCCGCCTGGTTCAAGGTAACCTACCGGCTGCTGCGGGAACGGAAGGAGCTGCTCGAGGAGGGCGGGTACGTCAAGACGCTGGAGTACGAACTCAAGCTGAGTGCCGAGGAAGAGGAACTTACAGCAGTCGTGGCGAGAACGGTGACGGCCAAGCCCGCTTCGACTGGGACGGATTATGCGATCGTAGCCAATGACGGTTTGGCTTTTGACCATGCCAAGATCATCGCCTGCGCCATCGAGCGGCTGCGCGGAAAGGTGAATTACACCGACATCGCCCTGCATTTGATGCCCCAGCTGTTCACTTTGACCGAGCTCCAGCAGGTGTACGAGGTCATTTTGGATAAAGAGCTGCTGAAAGCCGCTTTCCGCCGGAAGGTCGCGGATCTGGTGACGGAAACGGACCATTATACCGAAAACGCGGGACACCGGCCCTCCCGCTTGTATCGGAGGAATTTGGAGGGACACCGATGATTTACAATATCGAGGAACTAAGACAAGCCTATAACGCAGGGAAAACGTTCAAGTTTGTGTTCTTTTGGGGCCACACCCCACCGAAAAACGGAGGCGTCGACAAGAGCTGCTTCAGTCAGTGGTGGATGTGCCCGTTTGAGGTGGAGGGTACGAAGTATTCCTGCGCCGAGCAGTTTATGATGGCCGAGAAAGCCCGGCTGTTCGGAGACAGCGAGATGCTGGAGGCGATCCTGGGGGCCAAGCATCCGAAGGAGATGAAGGCTTACGGGCGCGCGGTCCGCAACTTTGACAAGGAGATTTGGGACAGCGCGTGCTACGGCATTGTGAAAAGAGGCAGCCTGGCCAAGTTTTCGCAAAATCCGGAGCTTGGCGATTACCTCAAAGCGACGAAAAACCGCATTCTGGTCGAGGCCAGTCCGCGGGACCGCATTTGGGGGATCGGGATGGGACAATCGAACCCGGATGCGGAGAACCCCGTAAAATGGCGGGGGCGGAATCTGCTGGGCTTTGCGCTGACCGAAGCCCGTGACGAATTATTATTGAAAGAAGGGAACGGAAATGAAACGAAAAGGAATTGCTGAGGACACCTTGCGGATTCAACAGCAAGGGTTCTATGAATATGAGGGGCGCCGGGTGGATTTTGCCGCGGCGCAGAAGCGTTCGGAGGAGAACAGCGAGCTGTTCGACCCCGAGCGGGGGGCGGAGCTGGTGCGCGCAAGCGCCGGGCTGCCGAGGCTGTCGCAGGCCGCCGCGCGTTCCGTCGCCAACGAGGCTACGGTGAAGACGATCCTGGACTTTGCGGAAGCGGGAAAAGAACGCGTCGGCGTGCTGAACTTCGCCAGCGCCAAAAATCCCGGGGGCGGCTTCCTGAACGGCGCGATGGCCCAGGAGGAGAGCTTGGCGGCATCCAGCGGTCTGTACGAAACGCAGCTGCGCAACGAAGGCTACTATAAGGCCAATCGGGCCTGCGGAACGATGATGTACACCGACCATGCTATATACTCGCCGGATGTGGTATTTTTCCGCGACCCGCGGTTCGAGCTGATCGAGCGGCCGGTCACGGCGTCGGTACTGACGCTGCCCGCCGTGAACTATGGGCAGGTCCTTCTCAAAGGGGAGGACCCCCTGCAAGCGGAGCGCGTGATGAAAGACCGGATGCGGCTGGCCTTGGCGATCTTCGCCCATAAGGGTGACCGGAACCTGATTCTGGGCGCTTACGGCTGCGGCGTATTCCGGAACGATCCGGTGAAGGTGGCGAGATGGTGGCGGGAGCTTTTGGATGACGAGGGCTTTGGGACGTTGTTTGCCGAAATCCGGTTCTCGGTCCTGGACCGTTCGAAGGACGGGGCGTGCATCAAGGCTTTCGAAAATGCGTTCTAAGGCTACCCGATAGCGGGGATGGCCATGTTGTATTAGAAAGGAGAAATCGTTCGGCGATTTCTCCTTTTTTTGTATCGTACTCAAGGTGCCAGCACACTTCCAACTCTAAAAAGATGCAAATCTGCAGGTATTTAATTCAATCCACGAGGGGATGCAAAAAAAGATGCAAATCCTCTGCAGGAACTTCTAGTGATTTTAGAGAAATGAGCCGTTTTCGTCGAAAATTCCTGCAGATTTGCAGGAATTTTTAATTTTTTGTTTCGAACAAGAAAAAAACCTGCACGTATGCAGGAATTTTATGTAAACGGGGTTGTCTGATGGGGCATTACCATCTGCTCAAATAGCGAGTTTCTGGGTCGGAGGTCATTTCAGGGCAACCTTCCAAATTTAGGTGGATATCCGCGCTAACATGAGATATATTTTTAATATAATTTGATAGCGCTTCCAATCGGAGCTGAAAATTTTAACGGGTTATGCAAAATAATAAAGATGGAGGAACGCCTATGCCTCAAGCGTTGCGTCATTTTGCCCTATGTGCGCTAACTCTCGCAGCTGTCATGTTCTCGGGGTGCGCGTCATTAGAGGAGACTGCCGGTGACAAGAAAGGGACCGAGGTCAAGGTCGAGCCATTGACCGAGTATACACCCAAGGAAGAAGTTGCTTTCCTAGAAGGTCTGAGGAAGAACAAGGATTCAAGCAAAGAACTGTACGAAATCTATCAGGATCTTACGGTCATCGATATACATAACCATGATGCGGCCGATCCCGGTGCGCTTAAAAAATGGGGGCAGTATGGGATCGACCGCCTTGTGCTGTTCGGCAATATCTCGGAGCCTAGCGCCCAACAAACGGATAAACTGGCCTGGCAGCAATATCGGCAAGCGCCTTCGAGCGTATATCCTTCCTTTGCGGGATTTCCGATCTATGAAGAGGAGGGGGTATCCATCGTTAAGCAAAACCTGGAGCAGGGCTATTTAAACATCGGGGAGGTGGCCGCCGCTTCGACCTACTCGCAAGCGGTGTCCCGGGTGGCCTGGAAGGCGGAGCATCCGAACGACGGGAATTTTCCGAAAATATATGACTTGGCGGCCCAATACCACGTGCCGATTCTTCTGCATATCGACCCGCCCAACGGCGAGCCGGTCGCCCATCTCGAGGAAGCCCTGGATCAGCATCCGGATACCGTCATCATCTTCGGACATGCCAACGCTTATAATCCTCCGGAAAATATTGAGGCTTTGTTAAGCAAGCATCCGAACTTATACATTGATTTTTTTGCAGGGTTTACGGCTTATAATCCCGAAAGCACCAACCAATTGGAGGACTTCGTGCCGCTGATGGAAAAATACCCCGACCGGTTCATGCTGTCCACGGATGCCGGATTTGGTGTGACGATCGAACAAGCGGCGAAAGCGTTATATGAAACCATCGATCTGCTTTCTCCGGAGACCGCCATGAAGGTCGCTTGCCAAAATTATGAGGGGCTGATCGAACGGCAGCCGCCGACCGATACGCAGATTCAAACGATCAAGACCTTGTCCGCAAAAGCCGGCAAATTCGAAACGTACCGGTTGAACAAGCGGATGGCCAATGAGCTGATTTTTGAGTTGACGAAGTTGACGGAATCAACTCCGTAATAACAAAGAGGGGCATCCCGACGGATGACCCTCTTTGTTTTTTCCCTAAACGGCGGTTTTAAGGCTCAAGTCCCCAAACCAGGCTGCCGTTAAAATACAGCGGCACGCGCTCCCACTCGGCATACGCCGTCTTGGTCGCATCATACGAAAAATCATTCGTTTCGCTGTAATTGGACCAATCGGCCTTGTTGAGGCGAACCTGGATATCACCGGTGTCCGCGCCCGGTGCGAGCGTTCCCGCATCGGATGCGAAGCCTACCTCCAGGTAATAGTCGGCGCCGTCTTTGCCTTGATCCAGTTTCACGAACGAGCCGGTCACCTTGCCGCTGCCGATGACCGCGTAGTCGCAATGGAACTGCTGAGCCTGGTCCCCGTCGACCGTGAAATAATAACGCAGCTTGACATCGCTGAGATCCACGCTTTCTTCCCCGGTATTGACGATCCGGAACTGGGCCCGAATCTGGTTGTCATCCGGATTCGTGTCATTCGTGCGGTACTGCAGCTTGAGATCGCCTTCCACCGGCGTCGGCTTGGCGCTCACCTCGGCGGAATCGGGGCTGACGCCGACCTCGTTGGCGGCGCTGACCACATAGTAGTACGTCGTGTCATTGACGACATCGAGGTCCACATAGGACGTCCCGGAAATCGTGGCGATTTCGGTGTAAGGGCCGCCGCTGACCGAAGCCCGTTTCACGGTGTAGCTATCGGCGCCGCTTGATTTGCTCCAAGTCAACGAGACCTGGGCATCCCCGGGAACCGCTTTCAAATTCGTCGGAGCTTTGGGGGCGACCGGCTCAACCGGGCCGCCACCGCCGCCGTTGATTAAGCGGTCATATTCGGCGTAGGCCGTGGCCATGTCCACCTGGGACCAAAAGCGGTGATAGGTGAACTCGGGCGCCCCGTTCTCCCACTTCTGGGTTTGCGGGTTCCATGACGTGTTGTATTTGTTTTCAAGGTAGGACCAGGCGGGATCGTTCTTGATGTCCGGACGGACATCGGAATAACTGGCGTAAACGCCGTTGCCGCCTTTCGCCGGATCGGAAGGAACGGTATTCGTTCCCGGGATCGTGTTGCCTTGGCCGCTCTTGCCGCTCCAGCCCGCCGGGAAATAGATTTCCTTCGTAAAGTAGCGGTAGTAATCGGCGCGCGCTTCAGGCTTCGTAATGCCTACGCCGTCATTGTGCTCCCAAGCCGTGTCGAGCAGCGATTTGGCCAGTTGCTCGGCTTCTCCGCCAAGCGGGGTATAGCTGCCGTTCTCCGCCTTGGTGGCCGCCGCGAAGAAGGTCAATGCTTTAATGTAGCTGCCCAGGACGCCGGTATCTTGTCCGGGGTTTTTGGTTACGGCGCGGAGGCCGGGGTTGCCGGTGTAATTGCCGAAGCCGTTCCAGGTATCCGGTTGGCCCTGCCATTCCAGGTTGCTCGGAATCCAGAAGTCGCCCGGTGCCGAAACCGTGGCGATTTGCGGGTTTTGACCGCCGAGCACACGGTTACCCTGCTCGTCCAGATAGTACCCCTCCGCGTCGGTTACCGGCTTTTGATCCACAAATACATAATCCATGGACCAGTCGACCCATTTGCTCACGACCTGTTTGGCCATGCGGAAGTTTTCGGATGAAGTGTCTCCCTTCGAGGCCAGGATATAGTATAATTCCGCGATCCGTTCCACCGGCCAGGCTTGCATGCCGAACCAGTTGTTTGAAGGCGGGTCATGGTAAACGGGGGCATCGTCATATGCCATACTGTAGAACGTGCTCGTTCCCGCCGGGTACGCTTTATAAGCGCCGTCCCAACTGTTTGTCGCGCCCCCGGCGATCGCCCCTTCGGCGGACTGCAGCCAGGTGTAGAATTCTAGCTGCCGCTTCAGCGAGGTATCCCAGTCCTGCCCGGCCGTCGGGGAGTTGGGAATCAGCCCGCCGTCCGGATCGGAGAGGGCGTAGGCCGCAACGACGTTCTGGTATCCTTGGTGCGCGTGGCTGGCTCCGATCCGCCAAGCCCAATTCCCCGACTGTCCCAGGCCGCCGCCCCAAGATGTGTACCAGGCCATGAGGTAGTGGCTGGCGTTTTTGCCGGTGCCCGCCGCCGGACTTCCGTCCGCCGCGCTGCCGATTTGCTGAAAATATTTATCGTACATGCCGTAACGAAGGTAATCGCCCATCTTCTCGGCTTTGTTCAAATAGACTTCATTGTCGTAGCCAAGCTCCTTCGCCCAATACATCGCTTGAACGGCCCGGGCATCGGCATCGGTCGCGTTCGTGTAACGCCATTGCGCCGCCGGCGCCTGATTCTCCTTGGTGAACAGGGTCATGAAGCCCTCGCCGGGCTTGCCGAAGGACTTATCGTCCTGGGAAGGATGAGGGACGGCTTCCCACACCGATTCCTGCTCCCCGCGCTGGAACGTGTTTACGTAGGTGGCGATATGGCTCGGGTTCAGCAGATTGCCGAATCCGTACCAGTTGTCCACGTCGAGAAGCCAATGCATCAGATAGGTCTGGTTGTTTCCATATGTGGCCTTGAGCTCGGCGTCCAGCGGATCTCTGCCGACCCCGTACTGGCCGTTGAGCTGGCTGGGATACCGGTCCGGCTGCGAATACTCCGCCGCATACGTCGCCGGGCTGTTCGGATTGTAGTAGCTCATCGTCGGCTGCTCTTCTTTGCCGTCGCCCTCATTGACCGGAATAATATATTTCTCCATATTATCCCAGGCCGCTTCCAGCTTGCTCCAATCGCCCGTATAGTGCCCGTACAGCACCTCGAGCCACAGCCAATAGCTGTAAGCCTCCGAGGTCGTCATATGGCCGTAATCGGGCGCCTCGCTCATCAGTGTTTCCACGGAATGGTAAGGGATCCCTTCAGGCGAGAAGTAGCCGTTGTCCGGGTCTTTAAGCTGGTCATACAATTGGAGGAAACGGGTTTCCTCCGGGGAAGCCGCCTGCAACGCTGCCTCAGCCTGCTCGGGAGCCGGTTCCTGGGCCTGGGCCCGGGACGTTCCGAACCCAAACACGCCGGTCGTTGCCACGGAAAAGAATAAAACCACGGTCATCAGGATCGAAGCAGGTCTCCTGCACTTGACTAAATGCGTCATCCTTACATCATCCTTTCGATTATATTGGTTTTGTCAATTCTTTCGTCCCATGTAAGACATGATTCAAGGCTCGAGGCCCCAGATCCGGGTCCCGTTCCGGTAGAGCGTGACTTTGTCCCAATCGGCAAACGCTTGCTGCGTCCCGTTGTAGGAATAGTCATCGCTTTCGTTGAAATGGCTCCAATCGGTTTTATTGACGCGGATCTGAATTTCGCCGGTGTCGCCGCCGGGCTCCAAATTCCCCGCTTCCGGAGCAAAGGAAACTTCGAGATAATAATCGGAGCCGGTTGCGGAAGAATCCATTTTGACGAATCGGCCGTTGATGTTGCCGCTGCCGATGACGGCATAGTCGCAATGGAACTCTTGGGATTGCTCCCCGTCAATCGTGTAGTAGTAACGCAGGGTAAGATCACCGAGCGCCACCGCCTCATCGCCGGTATTCACGATGCGGAAATTCGGCCGGAACTGGTTGTCGCCGGCGTTCGCGTCATTGTTCCGGTATTGGACGACCAAGTCGCCTTCAGCCGGAACCGGAACGGTGCGCGGCTTGGCGCTGATCTGGGCCGAAGGTGGGCTTTCGCCGACGTCGTTTCTGGCGGTGATGACGTAATAATACGTCGTGTCATTGATGACCCCGTCATCGGAAAAGGCCGGTTCCGTCGTCGTTCCCACCGTCTCGTAAGGGCCGCCGCTGGTCGGCGACCGCTTGACCAGATAATCGGCTGCGCCGCTTACGGCGTTCCAGGACAGCCGGACAATCCCGTCACCCGGCACAGCCTTGGCGTTGCGCGGTGCGGCGGGCACGGTAGGCTCACCCGGATTTCCGCCTCCCGCCGGATGTTCGCCGAATACGTGCCGGCCTCCGTCATAGACCGGAATGTACGGTGTCTTGGCCGGGGCCGCGCCTCCGCTAGCTACGCCCTGGAAGGAAAAGTCATTGGCGTTGTTCCAGAAGTTGGTGTTTTGCGGCGCTGCGATTCGGAACTGCACCTCTTTGCGGAAGGCGGATTGCCCGCCAGGATAGATGCGTGTCCCGGTGAAGTCGACCGTTGTGTAGTAAATATGCCTGTCGACATCATACGGCTGCAGTTGGGATACTGTGGCTCCCTGATTGTAGCCGCCCGCCGTTACGGTAATGTCCTCCGGTCCGTATCCGGCATCGACGGCTTCGCTCAGATCGACATAGTATCGGAAGGACATGCTCTCGCTGGCGCGCGCCGGCCAGCCGGAGCGGTTGTTCATCAGAGCGCGGATTTCCACGAAGTTGCTGCCGCTGGCATTGACCGAAGCCTCGACGAACATTTCGTCCTCACGTTCTTCGGGAGCGGGGAAGGAAGGAACAGGCTGCTGTCCCTGGCCGTGGAGGATCATCATCTTGGCCAACGCGCCGGTGAAGCCGGCGTTATAATCGGTTGCGACCTCGTTGGATACATAATCGCCGATGGAATCGGTGTAAGCATCGGTTTTGGAGGGACCGCCGACCAGTGCCCCATACAGGATGTGGCGGTGGTTTTCCGGCACATTTTGACTATCGGCCCAGGAGCCGTGCGAAGTGCGGTGATGCGGATGCTGCGGCGGATTGCTGCCGAAGCCGACCACATAGCTGCTCTCGCGGGGGTTATCGCCGAGCATGTACAAGATTTGCCGTTCCGCGAATGAACGCGCGTTTATTTTCTTCGTGGGATCGCTGACCCAGTCGGAATAGACAAAAGCAAGGAAGGCCTGATTTGCGGTATAGCGGAGTGCGCCCCATTGATCGAGATGCGCCAGGCCGCCGGGCGTATACGTTACGCGCTCACCCGTGCCCGAAACTCCGGTCGTCCAGAATTCCATACTATTTTCCGTAGAGCGGATGAATTTGGGATCGCCGGTAATCCGGGCCAGCAGCAGTTGTGCGCCGTAATGCTTGTCGTCCCAGGCGTGTGTCCACTTGTAGTCCCAATCCCCTTGCTGGTTGGTGCCCCACAGTTCACTGGCGGCGATCGCTTTATCAAGGTACGTTTCGTCTTCCGTGGCCAAATAAAGCCATGCACCCCCCCAGCTCAATTCGTCGGCATACCCGCTCCAGGAGTTGTAGAACTGCTTGGCATCGGTAATACTGTCCGAATATTTGCCGCGGTATTGATCGGCAAAGGCATACAATTCTTTGGCATGCCGGAGCAGCTTGTCCGCATAAACCGGGTCGCTGTCCCTGAAGATAATCGAACTTGCGGCGAGCGCCGCGGCCGTTTCCCCGGCCAGATCGGAACCGGGATGCGCCGCGTCGATCTTAAAGGCGGGCCGCGCCATCGGCAAAACTTCCGCGGGTCCCCACCAATTGTGGTCGGCCGTTCCGTTGCCGACTTGTCCCCACAGTTCGTTCGGGGCCGTGTGGGCCTTCATGAAATAATCCGTCGCCCAGCGGATGTTGTCCAATATTTCATCGAGCTGTCCAGACTGTTCGTATCCTTCCCGGTACTCATACACAGACCATGCGAGCATTGTTGCGGTTGAAGCCATCGGAAATCCGAATTTGACATGATCTCCGGCGTCATACCATCCTCCCGTCAAATCATGGCCGACATCCGCGCCGTCCTGCAGTCCCGAGTCGCCGCGCCATTCCACGCGGTTATTCTCAGGAAGAACTCCCGAACGCTGCGTCTCATAGAAATAGATCGATTTCTGCAGCGCTTCGGCGTAGTTGTAATCGGATGCCGCCGCATCGGCGGCAGGAGTGAGAGAGGTCCATCCCGAATAAGTTGTAAGCGCTAACAAAAAGCTGAAAGAAAATATCCCGCCTTTCTTTACCCATTTGCTCATAGCAGATTCATCTCTCCTTCGGATGTGATCCTACTTCAACAAACGAATAGCCTTACATGTCGGAACTTGCTGCACTTCTCTTCTGACTCGTATCGTCATGCTGTTAAATTTGAGTATCACTTGCGCTAGAATAAAAACAGCCCGTTCACCTCACTTTCATTTAAGAGTGAAGGACGCGCTGACTGGGCTTTATAGATAGACTATGGTCCATGACCATAATATACCAAGTAATGGTTTGCATTTCTAGAGTTTACAGTAAAATTTTTCTATAAATAGTATATAATTATTTTCCGGTTTGCTCATTTGCCTGGCGGGCCCAGCTCCGATATGATGTGAATAAGGGATCGAGAGAGGATTGTATGGGATTTGACGGAGAATACACGAAAGCTCTATTTTGACAAAATGACCGCTTATCTGGACGAGCAGAGAAGTCTGCTGCCGGATTTGAACATGAAATACCTGGGCATTGCGCTTCCTTTTCCACAGTGTAATGAGCACCGGGACCGGGTCTTTGAAAGGATAAAACATCTCCGGGAATACGACAAGGATGTCGTGATCGGCGCTCATTTTGATTTTGCGGAGGGTGGGTCGAGGAAGTTCACAAGCATTGTTTTTATAGGAAATGATTATTTGCATCTCCGGCGGATCCATGATTTTATGAAGGAACAGGGCGTGGAATTAAGCCTCAAGAATACCTGTATAATCTACAGGGAATCCACCGATGACATACATAAGAAGCTAAACGGCGGCGCGTCGAGAGTGACCAGCCTAAATGACTTGTACGCGAGCGTGGAGGTCGAGTTGAAACCGCGGAAGCTTGGGGCGGGGTATGATTTTGAACTTCATGTTCCCGATCAAGAGATCGTAAGTTACTGCTGCCATAAGGATGATGAGGAGGGACTGGAACTCGGATCCCGGCTGTTCCTAAGATCGCTGGAGCTTTACTCCACAAAGTTTCTATCCGAGGGGGTGACCATGGGATATCCGGTGGCGGACTGCGGGATCGAGGTCACGAAGATGCATTGCCGGATGTGTTTTTACCGTGATTACTATTATGTTACAGGAGCCCGCGGGTCGATTGGGACGGCTTTGAAGAAAGCGGACTGGCAAATCATCGAGCCGGTTATGGAGCTGGGTTTGACCTGCAGCAGGGCTTACTTTGAGGAAAATCCCTGGTTGAACGCGGGAGAACATGTAAGCCTCCGTAAGGAAGGGGATGTCTGCAAACTGACCATGAGGTCCAGACTATCCGCCATAATGGATCATTTGGAGGAATTGCATCATCACCCGCAAATAATGGAACTCTCTATGAAAATAGGGGGATACGCTCTTCTCGAGGAAAATGCCGATCCTGTGAACAGGTTCAAAATCATTTATGATATGGATCAATGGAAAAAGGATTTGGACGACGAGAATTAGCCATAAAGACTGAGCTATTGATTAGCACAAAAGACATCGACGGGAAGTGTTCTTATCACACTCTTGCTCAACGCCAATGGTTTGATTGAATTTAACGGGAATTCCTCACGTTAATTTGGCGCCTAAACGGCTGCAGAGGTGCATTAGATGGAAAACCTCCCGGTAATTCGCCTGAAATTGCGTATATCGGCAAATGGATCTCGAAATAGATGGAGATTTTCCAGCTAAATCGGATATAAGGGTTAAGGGCGGTATATTAACGGGAGGTTTTCCAGTTAATATAGCAGTTGAGTGTGTGCTCCAACGGCGGCGTTCTATATCTACAATGGTGGATGTGACGATGTATCTTTAGTTTAACCTATATGTATGGCTGTTTACTTTAAAAAATAGAACGGAGGCAACGGGAATGAGAGAAGAGTTGATCGCCCAATTGGAGGCGTGGCACGAAGAGGACGAGTTCGAGAAGATTGTCGATGCCATTATGGAGGTACCGGCGGAGGAACGGGACTACACCCTGGTCAGTCATCTGGGCCGGGCGCTGAACAACCTCGAGCGGTATGAAGAGGCGGTGGACCAGTTCCTGACGGTGGCGGAAGAGGGGCAAGAAGACCCGCTGTGGCATTATCGGATCGGACTGGCCTACTACTATTTGGAGCGGTACGAAGAGGCTTTGCGCGCTTTTGAAGGCGCGGACCGGCTGGACCCCGGCGATGAGGACACGCAGGAATTCCTCGGCTGGATCCGGGACAGGCTGGCCGAGGACGCGTCGGCCGAGGAGTCTGCGGAGGTACCAGCGGAGGAATCTGCGGCGGCGATGCCTGACGGAGGCGAGGAGCGCAAGCCTGGCAAGGCGGCCAAACCGGCCGCCGGACTGGCCGCTGCCGGTACCGGCATGGCGGACTTTTGGGATGACAGCGCGGAGGCGCTGGAGAAGTATGTGTCCGAGCCGCCGACGGACGATTTGGTGGCTTCCGTGGAGGAAGAGCTGGTCTTCCGCCTGCCGGCCTACTACGTGCAAATGATGAAACAGCATAACGGAGGCGTTCCCCGCCAGCGGTTTTTCCCGGTGGACCCGTCCGAATCGGGCGCGGGCAGGGAAACGGTCGAAATCGCGGGAATTCTGGGTATCGGCCGGACGAAGAAGCACTCGTTGTGCGGCGAAGCGGGCAGCCGGACGCTGATCGAGCAAGGGGGATATCCCGAAATCGGGGTTGTCATTTGTGACTGCCCTTCCGCGTATGAAGTGGTGATGCTGGATTACCGGGAATCGGGAAATGACCGCGAGCCCGAAGTGGTCCATGTGGACAAAAAAGAGAACAACCGCATCACCCGGCTCGCCCCCGACTTCGAAACCTTTATCCGCGGCTTGGCGAATGCGGAGCAGGCGTAAGAAAGCTAAAATATAATAGGGGGTAGCAAGCCCGCCCCGATTCGGGCGGGTTGTTTTCCTTCCTGACCGGAGCTAAATAAGTAACCTTTGAAAAGGAGGTCGGCATGCCACCATTAATCTATAAACAAATTATCGATGACCTGAAAAAGAACATCCACGCGGGTCGGTACCCGGACCTGAGATTGCCGGACGAGCGGAGCCTTAGCGAGACGTACCGGGTGAGCCGCAGCTCCGTGAAACGGGCGCTGGCGAAGATGGAGAGCGACGGGATTATTTTTAAGAAGCGCGGCTCCGGGACCTTCATCAATCCGCTGTATCTCAAGAACGAATCGATCTTTAATTACGAGGGTTCGAATCTGGGCGTGACGGACAATTTTCAGATGGACGGAAAAAAGCCGAAAGTCAAAGTGCTGAGCTTCGAGGTGATCTCCCCGACGGAGGAGCTGCAGCGCGATTTGTTTCTGGAACCGCACGATTTTGTATACAAAATCGTGCGCCTGCGCCTGTTCGATGAGGAGCCGTTTATGATTGAGACAGGCTACATCCCGATCAAAATCGTGCAAAATTTGAACCAGACGATTATCGAAGGCTCGATCTTCAACTACTTGGAAGAAGCGCACAATATGGCCGTAACCAAGTCCTTTCTGTCGATTTTTGCGGAGCCTTCCCAGCCGGAAGATCGGGAACTGCTGAACTTGAGGGAACACGAACCCGTCGGCATCATGGAAGGGGTCTTTTTCCTCGACAACGGCACGCCGTTTGAATTTTCCCATATGCGCTTCCACTACAAATATATGAAATTCAATACGTTTGTATCGGTGCAACGATAAGACTGAAACTTTGGTTTCGGTCTTATTTTTTTGTATAACGAAAGGAAACGGTGGCTAATGGCTAGTCGAAGTGATATGTCACATACAAAGAGGTGCCTAGTGTGCTTCCAAGCTTCCAACTCCAAAAAGATGCAAATCTGCAGGTATTTAGGCCGATTCCCGAGGGGATGCGAAAAAAGATGCAAATCTGCAGGAATTTCTAGCGATTTTAGAGAAACGAGCCGGTTTCGTCGAAAATTCCTGCAGATTTGCAGGAATTTTGAAATTTTGGTCCCCGAACAAGAAAAAACATGCACATATGCAGGAATTCTATGTTATCAAGGTTGTCTGACGGGTACTAGTAATAATCGCACCCCTTCAGGGGTAGGCAAAAGCGGCAACGGCATAGTAGCTTGAACGAAGTGAAAGCTAACGCCTTTAGACGCGAGCCGGTAATAAGGGCTTATAGACTTAGAGCAAACCACCCGTTCACACGGGTGGTTATGATTGGCTTTGGTTCAACCAAAATTCATATTATGTTCATCTTTTCACAAAATTGGACCGTATCATTTTTCAAAAAAGTCGTTATGATAGATACATAGGTGAAATGTTTCACAAACGAACGAACAAAGAGATAGGAGTGAATGACATGGGAGTACCCATCGCACAACTGGACTACTCGTCGAAAACGTATTTGGAGAAGCTGGACGCTTATTGGCGCGCCGCGAACTTTATTTCCGTCGGTCAACTGTATTTGAAGGATAATCCGCTGTTAAGGGAACCTTTGAAAGCTTCGGACGTGAAGATTAAACCGATCGGGCACTGGGGGACCATTCCCGGGCAGAACTTTATTTATGCGCACTTAAACCGGATCATCACGAAGTACGATCTCAACATGTTCTACATCGAAGGCCCGGGCCATGGGGGCCAGGTTATGGTGTCCAATTCGTACCTTGACGGCAGCTATACGGAAATTTACCCCGAAATCACGCAGGATATCCCCGGCTTGAAAAAGCTGTACAAGCAATTTTCGTTCCCGGGCGGCGTAGCCTCCCATGCGGCTCCGGAGACGCCGGGATCGATCCATGAAGGCGGCGAACTGGGGTATTCGCTTTCCCACGGCGTCGGCGCGATTTTGGATAACCCGGATTTGATTTCCGCGGTCGTGGTGGGCGATGGCGAGGCGGAAACCGGACCTCTGGCCGCTTCGTGGTTCTCCAACCGGTTCATCAATCCGATTACGGATGGTGCGGTGCTGCCGATTCTGCATCTGAACGGCTTCAAAATCAGCAACCCTACGATCCTTTCCCGTCAATCGAAAGAGGAGATTACGGCCTATTTTAAAGGGATGGGTTGGGAGCCTTATTTTGTCGAAGGCGAAGACCCCACGCGGATGCATAAGGAAATGGCTCTCGTGCTGGACGTGATCATTGAGCGGATTCATAGCATTCAGAGTCATGCGCGCAAAAACAACGATCCGACCCGTCCGGCCTGGCCGATGCTTGTGTTCCGCAGCCCTAAAGGTTGGACGGGGCCGAAGGAATGGGCCGGCGTGCCGAACGAAAACTCCTTCCGGGCCCACCAGGTTCCGATTCCGGCGGATCAAAAGAACATGCAGCATGCTCCGGCTTTGCTGGAATGGATGAACAGCTACCGTCCCGAAGAGTTGTTCGACGCAAACGGGGGCTTGAAAGCCGAGATCGCCGAAATCCTGCCGAAGGGCGAACGGCGGATGGGCAAAAATCCGGTCACCGATGCCGGCAAACTCGTGAAAGACTTGCGCTTGCCGGATTTCCGCAACTATGCGCTGGATAACTCCGTTCCGGGCAAAGTAATTGCGCAGGATATGGCCGTGCTGGGCAAATACATCGCCGAGGTGGTGCGGATCAACGAGGAGAACCGGAACTTCCGCATCTTCGGGCCCGATGAAACGATGTCGAACCGGTTGGGCCCGGTGTTTGAGGTCACCAAACGCCAATGGCTGGACGCCATCAAAGAACCGAACGACGAGTTCCTGGCGCCTTACGGCCGCGTTATCGATTCCCAACTGTCCGAGCACCAGGCGGAAGGCCTGCTCGAAGGTTACGTCCTGACGGGCCGCCACGGGTTCTTCGCCAGCTATGAAGCGTTCCTGCGGGTGGTCGATTCGATGCTGACCCAGCATTTCAAATGGCTGCGCAAGGCGACCGATCAAGGCTGGCGCGCGGACATTCCTTCGCTCAACGTCGTGGCCACGTCGACGGTGTTCCAGCAGGACCATAACGGCTACACGCACCAGGATCCGGGCTTGCTGGGCCATCTGGCCGACAAGAAGCCGGAATTTATCCGGGAGTATTTGCCGGCGGACGCCAATACGTTGCTGGCCGTGTTCGACACGGTGCTGAACGACCGCCAGAAGATCAACCTGATCGTCTCGTCCAAGCACCCGCGTCCGCAATGGTTCACGGCGGAAGAGGCGCAGGAGCTGGTGGAGAAAGGCTTGAAGGTAATCGACTGGGCCAGCACGGATCAAGGCGGGGAGCCGGATATCGTCTTCGCTTCCGCCGGCACCGAGCCGACGATCGAAAGCCTGGCGGCGATCTCGATTCTGCATGAGAAGCTGCCGGAGCTGAAAATCCGCTACATCAACGTGGTCGACCTGCTGAAGCTCAGAAGCCAAAAGCTGGACCCGCGCGGCTTGTCCGACGACGAATTCGACCGCTATTTTACGCAGGATAAACCGGTCGTCTTCGCCTTCCACGGCTATGAAGGCTTGATCAAAGACCTGTTCTTTGAACGCCGCAACCATAACCTGCATGTGCACGGCTACCGCGAAAACGGCGACATTACAACCCCGTTCGATATGCGCGTGCTGAACCAAATGGACCGCTTCGACCTGGTGAAGGAAGCCGTGCTGAATCTGCCGGACGCCGGCCAATACGCCGCCATCGTCGAGGAGATGGACGCCATACTGAAGAAACATCACGAGTACATCCGGGAGGAAGGCTTCGATCTGCCGGAGGTAGAGAATTGGGTTTGGACCGCGTTGAAGTAAACTGAAATGAAAAAGTGCCCGGACTCCGATCGCGTATCGGGCCGGGCACTTTTTTATGTGGCGTGGGGCTCTCGTGCGTTTGTTACCCTTTTCGGTTTAGTGGGAGGAGGCGAATTAGAAGAGCCGCCCCAAAATTGCGAAATTTTTATAAATAGCCTGTAAACGGATTTGTTAAAGTAAGGAGCTAAAGCGAATTCCACTAATAATCGGAATTAAAAAGATAAATCCACCAACTAACTTAATTTACAAAAAATGAAAATTAGGTATAATAGGATTAGTAATTATTTTACTAAAATTCATTACTTTGGATAGTTAATGCTTTCTATTATTGCAAAATTATCATTAGTTTTTGATTTATAGGATACAAGGTAGATCTCGTTATTAATTATTAAATTCCATACATTCTGTTCAGTTGCAAGTTTGAACATTTCCGCTTTTGAATCGTAGGGGT
This sequence comes from Paenibacillus sanfengchensis, assembly GCF_036864765.1. Taxonomy (NCBI): domain Bacteria; kingdom Bacillati; phylum Bacillota; class Bacilli; order Caryophanales; family Paenibacillaceae; genus Paenibacillus; species Paenibacillus sanfengchensis. Next base: position 538,985 of record NZ_JBAGJC010000002.1, on the reverse strand, counting down.
TTATTACCGAAATCCAGAAATCATTTTTCGTGCTTTCTTTTTTCAAAACTTTGATATAGGAAGTAGTAGTAATATTGGAATCGTCACAACCAATGATAATTGCTAATAAACAAAACGAGGTAATGATCAGAAATATGAATCTTTTTACATCCATTAAAGACAGCCTCCTTTCTGATTCATTATAAATAACATTATTGAATGGAGGAAGTAAATTCAAAGGTACTGTTAAGTTAACAATGAAAAAGGTAGATTCGGACGCACCGAATAGGGCAATTGGGTGAGGGCACAATCTGTATCATTCTCACCAAAACAAGGATCAAATGAGGAAGCTAGCACAGATATATCTTGGTGATTTAGTTCCTTTATGAATATAAGGCTTCGATCTGCCGGAGGTAGAGAATTGGGTTTGGACCGCGTTGAAGTAAACTGAAATGAAAAAGTGCCCGGACTCCGATCGCGTATCGGGCCGGGCACTTTTTTATGTGGTAGGCAGAGCGTGACCGCAAGCTGCCTCGGGGGCATTTCCGTTACGGCTTGTCCGCGTCCGCCTTCTTGAATTTCACGGCCTCTTGCCGCTTTTCGCCCGGCATCGTATAGGAGATCGTCCCGTGCGAATCCGTCACGTCGCCGCCGACCGTGCGTTTGTAGCCGAGCGAGGTGAACTCGCCTTGCAGGTCGATGCGGCCGGTTTCCACATTGTTGCTGTCCCCCCATCCGCCGGATGTGTAGGTGAAGTAGGCCTTTTTCATCGACGGATTCTCACCAATGGCTTTTGTCCAATGGCCCTGGAGGATTGAGGTCTTGTCCTCGCCTTCCTTCACATAGGCCTGCCAAACCGCCACGGGGAAATCCTCTGTGAACTCAAACCGCGTGATGGTATTGCCCTGGATCATATAGCCGCGAAGCGCTTCGCCTTCGGGAAACAGGAAAGCCGTCTCCCAATATTCGCTCTCGGTCCGGGAGGTGACCCCTTCATGCTTGTGCCGCATCTTGCCCGCGCGCATTTGGGCCATTACGAGCTGCCGCGCTTTTTCCAGCGGGCCGGACGCCAGAACCTCCTGCTCCGCCGCGCTGAGCGGGGATTTCACCTTGGCGGTGGTCCCGTCCCAATCCACAGGGTAGCCGAACGCTTCCGATACGAACCGCAGCGGGACGTAAATTCGGCCCTTCACCTGGTCGGCCGGCACCTCGAGCCGCCAAGTTTGCGGTTCGCTTTCGCCGGAGTGGTTGAGGACCGCGGTCTTTTTGCCAAGCGTCAACTGGATCGTGTCCGTCCACTTCCGGATATTTACGGTTTGCTCGGCCGTGTTCCAGGCCACCTTCCCGCCGAGCATTTCCGTTACGACCCGAAGCGGGACGAGCACACGTCCTGACTTTAGTATAGGCGCCGCATCAGCCTTGACCGCGGCTCCTTTGATCACCAGTTGCGGCGAAGCCTGCCGTACCGCCGCTGCATAAGCATCCGTCCCGCCGGCAGCCAGCAGGGCGAAAACAAGGCTTGCCGTCATCCATTTCTTCATTGGATTCACACCTTTTGTTCTAGATTTGATGCTGCATCGAAATACCGAACCTATTAATGTAGACGGAATTGCAAAGAAATGAGTTTCACGGGAGACAATATTACATTACCCACATTTGGAGCAACCGTTGGAATTCGCCTCCATAGTGCTGGAGATTTCTGAATTGTTAATATAGAGAGTGATCATCTCAAACATCCTAGATCAGTTCCGGCGCGGACTTACATAGGAATTGCCGCAAAATAGCAGGGAAAGGGGAAGCACGGACTTATCACATACGAGAAATTGAATGGAGGAGAGACGAGCTTGGAAAATCGAGATCAGGAGAAGCTGAAACAGTACGCATTGTCGGAGATTACGCATTTGAAAGTGCACGGACGGACCACAGGAAATCTGGCGCCTTTAACGTTGTTCTGGACGGGCAGTGGGATCGAACTGAACGCCAAGGGATCCGAGCTTTGGATCGAAGTGGAAGTGGATTATGATCAGTACGAGCCTTGGATTACCGTGCTGATCAACTCCGCGCCCGTGAGCAGACAGATGCTGACCAAGGGACGGTATTGGGTTTGTCTTTTTAGGGGGATGAACCCCGCCAAGATCAAAAATGTCCGGGTCGTCAAAGACGTGCAGGCTATGAGCGGAGATCCGGGATGCTCTTTGCGGATACACGCGGTGAAATTTGACGGGGCTTTCATGCCTGTGGAGGACAAGTCGGTTAAGATCGAGTTTATCGGCGACAGCATCACGTCAGGCGAGGGAGCGGTCGGAGCCCGGGAAGAAGAGGACTGGATTCCGATGTGGTTCAGCGCCGTGGACAATTACACCTATATGACCGCGGAAGCCCTGGATGCGGAATACCGGGTGATCTCCCAAAGCGGCTGGGGCGTGCTGACCAGTTGGGATAACAACCCGAGGGGCAATATACCGGATTACTACGGACAGGTTTGCGGACTTTTGACAGGGGCCGGGAACGAAGCGCTGGGGGCGTTTCGCGAGCACGATTTTTCCTCTTGGCAGCCGGATGCGGTGGTCGTGAATCTGGGGACGAATGATGCCGGGGCTTTTACCAATCCGGCGTGGAGAGACCCGGTTACGGGAGAAACGTATAAGCAGCGTTTGAATGAGGACGGGACATACAACGAGGAAGATTTGCGGGCTTTTGAGCGAGCGGTGGAGAACTTCCTTGGAAAGCTGCGGAAAAATAACGGGCACGCCCATATCGTCTGGGCGTACGGCATGATCGGCATCCCGCTGATGCCGGCCATCTACCGCGCGGTGGATGCGTATATCCGGGCCACGGGAGACCGCCGGGTTTCCGTCTTCCAGCTGCCCGACACGACCGAGGAAACCGTCGGCTCCCGCACGCACCCGGGGAAACGGGCGCATGTCCAGGCGGCCGAGGCGCTGTCGGGGTATCTGGGCGGGATATTGAAAGGTTAGAGGGTTAGAGGGGCCCTGACCTGTCCATAAACAGGTGGCCGGGCATGAATCTGAGCTTCGCCATCCGTTACGTACCGGCCGGGCCCGCTTTTTGGAGGCGCTGCTTCTTCCTCGCGGCATTCCGCTTCAGGAGCCATTGATCCAGGTAGTAAACGACAATAATAAACACGGACATCATACTGAGATATTCTCCGACGACGCCAAAAACGTTTGGGCTGGCGCCTCCGCCTCTACCCACGAATCCGCCTTCGTGGTCCGCTCTGTCGAACCCGCCGCGTTCCCCCCTACTTTCCGTGGGAGCGGTCGTCCCGAATCCTTCCGGCCGGCCGCCGTCCCGTTCTCCCGCGTGCACCGACGGGGTGGAGAAGCCGACCACCTGGGCGACGCCCCGCAAATGCATGGCGAAGTTCGAGGTATAGATTTGATAGCAGCCGAACACCAGCAGCGCGGCCGCGGCCAGCTTTGCAGCCATGGCGGGGAGCGGCTTTTTCATGCGGTAGCGGACGATTTGATGGAAGACGCCCACGACCCATTTCCAGTGCAAGCCGATATGCACCGCGACGAGGATCAGCACCAAGTAGGCGACGGACATGTGGGCGACTTTGAACCATGACTCATTGCCGAGGCGTAGCGCGGGAAAGACCACCCTGGAAATAAAAAGTCCGCAGACGATTACAAAGGTCATGGACAACAACAGCAGGACATTCAACAAGTAACTGAACTTGGTCTTCAGCGGCAGCTTGCGGTCGAACAATTTCGCCGTCACCTTGACGATCCACCTCCAATTGAGCCCCATATGGGTCAGAAAAGCCGCAGCGAAGCCGATTCCCGCTATTTCATGAAACGTAAGCCCGCCGAGGACCTGCTTGTTAAAAAATAGCACAAAAGTCAGCGCCATGATTAAATCCAAGCCGAATTTAAAATAGGTGATGCTTCTTTTTCTGGTTTCTTTGCCGGATCCATCGGATGTTATCATTTGGACTTGAGCCTCCCCGGTTATGATGTATCTCCTAAAATACGCCGCTAACCTTAAGTGAATCTTAAATGCTCCGGAGGCGGTTGGGGAGGATGCCGGGCAGAGCAAAACGAACCCTGGCGCAGCTGCTTGGCTGCGTCAGGGTTCGTTCGGTCCGGCCTTTGTTACTTCGCCGGAATGAGGATATGCTGTCCGATATGGATGAGCTTCGGGTTGGCCAACTTGTTGTACTTGGCCAGTTCCCGCCACGTCGTGTTGTGGTCAAGGGCGATCCGGTACAGGTTGTCGCCTTTTTTAACGACGTAGACCGTTTCCTTGGCCGCCCCCGGGGGCTGGGTCGGAGCCGGGTTGTTCGCCGGAGCGGCCGGTTCCGCTTTCGCGGCTTCCGGAGCGGGCTGCTCCGGCGTCGTCACCGGTGTCTCTGTCGGGTTCGGCTGCGGAGTCGCCGGCGACGCCGGCTGGGCCACCGGCTTGCTGCCGTCGGCCGTCACGCTCAGCTTGAACTTGGCGTAGCCGTCTTCGGTCGTTTCGAGGTACGTCAACTCGTTCTGCTTGGCGGCGAGCGACGCGTTACCGGCCATAGCTTCTTTGGCCGCCGGCGAAGTGGCGAACGTCACGTTCGCGCTGCCGAAGGGCGCCAGCGACCAGTTGCCGTCGGCGCTCGGGTTGATCGTGCCGTTCGAGCGGATATAGTCGATGACGACCTGTCGGTTCTCGTCCGGCGAAGCGAGAATGATCCGTTTGCCGTCCGGATTGGCGAACTTGCTGGACGAGGCGCGATAGTTGTTGCTCGCCACGACGAATTTTTGCGCCGGATCGATTGGCTTGCCGTTGTAAGACAGATTGACGATCCGGCTGGCTTTCTCGTTCAGCAGTCCGCCCTTGGCGTCGTATTTGGCGGGCTGCGTCACATCGATCCGATAAGTGACGCCATCGATGACATCGAAGTTATAGGTCGGGAAGTCGTAGTTGACCAAAGCCTGTTCTTGTGTGCCGGCGGGATCGATCCGATTAAACTGTCCTGCCGACCATTCCAGCCATTCCTTCAGTTCGGCTCCCGTGACCAGCACGGCGTTAACCGTGTTGGAGTACAGGTAGAGATCCGCGACGTTCTTGATGGCGATGCTGCCGGCCGGAATGTCCGTGTAATAATTCGCGCCTTGGCGTCCGCCCGACTTGAACGGCGCTGCGGCCGACAGCACGGGAAGGCCTTCGTATTCCGTGCCTTGCAGATGCTGCTCCACGTACCATTTTTGCGCATTGGTCACGATTTGGATGGACGGGTCGTCCTGGATCAGCGCAAACCAGCTGTTAATCGGTGCGGTCGTTTTGCCGACCGGCCCCCGGACATATTCCAGCGTGGCCTCATGTTCTTCCTTGACCGCATCCCATATGCTTTGGTCCGCCTCGACTAAAGGGACCTTTTTCGCGCTGTCGAAGATCGGTTTCACGGCAACGGCGGAGTTCTTCACGGTCCATTTGCCGCTCTTTTGCTCCAGGGTTAAGTCGATAATCCCCAGGTTGTTGCCCCAATATCCGGGTTCCACGGCAGGCACGCCGTTGATAGTGCCCTTGGTCAAGTCAACGCCGGGCTTGCCCTCGAAGGAAGCATCCGGGAATACCTTGTGCGCATGCCCGAACAAAATAGCGTCGATATCCTTAACCTTGCTTAGATAAAGGACCGAGTTTTCCATCAGCGGAGTTTGCGGAATGTCTTCGAAGCCGGAATGCGGAACCGCGATGATGAGGTCGGCGCCTTCTTTTTTCATCTGAGGAACAAACTTCTCCGCCGTCTCCACAATATCTTTGGCAACGACCTTGCCCTCAAGCTTCGCCTTGTCCCACACCATAATTTGCGGCGGCACAAAGCCGATGATCCCCACCTTGAGTTTGTGCTTGGCGCCGCTGTTGTCGGTGACTTCCTTGTCGAGAATCAGGTATGGAGTGAAGGTGTTTTTATCGTTCGCAGGATCTCCGTCCTTGTCGTCTATGTAGATATTGGCGTTAACGTAAGGGAAATCCGAGCCCTCCAGCGACCGCTCCAGAAAATCGAGGCCATAGTTGAACTCGTGGTTGCCCAGGTTGCCGGCATCGTAATCCAACAGGTTCATCGCCTTGAAGACGGGGTGCGTCTCGCCTTCCTTCAACGTTTCCACCGTGGCGACGTAATCGCCCAACGGATTGCCTTGGATGAGGTCGCCGTTGTCGATGAGCAGGCTGTTTTTGGCTTCGGTGCGGGCCTGCTTGATCAGCGTCGCCGTCTTCGCCAGCCCGTACTCGTCGGTAGGCTTATCCGCGAAATAGTCGTAATTGACCATGTTCACGTGCAGATCGGTGGTTTCCATGATCCGGAGCTCCACGGTGGGGCCGGTGGTTCCGCCGCCGTCGGCAGCCGCCGAGAAGGGCAGGGCGGTCAGACTTGCCGCAAGGATGCCCAGGATGAGAATGCGTTTGGATTTGCCGGGTTTGTACAAGTTCATTCCTCCTTTAAAATAGGGGTGAGAAAATAGGGGGACTGGAAAAGAATGCAAATGGTACTCATAGTTTAAGGGAAGCGGGACAAGTTGTCATGCGCATTTTGGATCAGTTTTGCGGGGAGAGGAGGGGGGAACGTTAGGATAACGGGAAAACCCCATGCATTAACGGGATTTCCTCCCGTTAATTTCGCTCATATGGTGGAGCCTCGCCCAATTAGCTGGATTTCCTCCTGCTAATTCAGCCCCTTTTGGCCGATCCGGCCTGAACGCGGTAAATTAGCGGGACTATTTCCAGGTAATTTTCGCTCCTGGCCACTCGCGCGTTATTTAACGGGAAGTTTTCCAGTTAATCCGCCGCCCAGGGCCCACCCTTGGACAATCATGGCAACCATGCCAACCATGCCAACCATAGCCCAACCATGGCCCAATCATAGCCCAATCATAGCCCAATCATAGCCCAACCATAGCCTAACAGGGCCCATCCATAGCCAACCATGACCTTGCTCGCCTCCAAGGCGGAGCCCAGGCCCTTGCCCAGACCCTCGTCCAGATAAACATTCTCAGAGCTCAAACTTGCCTTTATCTTCTACCGTATCTAAACACCGCAGGCAAATCATATTACTCAACTAACTAATCCTTCACCTGAGAGCCTTGATTTTCTGAGTGTGTTGTCCGGTCTCGTCGTCCTCTCGTATTAACGGGATTTCCTCCCGTTAATTTCGCTCACCTGGTGGGGCCTCGCCCAATTAGCTGGATTTTCTCCCGCTAATTTAGCCCATTTTGGCCAGTCCGGCCCGATCATGGCAAATTAGCGGTACTTTTTCCAGTTAATCTTCGCCCCTAGCTACTCGCGCGTCATTTAACGGGAGGTTTTCCCGTTAATTCGTTGCCCAGGGCCCAATCATGGCCTTGCTTGGCCCCAAGACTGGGCCTAGGCCTCGCCCATTTACCTGGATTTTCTCCCGCTAATTCAGCCTATTTGGGCCAATCCGGGCCGCACGAAGTAAAAAAGGGCCACCGATAAAACGGTTAGCCCCTTGATGAACTAAATAAGCCCTGATTTTTGCAGCAGGCGTTCGAGGATCATGGCGACCTCGGCCCTGGTGACATAGCTCTGCGGCGCCAGTTGGCCATCGGTTCGGCCTGTGGTCAGTCCCGCCGCAACGCTGTCGCGGACGCCGCTTTGCGCCCAAGGCGACACGTCCGCCGCATCGGGGAACGCGCTCAACGCGGGATGTCCCGCGGATGGACCGGGAAGCCGGTCCGCCAAACCGGTCAGCTTCATCGCCTGAGCGATCATGGTCATGGCCTGCTCGCGCGTGATCTTGTCGGCCGGGCGAAACGCGCCGTCTTCAAAGCCGCCGATCAGACCGAAGGCGGCCGCCGTATTGATCTCGCTGTAGTATCCGTCGCCCGTGTTTACATCCGAAAACCGGGAGGCACCCTCCTTGAGCGGAAGCCCCAATGCCCGCGCGAGCAGCACCGTCAACTCGGCGCGGCTGATCTCGTCGTTGGGCCGGAACCGCCCGGATTCTCCTCCGTCGAGGATCAGCCTTGAACTCAGGTTATCGATGGCCCCTTTGGCCCAATGGTTGGCCGCGTCGCTAAATCCGGCCGGCTGCCGGCGGATCAGTGCGTAGGTTCCGGTGGCCATCCCCGACAATCTGGCGTAGTGTTGTCCATCCGCCTCCATAAACCGGGTCGGTACAGGGTGTACCTTGCCGTCTGGGCCGAGCATAACCCCTGTTGTGTCTGCAGGGGAAGCGCCGCTCGGGAGCGGGAGGTCCCATGTCAGGTAAGCGCCGAATTCCCGGATATCGGCGGTCGTTTGTTTGTGCATGCCCCGCACCGCAAACTCGATGGGAACTTGTTCCACCGACTGGATTTTCGAGGAACTACCCTTGGCGATTTCAATCTGAATCTCAAGATCCTGCAAGGTCAGATTTTGTCCGGAGGATTTCATTTGCCGCAATAAACTCTCGAGATCGATTTCCCGAACCGGCAGCGTCAATGCCGCTTGGGGGGACCCCACTGTCAGAACGGCTTGCTTCTCCTGCAAAAAAGCGGCCAACGTTCCGTTGATTTCGCCGATCACCGCATCCGCGTCTTCATGTACAGCTATCGCTACGGCAGGCTGTTCCACAGCGGCCAGCCGCTCGCGCAGCTTGCCGGGATCCAAAACGGCCTTGGGGACCTTACGCCCATTGACTTCCGTGAGCGAGACGGACCCGATATCGGCGCTTTGGCCGTTGATTTTAAACGTGAACTCCGCCTTCGGTGTAGCCGGATTTTCCGGTTTTATCGGAGTCAGCAAGGACGAACCGCCCGACGTACCTCTTGACGATCCACCGCTGTTATTGCCACCCGGCGGGTTGGCCGCAAGAATCGTCACTTTGGCCGCCACGCTTGTCGCTGATGCCATTTGAACGCCGGTTACGCCCGGGTTCGTGTTCGTAATCACCGCATAATAGTACGTGGTGCCGACCGTCTTATCCGGCGGTAAATACGACGAATCGGCCGCTCCTTCAATCGCGGTTCCACTGGCCGTGTCGTTCTTGTCGTTCCGGTACCACTGGTAGCTTAGGGTTCCGCCGTCATATACGGCGGCGGTGACGCTTAAAGGCCGGGCGGAAGCGCCCAGGTGCAGCGTCTGGTCCAGCGGCTGCGAGACGACCGTCGGCGTCTCCGCGTCGACGGACGGCTTGCCGGTCGTGGCGCTGACGATATTGGACCGGCCCTCGTTAGCGCCGCCCGTGACGACCAGTCGGAAGTCATACGCCGTATCCGGGCTGAGGTCCGTCACCGTCGCGGATGTCGCATCCGTCGCTATAGGGGCCGTTGCCGTCGTTGCCGCCGCCCAATCGTTCCGCCCTGCAAAGGACTGCTCGATCGCCATGCCGGAAGCTCCCGGCACTGCCGCCCAGCTTAACGCGACCGTGGTCGCCGACGTGTCCGCCACGGCTAAACTGTCAATCGGCACGGGGACCGCTCTTTTTACCGTCACTGTGTAGGTTTTCGTGGTATTATCCGCCGTGGTTACCGTAATAGTGACGGTATTATCTCCGACCTGAAGCGGCACGTCCGCCGGATTTTCGTTCCCGCCGTTGATTTGGATCGAGGCCGTGTCATCCACCGCGTCGGCGGAGACCGAAATGGACGGGGTATCGTACGGGACATTGGTCCGGTACGCTTCCACCGCCGGAACAAACACGGGGTCCAGGTTTCCCGGATGGATGGCGAGGCTTTCCAAAGACGCATCATGGCGTATTCGCAGCACCAGATGCAGCGTGGAGTCCTTTTGAATGTTGTAGTCTGACAACGTGCGGCCGTCCTCCAACTGTTTCCCGGCAAAAATTAGCCGCTGCTGGTCGACGGGAATGCCCTCTTTATCGGATATTTGCTGCTTCACCATTTCTATGGAGTCCGAAGGCTCTACATCCAGGGTTATGGTCTTGCCGGTCAAAGTCTTAACGTAAATGCCCATGGCAAAAACCTGCTGCTGAAAAAGCAGCGCGATAACAAGCGTCACCGCCAATGAAGCAACCAGCTTTCTCACGAAAGTTCCCCTCTCTACCCGTAGGATATTTTGGTAATATGCTCAATTATAATTCTTAGGTAGAAATAAATATAGAGTAGTAAAAAAGAAGAATGGCGACGCGCGAGGACACCCTCTTGCACCGCCATTCCTTCATTTTTGCCGTTGCCACCGAAATATAAGGGTTACCAGTTATTTTCGGACACCCGGATGACGTTGAAGTTCGGGGACTGATTTTCGCCGTAAATGGCCGTAATGCCCGGGTTGTTCACTTTGACATTGGTAAAGCTTGCTTCGCCGACAACCGGACCTTGGCCGTCCTCCGCCTTAACGACGAGTTTAATGCCGTAGCGGGTTGGATTGTTGATCGTAATGTTCTCGAGGCGGACATTTTGCAGCGGGAGGTTCTCCGGAGATTTGGACTGGAACATCAGTCCGAAGTACACCGGGTTATTGATGTCGACGTTCTTCACCAGTACGTTCTTGAAGTCCCTGTCGCCGCCGTGGAACCAGATGGCCCCGAAGTTCTGGTAGTCGTTGATTTTGTCGTCGCCGCCGACACTGGTCCAGAAATCCCCGCCTGTGCGATCCAGTGTGACGCCGTCGATCACGGTATCCTGATCGCCAAAACCGAGCGTGTTATAGCCGAAGCTCAAGCTGCTGATGGTGACGCCCGGATACGTCAGGGTATCCGCGCCATACAGATTCTGGAACAGGTTGTTTTGGCCGCCGTAGACCGCAAAGGCGGCCGCCCGTCTGACGTTGGTGGCGGTGAGGTTGGTATACTTGTTGCCTACGTTGTAGGAGCCGCCCGAATCGATCGCACTGAACAACGCGAACGAATCGTCGCCGGTCCCCCGGGCATAGTTGTTGTCGATGATGTTGTAGGAGGAGCCGTTGGTCATGTTGATGCCGTCGGCAAACATGTTTTTGATCCGGTTGTTTTTGAACGTATTGTGCGAAGAGTTTACTCCCCAATAGAGACAGACAAAATGTTCGGCCCAGACGTTCTCGATGGTGACGTTCTGCATGCCGTTTCCGTCGATGAACTTGCCGGGTCCGTCTTGCCGGTAGATGTAGTTGCCCCAGGCGGACAGATCCTTAATGGTTGAACCGTTCGCGCCGGAGCCGATATTAAATCCGACATCGGTGTTCGTCTGGTCTTTCGGGGCGACGAGTCGAGTATGCCAAGGCCCCGCGCCGATGATCTCGGTTGCCCGGCCGTACAGGTATATTTTGGACGGGAGGGTCCATTCGCCGGCCGGGATGAAAATCCCTTTCTTGGCCGGATCTTGCCGGAACTCGTTCAGCGCCTGCTCGATGGATTTGGCGGCCGAAACCTGAACATATTTGCTCGGGTCCGGATTCGCGGCGGGGGGAGCCACATTCTCCGTCTCGATCATATCCACATAGATCCAGGGAACGTCCCCGGCGTCTTTTTGAATGCGGATTTTAGTCCCCGCCGGATAGACTTGATCCAGCAGCAACTGTGAATCCTCGTAGAGCCAGTAGGCCTTGGAGCCCGAATTGTCATAGCCGAGCCGTCCGAGCGTGGATGGCGTCGCGTAAACGTAGGAAAACTTGGAGGTCACGGTAAAGTTGCCTTTATCGACGCCGTCCGCGTAAATGCTGACCGTTCCGGTGGTATTTTCGGCCACGGCGTTGCGGAGTACGAACGCGTTGGCCGGCGAGGTCAGCGTGAACTCCACATATTCCCCGACGGCGTCCAGATGCACGGCCGAACGGCCGGAAGCCTCACCGGCAAAATCGCCCGGTGTAAAGTTCGGAGCCAGCTTCGTCCCGTTGGTGCCGTTCCCCGGGGCTTCGGCTTCCAGGATGGTGAACGGCATGTTGGCGCCCCGCCCGGAATACAAGCTGGACGTGCTGACGTTGTTGGCCTGCTTGGCGGCCATTTCGTTCGCATCGGCCGCGACCGTCGTCGTTACCGTGTAGCTGCCGTTGGCGGCCGTCCACGTACCGGCGGTGACGTTCGCCGACGCCCCCGCCGCTAAAACGCCGTTGTGGGATCCGGTAAACGACTTAATGGTGGAGCCGGCTGCGTTTTTCAGCACGACCGTTATGCCGTGGGCCCCGCTGGCAGAAGCGATCGTTCCCTGGTTTTTGAGGTTCACGGTGAAGGTTACGGTATCGCCCGCGCTGGGATTGCTTGGCGTCCATGAGGCCGTTCCGATCAAGTCGGAGCTTTGAACCTGGCCGATGACCAGCGGGGAAGGATGGGTGTAGCTATTGTTCGCCTCGTTGGTCTCGACAACTTTATTGTCCTCATCCACCTTGGCGGTTACGGCGTAGGAGCCGGCCTCTTTCGGATCTAGGGTCGCGGAGACCTCCGCCGAGGTATTGGCGGCGAGCGAGCCTACGGAAGCGGTCCCGGCGAGGGCGTCTCCCAGGTAGAAGTTCACATCGGTTGCGGTAGAGGCCACGGAGCCGCTATTCCGGACGGTGGCGTTAAGCGTAACGGTATGGGATTCGTCCGGGGAAGCCGGCGACCAGGAAATATTCGTGACCGTCAAGTCGGGGTTGGGGGCCGCGGTACCGATGACCTGGAACTCGGCCACTTGGCCGCCGGGCGCCCCGGAGTTGGCCGTAAACCGGAGCTGCACGCGGCTCACCGTGGCGTCCACGGGAATCGTCACCGTATTTTGCGAAGCCGGGTTGAATGTATAAGAAGCGGAGGAGACCAGATTTGTGAACGTCGCGGAATTTTGGTCATGCCCCAGTACCTGGATCGTTTGCGTGCGTGTGGCCCATTCGCTGGCCGGATTCAGCTTGAGGACGACCGCCGTGATGTCGGCATTGGCCCCAAGATCCACGGTGAGCGTGCTCGGATGGCCGCTTCCTTCCCAATAAGTGCTTATATCGTTATCGTTGGCATTGGCCGCCACATAGGTGAACGTCGAAGAGGAGGCCGTCATCGGCTTGCCGAGGGCCAGGTTGGTCCCGTTGCCGCCGCCCGAACCGGTCCGGGTGACCGTCTGGCTTGGCGGGGAGACGTTGCCCGCGGCGTCCTTGGCGATAACGTAGTACGTCACCGTTGTGCCGGCGGGTTGCGGGTCGGCATACTGAAGCGTCGATCCGTCCACGCTCCCGCGAAGCTGGTTGTTCGCGTAAATGTCGTATCCGGCGACGCCGACATTATCAGTCGCCGCGTCCCAGGTGAGGAGGGTGGTATCCGGGGTGGGCTGCGTATAGGCCAGATTTGCCGGAGCGGTCGGCGGCTGGTTATCGGCACCGCTGCTGTCCCCGTAGATTTCCAGCTCGGAAACTTGCGCAGCCGGCCAGCCGGTATTGGCCGTCACGTGAACTCGCACGTAACGAGCGCTGGCTGCGGCAAAGTCGATCGACACCGTGTTCCCGGCGTTCGGATCGAACGTATAGCTAGCCGGGGTTTTGATGTCCGAGAAGTTCGAGCCGTCCGCGCTCCCTTGCACGGACAAGGTCTGCGACCGGCTCTCCCAGCCGGACGGCAGCTTCAGTACGACTTCGTCGATCTGAGCCGCGCTGCCGAGGTCGACCTGAACCCATTGCGGGAAGGCATGATTGGTGCTCTCCCAATAGGTGTCCGGGTTACCATCCGTCACGTTGGAAACAACATAAACATCGGCATGGCCGGAGGCCGTCGCCGTTTTCCCCGCGGCCAGATTCGGCCCTCCCGCGGCGTGGGCAGGATAGGGAAATCCGAGGGGGGCGAAGAACGTTCCTGCGATCAGGCTCAGCATGCAAATCCAGGCGGCGAGGCGTCTTTGGCTTTTCACGAATTTCAATCTCCCTTCATATTAAGTTTCCTCAAGTTCCGTACATCTGGCGGCAGGTCTATGCAGACCCGTTACTCCTGACGATTATGGCGTTTTAAAAAGATGTAAGCGGTGTCATATCTGTTGACATTCCTCCTTTTCATACGGTTGGGTTTGATCGCAAAGAGATCATAAACAGGAATTAATGCCAAATAAAGGGGTGTTTCTATGATTTTTATGTGCGAGTCTATGGAGATTTGAGGAGTGTGGGGATCTTTTTTTAGAAGAATCGGTGGCATGGGTCCATTTGACGAATCCCGCGTTCCGTAATAAGTTGGGAGTAGGCATATTTAACCAGGGGCCAAAGCATGGCCACATCAAGAAACGACAAGAGGCGGGCCCCGAATCATGGGGGAGGACCGTCTCTTTTTTGCTTGGGATGAGCACGGCTCAAACTCTATTACGGAATGATAGGAGCACGAACATGAATGAAGAGCTGATCAAGATGCTGCTCGCTTTTCGGGAAGAGCGGAACTGGGGGCAATTTCATAATCCAAAGGATTTGGCGATCTCGCTAAGTCTGGAGGCCTCCGAGCTGCTGGAGAATTTTCAGTGGAAATCATCCGAAGAGGGTGTGACGCAGAAGAAGCAGGAAATTGCCGACGAACTGGCCGACGTGCTGATCTACGCGGTTTATTTGGCCGACGCGCTAGATCTTAACATCGAAGATATTATCCGGGACAAAATGCGGAGAAACGCCGCTAAGTATCCGGTGGACAAAGCTTTTGGAAGAATGACCAAATATACCGAGCTATAGGAGTGCTGGCAGCATGATTATTTTAGAGGTAGTTCAAAAAGTCATCTTTTGATCACGAAGCAGAGTCATGGAGCTTAATCGGCATCGAATCTTGAATTCAGCCGGGCCTTCCGCTGCTCACGTAGGCTCTTCCTACGCTGCGCTACTCAGTCCCTAAGCTTCATCCAATCTTCTCGGTGCTGAAAACCTGACTTTTGAACACTCATTTATAGCAGCAAGCTTTGAAGTTTCGGGAAACGGTGGACAACAACCAGATTACCGTGGAAATAGAGAAGGCATTTATCAATAAGATGGGGATGGATCAAGTATATGAGGGCAGTTGAATAGAGTGATAAGAAACTAAACCTCGTAGTACCCGAAGGCGCGGCAATCTTGAGTTTTTCTGTCAAATACCCAAACCATCAGCCTTTTTATAAAAGGAGGGTGGTTTTCTTTTTTTCTTTTCCCAGATGTCAAAAAGCCATGGATGGCTCCGTAAGTAGAAAAATTAATTTGCTCCACAAACAAGTTAAAGTGCATTTCATTGTATGTTTGATTTGCTAATTGCCGCATGGCTTCACTGGTCTTTAAAAAATCATCCCCATGACTAGGCCCATAAAGTAAATAGCAGTCTATCGAGATAGCCTCCCCGTAAAAATAAATGGTATTTTTGCGATCTACAGGCACTATGGATACATTAAGATACTCCATTATTTATCCTCTTCATATATGGAAGTTCGAGGGAATTGTGAAAGAAACTAGTGACAATTTATATTTTAGTGTATATAAGCACTATTTTCAACAATATAATGCATATTCTGTTCTGTTTGTGGGCACAATGCTTCTCTAATCTGATAGAGAGGTGGTAAATCGTGCTACTGAAAGTCATAGGCAAACGGATCAAGCAATTGCGGAAAGAACAAGGACTTACACAAGAACAGCTTGCTGAAAAAGCCGGCGTAAACGCGTCATACATAGGAACCGTCGAACGGGGAACACGCAATATTTCCATCGAAACGCTGGAGAAAATCATTCAGGGGCTAGATGTGCCTCTAGCAGTGATGTTTCAGTTTCATGAAACGAAGAAGGTGGACTCCTGGAAAGATAAGGCCGAGGTTTTGGAGGTAATAAATTCGCTGCTTTATGATCGCTCGTTGGAGGAGAATAAGCTTATTTTCCGGGTGATTAAGGATGTTTTGGATACGATGGATGTGAAGAAGAAATAAGAGGCGGGGCTACTAGATAGCGAAAGGCTGACCCCAGTGTTTTTTTATATGTAAGATTGGAGAATGTAGAATAGATTTCGGTGTCATTTGTACTACCGGATGGAACGCCCTTTACATTTCCAGTTATATCCAAACGACATATAATCAATATGTGCGTTATGGGCTATACGCCTACATCCAATCAACTATGTTGAAGAAAAACAAGAATATGAGGAGGATGATGCGATGGACCAACATCATTGCAAAGCTGTTTCAAGCAGCTTACTACTTCGTTCGAATTCTCCTTATGATTCCTTGGAATCCATACCGAGAAGTAGAACTTAGCTCTTAGGGGCAAACCCGAAGAAAGCAGCTCTTCCAACATGACCACAGTACTTATGGACGGTTAACTTGGCGGTTACATCCATAAGTAGACCAAACCATGTAGGTAAGTATAGCTGGAATCTGCTTTCACTCGGGTTTATTAATTATTAATTGTTATCATTACCCAATAATATGCAGAAGATACAAAAAAGAGCCCTTTTAACTTGGCGGTTAAGGGCTCTTTCTTGATCAACTATGCCGATTCAGAATCGAATACTAAGAAGTAGTCAATCCCTTTGTGTGCTCCATGATAACATGTTCAACACCCTATTTCAACTTCGGAAGTGCAAATTTTTCACTAAATTTGTTCACTAAAATCTCTTTTTTGTGGAGGCCAAATTCGGGTTTGATCGAGGCATAATAGGACAACAAGGGCGCTTCCCGGGAGTGCCCTGTTTTTTTACCCCTATCTTAAATATCCTCCATTATTGATGTCGAAGGTCGCCCCCGTATAGTGCTTGGATTTATCGGACAACAAGAAAACTACGGTATCGGCCACATCCTCCGGCAATACGGGCGTGTCGATAAGTTGGTGACTTAGGTACTCTTTTTTTCTCCAGTCGGGGATCGTATCCATCATCGGTGTACTGACCATCGTAGGAGCGACCGCGTTCACTCGAAGGTATGGGGCGAAGTTCATGGCGCAGCTTTTCGTCAAGCCGAGAACGGCGGCTTTGGATAAACCGTAGATGGCATCCGAACTGCCTTCTAAACCCGACACGGAAGACATATTCACGATGACGCCTTTGCGCTGGCTTTGGATCATTTTTTTGCCGAACCGTTGGGAAAAATAGATGTACCCCTTCACATTGATATCGAGGACGTGGTCAATCTCATTTTCCTGGTAGTCCAGTATATTTTTCGCCAAATAAATACCGGCGTTATTGACTAAGCTATCGACGTCGCTGTGTTCCGCTTCCACATAGGCGAAGAATCTAGCGACCTCCTCATACTTGCTTACATCCAGCTGATAGGTATACAGACGATCTTGTTCATGTTCATTGACGGCCCCTTTTAAATGTTGCAGGGATGGCTCGTGAATGTCGCAAGCGAGGACCGCTGCCCCTTCCTGCAAGCACTGCTTGACGATTTCTTTGCCGATTCCCGATGCCGCCCCCGTTACGATGACCTTTTTATGTTTCAGCATTTCGAGCACTCCTTTTCCTAGAAAAAATGGTTCTATCCCGCTACCACTTAGTTCGTTCTTGCTCTACCAAAAACCTGTTTATCTGTTTATACTCATGCAGAGCGTACAGAAAACAAAGACAAACGTTTGCGCGAAGAAGTATATTAAAAATTCTACTCCTTCTGAAAAATCAGAAAATTTCTGAAAAACGTATTTATTTTTGGAATTTTCTGTGCTATTTTATTAATGTAACATATCCCAAAAATAGGAGATGGTAGAAAATGTACGGTAAGGTGAAGAAGTTGGTGTCGGGGTTGTGTTTATTTGCGATGTTTGCGCTAACGTTTGCGCAAGCGGCTTTTGCAAGTGACCAGCCGGTTCAACTGATTTCGGCCAATCTCTATATTTACAAGTTTGGCTATGTAGGATTCAGCGGCAAAGTGGAAGTCAGCAATCTGAGTCCTCAAAAAAACGTAACAATTCACTATACTCCGGGAGACGGAAAGTGGTACGATACGGACGCCTCTTATGAAGGGCCAGCCGAGGCAGGGCATGAAAAATGGGGTTTCGCCGTATCCACAAACAACATGAACAATACGCATCCCGAGCTCGTCAATGCCGAAACGATCCAATTCGCTATCAAGTATGAGGTCAACGGGGAAACGTATTGGGACAATAACAACGGCCAAAATTACTCCGTCAGCCGCTATACGGAAAGTTCCACCATTCTCGGGAAACCGAACGTCCTTCGCGCCTACGATGAAATAAGCCAGGACACCTTCCTGGGTGGCGTTTATGTAAAAAATTTAGGCTTCAGCAAACAGGTCAAAATCAAATATACCACCGATAACTGGGCAACCACGAAAGAAGCCGACGCCTCCTTTTCAATGCCGGCAAACTCCGACGACAGTGTAGAGGCTTGGCATTTTACGATCGATTCTATTGCCCCCAGTGTGTCGCAAATTAAGTACGCTATTTCCTACACCGTCAATGGACAAACTTACTGGGATAACAACTACGGACAAAACTACACCGTAAGCCGGTAAGCGGAGAGCATCCTATTCGCCGGCTTAACTAAAATCGCCCTCCGGTGGTCTTCTTGACCTACGGAGGGCGGCTTTTTTACGTATCTATCGTAATTGAGTTTAACTCTACCGGACAGTTAACTTCACATTTCCGAACACGGCTTTACTTCCCGGATCATCTCCCGGGTTGCTAAGCGCCATGCCGATATAAACCTGACGGCTCATAGAGATATTAGCGGTTCCGATCGTTTGCCACTTCTTCCCGTCGGTTGAAATCGAACCGGTGAAGGTGTTGCCTTTTCGGCTCAACTTCAGCCAGCTTGGAGCGGATGCATCCGCAGTCCGATCGGCTGTACTTCCCTTGGTGTCTACGCGATACTGGAAGGCTGCGCCGTTCTCGAGGGTAAGCACCATGTCCGCGTGCTTCGAATCGGCATTCAGCGACTCCCGGATCATAATGCCGGCCTTGGCCCAACCGTTCATAAGGTCCATCGACCGTACCTGAAGGATCATCTCCGCGTCGCCCTTAACGGGTTGATACACAAAATTCAGTTGATCCGCGCTCCCCCAAATATCCGTGGAACGGCTGCTCATTGTAAATTGTTTTTTGGAGGAATGGTATGATGCGTTCCCCGGCATCGAGCCGATATTTCTCGCCTTCCAGCCTGCCGGCAGTTGAGCCGGATAATCCTGCTCGACCGGGGGCGTCCAGTCCGGCGTCGGCCAGGTTGTACGTTCGTTGATTTTCGCCAGCTCGGCTTCGGGCCAAGTTCCGTCGGCAAAGAAGGAGAGGCGCTTCACGCCCGGATAATTATCGCGGATGCCTTTATAGACCTCCTGATATTCGTCATCGGTCCAGTCATTATCCAGCGTGGCCACAATGTCCACGGGATGGCCGCTGATCCGGTCACTCGTGTCCTTCAGAATGCCGTATTCCGTGCTGTAGACCCAATCGCTGTTGAAACCCCAGTCGTCGAAATACGCCATAGGCGCTATGAAATCGATATGTTGTTTAAACTTCGATACGTCTTGCCCGACCTCTCTAAACTCCGGCGGCAAAATATACACGCCGAGCTTCAAATCCGGCTTCGAGGATTGGGAAATATCCTGACGGATATCGCCTACATACTGTCCGATTTGATCGGTTCTCCATGCGTTCCACTGCTCGCGCTGAGGCGAATCCGCCTCGAAATCGATGCTAAGCGGGGAATACCCGAATTCCGCCTGATATTTCGCCACCGTGTAATCGCTGACGTCCATGTTGTAATTGTCGAAGCGGATCCAATCCAGCACCACGCCGTCCACGGAATAATTCTCAATCACTTCCCGGATAATGGACCGCTCATACTGTTGTACTTCATGATGAAGCGGATTCACGAAGTATTCGTTGCCGTTAGCGCCCGTAAATGGGGTTTGGACGCCGTTCACCAACGATTGCATCTGCCATTCCGAGTGCTTCCGGAAGGCCTCCTGATCATGGAATTGCGGAATCCAGGCATGAACCTTGATCCCGGCGGCATGAGCCGCCGTCAAGACCTCCCGCAGCGCATCGAAATTCTCGTATCCCTGCGCTATGGGCGCGATTTCGCTCCGGTAGAATACCCGTCCGGACGGTACCTCATCATCTTCATCCTGCTTGACGTTCATACTGATGACATCGACGCCGTAGCGTTTGGACATCGCGACAAAGTTCAGCACGTCCGTCTTGTTTTTAAACTGGTTCACCGTTCTGACAATGACTTCCGTTTCAAAAGGGGGGTTACTCCCCGCCGCCGCCATCCCCGAACCTGAAGCGCCCGTCACCGAGAAAGCCAACACCAAGCCTAGCACCGCCATGAACCTCGCTTTTAGCGCAACCCTCATATTCTTGCCTCCCTATGAAATAGTTGTTTTCCAGAATCCAACAAGTATTATTTAGTCGCCTTGATTTTCTTGACATTCTCCTGCCATCTTTCGGTTTTGAATTGGAGCAGCTTATCCAGCCCGGCTTTGGCCGTGTTCTTTTTGGCCGTCTCCAGGGCCGACAGCATCTCGGCATCCGACTTCGCATGGACCATCTGAGCAAAAGCAACGGTATGAATATCATGAATATTTTGGGCAATGATGCCGATTTCCGTATCCGGCACCGGGTCGGTATTCACAAATTCCGTAATGTCCATCGCGGTTTTCCAGGTTACGGTGGACTGCGCTATCGTCTCCCAGGATTTTTGATTCGCGGAAAGCGAAGCCTCCAGATTCATTTTGGCCGTATCGATAAATGTCGTATTTCCCGCCCAGTTAAAGTCCTCGAATTTTCTCATGGTTTCCGTACGCTCGTTGGCGGGCGTCGACTTGTACTTCTCGTTCGGAATCGGTGCTCCGTCCGCATCTTCTTCATCCCAGTATAAGCCTTTCGGACCGAAGAACAGAACCTTTTGCCCCTCCGGACCGGTGATCCAGTCATAGTAAGCAAAAATGGCTTCCGGGTCTTTGGCGCTGGTCGTAATCACATTCACGTTCCAACCCAATGTTTCGAAACCGCTTACAAAAACCTTATTTTTATCCAATCCGGCTTTATGAATCGGCCATATGATTTCATAACCGCTATTCGGATTACTTGCCGTCAGCGCGCGATGCCCCTCCGCACCATAGGTGGTGATGTTGGATTCAACCATGACCGCTACCCGGCCGGTGTTCACCTTTTCTTTGACCGCGTCCTGGGTTTGCTGCAGCGCATCCTGCGTAATCAGGCGTTCGCGGAACAGTTTATTGATATACAGCATCATCTCGCTAAAAGCGGGATCATCATAGATGGAGACCAGCTTGTCGCCTTCCGGATATCCCTTGAGGGAAATGAACTTGCTGGTGGAATTCTCCTTGAAGCCGCCATACATCATTTCAAGTCCGGCCCCCTTCTCCCCGACTTCAAGAGGCACGACATCCGGATATTTGTCCCGAACCTGCAATAAATATTGATATAGGTCATCGAAGGTTTCCAGCGCCGGTTTGCCAAGCGCGTTATAAATATCTTTATTGACCATCCAGCCGCCGTTGCCGAATTGTCCCGAGGTATACCAGTTGGGAATTTGATATATTTTTCCGTCCTCGGAGCGAAGCAGATTCAGGGTGGATTCTTTGACATATTTCTTGAAATTCGGATACTTCGCATAGTAATCATCCAGCGCCACGAGCTTTCCCGCTTTCGCAAGCCGTTCCACCGTTGCCCCCCGATCGGTAAAAATGACATCCGGCAGATCGTTGCTGACGATCATCGTGTTAAACTTTTCCGCGGCGGCCCCTCCGGATTGTATCGGTTCAACAGTCACTTTGCGGTTTTCCTGAATCCATTTCGTCGCTTCGTTCTCGGCCCAAGGCGCTGTCGTAAGCCAGTCGTAATGCCCATAGAAGCTGAAGGTTACCGGCTTGATTCCGCTGCCGTCATCGACGGCCTGGGTATCCGGTGTCCCCCCGTTTTTTTCCCCGCCCCCGCCGCAAGCTGTCAGAACAACAAGTAAAGAGACCATCAGAAGCGAGATCCATCTCATGCGTTTGCGCATTTTTTCCCCTTCTTTCTATAGAATATGGAGCTTGCTATTCTTTCAACGAGCCAATCAATACCCCCTTGACGAAATACTTCTGAAGAAAGGGATACGTTAAAATAATCGGGATCGTGGCGATCATCATCGTGGCCATGGTCAGCGACTTCGCCGTAATCGTCCGATTCCGGTTCATATGATCCAGTGCGATGGCATTGGATGAGGCGATGTCGGTCATGATGTTGGAGTTCATAATTTGGCGCAGCAGCGTCTGAATGGGCAGCAAGTGATCCGTCGTAATATAGATCGCGCCCGTAAACCAGTCGTTCCAGTGCCCCACTGCCGTAAACAAGGCAATCGTAGCCAGTACCGGGCCGGAGACAGGGATGACGATTTTAAAGAAAATGCCGTAGTTGCTGCAGCCGTCGATTTTGGCCGATTCCTCCAGCCCGTCAGGCAGAGCCGCGAAAAAGGTGCGAATGACGATCATGTTATAAACGCTGATGATGCCGGGGATCACCAGGACCCAAAAGGTGTCGAGCATGCCGAGAGAACGGATAAGCATGTAGGTTGGAATCAACCCTCCGCTAAAGAACATGGTTACGATAAAGAACACCATGTAGTGCTTTCGGAACAGCAACGCTTTTTTGGACATCCCATAGGCCAAGAGAGCCGTGAAAAAGACCGACAACACCGTGCCGCACAAGGTTCTTAGGATGGTGACCCAAAAGGAGTTCAATAAACGCTTATCCTGGAACACGATATAATAGTTCTCAAGCGTAAAGACCCTTAGCCAAAGGGTTATGCCGCCAAGCGCCGTGTCGCTCCCTTGGTTGAAGGAAATCACAAGCGAGTTCCAGAACGGATAAAGCATGATAACCGCGAGTAACGTCAACAGGATGTAAATGGTCCGCTGCAGGATTTTGTCACCCGGACTTAGTCTCATTTTTCATTCCCCCTTTAAGTTGAAGCCCCTACCAGAGACTAACATCTGCCCGGCGGGCGATCTTATTGGCTGTCACCAGCAAGATCACACTAATCACCGCTTTGAATAGCCCCACCGCTGTCGCGTAGGAGAATCGGGCATTCAAAATCCCGACGCGATAAACATAGGTATCGATGACATCGGAGTATTCCCGCAGGATCGGATTGGTGCCCAGCAGTAGAATATCTTCAAAGCCCGCGCTGAGGAGATTGCCGATGGCAAGAATCATGAAAATAATAATGATGGGCGCTATGCTGGGGAGTGTAATTAAGTAGATTTGTTTGAATCGGCTTGCGCCGTCTATGGAGGCGGCTTCATACATGGTCGGGTCAACGCCGGCGATGGCGGCAAGATAAACGATACTCGCAAAGCCGACTTCCTTCCACACGTTCACGCTGACCAGGATCGACCAGAAGTATTCCGGAACCGCCAGAAAGTTCACCGGCTCCTGGATCAGGTTGAAGCGCTCCAGCAAGAAATTCACCGTTCCGTTATCCACGGACAGAAGCGAGAATACAAAACCGGATACAATAACCCAGGACAGGAAATAAGGCAAGTAGCTGACGGTCTGGATAAAACGCTTAAAGGCCATGTTCCCGACTTCATTCAGCATCAGCGCAAGCAGAATCGGCGCCGGGAAGGAGATGATCAGCTTCAACAGGCTAATCACCAGCGTATTTCTCATCACGTTCCAAAACTCCGGCGCTTGGAAGAACATTTTGAAGTTCATGAATTGAACCCAAGGGCTCTTCAGGATTCCGGCGAAAATATCGTACTGCTGGAACGCCATAACCACGCCATACATCGGAATATAGCTGAAAATAAAGACAAAGATGATGCCCGGCCAAACCATGGACTGTAAATCCCACTGTTTGCCTAACTGCTTCCATTTACTTGACTTCGCAGCCGCCTTCATCGGTTTCCCCTCCTCTGGAACAGTCTATTGAAACTGGGGCAAGTACGTTTTGTTTTTCTCCAGCATTTCATCCAGCAATGGTTCGGCTACGGTGACGGAAGGCACCAGCGGATGGTGGACCATCGCCTGCAGCGCAGTGTCCCGGTCTCCATGCACGGCCGCTTCGATCGTCAAGCTCTCATATTGCTTCACGGCAGCCAGCAGCCCTTTGACGGAGTGCGGAATTTTCTGCAAAGGGATCGGCATCGGGCCTTGTTTGGTTACGATACAGTTGACTTCAATAGAGGCATTCTCGGGCAAAAAGTCGATGGTTCGGCCGTTCCTTACGTTCAGCGTCTGGATATCGCGTGAGTCATTATAGATAGAACGCATCAGCAGCACCGCCGCTTCGGAGTAATAGGCACCGCCGCGCTGCTCCAACTGCTTTGGTTTCTCCTTTAGCTCAACGTTCCGGTACAGCTCGAACAGCTCTTCTTCCACCTGCTTCACCACTTCGGCACGCGAGCCGGTCGTAGCCGCAGCTTCCCTTTGTTCGTCAAGCATAGCGTCCGTCATATAGTAATAGCTCAAATAATAGGATGGTATCGCTTTCAAAGAATTCAAAAAGCGGTGATCCCAGGCATCGAACGGCACATTGCTCGCCTTGTAGCTCTTTGGATAATCAATAAGCTCTTGCAGCCTGCTTACCCCATCGATCACCACATCGGATACCCAATGCAAATGATTAATCCCTACAAACTCCGCATAGATCTTTTCGATCGGAAGCCCAAAAAACTCGGAGAGCCACTTTTGAAAACCGATCGGCGAGTTGCACAGGCCTACACTCTTTACCGAAGAATATTTGTGGACGGCCTCGGTAACCATGCCGGCCGGATTGGTAAAGTTCAACAACCAGGCATCCGGAGCAAGCTCCTCGATGTCCTTGCAAATATCCAGAATCACCGGAATCGTGCGCAGGCCTTTCATCATGCCTCCGGGGCCGGTCGTCTCCTGACCGATGACATTGTACTTCAGCGGAATCAATTCGTCCCATTTCCGCGCTTCCAGCATGCCTACCCGGATTTGCGTGCAGACAAAGTCCGCTCCGGCGATGGCCTTTCTGCGATCAAGCGTCTCGCATACGGTAATCGGAAGTCCGGATTGGGCAATCATCCGCTTGCTCAGCTCCGCAATCGTGTGCAGCTTTTCCGTTCCCTCTTCAATATCCACCAGCCATATTTCGCTGACGGGCAGCTCTTTGTGATGCATGATAACGCCTTCAATAAGCTCCGGAGTATAAGAAGACCCCGCTCCGACGACAACCAGTTTCAGTGTTTCCTTCAAGATAGCCCCTTCCTTCACTCAATCGATTTATGGTTCATGAAGACTAGCATTTAATGGCTTGCGGCATTTCCGCCAGCGACAGACGATCAAGCATTTCGCGGTTTACTTGCATCCCGCTGTTTTCCATCGCCAGAACGACCGAACCGATGACCGGCTCCCGGGTTAAAACCCTTAAAGTGCAATCTGGAGCGGTCTGTTTCACGTTTCGTTCAATGGCCCCCCGAATGATCCCGGAGCGATCTCCTTTTGTCAGCAGACTGCCTGCAAGGACGATGTCAAACGTACCGGTTTCCATCCCCAGTTGCAGGATCGTCGCCGAGGCGGCAAGGCCAAGTTCGTCCCCTTGCTTGATCAACAGCCCGGCAGCTACCTCATCCCCTTCTTCCGCGGCTTGAAACAGCAGTTCCGCAATATGGGGAGGCAAGTCTCTGAAATCGTCCAAGTAATCCTCCCTAAGCTCCGAAACATGGGAATAGCCCAGCAAACTCGTTAAGCGTTCCGATAAAACCGTTGGCTTCTCTCTTCCTTCATCCGCTCGCATTACACTGCGGAAGACTTCGACGCTCAAATCGTACCCTCCGCCGAAGTCGCCAAACCGGTAGCCAAACCCGCCGCACTGGTAAGTTTCGCCTTGCGGATTTTTACCGGCGCAGTTTACGCCCGATCCGCAAATCAGGACCACGCCATAACTCTTTTCCGTGCCTGCCCGCAATGCAATCCAGGTATCGCAGGAAATATCGGTTCGGGGCAGGCCGAGTCGGCGAATCATTGGCCGCAAAATCCGGAAGTCGGACTCTCTATCCGCTCCCGCGAGGCCGAACCAGGAGAACTCGACTTGTTCCGGTGTCAGTCCCGAAACCTTGAGCGCTTCCGTTACAGCCCGATGCAGATTCGCCCCTGCCTGCTCCCGATTTTTTTGATGATTTCCGTTTCCCCCTTGACCTACACCGATGACGCTGCCTTGTTCATCCGCAATGACCGCGTAGGTTTTACTTCCGCCTGCATCAACGCCCAAAAAGTACCTCACAAATCGTTCACTCCTATTTATTTAGGTTTGCCTTACAGGTGCCGTGGACTCGCGTACAAGAAACTGAGGGGCGAGCTTGGTTACAGCAGCCGGCATCACCTCCCCGTTGATCAGCTTTAGCAGCAAGTCGACGCCGATGCTGCCCATCTGCGCCTCCGGCTGTCGGACTGTCGTCAACCGGGGGAAGAATTCACCTACAAACTGCTGATCATCGAAGCCGACAACCGAGATATCGTGCGGTACCAGAATCCCCTCCTCGCGAAGGGCTTGAACAACCCCAAGGGCGATAAAGTCGTCTCCGGAAAAAATAGCGGTCGGCAGCTTATCTTCGCGAATCCATCTTTTGGCCACTTCATATCCGCTGCTTACCGTAAAACCGCAAAATTCCATACCGAACGGCGTTAAATCGGCTTCATTCAGCGCTTGAACATATCCCCTCTTGCGCTCCTCTACGCTCAGGAACACTGAGGGGCCACCGATATGCGCGATTTGGGTGTGTCCCAGATCAATCAGATGCTTCGTAGCCTCATACCCGCCTTGATAGTTATCGACGACCACACTGGGAACATCCTCATGCTGGAATTGATTATCCAGCAAAACGAACGGAATGTTTTTTCGCTTCAGTTCAACTACATATTCGTTTTCTCGAAGTGGAGACAACAAGATAATGCCGTCTACCCGGTCCCTCTGAAACAAAAAATTATCCTCCACCTCGTTTTCAGCGATGGATAAGGCCAGAAAGTATCCTTGCTCCGCCAGTTTGCGATTCACCACCCGAATAACGCGATCATAGAAAGAGTCGTTGAAGTTCGTGATCGACATTCCGATGACTCCCGTTTTACCGCGTACCAGACTGCGTGCCGCCGAATTAGGCTGATAGTTCAACTCCTCGATGGCTTGGAGAACCTTCTGTCTATTTGCTTCCCGGACCGACGGCGAATTGTTCAGGACTCTGGAAACCGTCACTACAGAGAGCCCTGATTTCTTGGCTACATCATGGATGTTCATCTATGGATTGCCTCCATTGCATATAAGTTTAAAGGTTTTAACTTTAGGGGAAAATAAAAAACAGTTTATCTTTCTTGCTATAGAAATTTCCTTGCCTAACAAGAGAATTACCGGTAGAACCATCCGGGAATAACGTGTACAAAAGTTTAAAGGTTTTAACTTCGCTTTGATATTAGCACCATTCCCAAAATCCGTCAATAACCAAATTCCTTCCGCTTCCTGTCCTCTCCTTGTCCTTTTTAGGGCCAACGATGGCCGTAAATCCGGGATAAAATGATATTGTCGAAGAAATAGAAATTGCATATTTAATCCTAACGCGGGGCCGTGAATGAGACTTTCACGGCCCTTTTTTCCCGTGTGGCCGGTTTCGGGGAGTGCCGCGGTCCTTTCATTTGGGACAAGCCTCAATTGCAGCGGGTGATGAGACCAGGTAGGCGCTATAAGAGGAAGGGCGTTCGAACGTAGTGCAAAATGAGGATTTACCAAGATGAGGGCAAGCCGCGAGGGCTCCCTGAACTGTGTCGCGGCGCGGGAATTAAGCGTTAAACGAAGGCAGGTGAGGATTTGTCGCAGTCAACCTTAAACAACGTGGTGCAAAGCGTGGCCGACATGCTCACGGCAAGGTTCCCTGAGCTGCCTGTTCACACGGAGCGCGGGTCGGATAGTTTACCGGTGCCGTGCATTTTTGTGCAACTGCTGAAGTCGGAACAGACCCGGGAGTTGAACCGCCGGTTCAAGCGGACGTATTCGCTGGACGTACAGTTCTTCCCTCCCGTGGAGCGCGGCAGGTATTCCGCTAATGAGGTGGCGGAGCAGTTCTATGAGCTGTTTGCGGTCACTTCGGCGGATGATGGACTGATGCCCGGAGCAGGAATACACACCGAATGGAAGGACGATGGGACACTGCATCTGTACCTGACTTTCTCGCATTTCGTCTGGGTACCGGCCGGCGAAGTCGTGAAAATGAGAACACTCCGGCAGGAGGGGATGGTCAAACATGGGGATTAAAAAGCAAGCGGACAAGCAGGAGACGCTTGTGGAGCGAGAGCGAACCTTTTCTAAGGCACAGTTCTTGGCGGCCAGACGTTTTAGCGGCGTGGAAAAGGACATTTTGCAAGTGGTGCTGGAGGACGGGGCTGCCTATACGGAAGCCGAAGCTGAGCAGGCGGTACAATCATTTATCCAAAGAGGAGTGAAGGAACATGGCTAATGGCACATGGACAACGCAAAATAAAGTATCTCCGGGGACATACATCAATTTTAAATCGGCGGCTCGCCCGGTGGGAACGGTTGGCGAGCGCGGGGTGGCGGCTTTTCCGGCACCGCTGCCTTGGGGGCCAAGCGGCGTGATCAAGCTGGAGGGAGAGTCGTTTCTGCAAAACGCGCAGAAGCTGCTGGGCTTTCATGCGGCTGACGCGAGAATCCGCCATATCGCGTCGGCAATGGCGCATGCCGGCAAAGTGCTAATCTACCGGCTGGGCGCGAAGAACGCAGCACAGGCGGCTGCGGTCATCGGCAATTTGAAGGCCACGGCCAAATACGGCGGCACCCGCGGCAACGACCTGCAAATCGTCGTTCAGGCCAGCGTGGACCAGCCGGATGTCTATGAAGTGCGCACGCTGCTGGAGGGTGAAGAGGTGGACGCGCAAATCGTCGGCACGGCGGAGGCGCTTAAGAACAACGACTTCGTCACGTTCTCAGGCAGCGGCGAGCTGACCGAAACGGCGGGAACGGCGCTGGCAGGCGGCAAAGAAGGTACCGGCGGCAGCGGCGACTGGACCGACGCGCTGGCGGCGCTGGAAGCGGAGGAGTTCGACGTGCTCGGTTTGCCGACTGACGATTCGGCGCTGAAGCAACTGGCCGTAGCTTACACGAAGCGACTGCGGGAGCAGGAGGGCAAAAAAATCGTCACCGTCCTCTACAACTACCCGCAAGCGGACTATGAAGGGGTCATCAGCCTGAAGAACAGCGTCGTGACCGCGGACGGTTTGACGGTGGAGCCGATCTACCTGTTATGGGAAATCGCCGCCATGGAAGCGGCGGCAGGGGTCAATGAATCGCTCACCTACACGGAAATTCCGAATGCGGTCGACGTAACGCCGAAGTACACCTACAGCGAGATGATCCAGGCGCTGCAAAACGGCGAACTGGTCTTGTCGGCGTCGAACGGGAAAGTGCAAATCCAACAGGACATCAATACGCTGACGACGTTTACGGCCGACAAGGCTAAGCATTTCAGCAAAAACCGCGTGGTGCGCGTGCTGGACACGATCGCCCGGGACATTCAGCGCACGTTCACCGCGAGCTATATCGGAAAAATCGGCAACAACGCGGACGGCCGCAACTTGCTGAAGGGCGAGGTGCTCAGCTATCTGGGGAGCCTGCAGGGGATTGGAGCGATTCAGAATTTCAACGCGGAGACCGATTTGGAAGTGCTGCCGGGCATCGACGGGGACGCCGTTGTCATCAATCTGAGCGTGCAGCCGGTGGACAGTATCGAAAAAATCTACATGACCGTCACGGTCAACTAAGGAGGACGAAACGATGGCAGGTTCTTTTTTTAATGTGAGAGATGCGGTAAGCGGCAAGCAGGCCAAGGCGTTCGTAGTAATTGGCGATCGGACGGAGGAACTGTTCTACGCCAAAACTTTGGAATCGACGATCGAAAAAACGAAGGTGGACGTTCCGACCCTGGGCAGAACGGGGACGCCGCAGCGGTCGGCCGGCTGGAAAGGTACGGGTACGCTGACGATCTACTATGTTTCCTCTTTATTCCGCAAGCTGATGGAAGACTACGTGAAGAACGGGACCGACTTCTGGTTTGACCTGATGATTACGAACGAGCAGCCGGGAAGCGGCGCGGGCAAACAAACCGTGTTCCTGCGGGGCTGCAACCTCGACAGTATCATTGCGACCAAATTCGACGCGTCCAGCGAGGATATGCTTGAGGAGGAAATTCCGTTTACCTTCGAGGATTACGATGTGACGGAGTCCTTTAACGCGATTCAACCGACCAACTAACGATATTTTCACGAGAAAATAAAACGATACAGGAGGAATTCACGAATGAGCTCTTTATCTGCTTTTTTTGCCCAAAACGCCGCCGCCGGACTGGTGGAGGAAGTCGTCGTATCCGACCGGTTTAAGGACGAGCAAGGTGTGCCTGTACCATGGCGGCTGCGCAGCATGACCGAGGACGAGAACGAGGCGATCCGCAGATCCTGCCAACGGAAGGTGAAAGACAAGGGGATGGTCAGCTTCGAGACCAATACCGACGAGTATTTGGCCAAGCTGGCGGTTGCCAGCGTCGTGTTCCCGGACTTGAAAAACGCCGAGCTCCAGCAGTCTTATCAAGTGATGGGCGCGGACCAATGCCTACGGAAAATGCTGCTCCCGGGCGAATACGCCACGCTCGTACAGAAGGTACAGGAGATCAACGGCTTCGATAAAAGTATCAACGAATTGGCGGACGAGGTAAAAAACTAATCGATGAGGGCGACGGCGAATCCGTCTGCGCCCTCTTTGCTCTAAACCGGTTCCACTTGATGCCCTGGGAGTTCGCCGCGCTGAACGTCAGACAAAAAGCCGCGCTCATCGCGATGATTCAGGAGATCATCAAGTCGGAGAAGAAAGCGGTGAAGAAGAAATGAACCTCCTGCCCGGAAAGAAGGTGAAGACTTGGCAGATGCGACCTTAATGCTGAAAGCTTATGATAACGCGGGCCGGATGCTTCCTCAGGTGATACAGCCGCTTGAACAGTCGGTGACCGTTTTGAATGCCTCGGAAAGAGCAGCGCAAAACAATGCAATGGCCATGCTGTTCTATACTGAAACCGTCCAAAGAACGATGACAGTCGTAACCCAGGTCCGGAAAGAAGTCGGGGAGTTGGCGAAAGCCCAAGAAAAGCTCAACCAAGCGACTGACAAATCGGCCAAGAAGGCGAGCACTTTTGTCACGGCCCTCAAAAAGATTGACGTAAAAAAGATCGCGGATGCCGGCAAGCCGCATCTGGAGCGTTTCTTAAATATCGGAGCACAGCAGCAAACCGCCCTGGACCAAATTTCGACTCGTGCGGGGGGCTCGGCGGCAGGGAAGCAAATTTTCGATCAGACGGCCGCGCAAGCGTTGAATTATGGGCAGGATGTCAACGCCGCCTTGGCGGGTACCCAGCGGTTTATGGCCAAAACGACCGATCCGGGGCAATTGGAGAAGCTGAATATGCTGGCCATGCGGCTCTCGCAGTTAAATCCCGGGAAAGGACTTGAGGGGGCTACCGGCGCAATTTCGCAAATGCTGTCCGGCGACACGAAAGCCCTGAGCTCGGATTACAACATTCCCGAAACCGCGGTGAATCAAGGCGCAATCAAATCGGCAGTCAAGCAGGGTGACGTCAACGGAATGATCGCAGCGATGGACCAATTGCTGAATAAGCAGAACATGACGAAGGCGGCCTTTGAAACGATGATGGACACGCCGGCCGTGAAATGGAAGCGGGTGGTGGACACCTTTAACTTTCAGCTCGGTTCGGTGGGACGGGAAGGAATCAACGCGCTTGGCCCGATGTTTGACACGCTCCTTGAAGCTTTGAACGGCGAGGCGGTTACAAACTTTATCAGCGGTTTTGGAACGGGTTTAAGCATGGTTGGGACCTTTTTGAGCGGAGTTGTCGGCGCAGTATCGTCGTTTCTTGAGCTGCTCAACTCCGGGGGAGGCTCAGCCAGCATGATGCTGTTCGGCATAGGGGCGGCTTTGGTACTAATGACCGCGCTGCTCTGGGGCATGATCGCTCCTGTTGTGGCCCAGGCCATAGCCTGGCTCGGGGTTTACTGGCCGCTGCTGCTTATTGCCGCAGGGATCGGGCTGCTCATCGGTTTGCTGATGAGCTTTGGAGTTTCCGGCCAAGAGATTGTGGGGTTTGTCGTCGGGCTGTTTTACGGGTTGTTCGCGACTTTGTACAACTTGGTCGCCACGGCTTACAATTTGTTCCTCAGTTTTGCGGAGTTTATGATCAACTTGTTCATCAATCCGGTGTATGCGATCAAAAAGCTGATTTATGACCTGGTGATGACGTTCGGCGGGTATATGTACGATATGCTTAGGTCCGCGGAGGACTTTGCCAGTGGTTTTGTAGGTATGATTCTTAAAATGGTTAATGGCGGATTAAAGCATATCAATTGGCTGATCGACGGCATTAACAACTTGTTAGGCACTGACTTCAAGAAGAAAGAACTCCTTTCTGAAGATGACCTTAATCTTCATATCCTTAGTGACGGCCTAAAAAGCGCATTGGACAGTTATAAAGCGCCGGAAATGCCGGATAATGTCGTCAGTTTCGACCGTATGCAGCTTAAGGACACCTCCGGGGCTGTCGATGAAGGCCGTAAGCTGGGGTCGGAGTCTTACGATAAGTTCGCAAATAAACTGAACAACTTCGGCAAATCCGGTTTCGGCAAGGATCCATCCAAGGACAAAAACCCCATGGGTACCGGGGGGATGGTGCCGGGATCTGGACTAGGAGTTGGGAACCCCGCCAATACCGCCAATATCGGCAGTGTCGGAAACGTCGGCAGTGTGGACCGCATTAATGAAACCGTGGACATTTCCTCGGAGGATTTAAAAATGATGCGGGAGCTCGCAGAAATGAAGAATATTCAAAATTTCGTTACCCTGCAGCCGTCGATCAGTTTCGGCGATACCCATGTCCGCCAGCAGAGTGACATCAATACGATCATCGCGCATATTTCCGAAAAGCTTGAGCGGGATATCGCCTCGTCGGTGGATGCTGTGTATGGTTGATAGGAGGGATGGATGGTGCCAGTATATGGCGTTGAGTTAAGTTTCAACAACAGGGCAGAGGTGTTAAGGCTACCGGTCAACCCTTCCGAAATCAACGTCAGTGAGTCGGGGCAGGGCAAAACGTTTGATGTGGTAGGGTTGGGCCAGATCAATGTGATCAAGGACCGGGAGTTGACGGAATACAGCTTCAGCGGCTTATTTCCGGCCCGACGGTATCGGTTTGTGACGACGGAGGAACTAATGCACCCGGTTGAATATATCAAGATGATCGAAAAGTGGATGGTTGCCAAGCTGCCGATCCGGTTTATTTTCACCAGTGACACTTATGAAATTAATACCGCCGCCAGCATCGAGTCCTTCACTTGGAAAGAGGTGGCGGGCAGCGGCGGCGACATTGAGTATGACATCAAGCTTAAAAAATATGTGTTTTATGCCGCGCGGAAAATCGGACGCGAGACCAAAAACGGCGGAGCTAAAGTCCAGAAAAAGACAACCGGGGCCCGGCCAAACGATAAGCAGCAGCCGAAAACCTATAAGATGGCCCCGGGCGACAGCCTTTGGAAGGTGGCGCAAATGAAGCTCGGGAACGGAGGGCGCTGGAAAGAGATCCAGAAGCTTAACGGCATCAAGGATGCGGACCTCAAGCGGCTGCCGGTCGGAAAGGTGCTGAAGCTGCCATGACCTTGGCTGTGAAAATCATCAATCGCCAGGGGGGCGGTGCGGACGCCGAATGGGACATTAGTGAAATCGTGGAGGGGCTGTCCTGGAAGACGTCCCGGATTGGCAAGGCGGGCAGTGTCTCGTTTAACTTGATCAAGGGCTCTCCTTTTCAATCGTCCCATTTTACCTACAATAACGGGGATATCGTACGGGTCCGGGTCGATGACACGAATGTATTCCATGGATATATTTTCAGCATTGACGAGGGCCGGGATGAAGCCGTTCAGATTACGGCGTATGACCAGATCCGGTATCTTATGAATACCGACACCTACGTGTTTACGGGGGTAACCGCTACCGAGGTGCTCCGGCGGATTGCGAAAGATTTTAACCTCAAGCTTGGTGATGTAGCTGATACCCGACATAAGATTCAGATGAGCGAGGACGGGCAAAAGCTGCTGGATATCATCTGCAAGGCGATTACGCTCACTTACGAAAACACCGGCCGCGATTACTGCCTGTACGATGATTTCGGTGCGTTGTGTTTGCGTGAGGTAACCGATACCGGTCTGGATCTGACTGTCGGTGACGGCAGGCTGATGTATGACTATGAGGTCAAGCGCTCCATCGACAGCGACACGTATAACCAGATTAAGCTGTACAAGGACAATAAGGAGACCGGCAAACGCGAGATATACCTGGCCAAGGACAGCGTCAATATCAAGCGGTGGGGGCTGCTGCAGCTCTACCAGTCGGTGGATGAAAAAAAGAACGCGGCGCAGATCCAGGAGCTTCTGAACAACTTGTCCATGATGAAAAACCGTGAAACCAAGTCGCTTAAGGTAAACGCTTTAGGGGATATCCGGGTCAGGGCCGGCATTCGCGTCCGGATCGTCATCTCCGAATACGGGGTGGATCAGGCTCTGATGGTGGACGAGTGTGCTCACGATTTTGACGGCGCCGCGCACACAATGACACTGGATTTGAGGGTGGTGTGAATGGCGAATTTACTAGGCACATTGAAAAAAGCCGCGACGGACGCCGTAAATGCCGGCAATCCCGCCGCGGTGATGTTCGGGGAAGTTACTAAGACAAATCCGCTGGAAGTGCTCGTGGATCAACGATTCACGCTTCCGGCGGATTTTTTGCTTCTCCCGGAGTCGCTGGTTCATTTTGAAATCAATTTGAACCACAGCCACGAGTATACCGACGACAGCGGCTCGGGCAGCGCTACGAAACAGACCAAGCCGGCGCTGCCGGTAAAGCCGATCGTTATCCGCCGCGGTCTTGAGGCAGGGGACAAGCTGCTACTGCTCCGGGTGCAGGGCGGGCAGCAGTATGTGATTTTGGATAGGGTGGTGAGCGCGTCATGATTCCGGAAACGGACCGGAGTCTGTTGGACGAAAGGCTGGACGAGGAGCCGCTGCCCTCCCTGACCTGGAAATTTGACCTGGCTAAAGGACGCGTCGTTGGTAAAACGGACGGCCTGGATGCCATCAAACAGGCGATTTATAAGGTTTTTCAGACAGACCGGTTTGGGTATGACATTTACTCTTCCGACTACGGCCACGAGCTCACGCTGCTGCTCGGCAGCAGTCCGGCATTTGTTCAATCCGAAGCGACCCGGATGATTACGGAGGCTCTCTTAGCGGATGATCGGATTGACTCGGTTGAAAATGTGCAGGCCGAGATGAAAGAAGACCAAATCACCATCCGCTTTACGGTGGCAACGGTTTACGGGAGTTTTGAGCAGGAGGTGAACCGAAATGTATGAGCATATGACATTTGATTTCATATTACAGCGGATGCTCTCCCGGGTGCCGGATACGATCGACAAAAGGGAGGGCAGCGTCATTTATGACGCCTGCGCACCGGCGGCGGCCGAGCTGGCGCAAATGTATATCGAGCTGGACATCGACTATAATCTGTCCTTCGTGGACACCGCCTCCGGTGAGTATTTGACCCGGAGGACCGCGGAATTCGGCGTCAATCGGGCCGGGGCGACGCCGGCCGAGCGCAAGGGGCTGTTCTACGGCGAGAGCAACGCGCCGGTGGATGTGCCGCTGGGCGGCCGGTATGCGATCGGAGAGTTGACCTTTGTCGTCAAGGAGAGAATCGGCACCGGCATGTATAAATTGGTTTGCGAGACGCCGGGAACCATCGGTAATGGGCAGTTTGGCGCACTGCTGCCGATCGATTACGTGGCGAATCTTTCCCGTGCTGTGCTGGCTGAGGTACTTGTTCCGGGCGAGGACGAAGAACCGGACGATGAGCTGCGGCAGCGTTTTTATGTTGCCGTCAATGAGCCTGCTTTTGGCGGCAATGTCGCCGACTACAAGCAGCGGATCAATGCCATCCCCGGCGTGGGTGCCACCAAGGTGTATCCGGTGTGGCAGGGTGGGGGAACGGTCAAGTGTACGATCATCGCCGCGGACTGGACGCCACCCTCGCAAACCCTGGTCGGTGAAGTACAGACGATCATAGATCCGACGGGCAACACCGGCCAAGGGTATGGTCAGGCACCGATCGACCATAAAGTCACCATTGCGGGTGTGGGCGGCCATACAATTAACATCGAGACGACGTTGACGCTTGCCCCCGGGGTGACGCCTGGGCAGGTACAGGCAGATGTGGAGTCCGTGGTGGCATCCTATCTTTTGGAACTCCGAAAGGACTGGGCCGGTCAGAACCCATTGATCGTTCGGACGGCGCAGATCGATGCCCGCATCTTGACTGTGTCGGGGATCGAGGACGTCACCGGAACGACGATTGACGGGTCACCGGCCAACCTTTCATTGGGTTCCGACGAAGTGCCGCTGCCGGGGACGGTGAAGATCCATGCCTGAGGATCGGATTTTGATCCATCTGCCAGCCTTTTACTTGGGAATCGAGGACTTTACCGAGTTGGCCGACACCGAGACCGTTGAGCTCCACCTGATGCAAGGGGCAATCGATCAGCTCTTCGATGACCAGTTTATCGAGACGTCCGGCCTGCAGGCCATCAAGCGGCGGGAGCAAATGCTCGGGATCCAGGCGGACCCGGCGGCGGAGACGATGGATTTCAGGCGTCGTCGCCTGCTGAATCGTTACCAAACCAAGCCTCCATTTACGATCAGGTATTTGCAGCGGCAGCTCGACATGCTGGTTGGTCAGGGAATGACGGTCGCGTCGGTGAATTATGCCGACAGTGTGCTAACTGTGACGGCCAGCATCGACAATGCCAACGTATTTAAAGAGGTACACCGGACGATCGAGACGGTCAAGCCCGCTAACCTGGTGTACCAGCAAAACACGGCGCTAACGGGTGCAATCGAACTTGAAGAGCACATCAGTATGCGGGAAATGAGATGGAATTATACATTAGACGGCTCCTGGAAGCTGGGAGAAAAGCCGTTTCTCCATTATGGTACGGAGGTGCCAATAAAATGATAGCTGAAGGCATCCTACATGACGTTGCCGAGTATGTTAATGGCCGGGTGGCCAAAGTGGTCCTCAACGGGACCTATGCGATTACGGATTTTGAAGTTAAATCGGTGACGGATAAAGTACTGGTATTGAATTACATCATTCCGGTTGCAGAAATCCCCCTGGTCACCTTAATTGAACTCAAGGACGCAGCGGATACCGTTTTGAGCAGCAATGTCGTCAACATACCGATTGCGGCCGACCATTTGATGCTCCAAACCATTGAGGTAAAGGAGGGAAACTAAACGATGGCTAAAATGGATTGGAAGAATAGTGATGTTGTCAAAGCCGAGGATATGAACCAGATCGGACAGGAAATCAATCAACTGCACACCGAATTGAAGGATCGCCTGGACACCGCTGATATCGATCCGGTTACACTCCAGCCCGGCCTACAGGTGATCAATGCAGCTAAGGATGCGCGGTTCCGGCTGGGTGAGATTAAGGGGCGGACGTTGATTAATGTATTGGGGAATTCCGGGAGTTGCGACTCGCTTCAAGGATGGCCCGACACTGGGCGGTTTACAATAGACACAACAAATAAGGTCGAGGGATCCGCGAGTATTAAAGGAAATTTGCTGACGGGGGACCCTTACGTCGACCTTAATCAAATAATTCGTTATCAACCCAGTAAATTTTATGTTGCTGTCGGTGAGGTAAAAGTACCTAGCGGAGTACAAGCCAGGATCCGTATGATTGAGTCGGAGAGGCCCGAGACTGAGCGGGCATCAGAAGTGATTCTATCCTCGACAGGAGACAAGTTTAAAACCCTGTTCTTCAAGGTTCCACAAAACGCCTTTTCCGAGTCTGGAACCGTGTATTTTGGGGCTGTTATTGTAGGATCACAGGGCTCAACAGGGAACGTCGACGCGCTGAGAATATACGAAATTTCGGCGAGTGAGTATGACAGTTTGAACGGAATGACAGCTGAGCAGATCGCGATAAAATATCCGTTCGTTCCGTCCGGAATAATCGGCGTCGATAGCCCTTACGTTGTCAGATACGGTGAAAACTTGCTACCTCCGTTTCCTGAATGGCCCGAAAAAGGCGGAAATGTAGCGATTGATGGTCCTTATGACGTAACAATAAACGCAGCAGGGACAACTCAGGAGTATTTGCAATATAACCTCGACGTTTTGCCGGGACAATCCTACACGATTACGGGAGCAAATGTGCGGGCTGTTGATCTTAACAGTGTAACAATTCTGGCATTTACGGGAAACACTGTTTCCAGCAAAACATTCACAATCCCATCTAACTGTAAAAAACTGAGTATTATTGTTAGCAACGCGACACAAGCCCCTACCGGGACGGGCAACGTGGGGACCTCTCCGGGCGTTTATCGAACTACGGAGCCGATGCTGAACCTTGGAATCACGCCAAAACCATTCAAACCGCGCCGGGACACGATGCTTGCCCTGCAAACGGAGTTAAACTCGAACCCCATCGATGGCAGTAATCCCGACGTATTGTTCGAGAAAGAGGGACAATATTTCAAGCTGGCGAAATGGAAAAAAGTCGTATTGGACGGGTTGCTACCGTGGGAGTACCATACCGCCGAATCCGGGTATAAGGTAGTCAGGATTTCCGGGGGGAGGATATCAGGATTTACCGACAGTTCCCCTAATAATAAATTCGTAACCAAATATAACGGGGCTAGGTTGCCATGGATAAGCGAAATCGGGGACGAAGGAGCTTTCTGGAATGACTTGAATTTTAATGGAGGGTCTTTCCTAGTTGCCGTTCTTAATAAAGATAGCGGATGGGGCGAACTATCGAAAACGGAAACCTTCAGCGGTGACGGGGCGAAAAAGGCATTCACGCTTACGCCGCCAAACGGGTTGGCGCTTATGCCGTCTACTTTTTTTGTATCAGTCAACGGATCGCCGACAACAGCTTATACGTACACCAGTCACGTCCTGACGTTTACTACGGCACCAGCAGCCGGAACGAATAACATCGTCATAACTTACAGATCAGCGTATATACCGACGTCGGACGAGATCAAAGCGTATTTTAACGGATGGGTTATGGCTTCTCAGGAAACTTGGAATACAACCTTTGAGCAGTATAATGGGTCGGGTACAAAGGGCTGGCTTAAGCGCTACGTTGGAATAGGGACTCCTGTTACTTCTTCGCAGATTGGCGTTTTTGAACGCGGATCCGGTGACTATGGCTATACTCTGCCCTCGACCGTGATAAATTCGCTCTGGACGCCGTATCAGCTCTTATACCGTCTCGCAAAGGATTCCGTCGAGCCTGTCTCTTCCGAGGGCGCGCTTTCGCTGCATGAGGGCAATAACCTTACCGAAGTCGGAACGGGGATTGTGTTGAGGGAAAAGGCCAATCCTAATTTTATCGACACCTACAAGATAAATGATGCAGGCGCTTCAATTTCGTGGCTGAGATACGCAACAAATAGGATTTTGTCGATTTATAAAGACTCCCAAAACGACTATGGATGGGAGACAGCTTCAAACAGTTCATACGGGCGCGGAGGGGCTATTGCCGTTCTTGCAAAGGGATTATTTGATCCATCTGTAGTATACTCCGTCACATATATCAAGCTCGACAGGTCCCCGGTTCAGCCTATTTCTGGATCCGTGGCAGCGACGGAAAAGGCGCAGTTGGTCGATTTAACGGCAGACGTCGCCGAGGCGTTACAGCGCGTTTCTGTCGTCGAGCAAAAAAAGGCCGAGAAGGATGTGCCTCTCGTCTGGATTACCCCTACACTTCTTAATGGGTGGAATAATATGGTAAGCGAACCCTTATTATTTACGAAAGTAGGCAGACGAGTCCAACTAACCGGACGTGTAACGGGTGGACTTACTTCTAATGGTGTGGTGTTATTTAGGCTTCCTGCGGGCTACCGTACCCTTCGGACGACGACTATACCTATTCTATATTCGGCGGCATCAAATTCTGGCATAGGGGAATTGGTATTAGGTTCGGACGGGAGCGTTATGTTGTATGGTTTGGGGGGAAATGAATACGTAGACTGTTCTAATATAACATTTTTGGCAGAATACTAAAGGAGGAAGCACATGAAAACAGCTCCTAAAATAGACACGAATGGCCTCTTTATCGAGGACGTAATCGCGGACGACGCCTTTTCGGGCGTTGTCCCTTTTTATATCACGCCGGACGCGGAAGACACAGATAAAACGCCGGAACCCATTCATGTCGGATACACGGTCGGGATTCCGGTAACTCCGGGCCTGTTCCGTCCTCGTTTCGACTTGGAAGCGTGGGAGGCATATCAGGACGAGTTGTTCGCAGCCGAGGAAGCATATAAGGTAGCCTATAACGAATGGTCCGTGCAGTCGGAGGACGAGCGCGGAGAGCCTCCGGTATATGTGGCGCCAGAGCCGCCGACTTTATGGGGGGAGGGATTGACTCCGGAAGAGATTGAGGAGCGGACTCGGCCAAATCCACAGGAACCGAGCGCTACCGATTTGCTGGGGGCAGAGTTAACGTCAATGAAGCTGCAAAATATTCAGCAGCAACAAACAATCAGCGCTTTGGGCACGGAACTGGCTGCGGCGAAACTCGACATTATTAAATTGAGGGGAGTTGAACAAGCTTGAAATTTTGGACACTCGCTTTTGAAAATAATTGGATTACGGCAGAGGCGCTAAAAGGTGCGGTTAAGACTGAACTAAACCCATTTGGAGAGATCACGACAGAAGAGTATAAGAGGATTACAGGAAATGAATATACGGCACTAGATGCAGACAAAACCGTGCAGTAGCGCTTGATAGAGATCTTTAATGAAGTAGGAGGGAGTTGGCAGCCCCCTCCACACAATTTCTTTTCAAAGGGTTATGGCTTGATAGTACACTTTCCCTCAGCTTCCCGGATATTTCCTTCACCTTATCCCATCGATGCAACGAACGATAGACATTGGCCAACTCTTTTAGCGAATCCGACTGATTATACTCATCGACTGGTATACGAATAATTCGAACTGGATGGCTCCGCGCAGCCGTAGAGAAATGGCCTGATTTTACGCCAGTTCGGAACGGACTCCACCAAGACTTCCTCAAAATACTGGTCATAAAAATACCCTCTAGTTAACCCCATAGCTTCCGTAATAAGGTCTAGCTGCTCTATACTCAAGGTTCGATTTCCGTTTAAAATGTAACTAAGGGATCCGACATTAACGCCGGTTTGTTTCGCAAATTGACTTAAGTTTAGTCCTTCCCGGTTCATATATGGCAAGTTTCAAGCATCGCTATAGTAAGGCAAAACCTACGAGAGGAGCGGGGCAATGAACGAGCAGCGCAAGGACGAAATCGGCCGGAAGTTTATCTTTAGTCCGCAGGTATCCGCGGAGGAATACGAGGCCCTGGAGATCCAGGAGCTGATTTTTTTGATTCATTCCGCCAAGTATTTTAAGGTGGAGGAGGTTTTTCCGAACGTTTATCTGGATGAGCGGATTAAGGAGTTTCACAACGTGCTTCTGGAGAAGATCAAGGAAGCCGAAACGTTATACATAGCCTACGAAAAAAACACCAATTACCCCTACCTCGACGCCGACGACCGGGTCTGGATATTTTCCAGGGAAGCGTACGCTGCGAATGCGCGGGATTATTTTATGCAGCAGTTGCTGATGCTGGATATGCAAAAGGTGGACCAGGAGAACATTCTCCCGAAAATCGCGGAGTTGCATACGCTGGGTCTGCCCAGGATTCTGCTCGATAATGGACAATACCATGTCGAGATCGAACGGGACGAGCTTCTGCCGCCGCCGGATTGGAGCGGGGTACCGGAGATCAACATTCCCGTAAGCAATCCTGGGCTGCAGCGGGCGCTGATCCGATTTTTTCAAACGATGTCCATCCAAGACCCTGACCAGGATAGAAAAAGATCGCTTCTCCAGACCCTGGAGACCGAAATGCTGGAGCAACTGATTCAGGCCAGGTACTTACTGCCCATGCAACTGATCGAGCCAAACCCGTCACCGCCCGACGAACACGGCAAAAAGACGATCGGGGCAGGAGCCACCCTTCAGTTTGGCGTACTGGGAGGGGAGGGTGATACTATTTGGCTGCCGGCCTTTACGGATTGGGCCGAGTTTGAAAAGGTGTACGATAAAGAGATCTGGAGCAGCAATGTCGCGGGTTATGAGGACCTTTTGGCGTTGTCGGAAACCATGAGCGGCATCGTGATTAACTGCCAAGGGATTCCGCTTCGGATCGATGAGAAGAACAAGAGGATGATAGAGGCGTACAGAAGCGAACGAAGTAGTTAGAATCAGTGGCTGCAATTAACGGGAAAACCTCCCGTTAATTTTCCGCTATGGTCCCTTGGACCCGATTTAGCTGGAAAAACTCCATCTATATTGTGGCCCTAATCGCCGATATACCCGATTTCAGGTGAATTAGCAGGATGTTTTCCAGTTAATTTTCCGCTGCAGCCGTATACGTACCTAATTAACGGGAGGAATTCCCGTTAATTTGGC
Organism: Paenibacillus sanfengchensis; assembly: GCF_036864765.1. Lineage (NCBI taxonomy): Bacteria > Bacillati > Bacillota > Bacilli > Caryophanales > Paenibacillaceae > Paenibacillus > Paenibacillus sanfengchensis. Next base: position 496,593 of record NZ_JBAGJC010000002.1, on the reverse strand, counting down.
CCCACCGCCCTCTGCAGCGTATGTCGCCAACATCTTTTAACCTCTCGGATAATAATTGGATACGAGCGAACAATACAAGAAAATGCCCTGGTTTATCGTTACCATCATAACAACCGAAAGGAGATCCGATGAGAGAACATAACGCAATTCCGGAACCCGGATGGAATTTCGATAACAGTTACGCGCGGTTACCGGAGGTTTTTTATTCCAAGGTAACCCCGACGCCTGTCCGCTTGCCGAAGCTGGTCGTTCTGAATGAGCCGTTGGCCGCTGCCCTGGGGCTGGATATTCAAGCGCTGAAAAATGATCGGGGTTTGGCGGTATTGGCCGGCAACGAACTGCCCGAAGGGGCCGCGCCGCTGGCTCAAGCTTATGCCGGGCACCAATTCGGGCATTTTACCAAGCTGGGCGACGGGCGGGCCATCCTGTTGGGCGAACAGAGGACGCCGCAGGGCACGCGGTTTGACGTCCAACTGAAGGGCCCGGGCCGGACCCCCTATTCCCGGCAAGGGGACGGCCGGGCGGCGCTCGGACCGATGCTGCGCGAATACATCATCAGCGAAGCCATGCACGCGCTGGGCATTCCGACGACGCGCAGCCTGGCGGTCGTTACAACGGGTGAAACCGTGCACCGGGAAACCGGATTGCCCGGCGCGATTTTGACCCGCGTGGCTTCGAGTCACCTGCGGGTGGGGACCTTTCAATACGCGGCCCATTGGGGCGAGGCTGAGGAGCTTCGGGCGCTGGCGGATTACACTTGGGAAAGGCATTTTTCGGAGGCTGACCCGGGCGAGAACCGCTATCTCTCCCTGCTCCGGGAGGTGATCGAGCGGCAGGCTTCGCTGATCGCCAAGTGGCAGCTCGTGGGCTTTATCCACGGCGTCATGAACACGGACAATATGGCGCTTAGCGGCGAAACCATCGACTATGGACCCTGCGCCTTCATGGACGCCTATGATCCGGCCACGGTGTTCAGCTCCATCGATAGGCACGGCCGCTATGCCTACGGCAACCAGCCGGAAATCGCCGCCTGGAATCTCGCGCGGTTTGCCGAGGCGCTGCTGCCGCTCCTGCATGAGGACGAGGAGCAGGCGGTCAAACTGGCGGAAACGGCCTTGGGCGATTTTGCCGAGCGGTTCCACCATCATTGGTTGGGCGGCATGCGGGCCAAACTGGGGCTCTTCAATGAGGAGCCGGAGGATGTGCCTTTGATCAAGCGTCTGCTGGGCGTGATGTACAAGACCCGTGCCGACTACACCAACACCTTCCGGGCGCTGAGCCTGGATCGGCCGACGGAGGCCGCGCTTGAGAGCGCAGACGAATTTGCGGCCTGGCGGAAGGAGTGGCAAGCGAGACAGGGCCGCCAGGAGGAGAGCGCCGAGGCCGCGCAGGCGCTGATGCGCCGCAGCAATCCGGCGGTGATTCCGCGCAATCACCGGGTGGAGGAGGCGCTGGAGGCGGCCGTGGAACGCGGGGATACCGGCGTAATGGAGCGGCTTTTGGCCGTGCTGGCCAAGCCTTACGATTACGGGCCGGAGCAGGAAGAATACTGCGGCCTGCCGGATCCTTCCGGTCGGCCATACCGGACATTTTGCGGAACATAAGAGAACAGGGCTTCCCGCTCAAGGGAGCCCTGTTTTCTTTTACAGCTTCACCCAAGCAACCAGCCCATCCGGCTGGTCGGGGTTGATGCCATGGCGCTCGGCACTGGTCAAAGCGGCGATTTGCGCAATGAAAATGAACGGAATGCCTTGCACCGCGGGGTCCAGCGGACTGTCCGCCACAACCGCGAGGTCAACGATGTCTTGCGGCACGGCTGCCGTCGAATCGGCAAAGGCGATCACGGTGGCTCCCCGGTCTTTGATGTCGCGCATCAGGTTGCGCTGATGATCGCTGCCGCTGCTTGATAAGGCCGCGATCACAAGCGTGTCCGGGCCCACCGTGACCATCGGGCCGTGGCGCACATCGAGGAGATGGTGGGAGTGCGCTTGCGTCTTGGCGATTTCAGTCAAGGCGAGCGCGCCTTCAGCCGCCAGACCCTGCAATTCCCCGTCCGCAAGCACCACGGCGTTCGTCCAGGCGAAGCCGGCGGTCCGGCGGATGTTGTCCTCTACGCGCGCCATGTAGGCCTCGCCTTGATGAATGGCCTTTTGCATATCGGCAATCAGGGCTTCATCGTTGCCGAGAAAAGCCGCAATCAGGAGGTTGGCGGCGTACAGGTTGGTCACCGTGCGCGTCTGGCAGACACTATGGTCGAAGGCCCAGGGGAGTTCCAGGGCGAAATCGGCCTGTGCGGACAGCGGAGAACCCGCTACGCAGGAGATCGTCAATACGGGAACCGACTCCCCGGCCCGGACCAGGCGCAGCGCTTCGACCACCTCGCTGGTGCTGCCGGAGCGGGAGGGTGCGATCGCCAAGGTGCCCTCCAGCATGGAACGGTAGCGGGAGGAATGAAGCATCAGATCGCCGGCGGCCAAGGAAATGGCGGGCAAGCCTGCCCGCAACCGGAAGGAGAAAGCGGCTGATTCGCTTAAGCAATAGCTCGAGCCGGAGCCGACAAAAGTAAGGGATCTGATCGGCCGGCCGCGGACAAAGGCGGTAATCTCATCGCGTTTGGCCAGCATATAATCGTAGGTCTGCCGCAAGGCTTTGTACTGGTCTTTAACTTCACTATAAGTCAGACTCATAAAGGGGACCTCCTGAAAATGGAATAATGACACTTTACGTCAATTCTATAATTGTTTAGATCAAAAAATCAATAATAAGATTGAAAAAATCAGTAATTTTGACGCATTTAACCTAGATACCTACGATATTTTTCAATAAAATGATTGATTTAATCATAATTACCGATTATTATAATCACAAACATAACATTTTTAAATCTGTTTCATCCGATTCCAATCCCTGCGGAAGGAGGAGCCACGATCGTTCAAACTGCTGCGGTCAGCTATCCTATAAAATTTTGCATCCCCGGTACTGCAGCGAATAATTCGTAAGGGGGATAAGTATGCCACTAATCTCATCTACTGAAATGCTGAAAGATGCGCGAAGGGAGAAATACGCTATCGCCGCTTTTAATGTGCACACCCTGGAGATGCTTCAAGCGGTGGTGGAAGCGGCGGTTGAAACGGAGTCACCGCTGATTATTCAATCCACGGTGGGCACCGTCAAACATTTGGGGCCGGATTATATCGCCCGTGCGGCCAAGACCGCGGCGGACCGGTCCGGTCTTCCCATTGCGCTGCACTTGGACCACTGCACCGATTTTCCGACGATCATCCAGTGTATACGTGCAGGCTACACCTCGGTGATGATCGATGCTTCCATGCATCCTTTTGAGGAAAATGTGAACCAAACCCGCAAAGTGATGGAGATCGCCCGGGCTTCAGGCGTAAACGTGGAGGCCGAGTTAGGCAAGGTCGGCGGGGTTGAGGACGACATTGTCGTCGATGAGCGGCAAGCGTCGTTGGCCGACCCCGAAGAATGCGTTCGGTTTATTGAACTTACCGGAGTATCCACACTTGCGCCCGCGATCGGAACCGCTCACGGCATTTACAAGGGCCGGCCGAACATCGATTTCGAGCGGATTGCTCGCATCGCGGATCGTGTGGCCGTTCCTCTCGTCCTGCACGGCGGGTCGGGTATTCCAGCCGAGCAGATCCATCAGGCGGTCGCGCTGGGGATGTCCAAGGTGAACATCGCCACCGAGCTGCGCATCGCGTTCTCCGACGCGATCAAGGGCGTATTTACGGACCATCCCGAAGAAAACGATCCGCGCAAATACATGGTTCCGGCGAAGGAAGCAGTCAAACGGCTGGCGATGGAGAAAATGCGGCTCTGCGGATGCGCCGGCAAAGCCGGCGTGGCCCGATGATCACCACGGTCACGCTCCATGCGGCTATCGACCGGACCTGTTACGTCGACCGGTTCAGCGTGGGCCGGGTGCAGCGGGTGTCCCGGCAAATAGACGAGCCGGGCGGCAAAGGCAACAATGTCGCCAAGGTGATCCGGCAGCTCGGCGGCCAGGTCACGGCCACCGGCATCATCGCCGGGACCAATGGTGCGTTCATTGAACGCAGCCTGGCCGAACGAGGCATCCGGACGGAATTTGTCCATGCCCCGGGAGGAGAATCGCGAGTCTGCCTCAACATCCTGGATGAGTCGAGCGGAAGCTCCACCGAACTGCTCGGGCAAGGACCGGCCGTCACGGAACCCCAAATCGCCGCCATCAAGGAAACGCTGCACGGTCTGGCCTCGCAGTCCAGCGTGGTCGTACTGTCCGGCAGCTTGCCCGCGGGATCGCCGGACAGCTTGTACGCGGAACTGATCGGCATCGTTCGGTCCGCTGGCGCGCGGGCATTTCTGGATACCGGCGGAGCGGCCTTCAGCGCCGGACTCGGCGCACCGCCTCATTTTGTGAAACCGAACGAGCGGGAATTGGCCGGATGGCTGGGGCGCGAACCGGGGGAGCTGAGCGAATGGACCCGGGCCGCGCGGATGCTGGCCGACCAGGGAATTGCCGAGGTGTGCGTCACGCTGGGCAGCCGAGGAGCCGTGGCGATCCTGGATGGAGCGGGGTATCTGGTGCTGCCGCCGGCCATTCAGCCCGTGAATACCGTGGGCTGCGGCGACGCCTTCGTTGCCGGCATGGCTTACGCGGAAGAACGCGGCGATTCGGCCGTGGCCAGACTGCGTACCGCCGCCGCGGCGGCCGCGGCAAACGCGATGTCCGATAAAGCGGGAAACATCGATCCCCGTCTTTTCCGGGAATACGAGCCGCAGGTACAGATTATAGCGTTGTGAAGGGGCCCGGCCAAAGCGGTCGTCGCGCGGTCTTTTTAACAGGATGCGGGTTCATTTCGGCGTATTGCAATCTATCCTTCCATCCTCCACAATAGAGCTAACACGGGCTAGTCCCAGATATTTCAAAGGAGAGTCTTATGCAATATTCAAAGGGTGAGCTGCGCAGAGCGAAAACGCTGGAACTGATCAAAACGCACGGAAAAATATCGCTGCAGGAGATTATCGAGGCCGTCGGCTGCTCGGAAGCGACCGCAAGGCGCGATCTGGATATGCTGGAAAAAGCGGGGGGCATCATTCGCACCACTGGAGGAGCGATCTATGAAGGGGCGCTGATGTCATCGGCGGCGGAGCTTCCTTTTGCGGCCAAGCGCGATTTCAAGCGCCAGGATAAGGAGCTGATTGCCGAGGCCGCGGCCGCCCTGGTGGAGGAAGGGGACATCATCTGCCTGACCGGGGGAACCACGACGTTCTTTATTGCGAAAGCGCTGAAGAAACACCGGAATATTACGATTGTCACCAACGCGGTGAATATTGCTTTTGAACTGGCCGACGCCGAAGATATCCAGGTGGTCGTGATCGGCGGCGTGATGCGGGCCAAAAGCTACGAGCTAAGCGGTCCGCTGGCGGAGAATGTGATCGATAAAATCAACATCACCAAGATGTTTCTCGGGGTGGATGGCGTATCGCTGAATCATGGCTTTACGATGCATTCCGAGCTTGAATCCCGTATTGCCCAATTGATGATGGAACGTTCCAGCGAAGTGTATGCTGTATTCGATCAAAGCAAGCTGGAGAAGAGCGCTTTGTTTACCATTACTCCTCTCAATCAGGTGACGGGGGTAATTACGAACAAGCAACCGGAGGGATGGTTTGAGCAAGCGTGCCGGGAGCAGCAGATTGCCGTACATACACCTATAGACCACGCCGCTTCTATTTGATGGCGCTTTAACCTCAAGCAACCTCCCCTTCATAGGCTGGCTAATTTGCAGGATAAGGGAGGATATGCGAATGCGGTTTTCCAAATTTATGCTGATTATGGCGGTTGTTTGCGTTGTATTCGCTATGGTGGGCTGTGCAAGCCCCGCCGCTTCCGGCGGGGGTACATCCGCGGACCCGAAAGGCAAGGTCAACCTGGTCTTTTGGAGCCATCAAGAGGACGGAATTGTAAACGCATACAAGAAAATAATCTCGAAATATCAGGCCTCACACCCCGATGTAACGATCGAGTATCAGACCTTTCCGTATGACGTGTACAATCAGAAGCTAAAAGCGTCATTCTCCGCGAAAAAACCGCCCGATATCGCCGAATTGTTCGGCACTTGGGTTCCCGAATATTCCAAGAACAGTCTGCTTGCTGAAATCCCCGATAGCGAAAATGTGAAAAAGGCGTATTATGACGCGCCTCTTGGCGGGTATCTGCGGGATAACAAGCTGTACGGGCTGCCGCTGGAATACAACATTGAAAACGGCGGTATGCTGGTTCACCCGGAAATGCTGAAGGAGCAAGGCTTCGATCAGCCGCCGTCCACCTGGACGGAGCTTGTGGACTACGCCAAAAAACTGACCGTCCGCGAAGGCGATGTCATTAAAGTCAAGGGCTTCGATTTTGTATCGACGGACAATATCACGTTTACTTTCCTGTCGCTTATCCTGCAGCAGGGCGCAAGCTTCTGGGGAGAGGACGGACATGTCCATTTCGGGACACCGGAGGCGCGGAAGGCGATGTCCGCTTTGGTCTCGCTCGTGGCCGACGACAAAGTCGCGGATTTGGCCTCGTTCGGTGGAGAGCTCGACACCTCCGATCATTTTTTCCGCGGGAACTCGGCCATGACCTACCGCGGTCCTTGGACGATTGCCGCCGGACTGAACAATTATAAAGTCAGCGATTTTGAATACGTCCCTGTACCGTCCTTCACGGAGAATCCGCCCGCCTTTGCCGCCGAATCCGGCTGGGGCCTTGCGATCGCGAAGCAAAGCAAGCAGCAGGAGGCCGCGCTCGAGTTCATCCGGTTCATTTCGGAGAAGGAGAATCTTTCGGCATGGAATACGGACACTTTTACCGTCCCGGCCAAAAAAGAAATCGCCGAAGATCCGGAATTCCTGAAGAACAATCCGTACATGAAAACCTCGCTGGAAGTATTGCCGCTCGGCCAATGGATCGGTCCGGTGGCGGACCGGGATTTCTTCTTCAAGCAGGTCAACGACAACTTTCAGTTGATGGTTGGCGGACAGCTAAGCGTGGAGGATGGATTGGCGAACATAGAGAAGGCCATCAACGGTAATCAGGACCAACATAAGTGATTGGGGTGTTCGCATGAGTATGGCAGTACCAACCGACAAGGCGGAAAAGGCCAGACTGGCTGGAAAGACGGCGGGGTACAGGGCCAAGCGGAGGTTCATCCTCATTTCATTGGTGCCGATCCTGCTTCTGTTCGGGGTGTTTGCTTTCCTGCCCATTGCCTGGAGCCTGGGTTTGTCCCTGTTTAAATACAGCCCGCTCAGTACAAGCGCGCTGTTCGTGGGAGCGGAGAACTATCTCCGCATGGTCCAGGATACCGTCTTCTTGAAATCGTTATGGGTCACGTTCAAATTCGTAACCATCGCCGTGCTGGTCAATATCGTCATTACGCTGTTGATTGCTTCGGCCATTCAGCGAGTCAGAATTCCGTGGCTCAAAAATTTGTTCCGCACCGTGTTTTTTCTCCCGACGATCGCGCCGCTGGCGGGTACCGCCATCGTATGGAACACGATGTTCAATTACAACAGCGGCTTGTTCAACATGCTGCTGACCAAGCTGCATATGGCCCCGGTCCAGTGGCTCGGCGATCCGCACTATGCGCTTTATTCCGTTATTCTGATGACCCTGTGGGCCGACATCGGCTATAACATCGTCCTTTTCATAGCCGGGCTGGATTCCATTCCCGAGATGTACTATGAAGCGGCGATCCTGGAGGGCGCGGGCCGGTGGCATATTTTTCGGCGGATCACGCTGCCGCTGCTGCGCCGAACGCTGCTGTTCGTCTCCGTGACCACGGTAGTCTCCTACTTCCAGACCTTCGCCCAATTTCAGATCATGACCAAGGGGGAGCCTTTCAACGAGACGCGGGTGCTGGCCCTGCATATTTATGACCAGGCGTTCTCCACTTCGAATATGGGATACGCTTCGGCAATGGCAACCGTATTTCTCGTGATCATTCTGCTTGTGACTTTGCTGCAGCTGAGATGGGGGCGTACGCAGTGGGAACATTGAGAGGGGGAAAAGAAGCTTATGCCGCATAAACGCAGTTCGTGGGATGGGGTTCTTATATTCTTTCTGGCGGTGGCCGCCTGTATCATGCTGCTTCCTTACGCCTGGATGGTGTTGTCATCGCTAAAGAGCAATATGGAAATCGTTTCGGGCACCGGCGGGCTGTTTCCCCGGCAGCCCAGCCTGGAGGGATACCGGACGGTCTTCCGCGATGCGCCGTTTGTCACGTGGTTGTTGAACAGCTTGGTGACCTCCGTCATCATCACGGCCATCACCTTGTTCACCAGCTCCCTGGCCGGCTATATTTTTGCCAAACATCAATTCAAGGGGAAAAAACTGCTGTTCATCCTGATCCTGGCGACCATGATGATTCCGTTTCAGGTCCTGATGATTCCGACTTATCTCATTACGGCCGAGCTTGGACTCGTCAACCATCTGATGGCGATCGTCTTGCCGAATTTGGTCAGTTCCTACGGCGTGTTCCTGGCCAAGCAATTTATCGAGGAGATCCCGCAGGAACTGCTGGAGGCGGCCAGAATGGACGGCGCCGGCGAGTTCCGGCTGATGTTCCGCATCATCTCGCCGCTCATCCTGCCGATGCTGTCGGCCTTGGGAATATTCACGTTCATGAACTCCTGGAACAACTACCTTTGGCCGCTGATTGTATTGAATGATGAGAGCAAGATGACCGTTCCGCTCGCATTGGTCTATTTTAACGGGACCCACCAGGTCAATTACAACGTCGTTATGTCCGCGGCGGTTCTGATTACCGTGCCGGTTATTATTGTGTTCCTGATCTTCCAGAAGCAATTCATTAAAGGCCTGACGATGACAGGCATGAAATAAGGGGCGAGGAGAAGAGCTATGACGAAAATTTCAATTATCGGTGCAGGCAGTGCGTTTACCCGGGAAATCGCCATGGATATCCTTTTGATCGAGGGGGTGGAGGGCGGTACGATCGCCCTGGTCGATATCGATGCGGGGCGGCTTGAGCTTGCGCGCAAGCTGGTGCTCAAAATTGTGGAATTGACGGGAAAACGGTGGGAGGTAATTGCCTCCACGGACCGCCGGGAAGTGATCGGCGGCTCCCGGTTCGTGATCAACCAAATTGAGGTCGGCGGGCTGGAGACGGTCCGTTACGAGTATGAAATTCCGCTGAAATACGGGGTCAATCAATGCATCGGTGATACGCTGGGGCCGGGCGGCCTATTTAAAACCCTGCGTACCCTCCCCAGTTGGATGGAGATTGTCCGGGACGTCGAAGAGCTGTGTCCCGACGCCATGATTCTGAACTATACGAATCCGATGTCCGCCGTAACGCTTCTGACCTCCCGCATCACGAATCTCCCGGTGGTCGGCCTGTGCCATTCCATCCAGAACACGTCCGCCCAACTGGCGGAATACGCCGGGATTCCTTACGAAGAAATGCACTGGAGAGCCGGCGGCATCAACCACATGTCCTGGTTTGTGGAACTGACTCATGCCGGGAAGGACCTGTACCCCGTTCTCCTGGAAAAAATCAAGGACCCCGAGCTGCTGCGCCAGGACCCTGTCCGCTTCGATGCGATGAAATATCTGGGCGCTTTCGTTTCGGAATCCAGCGGGCATTTCTCGGAGTATATTCCATATTACCGGAAGCGTCAGTCGCTGATCGATTTGCACTGCAACTCCGGTTATAACGGGGCGACAGGTTATTATGCCGACAACTGGCCAATTTGGCGTAAAGAGAACGATGAAGAGATCGCTGCGCAGCTCGAGGGGACGATGCCGCTTGAACTGCAATCCAGTAAGGAGTATGCGGCAGTCATTATTGAAGCGGTGCTGAAGCATGAGCCGAAAGTGATCTACGGCAACGTGCCCAACCGGGGGCTAATCGAAAATTTACCGGCGGACGGCGTGGTCGAGGTAGCTTGCCTGGTTGACCGGAGAGGCGTGCAGCCTACCCGTTTCGGGAGACTGCCGGAGCATTTGGCCGCATTGTGCCGCTCAAATATGGCTTTCTTTGACCTGGCTGTGGAAGCGGTGCTGAATCGCGACAAGGAGATGGCCCGCCATGCCCTGATGGTGGACCCGCTGTCCGCGGCCGTTTGCTCCCTGGAGGAAATCGGGCGCATGTTCGAAGAACTGTATGAGGCGGAACGGGACTTCGTTCCGGTATTGAAATGATGCGGTCCATGGAGGCGAGGCCCGTTGTAGTCGTCGCCGGCGAGCTGAATGTGGACATCATCGTGTCCGGAGGCGATGTGATGCCGGAGTGGAACCGGGAGAAGATGATCGATGGCTTCGAGGTCGTGCTCGGTTCCTCTTCGGCCATCACGGCCTGTGCTTTGGCCAGCCTGGGCGCGGATGTGAGGTTCGTCAGCGTGGTGGGGGACGACGATTTCGGCGCCTTTTGCACGGGCGAACTGCGGCGTATGGGCGTGGGCACGGAGCATGTTACCCGGCTGCCGGACGTTAAGACAGGTGTAACGCTGTCCTTCTCCACACCCGCCGACCGTGGGTTGTTAACCTATGCCGGCAGCATCCCGCTGCTGACCCCGGAGTATATCCCGGAGGCGCTGCTGCGGCAGGCCCACCATCTGCATTTCGGCTCCTATTATTTGCAGGATGGCATGAGACCGCATTGGCGGGAGCTTTTTGGATGGCTGCGCGCGGACGGGATCAGCACGTCGTTCGATACGGGCTGGGATGTGGCCAACCGGTGGGATCGCGACGGCATCTGCGCGCTGCTGGCGGAAACGGATCTGTTCATTCCCAGTGAGGATGAACTGCTGCATATTTTCCCGGCCGACGGGGTCGCCAGTGTTCTTGAAACCCTGCTTCCTCCCGTCGGGGGGATGGTGGCGGTCAAGCAAGGCTCCAGAGGGGCTTCGCTGCGCCAGCATGATGGAAGTGTGATCACGGCCGGTCCTTACGCGGTGACTCCGGTGGATACGACGGGAGCGGGCGACTGCTTCAACGCGGGGATCATTCACGGCTACCTGCTTGGCCGCCGCGGCGATGAACTGCTGCGATTCGCCAGCGCGTGCGGAGCCTTGTCGACCCTTGGCACTGGCGGCACCGGAAGTCTGCCGACGGTGGAAGCCGTGCATCGCTTGCAAGAAGACGCAAATCGATGATACGTTAGTTTGACGAATGCCAAATGAGATGGGAGTTGAAAAATCGTGAAGAAACTCGGAAAAATGTTACTGGCAGGTTGTTTAACGATGGTTTTGGGATTCGGTCTGGCTGCCGGAAATGTACAACCTCCGGCCGCTTCGGCGGCGGGTGCCGAATACTATGTAGCGACGAGCGGCAGTGACTCCAACGCGGGGACGAGCGGCGCGCCGTGGAAGACGCTGCAGTATGCGGCCGACACCGTTCCTCCGGGCAGCACGGTCTATGTCCGGGGCGGCGTGTACAAGGAGAAGCTGAAAATAACCCGTTCCGGCTCCGCTTCGCAGGGCCCTATTGTGTTCGCAAGCTACGGCACGGAGAGCGCCATCATTGACGGGACCGGGCTTTCGGTCAGCGGAACCGAGGGGCTGATCGAACTGTCCGATGTCGATTATGTTACTGTTCGGGGATTTGAAATCCGCGGGTTTACAACGGCTTCCAAGAACGCGGTCCCTGTAGGCATCTATGTCCACGGTTCGGGCGGCTTCATTAATCTGTCCAACAACAAAATTCACGACATCAAAAACACGGCCAAGCCGACCGGCGGGGATCGGCTCGGCCGGGACGCCCACGGTATCGCCGTTTATGGCACGAAAGCTCCGGCTTCGCTTCACGACCTTACCATCAGCGGCAATGAGCTGTACAATCTAGTACTGGGCTCCAGCGAAGCTCTCGTTTTAAACGGAAATGTGGACGGCTTCGCGGTGACCGATAACCTCGTTCATGATAATGACAACATCGGGATCGATCTGATCGGCTTTGAGGGAACCGCCCCGAATACCGCTTACGATCAGGCGAGGAACGGGTTGGTGAAGGGCAATCGGGTGTACAATAATTCCGTTAAAAACAACCCGTCTTACGGGAAAGACGACAACTCTGCCGGCGGCATTTATGTGGATGGCGGCAAGGACAGCATCATCGAGCGGAACTACAGCTACAACAACGACATCGGCGTTGAAATTGCCTCCGAGCATGCCGGTAAAGCCACCAGCAATATTACGGTCCGCAGCAACGTGGTCTATAACAACCGGCTGACCGGCATCGCCATGGGTGGTTACGATGATGAGCGCGGCTCGACTGTGAACTGCAAGATCGTCAACAATACGGTGTACAAAAACGATACTCTGAACGGCTATAACGGCCAGCTTCTCGTGCAGTACGATACGCGAAACAACGTGATCAAGAACAATATTTTCGTGGCCAACTCCACGGATGTATTGATCTACAATGCATTCACCAAAAACTCCGGCAACGTTGTGGATTATAATTTATATTTTGCTCCGGGCGGCGGCTCCGATGCCACCTGGACCTGGAAAAATAAAGAGTATACGGGATTCTCCGCGTACAAATCGGGAACCGGCAACGATGCGCATTCTTTGTTTGCCGATCCCGAATTCGTGAATGCCGCGGGTGGCGACTTCCATCTAAAGTCTTCGTCGCCGGCGATCGATGCCGGGTCGACGGATAACGCCATCATCGGAGCGCAGGATATGGACGGGGAGCCCCGAGTGAAAGGGAACGCCGTGAATATCGGCGCGGACGAGTGAAGAAAAGTCCATTGCGTTGCATTAACCCTGACAGATGATTACAACGGAGCTTGATGCCTTAATCGCTTTTAAAGAACTTCGCAAAAAAGTACAGGACTCTAAACAAGGCTCTGCAGTTAGGAAGTCTAACGGCCGTGAGAGCCGTTATGCTGCGATTGAATCACGTATTGGGATTCTAACGGTCGTGTGGGCCGTTATTTACCTTCATTTCGACCAAAACAGCCATACTTATATGAAATAGGGGCCGTGGCAGCCGTTAGAATTTGGAGTCAGCGCGAACAGGGCAAATAACGGCTGTGGCGACCGTTAGCATGGTTTAGAAGGGGAGACGACGATCTAAGTTCGACATGTTGCTTGCCGAAGCGGCGGATCCCCAAATGGGCAGCATCAAGGAAGGTTTGTTGCAACGTCATTGACGGCACAGCCGCTATTTCGCGAAAAATGACTGTTTCTGTCACTAGCGCTGCATTAAGCCATTGAATCACGGGCGGCCAGATCCTCTTTGAAAGTAGGGTAAGTGAATAAGTGCCTTAAACGGCGCTATTTTGTCGAAAGCGGATCATCGGTATGAAATAGCGGACTTTTTAGGTCTTATTCTTGGGAAAAATCGGGCCGAAACTATATTTCGGGGTCCGCACTAGTCCAATAAGGGCCTTTTTGACCGCTATGATTTCCCCGGAGCCGAGTCGGGCCGAAATAGCGCCCCAAAAGGCCGCTAAGCTCGGCGGGTGACTGGGAAATTACGGGCACCAGAAATGCAACGCTGCTTTTATATAAACAAGGACAAAGTGAACAAAATGCGGTTTGGCCACAACCGGGCAAAAAATGATAAAATAAGAGCGTCCCACCCCGGAGAAGAAACGCTAACATGAAGACAGGTGAACTTAACTATGGAAAAAGACCCCGTGAATCGGGATCGTTTGATCGATAACTGGCTGTCCTTAACGCAGGTTCAGGCGAGTATCGCCAATCGGTTGGAAGCGGCCTTGCAGGAGAACCATCAGTTGTCCCTCAAAGAGTTCTACCTGCTGATGTTTTTGTCCGAAGCCGCGGAGCAAAAATTGAAACTGCAGCAATTGGAAGACCTTGTAGGTTTAAGCCAGAGCGCCATCTCCAGGCTGGTCAGCCGGTTTGAAGCCAAGGGGTGCGGAGCGCTGAGAAGAAATGTCTGTGAAGATGATCGCCGAGCCGTGTACACTTGTTTAACGCCGATCGGTGCCGAAAAGCTGGAGAAGGCCATGCCCACTTTTAAGGCGACCCTCGCGGAAGCCTTCGCGGGCGAAGAATTTCAAAGGATGGTCCTTTGCTTTCTCTCGGACAAATAGAGCCAACCCCGGGCCGACGGAAGTTTTGCGGCCCAGGGCCGGGCTTGACGGAATGGCTTGTAGCGTGCTAATTTATATGCATGCGCATGCAATTTATTGACTTGCATCATAAGTTCGTTTCATGGATATTCTGGATGTAGATCAAAAAGGAGTGGTATTCACTATGGATCATCTGTTCAGTTCCTACAAGCTTAAATCGTTGGAGTTAAAAAACCGCGTTGTCTTGCCGCCGATGTGCCAATATTCCGTTACGAAAAAAGACGGGATCGCGAACGACTGGCATTACACGCATTATGTGAGCAGAGCCGTGGGCGGAACCGGATTGGTTATCATTGAAATGACGGACGTGGAGCCGGATGGCCGCATTTCCGACTATGATTTGGGTTTGTGGTCGGACGACCAGATCCCGCCCTTGGCGCGTATCGTGGAAGCTTCCCATCAGCACGGCGCGAGGGTGGGCATCCAAATCGCCCACGCCGGGCGGAAGGCGGAAGATGCCCCGGTTCCCGTGGCGCCTTCGGCGATTCCTTTTGACGAGAAGTCCAAGACGCCAAGAGCCTTGACCACCGAAGAAGTGAAGGACATGGTGGAAAAATTCCGCCTGGCCGTACGCCGGGCCGTTCAGGCCGGCTTCGATACGATCGAGCTTCACGGCGCACACGGTTACTTGATTCATCAGTTTCATTCCCCGCTCACGAATCAAAGAACGGATGAGTATGGTCAGGATTTGACCCGATTCGGCCGGGAGGTCATTGAAGCCGCCAAAAGCGAAATGCCTGCCGGTATGCCGCTGATCATGCGTATTTCCGCTCAGGAGTATATGGAGGGAGGATACGGCATTAAGGAGAGCCTTGAGTTCTCCAAAGTCTATCGTGAAGCTGGCGTGGATATGTTCCACATCAGCGCCGGCGGAGAGGGGCCGATTGCAGCTTGGGGCAGACCGGGAACGCATGCCGCTTATCAGGTTCCTTTGGCAAGAGATATCAAGCATACTCTGGATGTTCCGGTAATCGCGGTCGGCCGGTTGGATGAGCCTGCCTTGGCCAATGCCGTCATCGGCAACGGTGACGCGGATCTGGTGGCCGTTGGAAGGGCCATGCTGCGGAACCCTTATTGGACGCTGGAAGCGGCGGTGAAGCTCGGCAAAGAAACGCAAGTGCCGAAGCAGTATTTGAGCGGTTTCCCAAGAGTATAAGCAAGCACGAAGCGGAAGCGAAGCCTTAGCGAATGTTAAGGCTTCTTTTTTTGTTTTTAGAGATTTGGTGGTCCGTTATCAGCCAGATCCTTAACGTAGGCCTGCCAAAAAAATAGGATTGACAACCGGCGGGGGAGAAAATATAGTAGGTACATATGAGATCGATAATCATTATCATTTGGAGGATAATGGACATCTATAAATATGAATCAACACAGAAGGAGACGAAAATGAAAAACAAGCTGTTCACCTTAACCTCACTCATCCTGTTGCTGGTCCTTAGCGCTTGCGGGGGCAATTCGGCCAATTCCGGGCAAGGCGCGTCCCCGGAGAAGGCTAGTGCTTCGGCGCCTAAGGCTGAAGCGGCGGAGCCGTCCGCAACCGGAACGGTCACCTATTCCTCGGAAAAAGGCCCTGTGGAGGTTCCCGCGAACCCGACCCGGATCGTGGCATTGACAAATGCGCCGAACGTGCTGTCGCTTGGGGGGACGCTGGTCGGCGTGGACGAATGGACGATGAAGAACCCGCTTTTTACGGAGAAGCTTGCGGGAGTGGATGTGGTTTCGGACGATGATCTGGAGCAGATTATGGCATTGAACCCGGACTTGATTATCACGGGTACGCATATGAAGAATCTGGACCAACTGGAGAAAATCGCGCCAACGGTGGCTTATACCTGGGGGAAGCTGGACTATTTGGAACAACAGCTTGAGATCGGAAAGCTGCTGAACAAGGAGCAGGAGGCGCAGACCTGGATCGATGATTTCAAGAAGCGGGCCGAAGAAGCCGGACGGGAAATCAAAGCCAAGCATGGCGAAGATGTCTCGGTGACGGTATTTGAAACGGACGCGAAGAACTTCTACGTGTTCGGCAATAATTGGGCGCGCGGGACCGAGATTCTGTACCAGGCTATGGGTCTGAGCATGCCGGAGAAGGTGGAAAAGGATGCCTTGGGGCCGGGCTACTACACGCTGTCTCAAGAGGTGATTCCCGAGTATGCCGGCGATTTTGTCGTCTTGAGCCGCAGAGCCGCGGACGACAATTCGTTTATGAAGACGGAGATGTGGAAGAACATTCCGGCCGTGAAGAACAAGCAAGTCATTGAAATCGATATGAACGCCTCGACGTACAGCGATCCGATTACGCTGGACTACCTGCTGGGTATTTTCAAAAAGGGATTCCTGGGTGAATCTTAAATAAGAAACTTAAAGCCTGCTACCGTTTGAGAAATGGAGCAGGCTTTAACTATTTCGTGGGAGCCTTGCTTCCCTAAAAGCTTACGAAGAATCGCTTTCGAGTCTTTCTTTTTCGCCTTCTTACGGTAACGGAAAGCCTGGCGTCGACAGGAGCAGGCCGGACTGCCCCGCGCAGGGTGTGCAGCTTTCTTGTGTTACTCCATGTAACTTTGCTCCGACACCCGCTTCGGTCTAAAATCCTTAGCCGGATCCGCTGCTTGTAAATTCGCCTCTTGCTTTTGATGACGAGGCAGAACCCTATGTGCAAGGGAGAACGGCAGAGGGGCCGGTAACGTTTGGAGGTGTTGCGCTTGTACCGGGAAGGCTCTGTATGGGGGCTGGGTTCTTTGCTCTTCTTCCGTCTTTGGAGTTCCAGCGGCACCCAAAGGCTCTCTTTGGGGCGGAGAACAAAAACGGAGCTGTCCGTGAGTACATATTGTTCCTTCGTCATACTTCAATCTGAGCCGTAGCCTTGACCCGGTAAGTTCCCGGCTGTATATCGCCGAACAGATACAGCCCCGCGGCATTCGTTTGCGTGATCTGGACGACCGTCTCCACATTGCCATTCAGCGCGTACAGGGCCACCAGCGCCCCGGGAACGGCGGCACCGGTCGCTTGATCGGTGATAATTCCGGATAAGGTTCCCGTATTGGCATCCGGATCGACGGTCAGGTTGATGTCCAAGGGGGCGAATTGATTGCCTGTAATTGTGACAGGGGCACTCTGATTGGGCAGAAACCCCAGAATGGTAGCTTGAACGAAATAGGTGGCGCTCGGCAGGTTGGCAAACAGATATTGCCCGGTTGAATTGGAAGACACCGTTCCGACCAGGATGTTTGTGGCTCCATCGACCCTGAACAGGTTGATGGCGGCATTATTCACGGGCTGATTGTTCGTGGCATTTCTCACAATGCCAAACACGGCCCCGGTGGTGGCTGCCGGATCCGGCTGCAGCGTGATTGTCACCTGAGTGGGCTGCCCTTGGGAAACGCTGAGCGGAATCCGCGGAGGCGTAAGGAATCCCGTTTCTGCGGCAGTAATTAAATAAGCGCCGACCGGAATATCCGGAATGACAAAGAGCCCCTGAGGGTTGGTGTTCACATGCTGGACAGGCACACCTTGCGAGGTAAACAATTGGACGGTAGCCGCAGGGACGGGGGTGCCGTTGGCGAGTCGAACCGATCCCTGAATCACACCTACGGATGCGTTGGGAGCAGCCTGAAGCGCCAGGTTTACGCTCTCCTCATCATTTCCATCCAGCGAGAACGGCGGACTGGGCTGCAAAATATATCTATCGGTAATGGGCATGTCGACGACCTCCTTGCATAGATGCAATCACAATCAGTGTATGCGGCCGCGTCGAAGGAGTAATGGACGGCCATACCGGTTTATGTACTTTTTATATAAAATGAAATGACGTACGGAGATCCGACGCCCGCAATTTTCCCTGGCTTCAAATTAGGGTTAATCCGGCCTCCTGTTGTTTAATATAAACGAAGAACACGGCCCGCCCAAACTAAGCAAATGGAGTGAACAGACATGTCGAATTCGCAGACAGCCCATCAAGAAGCGATTGAAACGGTAAGAGACTTAATCAAAGGAATCGATACGGCGATGTTAACTACCCTGACGGGGGAAGGACTGGTCTCCCGCCCGATGAAGACCCAGGAGGTCGAATTTGACGGCGATCTTTGGTTTTTGACCATGAAGGACACCAATAAATACCGTGAATTGCTTCAGAATCCCATGGTAAATGTGGCTTACGTAGGGCAATCCTATGTGTCGATCCGGGGGAAGGCCGAATTGGTCGAGGATCGCGGGAAGATCAAGGAGTTCTGGAACGCCGCTTACGGCGAATTACTGGATACGACGAGCGACGATCCGAACCTCGTCCTGATCAAGATCAAAGCGGAAACCGCCGAGTATTGGGAAACCGGCAGCAAAATCAAAATGGTGAAGCGCCTGTTTTCCAAACTGACGGGAACCGAGTCCAAGACCGAGCTGAACAAGACGGTTGATTTGAATGGCGAATAGACCCATTGCGACAATAAACTACGGGGAAAACCACTTCTTTCTTTAGGAAGTGGTTTTTCTGCGGGTTAGTCCGGCAACATTTACGAGATGAACAGGGCAGCGGCGATCATGAGCATGAATAGCGCGTTAAGGGCCATGTAGGGCTTGTGCCTGGCTCGAACAAGATGGGCATGAATCGCCCCGAGCATCATTCCTCCCAGGAGGAGCGCGGACACCTTCAACAACTCCGGAAGCCAGAGCGACGCAAAAATGCCTGCCGCGCCCAATAGCTCCAGCGAAGCGATCAGGAACATCAGACCCATGGGATAGCGGTACTCGGTCCAATGCTGGACCATGTTTTTTGTACGGGCAAATTTCATTCCCGCCGACAGGACGAACATCACGACCAGAGTCCATTGGCCGATCAATAAGTAGTTCAAAGACGTACACCCCCTAGCGTTCTTGAAAGTGATTATAGTCTGAAATAAGATGGAGAAATGTAAGCCAGCCTACACTCGCTAAAAAAAGAGAGGGTCCGCATTGAACAAGCTCAAGTACTTATCAAGAGTTAACTTATTTCAAATCCTGGAGCCGCAGGACTATAACCAGGTGGAGCGGGATACCCGAATCGAACCTGTCGAAAAAGGGAGCCTTGTCGCTGCCCCGAACCCGGAAGAACCCCGGCTATACTTCGTGAAGTCCGGGGCGGTTCGGCTGTATTCGATGACTCTGGAGGGAAAGGAGCTTACGCTCGATGTGCTGACGGCGGGACATCTTTTCGGGGAAATCGGAGCGCCTGTCTCCAGTAGGCAGGTTTATGCGGTCACACTGGAGGATTCCGTCATATGCACGATGAGTTATGGGCAATTTAAAGCGCTCCTCCGGGAGAAACCGGATTTGGCCATCAAGTTCATAGAAATCATGTCCGCCCGCTTGGCGGAAGTCGAGGAGCTTCTGGAGCACATGGCTTACAGCAGCGTCAGAAAGCGGCTGTTATTTCTTCTGAATAAGCTTGCGGACAAATTCGCCGCTCCTTTGGCCGGGGAGGAGGCGGAGGCGGATCGGCCGGAATGGGTCCGGCTGGAGGTGGAGCTGACACATCAGGAACTGGCCAGCATGATGGGAAGCGCGCGCGAGACGGTGACCGAAGCGATGAACCGCCTCGCCGCCGAAGGCATCGTAAAAAGGGCGGGGCAGCGCAAACCGCTGTGGATTCGGGCGGACCGGGTCAGGGCCTTTCTGACGGATTAGCGTGGAGAATGTCGAAAATTGTTCCACATGGAACGAAAAAAGCAAAATGGCGTCACAGGGAGTGAGTAGCCATTACACTCCTGTGACGCCGGTATGCACGGATATCCGCGTCTTACTCTTCCGTGGTGAACGGCGAGGCCGGGAGCCCTTCCCGGTTCACCAGATTGGCGTCCGCCGGGTTATTGGACCAGGCGTAGCGGGCATGAACCGGTACCGGGACACTCTCGTGCCTCACCACAACAGTGCTGCCGGAGATCTCCGCTTGTGCGGGGACAAAAACACCATCCGTTCCGCGCAGGCTGAATCCCCGCAGTTCCGTGTCCCGGCCGCGTATGGCGAGACCGCCGCCGACGTGGTCGAAATGCAGCCGGAGAGTATCTCCGGCGCGGTCCATGCCCGCATAAAGCGGACCGCTATGCACGATCCGTTCGTCGCGATAGGCGATTTTGGCGGCGCATAGGGCGAGCCGTTGCCCCAGCGTCTTTTTATCCTGGGGGTGCAGGTCGTTGTATTCTCCGATATCGATCGTTACCGCCATCGCCGTAACCGGAATCTCCAAAGATTTTCTTTGCTCCTCCCGAAGCACGGGCCAGTTGGCCGGGGCGTCCCCATCGTCGGTTCCGAAATTGGCCAGCTGCGTGAAGATGAAGGGAAACTCGTCGAATCCCCACAGCCGCCGCCAATCCTCAACCAAAGCCCGGAACAGCTTATGGTACCCCGCCGGGCGCTCCGTGTTCGATTCCCCTTGGTACCAGGCGACTCCTCGAATCCGGTAATTCCGCAGCGGATGAATCATCCCGTTATAAACCCCCGCGGGCATATATTGAAAAAAGGTCTGGGACTCCAGGTTTCCGGCGACCGCACCGACCCGGTATTCCCACGCGCCCGTCAGGTCCAGCTTGTACCCGCCGACCCTCAGCTCATAGGGCATATCCCGGATGAATTCCCCGGTGTTCTGCGTGCTGATGACGCGCACGGCGAGCGTGTTTTTACCCGGCTTCAACAGCCCGGCGGGAACCGGATACCGGCGCGGTGGATATTTATATCCGGTACTCCCGATCCGCGTCCCGTTGATAAACGTCTCATCGGCATCCACGATGGTGCCGAGCTTCAAAAAAGCTTCCTCTGTCTCCGGGGCGAGGGATGCGGGGAGATCGAATTCTTTCCTGAACCATACTGCGCCCCGCATGGATTCGAGGCCGAGCTCCGCCCAGGAACCGGGCAGCGTCAATGTCCCCCATTCTCCCGCAGCCCGGTCATCGCGGTACCAGTCCTCACGGAGTCCCGCATCGGACGCGTTCAGGCGTTCAAACCACCGGGCGCTGCGTTGTTCATCTTTTTTCTTGACAGCGGTTACAAATTGATCGTCTTTATTCTGATCCAAAAGGACGTCATAGCCGCCCAGCCGCCTCAGCGTCGGCTCGCTGATCCAGGCCTCGACCGGGGTACCGCCCACCGCCGTGAGAATGAGGCCGACGGGGACGTTATATTTTTCATATAAGGCTTTGGCGAAAAAGAACCCGGCTGCACTAAAGTCCAACACGTCCTCGGAGACGGCGGAAACCCAATGACCCTCCGTCAAAGGGTCCCGCGGGCCATGAAAATCGTACGTTTGCGGAACGGCGAACTGCCGAATCCAGGGGAGATGGACGTCCGCAATCTCGTCCGCCAGCAGGTCCAGCGTTCTCCGTACCGGCAGCTCCATATTGGACTGGCCGCCAAGCACCCAAACCTCACCGATTAAAATATCGCGGAGGACGCGCTGTTCTTCGCCCGCGGTAATGACCATTTCAAAGGGGCCGCCCGCCACCAAATCCTCCAGAACGACGCTCCACCCCCCATCGGAGTCGGTTTGCGCGCTGTAGGTTTTGCCGAGAAAAGAAAGCTTCACGGTTTGCGCCCGGTCCGTTTTTCCCCAGATGTTCACTTTGTCGCCCCGCTGAAGAACCATCCCGTCGCTAAGAATACTCGATCGAATCATGGATATCCGCCTTTCCAGGTTTATTCACTGCCATCTCCTATTTCCATTCGCTTTAGCGGGGGCATTTCCTTCCCGGGAGGACCGGAAAAGGACCGTTCGCGGGAACGGCCCGAAAAATCTTGTGAGGGATATTTACGGCAGACTCAGTACACATCTTTGGCATAGCGCTTGTTTCGCTTCATGTCGGATACATAGGCGTCCGCGGCGTCTTCGTCCAGTCCGCCATGGTCCCGGATCACGGTCCGGAGGGCGGCATCGACCTCTTTGGCCATGCGGCCGGCGTCTCCGCAAACATAGAAGCGGGCGCCTTCTTGCAGCCATGCCCAAAGCTCGGCACCCTGCTCAAGCAGGCGGTGCTGGACGTAGATTTTGTCCGCCTGATCGCGGGAAAACGCCGTATCGAGACGGTGCAGATATCCGTCCTTCCGGAAGGCTTCCAACTCCTCCCGGAAGTAAAAATCGCACGCCTCCCGCTGTTCCCCGAAAATCAGCCAGTTCCTGCCCGGGGCCCCGGCTGCCCGGCGTTCCTGCAGGAAGCCGCGGAAGGGGGCGATCCCGGTGCCCGAGCCGACCATGATCATCGGCGCACGGGGATCATCCGGGAGGCGGAAGTGGCGGTTTTGTTGGATGAAAACCGGGATACCCATCCCGGGCTTGGCGAGGTCGGCCAAAAAAGTGGAGCAGACCCCTTTGCGAACTTGACCCCGATGCTCATACCGTACGGTGGAGACGGTAATATGCACCTCTTCCGGGTGCAGCTTCGGGCTGGAGGCGATGGAATAGAGCCGGGGCTGCAACGGCTTGAGCAGCCCGGTCAACTCCGCCGGGGTGAGAGAGACGGGGAACTCCTCCAGCACATCGACCAACTGCCGGCCCCACAGCCAGGCCTTGAATTTGTCCCGATGGCTCTCCTGCAGCAGATCCCCCAAGACTTCGGCCCGTATGCGCTCTTGAATAAACTGGAGCAACTCTCTGTTGATCCGGGTGATCTCGTAGTGGTGTCGCAGCGCTTCGGCGAGCGGGAGCGTGCCTTGGTCCTTGACGTGTACCGGGGCCAAAGGATCGAGCCTCAACGCACCGAGGAGCCTTTCCGCCAGGTTCGGGTCGTTGGCGGGCCAAACGCCCAACGCGTCGCCGGCCTCGTACGCCAGCCCGGTTCGGCGGAGATCGAAGGCGTAGTGGCGGGTTTCTTTTTCGGAGCCGGGCCGGTTCAGGAGCCGGTTAAAAAGAAGCCGTGAAGACACCGGCCGATCCCGGCCGGATTCGCCCGCCCCGCGCTCATCCGGATGGGGGGCGACGGCTGTGGCTGCCGCGGTCGCCAGCGTAGCCGCCGCCATGCCTGCGGCGGCGGTGAGGCGGGGACTGGCGGGAGAGACAACGGCAGGGGCAGCGGCGGCAAAAACACGAGGGCTCGGGGATTCGGCATCTCCGAGGGCCCCGTTTCCATCGCTTAACCGCTCCACAACCGCATCTGCCCAGGCCTCGGCCTGTTCCCGGTAATCCGTGTCGCAGCGCATACAGCTGAGCAGCCGTCGTCCCCCGAGCTCCGCCAGGCGGTCGTCCAGGTCCTGCCCGAAGCCGCAGAAACGCTCGAAGCTGGAATCCCCGAACGCAAGCACGGCAAACTGCAATTCAGGCAGCGAGGGGGCGTTCCCGCTCTTCAAGGCGCGAAAAAAGCTTTCCCCATTGTCCGGCGGGTCCCCATCGCCAAACGTACTGGCGATGAACAGTACAAAGTGTTCGCCGGCCAATTCGGCCACCGGATACTCGCTCATGCTGGCGAGCCTGACGGAATGGCCGGCTTTTTTTAGCTGTTGGGCGCAGTGCAGGGCGGCGCCTTCCGCGTTCCCGGTTTGGGACGCCCAGAGGATGGTGACGGGCGGGAATTGGGGCTTCTCCGCTTCCGGCAGAGGAACCCGGGAGAACATGCCGGCCAGCAGCCCGTCGACCCAATAGCGTTTGGCGGGCGGAAGCGGCGCGGTCGGCGGGAGCACCGGGACGGCGGGCACCGCCCGGGCATCCCCGCTCCGCAGGCTGGTCAGAAAGCCCGACAAATAAGCCTGCTCGTGCGGGTCGAGCGTCAAGTCGGTCAGCGGGTGGGGAAGGCCCAGCACATGGGTGAGCGCCTCCAACTGCTCCAGTTGCAATTGTTGTTGTTGTGCCATCGGTTCGGCCTCCTTCCGATAGGGTTGGTGATTCGGCGGCGTCTCCTCCACCGCTTGCCGCGGCTCGGCCGCCTTCTCCAGCGCGACGGCGCAGTATTTCAGCTCAGGCTGCAGGGAGAGGGGATCCACCGCATCGCTGGTGAGATCGTTGACGGCAAGATCGGGGCCGAACAGGTCGTTCCAGTGGAACGGGGCGAAGCAGGTTCCCACGCGCACCCGGTCGGTCACGACGGCAGGCAGGACCGCGCGACCCCGCCGGGAGGCGATGTTCACCCGGTCCCCATCCCGGATGTTCAGCCGCGCCGCGTCGGCGGGGTGAATCTCCAGGAACGGCCCGGGATTCAGCTTCATCAGCTTGGGGACTTTCCCCGTCTTGGTCAGCGTGTGCCATTGGTGCTGGAGCCGGCCCGAGTTAAGCACATACGGGTACTCCTCATCCGGCAGTTCCGCCGGGGGCATATAGGGCCGTGCCCAAAACACGGCCTTCCCGTCCGCGGTAGGAAAAAGGATCCGCGGTTCGCCGGGAGATTGGCGCTGCTGCGGGTCCGGGGCGACAGCCGATGCCGTCTTCGCCCGCCCGTTCAGGTAGCGGATCGGGCTCCGGCGGCTGGCCTCGCCCGGCGCGCTCGGCCACTGCACGGGCGCTTCCCGCAGCCGTTCGTAAGTGGCGCCCCGCAGGTCGTAGCCCGTTTTCGGGTTCCACGCCTGTTGGATTTCCCGGTACACCTCCTCCGAGGAGGCGTAGGTGAAGGCGTCGGCGTAGCCCATCTCGCACGCGACCGCGGCGATGATCCGCCAGTCCGGGAGAGCTTCCCCGGGCGGTTCGACGGCCTTTTGCATTAAAGTCAGATTCCGCTCGGAGTTGACCATCACCCCTTCGCCTTCGGCCCACAGCGCGCCGGGCAGCAGGATGTCCGCATAGCGGTTCGTTTCGGTCTCCAGAAAAGCGTCCTGCGCAATGACCAGTTCGGCCGCTTCGAGACCCGCGATCACGGTTTTGCGGTTGGGGACGGAGGCGACCGGGTTGGTGCAAATGATCCAGCAGGCTTTGATTTCGCCGGACTTCATGCTTTCGAACATGGAGACCGTGCCGCCGCCGGTCTCGGTGCGAAGCGTTCCGGCAGGGATCTGCCAGAGCTTCTCCACAAATCGGCGGTCCGCCTCTTCCAGCAAGGAACGCTGACCGGGCAGCCCCGGCCCCATATAACCCATCTCCCGTCCGCCCATGGCATTGGGCTGGCCGGTGAGGGAGAAGGGGCCGCTTCCCGGACGGCAGATGGCGCCGGTGGCGAGATGCAGATTGCAGATCGCGTTCGTGTGCCAGGTGCCGTGCGTGCTCTGGTTAAGGCCCATGGTCCAGCAGGTCATCCACTCGCGCGATTCGCCGATCCAGTCGGCTGCGGTGCGGATATCCGCTTCGGGGATGCCTGTGATTTCCGCCACCCTGGCGGGCGGGTAATCGTCCATAAATTCCGGGATTTGCTCAAAGCCGGTCGTATGCGCGGATATGAATTCCGGATCCGTGCGGCCGTTTTGGACGAGCAGATGCAGCAGCCCGTTCAGCAGAGCCAGGTCGGTCCCGGGCCGGACCGGCAAATAAAGATGCGCCTTATCCGCGGTCGCCGTCCGCCGGGGATCGACGACGATCAGCCGCGCTCCCGCTTTGACCCGGTCCATCAGGCGCAGGAACAGGATCGGGTGGCAGTCGGCCATATTGGCCCCGATGACGAAGAACAGCTCCGCCTGATCGATATCCCGGTACGACCCCGGCGGCCCGTCCGCTCCCAGCGAGAGCTTGTAGCCGCTGCCCGCGCTCGCCATGCAAAGGCGCGAGTTCGATTCGATGTGCCGGGTCCGGATGAAGCCTTTGGCCAGCTTGTTGATCAAATATTGGGCCTCCAGCGACATTTGCCCCGACACGTAGAAGGAGAGGGCGTCGGGCCCGTGCTTTTCCAGCACGCCGCGGAGCCGCCGGGCGGTTTCGCGGATGGCCTCATCCATCCCCGTCTTCACGGGGGCGGCCTCCCGGGAAGGGCGGAGATAGGCCTGCTCCATACGGCCGGACTCCGCCAGGGCTTCAGCAGAGGTGGCGCCTTTGGTGCAGAGCCGGCCGAAGTTGGCCGGATGCTCCCGGTCGCCGGAGACTTTGACGACACGGCCGCCGGAGACTTCCAGCACCATTCCGCACCCGACCCCGCAGTAAGGGCACACGCTTTTCACTTGTTTCGTGGTCATCCGAGTTCACCTCCCGCCGATTGGATTGAGATTGAAATACTATACTAGTGCTTCATCAGACAACCTTGTTTTACATAGAATTCCTGCACAACTGTATCTTTTCTTCTGTTTGGAACAAAACTTTTCAGACTCCTGCCATTCTAGGCCAACACCTTATCCTTTTCGGCGGAGCCCGCTTCCCTTTGACAGCCGGGCAGGTAGATAAAGGCCTTTTACGACGCTATTTTGCCGGATTCGGCTGGGCGGTGTGAAATAACGGCTTTTTAGGCACTAACGATACACTACCCTAACATGAAAGAAGAATATGGTTAAAAATGGGGGCCCTAAGTATAAATTCCTGCAAAAGGTCAGGCTTTCCGGCTGGTACTAACGCCTGAGAGGAGTCTAACGGCTGTAGCAGCCGCTATTTAACGAAAAGTAGCCCTTTCGAAATTCTAACGGTTGTGAGCGCCGTTATTCCCCTGGATTCTCGCCTTAACAGCCTGTTTATGCGAAAATAGGCGCCGTGGCGACCGTTAGAATGGGAAGTCGGCGTTTTCAGGACAAATAACGGCTGAGGCAACCGTTAGCGTTAATTTCGTCTTTCTTGCAAGGCTGCTCATGCGACGGAGGTTAGGGAAATGGGGGCGCCGGATCCAACTCGCCACACCGAGGCGACAAGTTTCAAAATAAGCAGCACCCTGTCAGGTTTGATGCAACTTCAGTGCTTTTTAGGGTCTTATTTTGGGAAAAAGCAGGCCAAACCCTGATTTCGGTGCCCGCAACAGGGAAATAAGGCCTTTTTTGACCGCTATTATCCCCGTGAGGCCGAGTCGGGCCGAAATAGCGGCCATAAGACCGCTATTACAGCGGGCGGCTAGGGAAATTGCGGACTTGGATTGAGATGTTCTGTGTGCTCGAGACTGCGTGCTTATGGAGTACCTTACTCCTGAAGCAGAGAATTCCCATTTTCTCCTACTGCGATGGCTGATGGGGCACTAGGTCTAGAACTGGACGCCGGATTCCGCTTTGGCCCAGGTTTTTTTCCAGGACCGGGTTACCGCGTAAAAAACAAGCGTCGTGAGCAGCACGATCGAGCCGACGACCAAAAATCCGGCTACCTGGGAGCCTGTCGACTGCTTGAGCGGACCGAGGACGTACGTCGGGAGCAGATAGCCGCCCAAGCCCCCGGCGGCGCCGACGATGCCGGTGATCACCCCGATTTCGCTGGAGAACCGCTGCGGAATAATCTGAAATACCGAGCCGTTCCCCATGCCGAGGCAGGCCATCATGATGCTGGTGTAGATCAGCATAACCACAAAAGAATCCGGCATGGTGGCGATGGCAAAGGCGCTGGCGGCAATGACGCTGTAGAGTACGAGCAGAAGCCGCATGCCGCCGATTTTGTCGGCGATCCATCCGCCCAAGGGTCGGAAGAAGCTGCCGGCGATCACGGTGATGGTCACGAGATAGCCGACCTGAATTTTGGTCAGACCGCCGGGGTGTACATGGTCGCCATAGACGTCGTAAAAGAAAATGCTCGCATAGTTGGCGAAGCCGACGAACCCGCCGAAGGTGATCGCGTAGAAAATCGAAAACCACCAGGTGTCGGGATACTTAAAGACGCCGAGATAACTCTTGAGCGGCTTGGGCGCGGGGCGGCCCGGCGCGTCTTTCGCCATAAGGGTGTAGGCGATCATCACGGCCACCAGCGGGATCAACGCAAAGCCGAATACGCTGTGCCAGCCGTAAGCCTCGGCGATCTGCGGCCCGAAAAAGGTCGCGAGCGCCGTGCCGCTGTTGCCGGCGCCCGCGATGCCCATCGCCAGCCCCTGGTATTGCGGCGGATACCAGCGGCTGGCCAAGGACAGCGATACGGCGAAGCTGGCCCCGGCGAAGCCGAGCAGAAAGCCGATCATCTGCATCTCCAGCAGGCTGCTTCCGCCGAGCCAGCCCCAGATCAGGGGGATCAGGGTCAGGGACATGCCGATCAGGCCGGCCTTTTTGCTGCCGATGCGGTCCGCCAGGATGCCCATCGGGATGCGGAAGATCGAGCCGCCGAGGATGGGAATGGCGACCATCGCCGCTTTTTGCGTATCCGAAAGGCCGAAGTCCTTCGTGATGAAGAGCGCCAGCGCTCCGCACAGCACCCAAATCATAAAGCTGACATCAAAGTACAGAAATGAAGAAAGTAAACTCGGGAAATGGCCGGCTTTGCGAAAGCTTTTTGCATCCATGGTGAACATCCTCCTTTTTCCAATTCAGTGGGTTGCATGAATCCTGCTGCCTTCTATCCATAATGTTATGTTAATTTACATTCCCTCCTCAGTTAGGTGTTTAAAAGCAAAAAGAGACCGACACCCGAAACCCGCATCCTGATGAAGAATGCGATTCCCGTTTATCGGCCCCATTGCCATGCGCAGCCACGCCCTTGTGGCTGACTCTGCTTATTTTGTTGTAAATGATGAGGGGGGTCTATCCGGCCACGGTCGTTGTGGGGATAGACCTGGAAGTCTAATAAGCTCAATATAAATTCAAATGATTTAAATGTCAATATTGATGACATATAAATTTAAAATAATAGCGTATTCGGTAGTTTGAGTTTACTTTTATGTTAGATAATATAACATGTTATAGGGTGCACGATAGAGACAGACTCTGGAAAAAACCATCATTTTGCATGATCCGCTTTTGAACCGGAATAATATACATCATTACGAGATAGGAGCGGAAAGATGGACATCCTTAAGTTGTTGAGATCCTTAAGCAAAGCGGAGCCGACAAAGAATCAGAGCGCACCTGCCCGAGACGATCAGGCGGATTCGCTCGCTGCCGCTGTCTCCGCAAATGAACAGGTGTTTAAGCAAATCTTTGCCGACTGTTCCGATATCGTGTTCCGTTCGGTTACGATTCATGGACAACCTCGCCTGCTTCTGATTTACTTCGATGGGCTGGTGAACGCCAATATACTGGATCAGGTCGTACTAAAGCCGATGATGTTCGAAGGCCTGCCGCTCGGGACGGAGAGTGCCGATTTGCCAGGAGCCCTTATCGAAGAACAACTTCTGGCGATAGCCCAGGTAAAGACGGCTCATCGGGTCAGTGAGGTCGTCGAAGGGATTCTGAAAGCCAATATCGCCGTTTTGACAGATGGAGAGAATAAGGCGTTGCTCACCGATCTTAGCGGATTCGAAAAACGGGCGATCGAAGAACCGACCGCCGAACTGTCCGTCCGCGGACCGCGGGATGGATTCACGGAAACGTTGCGAACCAACACCAGCCTGATCCGCCGACGCATCCGCAGTGAAAAGCTCAAAATGGAATCGCTCGCCATAGGTGAATTCACCCGGACCGATGTCGTCATTGCCTACCTGGAAGGTGTCGTCTCGGATTCGGTTCTGGAGGAAGTCCGCCGCAGAATTCGGCGCATTCAAATTGACGGGGTACTGGAATCGGGCTATATCGAAGAATTCATTGAAGATGTGCCTTGGTCCCCGTTTCCCCAGATTCAAAACACGGAGCGGCCCGATGTCGTCTGTTCCAGCCTGCTTGAAGGCAAGGTCGGCATTCTCGTCGACAACACTCCGTTTGTGCTGATCGTTCCGATGACCTTTTGGTCCGGATTACAGGCGGTGGAGGATTATTACGAACGGTTTCTTTATACGACTTTCGTTCGCCTCATTCGCTATTCCCTATTAAATATTTCTCTGTTGCTTCCGTCTTTGTACGTCTCGCTTTCCACCTTTCATCAGCAGCTTATTCCTACC
The DNA here is from genome assembly GCF_036864765.1 of Paenibacillus sanfengchensis. NCBI lineage: Bacteria > Bacillati > Bacillota > Bacilli > Caryophanales > Paenibacillaceae > Paenibacillus > Paenibacillus sanfengchensis. The sequence goes on along the minus strand of NZ_JBAGJC010000002.1, from coordinate 466,691 downwards.
GATTTGCTCATCAGCATCGCCGCGGCCAGGGAAGGCGTCCCGTTTCCTACGGTTGTCGAGGTCATACTGATGGAGTTTATGTTTGAAGGCCTTCGCGAAGCGGGTATCCGTCTGCCGAAAACGATCGGTTCGGCCGTCAGTATCGTAGGGGCTCTTGTGATCGGGCAAGCCGCCGTACAGGCCGGCATCGTATCGGCCACGGTCGTGATTATCGTAGCTACAACGGGTATTTCCTCATTTGCCATACCGCGATATAATCTCGGGACGGCGTACCGGATGCTCCGCTTTCCCGTTTTGATTTTGGCTGGGATCCTGGGCTTATACGGGGTCATTGCGGGCGTTTTTATCATAGCCATCCATCTCCTCGGCCTTCGTTCATTTGGGATTCCTTACATGAGTCCGATGGCCCCGCAAATTCCCGGAAGTTTGAAAAATGTTCTCATCCGTGCGCCCAGATGGAGCATGACCGACCGTCCCCCGCTCAGCTCCGGGGCGAACCAAAAGCGCGTGCCGCAAGGTCAGCGGCCGGGTCCAAGACGAGGGAGAGAGGAAAGATGAACCGGAGACGAACGAGTTGTTTGATTTTGCTGACCATGCTGCCTTTATTTTTAACGACGGGGTGTTGGGGTAGTTCGGAGGTCGACGAGCTTGCCCTTGAGCTGGCATGGGGCATCGACGAAGCAAAAAACAAGGGGGTTCTGATAAGCGCGCAAGTGATCATCCCGTCGCAAATCAGCAGTGTACAGGGACAAGGCGGCGGAAGCGGAGGGGGCCAGGGCAAATCCTATTTCGTTGTGAACGGCATCGGAAGGGACACGCTGGATGCGGTCCAGCAAATGCAAACCAAGCTTTCGCGGCAAGTGTTCCGCGGCCACCGGCGGATCATCGTGATTGGAGAACCGCTCGCTAGAAAAGGCATCAAAAATATTTTGGATACGTATACCCGGGATCCGAATCTCAAGTTGAGAAGCGATGTATTTATCGTCCGAGGCGGAACCGCCAAAAATTTTCTGGAGGTTTCCTACCCACTGGAGAAAATCCCCGGCCTCGGGGCTTTACAAGAATATGACCAGACCGGGACGATGCAGGAAATGGGGTTAATTAACTTGATGATTTCCGCGGCCAGTGAAGGTAGCTGTGTGGCCTTGCCGGTCATTGCGATCGGTTTTGACCCGTCCGCGCAAGGAGGGGATGAGCAGCAAGATGACTCCAATGCGAATGGGTTCCATATTGCCGGAACCGGGATTTTTAACAAGGATCTGAAATTGCTCGGGTTCTTGAACGTGCCCGAGGGCCGAACGCTGCGGTGGATTAAAGGGCAACTAAGAAAACTGGTGGTTACGGCAAACATACCGGAAGATGACGGCTACGTCAGTATGGATATGAACAAAATAGGCAGCAAGATTCAGCCGATGTTTGAAAACGATAAAGTTAAAATCCGGGTCAAGTTAACTGGACAAGGTATGATACGCGAAAACAACACCGGTCTGGATCTCACGCAAACCCGTCATATTGCACTCGTTAAAGAGGCGCTGGAGAAACACATTGAAGAGCAAGTTCTGCGAACCATTCAGAAGGTCCAAAAAGAGTTTGGGGCAGATGTTTTCGGATTTGGCGAAACCATCCACCGGAAACACTTATCCCGCTGGAAAACCTTAAAGAACAACTGGAACAAAGAGTTCCGTGAGGTCGAGATTTCCGTCAAAGCGGATTTGTCGATCCGGCGGATCGGCGTAACGGGAGCATCGCTGCAACTGGAAGAAGACAGCATCCAAAAATAAACGGATCACTTTTTTAGCGCCTTTTGCCGGATCCACGTTACAATAAGCAGCAGCGCCGGCAGGACCAAAAACAGCGGGACCCAGAAATAAGGAACCAATATTTTAAAATGCTGGTAATAGATATGCTCGGCGATGTTTTTCGACATGGTCATTCCCAGGAACAAGGCGATGGCGGCAGCCGGGATGACAAGCGCGCGGTAATTTTTCATCTTCTTCAGCTGCTGGATGCCTTTGAGCGCCGCGAGTATGTTGATCGTGCTCTTTATTAAAGCCGTCGCGAAAAAATATAGAACTCCGAACATCTGCAAGTTCTCGATGAATTTTCCTATGCTGATCATACTCAGTAGGGTGTAAAGCGGATAGAGAAAACGCGAAAACAAATCTCCATAAACCAGAACCGCCAAAAAATCAAAACAGGTGATCATCAGTCCGGCCAATAAAGTGGCGAGAAAGGTGCTTTTTGCAACCTTATCCCGGTTTCGTACATCCGGCCAGAACATGGCTAAGGCAAGGGTTTCCCCAAACGGCTGGGTGATCCCGTTTGGATAAACCACCTTCCAGATGGGACCCCATCCCTCCTCCAACACCGGTTGGATATAATCGAAATGCAATACATCCGACCCGATGAGCAGGATTGTCTCCGTAATGAACATAAGGATGACGACGGGAAAAATTAATTCCCCCAACCGCGCGACAATCTCAATGCCGCCAAAGGCGCAATAGGCGATAACAATGGCAAATAACCCCGTAAATACAATGGGCGGCGCTCCTGGCAAGATGGTGGTTGAAACCATATCTCTCACATCCGCAATAATTCGGCCTACAAGATACAAATACATGAGCGGGTACAGCAGCGCAATCAGTGTCCCGATCCAGCGGCCCAGTTGGGCGGGAAACCATTCGACCAGGGATAACCCCGGGTTCATGCGCGCCAAAGTGGTATATATCCAAATCACGCAAAAGCCAAGACCTAATGAAACCAGGTTGCTGATCCACGCATCCCTACCGGCCAAGCCGCCGAATCCAAAAATAATGGTCGTTCCTAATTGAAAAATGAAAGTAATCGTGAACAGTTGGTACTTGGATATTTTGTAGGTCATATCCCCCCACTACCTCCTTCAGAATCCAACATAGAGAAAGGTGCGGTATTTATTGTATCCATAGGGGGGATATAACAAACTTTGCGGGCAAAAGCTCGCAAGCGTTTTTCCGGATCGGGGAGAGAAGCCTTGCTTACATGAAATCAAAAAAGTACCGCATCACATGCAGGAACACCGGCGAGGTGTAGGTGAGGCTGTCGACCAGGCCGAGGTAGCTTTTTCTCAGGGCGTGGGATTTGTCGTCGTCGCCGATCAGCAGATCCCGCTTGAGCACGGAGATGGTCAGGCTGCCGAAAAAGCCGCTCAGGCTGATTAACATGCCGAAAAAGAGGCTGGTCTTCAGGGTCAGCGGCGTCAGGTAAGGGTGGATCAAAAAGGAAGCGGCCGTGGTGGCGACAAACGCGCAGACGAAGCCCTCCCAGGTCAGATTGGGGTTCGCGGTCGGGACGACTTTTCTTTTGCCGAAGTACATCGAGGCCAGGTAATGAATAATATCATTGAGCTGTGTCAGAACGACGAGGAACAGTACCAACCCCGCTCCATACTCCGGCGTGGCATACCGGAAATAGGCCAGATGGCTGAGGCCAAACACCATCAGCATGAGGCCCCACTGCACGCGGCTGACGCTGCGTACAAAACCGACGGTCCCCTTGTTGATCAGGCGCGGGAGCGGGAGAAAGAGGAAGACGTACACCGGAATAAACACGATAAACATCCCGTACCAATCGGTGTAGATCCAATAGAACTGTACCGGAATCGACAGATACGCCCACAGAAAAATCCGGCGGTCGGCCTTTCTCGACCGGATCATCGAGAAGTACTCTTTTAGCGCAAAAAAGGCCAGCACCATCAGCGACAGCAGTGAAACGACCGCATTGAACTGCGTGGCGAGGCACAGCACCAGAAACATGCCCCACCAGTCCCGGAGGCGAAGGCCGATAGCCTCATAATCTTCTTGCCCGGAGCGGCGCTTGGACTGGACGTAGTAAATGACATGTATAGCGGTTAAAACCATAAAAATCACCAGAAGTGTAATCAGCGAGCTATTCATCAGATTAATCCTCCTTGCCCTGCTGAGGGCCCGGGATTCCTTAATAGGGATCCTATGTTATTATGAAGGAATAGTTCAAACTTGATAAGGGGAAATTTCGTAAATGGCAGAGGAACGGAATCGGTCGGTTTACATTTTGCTGACGAATACGGGAACGCTTTTCACCAAGATGATCAAAGGCTACACCCGGGCACCCTATAATCATGCGTCGATTTCCTTTAACCGGGAGCTTTCGGAGCTTTACAGCTTCGGGAGGAAGAACCCGAACAATCCGTTGAACGGCGGGTTCGTCAAGGAAGACATCAAGACGGGCACCTTCAGCAAATATCCGAACACGACCTGCGTCATCTATGAGCTTAAAGTATCGGACCGCGAAGTCGAGAAGATGAAACGGGTGCTGCAACTTTTCATACGGAAGCGGCAAAAGTATTTGTACAATATTCTCGGGGTCATCGGCATCGCGCTTCAGGAGCCCGTCGAATTCAGTAATTCTTATTTTTGCTCGCAGTTTGTCGCGGAAATTTTGGAGCGCTCGGGGATCAAGCTCTGGAATAAGCTGCCCGCGCTGGTGACGCCGGATGACTTCCGGCAGAGCGAATCTCTTCGACTGATCTATGAGGGGAAATTGAGCGAATATGATCCTCAGGCCTTTGACAATCCCCAGTAAATCACTTATATTAAAATTAAACCAAATAGTTCTCCTAAAGGGGAGTAGCTTTTACAACATTGCCGTCATTTCGGAGGCTTCAATCTCCCGGCTTTGTTGGCAACGATGAATGATTGACGTTGTTAGCAAGACCTTTGCCCGCTATGAGGTAAAGGTCTTTTCTTGTTTTATGGACCTTTGCCGCGGAAGGCAAAGGTCTTTTATTTTTTTACTATAAAAATGGGAGAGAGGGAACTGATATGGAACTGTCGATGTTGTTGGAATACGGCTGGGTACTGCTGCTTCTGGTCGTACTGGAGGGATTGCTTGCGGCGGATAACGCGCTGGTGCTGGCGATTATGGTCAAGCATCTTCCCGAAGCGGAGCGCAAAAAGGCGCTTTTTTACGGGCTGCTGGGCGCGTTCGTGTTTCGTTTGGCTTCCTTGTTCGTCATCTCGTTTCTGGTGGACGTGTGGCAGATTCAGGCCATCGGCGCGCTGTACTTGTTGTTCATCAGTATCAACCACATCGTAAGAAAATTGGCGTTTAAAAACAGGAAGAACGACAAGGTCGAGGGGGAGAAGAAGCAATCCGGGTTCTGGGCTACCGTTCTTAAAGTGGAGCTGGCGGATATCGCGTTTGCGATCGATTCGATTTTGGCGGCCGTGGCGCTGGCCATGACGCTTCCCAACACGCAGCTTCCTTCGATCGGCGGCATGGACGGGGGCAAATTCATCGTTGTGTTCTTAGGAGGCTTCATCGGGCTGGTTATCATGCGGTTTGCCGCCAATTTATTCGTGAAGCTGCTGCACTCCCGGCCGGGCCTGGAAATTGCCGCGTTCGCCATCGTGGGCTGGGTCGGCGTGAAGCTGGCGGTTTTGACGCTGGGGCATGAGGAAGTGGGAATTATTTCGCATGAATTTGCTCACTCGACCCTTTGGAAGCTGATTTTCTACATCGTGCTGATCGTGATCGGCGTAGCCGGCTGGTTCCTGACCAAGGAACAGGCGAAGGAGCAGGTGGAGGAGCGATCTGCGGCGGAGTGATCCGGCCAAAGAGAATAGGAGGACCTTTCGCCGGATAGCTTTCAAGTTACCGGGGGATGCCTGCAAGCTTTAAAACGCGAAATAGCGGCCCAAAAGACTGCTACTTCGGCGGGCGGTTAGGGAAATTGCGGGGTGCCGGATTCAGCCAGCTACGCCGAGGCGAAAAGTCTTAAATAGGCAGCACCATGCTAACCAATTTTTTTGATGACCACAAAAGGAACCCCCGTCACCAGGACGCCGGGTTTCTTTTTTTTGGAATGGGACTTTTCCGAATCACGGGATTATGATACGATCGAACCAAACTTATTAAACATGTTTAATAAGTCCTAACTTATACAGTCGTGGAACGGGAGGTTGATCTCTTGAATGACAAGCCCGCCACCCCCAAGGAGATGAAAAAGGTGATTCTCGGAGCGATCCGCGGGGCTCTTTTGACGAGGGGGAGCGCAACAAAGAAGGAGCTGAGCGGCAAGCTGGGGATCAGTTTTCCGACGATCGGCAAATTTCTGGATTCCATGGAAAAGGAGGGGGAGCTTCTTTTTGTCGGCATCGACGAATCCAGCGGCGGACGAAGGGCAAAACGCTTTGCCTATAATCCCGAGTATATGCTGGGGCTGGCGGTGATTCTGGAAAAAGAGGATACGTTCTACACCGTCTATAACTGCCAAGGAGAAGTGAAGGATCAGGGGCGGCTCCCGAGCGCGCTGACGGAAGATATGTCGGCCTTTGCGGACCGGGTGGACGTTATTCTGAACGCGCATCCCCGAATCCGCTCGCTGTCGGTCGGCGTGCCGGGCTCGGTCAACAACGGCCGGATTATTTACATACCGGACTTTGACCGGCTTCAGCAGTTCGAACTGAAGGCGTATCTGGAGTCCCGCTTCGCGCTGCCTGCGGTTGTGGAGAACGACATGAACGCCGCCGCACTGGGATACCACAGCAAACTCGGCGGCGATGGACGGGAGGGTCCCGTATCGCTCGTTTACATTTATTTCGGCCAAAACGGCCCCGGCGCGGGCATTCTCATCAATGGAGAAGTGGTGCGCGGGAGCACGTTTTTTTCCGGGGAGGTTTCTTTCATTCCTCAATATGAGGATCGTAACTTCGAACAGGCTTTGCGGCAGGCCAAAGGGCCGGACCGCTCGAGACTGGGGGAAGTCGGCGTGGATGCGGTTGGACGGCTGATCGCCACCTGCGCGGCGATCGTGAACCCGCATACGGTGGTGTTTTGCGATAACGAGGTCGACGAGGCCCTGCTTACGAAAATCGCGGCCCGCAGTGCCGCCTATATTCCCGAAGAGCATCTGCCCGGCCTGGTGATGAGCGATTGGAAGCGGGACTACTTGAACGGGCTGCAGCATTTGGGGCTGAGCCTGATGATCTCGACGGTGGGCGTCGATTAATTCATGGAATAGGAGTATAGGAGAATAGATATGGCTACGTTTTTCTTGATTATTATTTATCTGGCTTTTATCAGCCTGGGGCTGCCGGACTCTTTGCTGGGGGCCGCCTGGCCCGTCATGCGGCCGGATTTCCGTGCCCCTTTGGATACGGCGGGAATGCTGTTTATGATTGTCGCGGCGGGGACGATCGTGTCCAGTTTGGCGAGCGGGGCGGTGCTGAAGCGGTTTGGCACGGGAAAAGTGACGCTGGTCAGCTGCCTCATGACGGCCGGGGCCTTGCTCGGATTCTCGCTCTCCCCTTCACTGTTCTGGGTGATTCTCTGCACGATTCCGTTGGGTCTTGGGGCGGGCTCCGTCGACGCCGGGCTGAACAATTACGTGGCGGCCCATTACAAGGCGCACCATATGAGCTGGCTCCACTGCTTTTGGGGCGTTGGCGCCACGCTGGGGCCGATCATTATGGCCGGGTTCATCTCGGGAGGAACTTCGACTTGGAGAGACGGTTATTTGACGGTGTCCCTCATTCAGTTTGCGTTGGTCGTCATCCTGCTCTTTACGCTGCCCCTTTGGGACCGCGTGGCCCGGAGCGGCGGGGCCAATTCGGCCGGGAAGCAGGAAGAATCGGCGGGTTCACCGGAAGGAGACGACGATGGGCGGCCGCCCGACAACCCGCTCCGCATTGGGGGAGTCAAGCTGGCCCTCGTGTCCTTTTTGTTCTATTGCGGCGTCGAAGCGACGGTAGGCCTGTGGGGAAGCAGCTATTTGGTTAACGAAAAAGGGTTGTCCGCCTCCCTGGCCGCCCAATGGGTTTCCATATACTATGCGGGGATTACGATCGGCAGGTTTATTACCGGATTCATTACGTTCAAGCTGAGCAACCGGACCTTGATCCGGGGAGGCCAGGCGATCGCCTTGGCCGGAGCCGCGCTGCTCGTGCTGCCTCTACCGGCAGGGGCTTCCCTGGCGGGCTTCCTGATTATCGGCCTGGGGCTCGCGCCGATTTATCCTTGCATGCTGCACGAAACCCCGGTGCGCTTCGGAAAAAAACACGCCCAAACCATCATGGGTTATCAGATGGCCGTGGCTTACACGGGCAGCACATTTATGCCGCCGCTGCTCGGTTTCGTGGCTTCCCGGACGACGATGGGAATGTTTCCGTTTTATGTCGTGCTTTCCGCGCTGGCGATGCTTTTGTTTTCGGAACGATTGAACGCCTTTTTGAAGAAGCGTAATGAACTAAGAGGGCAAGCCGCCCCTGCATCCTCCACATTACACGGAAAAGAGGTGTGACGATGTTCAGAGCGACAGAGGATCAGGAGTACTATGAATTTTTAAGCCCTACGCTGCTCCCGAAGGCTTCGGGGTTTCTATGGAATGAGAACATGATGATCCATCTGAACTGCCGCGGTTATGCGGTGGCCCAGTTCATGCAGCCGGAACAGCCTTATTATGCGCATCACCGGGCCGTTTTGTCTATGTAAAGGATGAGGAGACCGGGGAAGTGTTTTCCGCGCCTTATGAGCCCGTGCGGTTCCCGGCGGACCGCTATGTTTTTGCCGTGGGCAAGAGCCGGATCAAGTGGACGGTGGTCTGCAAGGGCGTGGAGATCGAAATGAGCTTGAGCCTGCCGAAGGAAGAGCCGATCGAGCTTCGGCGCCTCAAGGTTAAAAACCTGTCGGATCGGCAGCGGAAGCTGAGCGTTTATCCTTACTTTACGGTCGGTTATATGTCCTGGAGTGAAGCGGGAAACCGGCATACAGGAGCCGAAAGTATATACCGGCGGCGTGAAGGTGGAAGACGGTATCCTCCGGGGGCTGCAGCCGGGAACGGAAGTCCGGGTGACCGTCAAATTGCCGGCGATGGGTAAAATCATTTTGAGTCGAAGCGGCTGTGAGAGGAAGGGGCTTGGGCATTTAACGGGAAAATCTCCCGTTAATCCGGGGCAGTCGGCTCGCGGGCAGCAATTATCGGGAAAACCTCCCGTTAATTTGAGGCGCAGAGGTCCAATCGCGCTATTTGGGCAGAAATAGCGGGAGGAACTCCCGCTAAAAGGGCCGAGGGAGTGGAAGGGGTCAACATTAACGGGGGAAATTCCCGATAATGTCCCAGTCTCAGCCGCACGTTGGGCCTCGACCCGCTCCCCTGGCCCAAATACAAGTTACGGATACCGGTGGCGTGGCGAGACAGTGCGTAATGCGGCTGAAAGGGGCTGGCGCTCTTTAAGCACCTTGGCGTTTCGGCTCATCAGCGCCGTATCGCTCACCTTCCACGTGTGTCCTTTGGAACGCTCCTGGCGAATAGCCAGAAAATTCGCGGGACTTCCCGCGAAGATACGATATCCCTTGGCGCGGCTGTTCGCACAAAACTTGACGCATTCCCCCCGATTCAAGCGGGGAAAGCCGCCCCGTCCGAATACGCTCCGCTTTACGAGAAGGGTCGCGCCCTGAACAAGGGGAACCTTCTGATTCGCCTTGTTCGGGTATCGCAAAAGCAGCCGCTTTTTTCCGCTGAGATACATGTAGTGCGCTCTTTTGCCCACGATATCGGCCTTAGTGGTTAACATGGTGCGGACGCTGTCCGCCAAATACGCGGGTGCGTAATAATCGTCGTCGTCAAATTTGGCGATGAGGCCGTATCTGGCGAGCTTTACGCCATAATTCAAGCAGGCCCCGAGCGGAAGCCGCCCCGGTTTGCGATAGACCCTCACATTTTTGTGGGCTTTCGCGGCCTCCACATAACTGTCGATACGGAGCTTGTCATTGTTTAAGATAATGATAAGCTCTTTTTTGGCGTATTTTTGCCGGGCGTAGTTTTCAAAAAGTGTCTTCAGGCATTCCGGCCGTTTGGTGCAGGTGATGATCGAAACGGCGTTTTGGCTGACAGCCAGGGGCGCTCTCGCTCGCTTCAAGATCGTCTCCCCCTCGGAGGCTTTTGTACATACTTTTTGTAATCGCGGACATGCGGAATTTTTCGATGGTGGGCAAGCAGTTCTTTATCGCTGATGATCCAAGTATGGTTTGCCGAGTTCTTCCGGCGGATGGCGACGAAATTGTATCTCCCTGCGGAATAGACTTTGAAGCCGCGTTTTTTGCTGCGCAGGCAAAAGAGGTCATCCTCGCCCACACTCCGGTTGGGAAACGGTACCTTGTTCAGAACATCCTTTTTGATGAGCAGGGTGGCTCCGGGAAGCTTGGTCACGGGGCGGTTCTCGTCCTGCGGAAAGCGCAGGAGGAGCGTTCGGGAACCGCGCAAATACATATAGTGGGCCCGTTTGCCGATGACATCCGCCTTGGTTCTGTGCAAAGCCTGAAGGCTTTCCGTCAAATAGAAGGGGGCGTAGTAGTCATCATCGTCGAACTTGGCGATGTAGCGGTACCTGGCCTTTTGGACGGCGAAGTTCAGGCAAGCGCCGAGAGTGGATTGCTCCGGCAAGCGGAACACGGATATATTCCGGTGTTTGCGGGCCAATTTTTCGTAAGGCGCAAGCGGAATATTATTTTTATTAATGATGATGATCAGCTCTTTGGCCGGATAAGACTGCCGCAGGTAGTTTTTGATCAGGCTGTTCATGTAGCTCCGCCGATTGGTGCAGGTAATTACAGAAACCCCTTGGGTTTTCGCGGATTTCGCGGAGTTGGTTTTACCGGTTCCCATAGCATCGCACCCCTTATCTATCGATAGTAGAATCTCTCGTCTTGTTACCATATGTGAAGGACGTGCGGGAGGAACGGCATCCCCACAGACGCAGGGGAAATGGGGCGGGTACACCTTAAAGGGAGAGGAAAAGAGCCTTTTTGAGAGACAGGGGCGTTCATGGTCTGTTCAAATTTGGCTGCTAAGATCCCTGTATTCGGAAAATATAGAGAGGAGGAACCGGTTCATGTCTTGGGCGGAGTGGGGGTTATTTGTGACGGGTGTCGGAGGGATTGGTTTTCTTCTGGCGTCCGCACGGATGCGATGGCGGGAGAAACGGGTATCGGCCTGGATCGGTCTAACGGTTATGTTAGGGCTTATGATCGCTCATGCGGGAATTGACGGACTGAAATGGAAGTGGGGGCCGTTTTATGCTTTGCTGTTGGTGCTCGTTTGCCGCCTGGGTTTTATGGTCTACCGCAAGGAGGAGTCCGAGCCGCCAAAGAAGCGGAGAGGCGCCCGTCTCCGGGTGGTGTTGGGCATCGCAGGCCTGATGTATGCCGGACTAAGCTTTTACGTCGGGCGTTCCTTGCTGCCCGCGATCTCATTGGATACGCCAGGCGGTCCTTACGCGGTCGGTACCACCGCGTTCCATTGGAAGGACGCTTCCCGGGAGGAGACGTATACCGCGGAAAGGGACGACCACCGGGAGATTCAGGTCCGCCTTTGGTATCCGGCTCAAGTTTCGTGGGACGCGGCCAAAGCCGACTACGGCTTCTCATCGGTACCCGGGGGAAAGCGGGGGGAGGCGCCTTTTCTGTTTCACATTATCGCCCAGTCCAACCGGAACGCGAAGGCTCATGCCTTTCCGGACGCGCCTCTATCCCCGAGGGAGGAGGCCTATCCGGTCGTCGTATTTGCACCGGGGTACGGGGCTTCGAATTTTATGTATGCCACTTTTGCGGAGGAGTTGGCCAGTCAGGGATACATCGTAGCGGGCATCCAGCATCCTTACTTTACCCTGTTTCCGACTCGTCTTTCCGGCGGCCGGGTTGCCGCCGGCATGTTTGATGCCGGCGCTGCGGGGGATTGGGCGCTGTCGGAGAAGCTAATCCGGCAAATTTTGGTGAAGGATGTGCGATTCGCCATAGATCGGTTGGAGCTGTTGAATCAGGGCGCCGGCAAAGAGGATGGATCGGGCGGGGCCCCCTATTTTGCCAGTCGGATGGACTTCTCCCGACTCGGCATCATGGGGCATTCCTTTGGCGGCACGGTGGCGGCCCAAACGATGGATGAAGACCCCAGAATCCGGGCGGGGATCAATATGGACGGCTTTCTTTACGGAAAAAGACTGGATAACGGCCTGGACCGGCCCTTTATGTATATGTTTACCGGATTGACGGACCGGTTTGAGAAAATGGGTCTGACGGAAGCCGAGTGGGGCGGTCAGCAAACCTTCGCGTTCCCCTCGGTGGAGGAATACGCCGCCATGGCCCGCGAGCAGGCGGAAAGGCACCGTTTGCTGCTGCAAAACGGCGGTTATAATGTGCTTTTCCCCAAAGCCGATCATTTTGACTTTTCCGATACGCCGCTATACTCTCCGCTCCTCGGCAGCGGACATACCCGGGAACTGCACGATACGGTGAATGAACTGGCGCTCGCCTTTTTTGAGCGGCATTTGAACGGACGCGAGAGCGCGCTTCTCCAAAAGACGGACGCCAAGCTGTACTCGCTCGAGGTTGTAGATTTTGAAAAATAGGAACGGTCCGATGTTTCGACTTCCGGTATAATGAACTTACTTGTTTGTTTATTTATAAGGGGGGCAAGGCCATGAATAAAACGGACCGGATGCTCGCGATCCTGATGGAGCTGCAGCGCAGGGAGGTTACCCGGGCCGAGGACCTGGCGGCTACCTTTGAAACCAGTGTGCGGACGATTTACCGGGACATTCAGGCGCTGAGCGAAGCGGGGGTTCCTTTGGTCGGGGCGCCGGGTCGGGGATACTCTTTGATGGAGGGTTACTTTCTCCCTCCGATTAGCTTTACGGCGGAGGAAGCCGTGGCGCTGCTCATGGGAACGGACCTGGTCCAGCGCATCTTTGACGCGGAATATGGGGCGAAGGCGGAGATGTCGCGCCGGAAGATCGAGGCGATATTGCCGGAGCGGGTGCGAAGCGAAGCGGCCCGGGTCAGGGATACGATGAAGCTGCCTCAATTGGGGGCGTATGCAAGGCTTCATTCCGAGAAGGCCTACGTGGAAATGCTGCGCGGAGCGGTGTTGGAGGAGCGAAAGATTCGGTTCGGCTACTCGAAAAAAATCCCCGGCCCCGACGGAAAACGGCAAAGTGTGCGCACGGTCGCGCCTTATGGCCTCGTTTTTAACCAAGGGGCCTGGACCCTGGTTGCTTATTGCGAGTTGCGGCGGGAAATCCGCCATTTTCGGGTTTCCCGGATGAGTGGGCTAACCGTGCAGCCGGACTCTTTTCAGAAACCGTCCGATTTTAATCTGCAGGCCTATACTCCGCCCGACGACCGTAATCTGCGGATTCGAATCCGGGTGAACCCCGGAGCGGCCGACAGGGTAAGGGAATCCCGCAATTATTATTGGGAGGCGGAGGAAGAACTGCCGGACGGCCTCCACGTGACCTTCCGGGTCCGCCAACCCGAGGAATTGCTGCCCTGGCTGCTGGGTTTTGGAGCCGGTGTGGTCGTGCTGGAGCCGGAATCCCTGCGCAAGCGGGTCCGTGAGGAAGCCGAAAACTTGTTAAAGCGCTACTGACATACTGCTGTCAGTAGCGCTTTTGTATAGTGGGATCATCTCAATTAAAGGAGCTGCATCTCTCTTGAACTTGAATATGAACTCTACTAAAGAAATTCTGCTTCGTTTCGAATCCCTGGTCGACGGTTACATCCGTGAACTGGACGGATTCACGATGGAGCAGTTGCTTCAAAAACCGGAGGATGGCGGTTGGTCGCTTGGACAGATGTACCAGCATTTGATCCAATCGGCGCTCTATATGCACTTGGCCAATGCCGAAACTTGCCTGCGGGGAACCGCGGATCCCGCCTTGGCGCCCGCCGGATTAACGAAGGAAGGGAACGCGGTGTTCGCTCAAGGCGAGTTCCCGCCGATTCGGATCCAAGTACCGCCATCCCCGCAGTATACCCCCAAGGCGCCGGAGAGCAAGGAGTCCTTGGTGGAGGGGCTGAACCGGGTGGTCGTGCGTATGGGGGAACTCGAGCCGGCGCTCGCGGGCGCATCCCTGCGGCAGGGAGTTGCGCATCCGCGTTTTGGCGTCTTAACCGCCGGAGAGTGGTTTGCTCTCGTCCCCATGCATTACCGGCATCATCTCCGCCAGTTGGATCGCTTGAAGCAGGAGTTGGCCTCCCATGCCTAGGCTGGAGACGGAAGAGAAGCCCCGCTTCTGGATCTAGATCGGTGTAGTTTCCGCCGCGTTAGAAGGCCTCGCCTGACCCGGGGCCGTTAAACCGCTTTGGCCGTCCGGCGCGAGAGATACAGTCCGGCCAGCAGGATCAGTGCGTAGGCCCACATCAGCCAGACAAAAAAGAGATGCAAATGCGCATCGGAAATGCCGGGGAAAACGTAACCGTGGAACATTAGGGTCAACAAATCGAGCAGCATGCCGGGCACGGCGACTAGCAAAGCGGCTTTGGGACGGTCTTGGGGAGCCGTGCCCCAAAACCTGAAAAGAGCAAGCATGAGCAAAGGAATCCCTGGAATAATGAGGCCAAAAGACAACCAAATCAGGATCGTGCCGGGCTGAATGAGCTCGCCTCCCCAGAAGCGGAAGAGAAGGGTGGCGGCCAGCCACAGCAGAATTCCGGAATACGCATAGAACCGCATAAACGTACCTCCTACTCGTTAATTTTGTTGGTAGACTCGGGGATCGTGGCGAGAAGAACTTGGGACAGCTCGCTATAGATCTCCCGAGCCGGAAATTGCGGGTTGACCAAGGATTGGAGAGCCAGTCCGTCAATCAACGCATTGATAATGACGGCCCGGTACTCCAATGATTTGCCCGTGAGACCGGATCCGGGCAGAAGCCGCTCGAGCAGTGCGGTAACATGGGCATTTTCTGTTTGAAGCAGCTCGCTCAATCGCTCCCGCATCGGCGGGTTTTGCAGGCTAAGGACGACCAGCGAGTAAAATAAAGTATGATACATCGAGTCGGGCGTGCAGCGTTGAAGCGCCCCTTCCAAAAGTCGATCTATCGATTCCTTGGCATGACCCTGGTTTAACTGCGTTCGCTCCGTGTTCTCCCAGGATCGGTCGCAAAGGGATTGCACGACCTCGAACAGTAATTGTTCCTTCGTTTTAAAGTGATAATAAACGGTACCTTGAGTTACATGGGCCCCTTCGGCAACCGCTTTGAAGGTGAGCTTATCGAGCCCCTTTTCCTGAATGACCCGCTCGGCGGAATGAATGAGGTCTTGTTTCGTTACCATGTTGGGCCTGGCCATCGTCGGAAACTCCTCCTTTTGTTTTTTGAGTTATACAGATAACTAACTCGTTGATCTCTAGTTTAGCACATTTTTCCTCGCCGAGAAAGATCCGACGGACAAGCGGGGTATTAACTTCTTAAAGGCCTTATGCGGCGGCCAGGCTATGCGGGTGCCGGGGATCTAACGGTCGTTAAGCCATTTCCGCGAAAGAAATAGCCGCGTTTTCTTATACAAAAAAACCTCCGGGACCGCTAAAGCGGGTCCACGGAGGAGGCTGATTCAATAATCCGAATAAAGGATTATTCCATCCATTTTTTGTAGAGGGCGTCGAATTTGCCTTGCAGCTTCATTTCGTCCATCCACATTTCCAGGTAGCTGGCGTATACGAAATCGCCGCGCGGGATCATGTAGCCTTTTTCGCTTTTGGTGAACGGTTTGTCCGTCAATGCGGCATACAGTCTGGAATCCGCTTTGGCATAAGTCATGGCTTCAACCGTGTCGGTAATCATCACGTCATAAGTGCCGTCAGCGACCAGGTGCGGGATGTCCAGGTTGTTCTCCACAACGGTTACTTTCGCGTTCGTCAGGTGCTGACGTACGAATACTTCGTTGGTTCCACCCGGATTTACGCCGATGCGTACCGAAGGCTTGTTGATGTCTTCCAGCGTTTTGTATTTGTCCTTATCTTCGGCGCGGATCAAAGGCGCTTTACCGAAAGTTACATAGCCTTGGGAAACATAGGCGGTTTTTTGTCTGGCTGTGTTGCGGGTTACGCCGCCCGCGGCAATATCGAATTTGTCCGCTTGCAGGTCTTTCATCATGTCAGACCACGTCGTTTTAACGAAACGAACTTCTACGCCAAGGTCTTTACCCAGTTCTTTGGCGGCGTCAACGTCATAACCTTCGTATTCATTCGTTTTTGGGTTCAAGTATGTAAACGGTTTGTAGTCCCCGGTCATCCCCACGCGGATGTAGCCTCTCTCGATAATTTTATCCAATTGGGAGACAGCGGCTTTCTTCTCTTGTCCCGGCGCATTGGTTGCGGCGGATGCGGCCGATACGTGCTGTGCGGCGATCAGGTCGTGTCCTGCATAACCGGTACCTACCAGAGATAGCGTCAATGCGCCGGCAACTAATACTTTTTTCCAATTTTTCATCATGAAATTCTCCTCCGATTCTTTTCTGTGTTTTTGCGAAGCCTGCCAAATCGCGGGCTTTCGGTGACATGGTGTCTAATCACTTTGTTGCGTTCTTGCAGCAGCCATAGCCATACACGTTTCTTGTATGGCATCCCCCCTTTCAAGTCGTTCATGCTGTACTTGCTATCGGGTATCCGGGAAGGGATAATTAAATTTTGAATTTGGACAATTCGGTGCGCAGTTCCTGAGCGACGTCCTGCAGGTGTTGAACAGACGAGGTGATCTCCTCCATGGAGCGGATTTGATCCTCCGCGGCCTGTGCCGCACTCTGGGCATCCGTGGACGTCATTTGGGCGATCGATTTCATTTCTTCTACCGAAGCGCTAACCTCTTCCGAGCCGGCCGACATTTGCTGGGAAGCCGCGGTGACCTCCAGAATGTGCTCGGCGACGTTACGGGAAACGTCCAGGATGTTTGCAAATTTCTCGCGAACATTTTCGATATACGCGATTCCGGTCTTTACGTCGTTCCGGTTATCGTTCATCACCTGAACGGCATTTTGCGCCTCATCCCGAATTTCGTTGATAATCTCGGCAATCTCTTCCGTGGACTTGCTGGACTGCTCCGCCAATTTTTTGACTTCTTCGGCAACGACCGCGAAGCCGCGCCCATGCTCGCCCGCTCTGGCCGCTTCAATGGAAGCGTTGAGGGACAGGAGATTGATATGCTTTGTAATATCGGTAATGATGTTGAGAATTTCCACGATGTCCTGGGAACGGCCATGAAGACGCTCGATGGCTTCGCCCACCTTGTCGGTTCCGACGCCGATGCTGCGGATTTGATGGACCGCCTGCTCGACGACCGCGGAGCCTTCTTCGGCATGGCTGGCCGCTTGCTGGGCCACTTCCGAGACCTGTGAGGAAGATTCGGCGATTTTCACGACGCCTCCGGCCATTTCACGCATGGATTGGGAAATCTCTTCGGCGCTTGCCGCATGCGTCGTGGCACCGTCGGAAATTTGGCGAATCGAGCTGCCGATGACGTTGACGCTTTGTTTGGTTCTGTCGACCCCGTGAGATACCGATTCCGTCACATTCATGACCTGATTCGATGTTTCGGTCACCCCTTCGATCAGATGCTTGAGATGGGAGACCGTCTGGTTGAAATCCGCGGAAAGAACGGCGATTTCATCTTTACCGTGGACTAGGATATTCTTCGTCAGGTCGCCCTGAGCGACATCTTTGACAACCTCGTTCAGCTTCTGAATCGGCCGGGTCAGTTGGACCGTGAACAGGAAGGCGAGCACAAACGCTACCGTGAGAACGATAAGGGAAGTGATCAGCAACTTCTGGGTCAATTCCGAAATCGGCGAGAATTGTTCATCGGTCGGAGCGGTGACGAAGACGCCCCATTTGTAGGTCGTCGCCGCATAGGCGGCGGAATAATCAGCGTTGTTTTTTTGATATTTAAAAATCCCGGCGGCTCCCTGCAGAGCGCTTTCGTATGCTTTAACGATTTCGGGAACATTTTGCTCCTGCACTGTTTTGGTCAAAACCAATTCCTTTTCGGGGTGCCAGAGAAACTTGCCGGCTTTACTCACGAGAAAAGCATAGCCATTTTTGCCGTATTTCTGTGACGATACGGATTCTTGCACGGCGTTGATCGGAAGAGTCGATCCCATATACCCGTACTGCTTGCCGTCCTTCATCAAAGGAATAATCATGGTTACGATGTTGTTCTTCGTGCGCTTGGAGACGACGGGTTCGGAAACGACGATCTTTCCTAGGCCTTTGCCCGCTTCCTGATAGTGGACGCGATCGGAGACATCTGTGGTTTCACCAAGGAAATTGACAACGTTCTTACCGGTCAAATCGTAGGAAAAAAAGAAGGTTTCAAATTCCTTGTTCTGTTCCTGGGCCTTCTGAATCAGCTTCAGATCCTGCTCTTTGTCCCCTGTGATCAGTTTGCCGATGGATTCGACTTTGGCGATCTCGGAATCGATGAAATGATTGATTTCCGAAGCAAGGTTCGCTGCGGTCAACTGGGCTTCCTGCTTGATACTGTTCTGAAGCAGTGTAGTCGCGCTGTTATAGCTGATCAGAGACACGGCGCCCAAGCTCAACAGCAGCAATAGACAAATCAGAATGATCATTTTTTGCTTAAGTTTCAGGCTCATGCAAAAACTTCCTCCCCTATGATAGTTCCGGGGCCCTACGCGGTTACTCTCGGAATTCTGCGCAATGTCCTCTATTTGCAAATGGGACTGGAATCCTATGCTTGTGGATTTTCCTGCAAAATGTCTTGGGTATTCGGTAAGACTCCACTTAGCTGTTATCGGCAGGAGAAGTTCAAATTTCAAGCGATTTTCTGAAAAAAAGGACAAGTTTTTTTGTAAACCGCTTACAGTTTCCTGCTGCACTCCCCCCCTGAAGACCTAGTGCCCCATTAGACAACCTTGTTTTGCATAGAACTCCTGCACAACCGTATTTCTTTCTGTTTGGAACAAAATATCCAGACTTCTTCTATATTTAGGCCAACACCTTGTCCCTTTTCGGCGGGCCCGCTTCCCTTCGAAAGCCGGGCAGTAGCTGCGGTACGATGGGCTGATGGGGTACTATGTAGGTTGAACTAAAGAATTGGCGTTGGGCAAAGTTATGAAATGGTTTCGGAGATAGATTGCCAACACCCACAATTGTAGATATAAAGCGCCCCCGTCAGAGTCTATCCATTAACAGGAAAATCTCCCATTAATGTACCGCTCTGGGCTCTTGGATCGGATTTAGCTGGAAAAGCTCCATCTATTTCGCAGCCCAATGGCCGAAATACACAATTTCAGTCGAATTAGCGGGAAGTTTTCCAGCTAATTCGCCTCTGCAGCCGCATACGCACCAAATTAACGGGAAGAATTCCTTTTAATTCGAACCAAACCATGAGTTACAGGTCAAGAGTGTGCAAAGAACCCTTTACAACGCTGTTTAGTGCCTCATCAGACGTCGTAATAGGAGAAAATGAGAATACGCTGCTTCAAAAACCTTACTCTTGGGGCAGCTTTTCATTCCTGGGCACGAAAAAATTCCGCCAGCCCTTATTAAAGGCTGACGGAATTGGAGCGTCATAAAAGATGAAGGCGAACAAAGAACGAGGCCGATTCGCCCGGAACGCTTTTCGCGTATATTTTCCCCCTGTGCTGCTCTACGATCGATTTGGCGATCGCCAGACCCAGCCCGTAGCCGCCTTGTTTGCGCGCCCGGGAAGGATCGGTCCGGTAGAACCGGTCAAAAATCCGGTCCAGATGCTCGGGGGCAATCCCGATTCCGGTATTGTGCACCGCGAGAACCGCTTCATTATGCTGCTTTTTTAAGGTCAGGGCGATTTTGCCTTGCGGGTTCGTATATTTAATGGCGTTGTCCAAAAGGATCATGACCACCTGCTTGAACTGCTCCCGGTTCCCGTATACCGTGATTGCCGGCTCGATGTCATAATCGAGGGTCAGTTCCTTTTCGAAGATGACAGCTTCCATCGTCAAAATAATCGTCTCCACCGCTTCACTCAACTCGAATTTAGTGAACAACGGATTATCCCGGGAACCTTCCATCTCGGTCAAATACAGCAAGTCATTGGTCAGCCGGGTCATCCGCTCCGTTTCCGACTTGATGTAATGGAGCCATTTGGCCTGGCTGCGAATCGTGTCCTCCCCGGCCGCAAGCAGCACATCGGCATTCGTGTTGATGATGGACAGCGGCGTTTTCAGCTCATGGGAGGCGTCGGCGATAAACTGCTTCTGCTTGTCGAAGGCTTCCCGAACCGGCCGAATCGACCGGTTGGCGAAATAGCGGCTGACGAAGAACAGGGCCACCAGCATTACCAAACCGACAACAGCGAACGTGTATATCAAATTGGTCAGGATGCCTTGACGGGCGGTAATGTCGAGGAAGACCAACTCCTGTCCGCCTCCCATCAGGGGCCTTGCCGTAAAAATCCAGGTGCTCTCGTCCAGCTTGAATTGTCCGGTCCCCTTGTTCATGGATACGGCTTTCCGAAGGGCGGATTCATAGAACGTCTGATCAAAATCGAATTTGGACTCCCAGGAGATCAGTGTTCCGGAGGCGTCGGTCTGCAGCGCAAAGGAGACCGAGCGCTCCGCCTGCGCGTTCCCGCCATCCGGCAGAAGCGTATCCGCAGGTCCTGAATCCATCGTCCCCCGGTTTCCGGGCGGCATCATGCCGGAGGCATCGTCCCGACGGAAGCGGCCGTTTTTTCCGTTTTCTTTTTGAGACAAATCCATGACCCGGTGCAGCTCCATCTGGATGTCGTTACGGACATCCCGGTACGTAATCGTATAAATCGAAGCGAAGGCGACGAGCATCATCACTGAAATCGTGATCAAATTCAGGAGCAAAAACCGGTTCCGCAGCTTCTTAAACATCAGGCCGTCACCTCGAGCACATAGCCTACGCCCCGAATGGTGCCGATGCGTACCGCCGAATTCAGAAAAGTCAGTTTTTTTCGCAAAAAAGAAATATACACTTCGACATTGTTATGCTCCACCTCGGAATCGAAGCCCCACAGCTTTTCGATGATCTGCTCCTTGGACGTCACGGCTTGCTTGCGCGCCATCAGGAGTTCCAGCAGTTCGAATTCCTTTAAGTTCAGCTTGATCTCCTTCCCCTGGCATGTCAGCTTCAAAGTGGCTGTGCTCAGCTCGATATCCCCGAACTTCATGGCATCCTCCGGGAGCACCTCCCCTTTTCGTCTCAGCGCGGCTCTGATTCTTGCCATAAGTTCCTCAGTAGAAAAAGGCTTGGCGATATAATCGTCAGCCCCGTAATCGAGGCCCATTACCTTATCGGAGATTTCCCCTTTGGCTGTAAGCAAAATCACCGGGGTTGAGTTACCCTCTTCCCGCAGGGCTCTCAGAACACTGATTCCGTCCATCTCGGGCATCATGATGTCGAGCAGCAGCAAATCGTAAATTCCGCTGAGCGCATAGTCCAGCCCTGACTGGCCGTCATGGACGGCATCGACCGAATAATTGTGTTTCTTCAAAATTTGGGTCAAGGCTTCCGCCAAATGAACTTCATCTTCCGCTATCAATATTCTCATCGTCTGTCATCCCCTGCACGCAGCGTTCTTTTTAATGAAGCCATTATAACAGGATTACCTTTAATCAACCTTAATCTAACTTTTATTAGCGCTGTGTAAAATCGTTTAAGATTCATTAAAGGTTCGAGGGCTAAGATACAGACATCAGAACGGCGGACGGCCGTTTGGCTAAGAACAAATAGAGAGGACTGGGTGCAATGGCGATTGAAGTCTTCAACCGGTATGAAAACAAATATCTGCTGGATACGGAAGCCTATCATACGATTTATTCCGCGCTGCTGGATTATATGGAACCGGACGAGTACAACCGGCAACACGGGTTCTACTCGATCAGCAACCTGTATTTTGATACGAAGCAGGATTCGCTGATCCGCACCAGCCTGGCGAAGCCCAAATATAAGGAAAAGCTGCGGCTGCGAGCCTACGGGGTTCCCGAACAAGACGCGAAAGTCTATCTGGAGATCAAGAAAAAGGTGTTCGGGCTGGTCAACAAAAGGAGGACGGCGCTCCGGCTGAATGAAGCCTACGAGTTCGTCCGCACCGGGATTGAGCCGGAGTACAGGGATTATATGAACAGGCAGGTTCTGCATGAAATTACATACTTCTTGCAGCGGTATGAGCTGGAGCCGAAAGTATACCTGGCCTATGACCGGAAGGCGCTATTCTGCAAAAAGAGCCGGGATTTGCGCATTACCTTCGACACGAATATGCGGAGCCGGCGTTATGACCTTAAGCTGGAGCAGGGCTCCTACGGGGAGCCGCTTGTGGACGAAGGATTATGGCTGATGGAAGTGAAGGCGGAGAAGACGGTTCCGCTTTGGCTGGCCCAAATGCTCTCGGAGCATCGGATGTACCGGACCAGCTTCTCCAAATACGGCAACGAGTACAAAAAAATGCTGAAAAACGGTAAATCGGAAAAGGAGCGAAGAATCTATGCTTGATTCAATTTTTAGTACATCTCTCATTAACACGGAACTTAGTTTCACGAATGCGGTATTAACGATCCTGTTTGCGATCGTCCTGGGCGGCATTATCAGCGTTACCTACATGAGGACCAATCCGAAAGGGTACTCGCAGAACTTTACGCTTACCATGGTGCTGCTGCCCTCGATCGTGGCCATCATTATTCTCCTCATCGGCAGTAATGTCGCCAGAGCCTTCAGCCTGGCGGGAGCCTTCTCCATCATCCGGTTCAGAAGCGCCCCCGGCGACCCGAAGGATATCTCCTACGTGCTGTTTACCATGGCGGCGGGGCTGGCCTGCGGCGTGGGATCGTTCGGGTACGCCGTGCTGTTCACCCTGATTTTGTGCCTGCTGATGTTCGTGCTGAACCGGTTCAATTTCGGAGCGAGGAAGACACTGCAGAAGGTGCTGAAAGTGACAATTCCCGAGAATTTGGGGTACGAGGAAGCGTTCGAAGAAGTTTTCAACAACTATGCCGTCGAGTATGAGCTAAAGAAAATCAGAACGACCGAGCTTGGCAGTTTGTATGAACTGGTGTACGCCATCTCGATCGATCACTTGACGAACCAGAAGCAGTTTCTGGATGAAATTCGCTGCCGCAACGGGAATTTGGACATTTCACTGACGATGAGCCCGACGGCGGCCGATTACTGATTAAAAAACGAAAACGGAAGGATGGATAAACATGAAGAGGTTTGAGTTGGGCAGTAAACTGGGGATCTTGTTGTTGAGCTTGGCGCTTATGTCCGCTTGCGGATCGGCATCCGCAGGTCAGAGTGGGGACGGGACGTCGAGCGGGACGGCCACGGCTGGAAGCGCGGCCGTTGGAACGGAATTCGCCAATGTTCATGTGGCCGACAAAGTCACTTTTGAGGCGGAGGACACGGCGGCGGACTGGAGCGCGGAAGGCTCGACGGCGATCCGGCTGAACGGGACCGCCGCTGAGATCAGCGGTGGTTCGGGGGCGGTGTTCCAGGACGGGGCCGTGACGATCACGGCCGCGGGGACCTATGTGCTCAGCGGAAAGCTGAGTGAGGGGCAGATTGTGGTGGATGTGCAGGATAAAGGGGATGTCCGGCTGGTGCTGAACGGGGTGGACATTCACGACAGCGACAGCGCTCCGATCTATGTGAAGCAAGCGGGCAAGGCGATCATTACTTTGGCGGACGGCTCGGAAAATGTCATCACCGACGGAGAGAAATATGTCTTTCCCGACGCCTCTACGGATGAGCCGAATGCCGCGTTGTTCAGCAAGGCCGATTTGACGATTAACGGAACCGGCAAGCTTGCGGTCACGGGGAATTACAATAACGGCATCGCCAGTAAGGATGATTTGAAAATTGCCGGAGGCACCCTGGAAGTGCAGGCTGCGGACGACGGCATCATGGGACGCGATATGGTCGCTGTCCAGGACGGCAGCATCACCGTCAAGGCGGGCGGCGACGGGATCAAATCGACGAATGACGAGGATGCCGCCAAAGGTTTCGTCGCTATCGCCGGCGGCACGTTTAAGGTGGAAGCCGGCAACGATGGTATCCAGGCCGAGACATCCCTGGTCGTTGACGGCGGCGCGTTTGATGTCGTGACCGGGGGAGGAAACGCGAACGGGGAAGTCAAGACGCCGGAGCAGGGGCCGGGCGGCCCTTGGAGCAAGACGGCGGCCGATGCGGCGGGTGGAACCGCGGCCGGGAGCGGCAGCGGGGCGGACACTGCGGCGAAAGCCGGTACCGACACCGCCGCGGCGAATACTGCTGCCGAGACGACGGCCGAGACGGAGTCAACCAGCGCGAAGGGGCTGAAGGCCGGCGCGGACATCAGCGTGAACGGCGGCAGCTTCGCGATCGATTCCGCCGATGATGCCGTGCACGGCAACGGCAATGTGGGCCTGGGCGGCGGCGAGTTGAAGATTGCGTCCGGAGACGACGGCGTTCACGCGGACGCTCTGGTTTTCATCTCCGGCGGGACAGTGGAGATCGAGAAGAGCTATGAAGGCGTCGAAGGGGCAAACATCACGATGGCCGGGGGCGAAGTTCGGGTAAAGGCCTCCGATGACGGCGTCAACGTGGCGGGCGGAAACGACAGTACGTCGGCGAACGGGCGTCCGGAGCAAGACCAGTTCAGCGAGACCGGGTCGGGCTCGAACCTGCTGACGATCCGCGGGGGCCGCTTGGTTGTCGACGCCGATGGAGACGGCCTCGATGCGAACGGCTCGATCGCAATGAGCGGCGGTACGGTCGTAGTGAACGGGCCGACTTCCGGCGGCAACGGCACGCTGGATTACGACGGCACCTTTGAGATCAGCGGCGGAACGCTGGCCGCCGCAGGAAGCTCCGGCATGGCCCAGGCGCCGTCCGACGGGTCGAGCCAATATTCGGTGGCCATGAGCTTTTCGCAGGTACAGCAGGCGGGTACGCCGGTTCGCCTGGAGGATGGCGAAGGAAAGACGATCCTGACCCTTGCGCCCGCAAAAAATTATCAAACCGTCGTCATCAGCACGCCGGAGATGAAAAAGGGCGCCTACACGCTGTATACCGGCGGAACGCCGGCCGGTACCGGAACGGACGGTCTTTTCACCGGCGGTACAACGACGGGCGGGTCGAAGGTCGTGGCGTTTGAGATCACCGACAGCGTGACCACCTGGCTGAACGAATCGGGCGTGACGACCGGCAATACCGCGGGCCGGGGGCCCGGCGGCGGAGGCCGCGGCATGAGACCGGACGGCGGCACGGCCCCGAACGGGGGAACGCCTCCGGAGGGCGGGGTTCCGCCTGAAGGCGGGGTTAACCCCGGCGATGGGGCAAGCATGTCCGCACCGGATGGAGCGGGGACAGAAGGTTGAATTAAAGAGGCTGGATTCGCGGCGTTGCCGCGGACCGGCCTCTTTTTTGAAGAACGATTCTATCACCGCAAGCAAAGCGTCCTAGTAACCTTCCCTTTGAAAGCCGGGCAGGTGAATAAGTGCCTTATGCGGCGCTGTTTTGGCGAATTCGGCTGGACGGGGGGGGAATAGCCGACTTTGAGGCAATGAGGTTGCATCAAACCTTCCTTGATGCTGCCCACTTGGGGCCAATCCGCCGCTTCGGCAAGCAACATGTCGAACTTAGATCGTCGTCTCCCCCTCTAAACCATGCTAACGGTCGCCATAGCCGTTATTTGCCCGGTTTGCGCTGAATCCAAATTCTAACGGCCGCCACGGCCCCTATTTCATATAAGCATGGCTGTTTTGGTCAAAATGAAGGTAAATAACGGTCCACACGACCGTTAGAATCCCAATACGTGATTCAATCGCAACATAACGGCTCTCACGGCCGTTAGACTTCCCAACTGCAGAACCTTGTTTGTAAAGGCCTGTACTTGTTTGTAAAGGCCTCTACTTTTTTGCGAAGTTCTTTAAAAGCGATTAAGGCATCAAGCTCCGTTGTAATCATCTGTCAGGGTTAATGCAACGCAAGTGACTTTTAGTGAGGAAAAGCGGGCCAAACCCTGATTTCGGGGCCTGCACCCGTCCAATAAGACCTTCTTTCACCGCTATTTTTCCCGCGGAGCCGAATCGGGCCGAAATAGCGCCCCAAAAGGGCGCTAATGTGGCGGGCGCAGGCCCTAAATGGCCTAATGGCCGCGGTGCTCCTGATGATGTAAACTTGAGGGAGACTACTTTCGTGCCATGCCATACTGAAGCGCTCGGTTCATTCGGCCCGGTCCTTGACAAGCCTACCTGGAGCAAGCCGCCCGTGCGGACAAGGGGCTGCCCCCTTGAGGACGTCCGGACAAACAAACTTAGGTAACCTCGGAGGGCTCCATGGGCACTTCTATATTGAGTACGGAGAAAAAGGAGCGGACAGCCTTGATGCCAGAAGATATAGAAAAGGCCAAACAGGGGAACAAAGAGGCCTTTGAGCCGATTGTCCGGCATTATACCGCCATGGCAAAGGCGGTGGCCTATGGGAAGTTAAAGGACCGCCAATTGGCGGAGGATGCGGTGCAGGAGGCGTTTACGGAGGCTTTTCTCCACCTGGACAGGTTGACGGCCGCCGAAGCGTTTCCGGGCTGGTTCAAAACGATTGTTCTCCGGCAGTGCTACCGGATTCTCCGCCGCAAGCGGGTCCGGGCGGTGCCTTATGAGGAAGCGGACGAGGCGGTTCTCCGAACCGATCGGGTATCGGAAGCGGTTATACAAAGGGAGCTTCAGCAGTCGGTCCGCGATTCCCTCGCCGCCTTGACGGCACCGATGCGCCTGGCGGTTCAGCTGTTTTATTTTCAGGGATATTCTTTGCAGGAGATTTCCGCCTTTACGGGGACCTCGGTGTCCGCTCTCAAGAAAAGACTCTACGATGCCCGAAAAAAGCTAAGGGGCACTCTCCCCGTGGCCGATCCGGTCTCCGTATATCATCAGCTGTACGAAGGAGGAAGAAGCGTGCTTCATCTCGTAAATGGCCATGTAGTGGAACAAAAGCTGCGGCAGGGAGGCGTTCAAGGCGACATTCTGGTATGGCGGGAGATTTATACGCACGGCCCTGTCTTTGCGAGGCCGGAAGAAGCGGGGAGCCGGGATCGGCGGGCGCGTTATTTGGAAGAAACTTTGGGCATTCCCGGCGCCGAGTATATACGGATCAGCGAAGCGCAGGAAAAAGTCCTGGAGAAGGTTCGAAACTATGAAGAGGTAGTCCTGTGGTTTGAGCACGATCTTTTCGATCAAACGATGCTGTGCTATCTGTTGTCTCGTTTCTCCGGGCAAGACTTGGGGCGTACCAAGCTTAGCTTGCTCTGTATCGGAGAATATCCGGGGATCGAGGGATTTCGGGGTTTGGGACAGCTTACTCCCGAGCAGTTGGGGGCCATGTCGGGAACTTGGACGCCGGTCGGGACCGAACAATTGGAGCTGGGCGCGGAATTTTGGGAGGCCTATACCTCTCCCGGTCCTGTGCGCTTGCAGGAACTGCTGGACCGGGATACTTCCGTCCTGCCGTTCGCGAAAGAAGCTTTTCGGCTTCATTTGGAAAGGTACCCCTCCGTCAAAAACGGTCTCGGGATCGTGGAGGAAACAACGCTGCAGTCCATTCGTGACGGGGTGAACCGGCCGCTCGAATTGTTCAGGCTGGTCGGGGATCGGCTCTCTTTTTTCGGGATGGGCGATTTGCAGTATTGGCATATTCTCAGAAGCATGTCCTTAGAGCCCTGTCCGCTGCTGAAGATTCGCGGAGTACCGGCTTTTCCCGGTTACGGTTCCGGACAAGATGCGGAGGCGCTCCGCGAGGGTATTTTGGAGATCACCGAGTTCGGCCATCAAGTACTGAATGGAAAAGAGGATGCCGCCGCCCGGCGGGGGATAGACGAATGGTATGGAGGCGTACATCTGCAAGGGCGGATGCCCGAGTGGCGCTGGGATGCTTCCCGGCAAAGGATTCAAGGTCCAAATCCCTGACTGTTCGACGGCAGTCAGGGACGCTTTTTGGCGTGTACCGATAAAGTGTCTACAAGGCGAGAGATTCAAAGACGCGGTCCAGGTAAGCGACGGCCTTATCCTCCGCATCAAGACGAAGCTCCAGTTCGGGATAATCCTGACGCAATTCGCAATAAATCCTAATGGATGCCTTTATAGCCTGATAGCAGCTTTTCGGAGTATGAGCAGGGAGGGTGTCTCTTAACCGGTTCGCCTGCTCGCTGTACAACTGCTCCAATCTCCGGAGTCCGCGAGGGAGTTTTCCGTTCTTCACCTGGATGAGCGGACCAAGGACGGAGCTTCGGATGAAAGCAAGGTTGTCGATCACCTCGAATAGCTCGCCTCGTCCCAACTTGGTGGCGCAATAGTGAATCCACACCCAGAACCGGTCCTCCATCCACTGTATATTTATAGTTTCTGAACGACAGGGTGTGTCTAGCAACACTTTTTTGACCTCGTCACTTCTTTCCCAAAGAATGACCGGGTCTTCAATCCGGTCCGCCAGCTCGGGGACGGAGACGAACTTCAGGTCCACATGGAGAAGCCGGCCTCTGAAATCATACAGGCAAATCAAAAGCCGGGGCTCACCGACATGTTCTCCCGTGAAGGCGGATAGCAAGGGTCCCAAACTTTTCGCGTAATGCAACCGCTCCTCGAAGATTTCTTCCCGGTATGCGGCATCAAAGACCACAATTAAATCCAAGTCGCTGAATTCATCCAACGTTCCGGTCATGAGGGAGCCGCCTGCAAGGAGGCCTACAAACCGGGAGTCTGTGCTGATTTTTTCCCGGGCTTGGGAGAGAAATTCTTCAAAAAAGGGTTTGAACATAAGTCAAAACACTCCTTTAATTATGACCCCTCTTTGCAGAAGGGTATTACGCCAACATAGCAGGGGTAGGGATATTTTGTCAATATACCAATCGGCCTTGAGTATGGGGGGTTACCCTCTTGTTGCGACCCGAGTCAGGGAGTATGGTAGTAGAGTAGACATGGATTAGAGGCTAGCAACGGAAGGAAGAGGATCATCGTGAAAACAAAACTGCTTAAAGGCTGTCTTGCCGTATTACTGCTGACGGGAGGCATCGGGGCGACGATAACGGTCCATCCGGCGGAGGCCAAAGCCGACGCGGCCGGGGTGATCAACAAACTGCCCGAGCCGCAATGGAGCCAACCGGACGTCGTGGGAGAGTCGGGAGGCGTGGAAGAGGAGCCATTCGAGGTTCCGAAGCTGAACACGGTATATCTGCATACCAAAGAGGAGCATCTCACGCAAACGAAAGTTTGGGTTGTGGATACGTTGAAAGCTTTTGACACCGGAACCGGGAAATTGAAATGGTCGGCCAACTTTGCGGACCCGGGAACCTCGATGGTTCGCGAAGCGCAGCCGTTTCTGGTATCCCCGGATGGGACGGTGTACGTGACGTTTACGGACAACCTTTCTCCGGCGGGGACCCAGGTTTATGCCGTGGGACCGGACGGGAAAAGAAAGTGGACCCTGAACTTTTCCAGCAAGGACGGATATTTGTTTAGGCTCGCCGACGGAAATTTGGTTTTTGCCTCCAGGGGAAAGATGGACACGCTCGGCAATTACACGGGGGGTTCGTTGACGCTGATCGACAAGAACGGAACACGGCTTAAAAGCTTGGCCTACAAAGGGAACGTTATAGTCAAAGGCAGCCGGGTTTTGCTTCAAACGAACTACGGCGGAGGCAAAGGCTCGCGGATCGAGGCCCTGGATGCTGCTTTGAAGCGAGTGTTTGTACACCAACTTCCGGCGCAATCTTATGCCGAGGTTGGCTTTGACCAGGTGCTTGCCGACGGAACCGTTCTGGTCCGCGCGAATTTGCCGAAAACGGGCAACCGTCTGTTTGGCTTCAGCCCAACCGGAAAGCTGCTGTGGGGGCGGGATATCGCCGGCAACGCGGAAGTTGCCTCGCTCGGGAATGTGTATGGCGTGTATGCGAACGGGAAATTATCTCTTTTTAACGCCAAGGGTTTGGTCAAATCGGCCGCCATTCCGGCCCAAACCGTTTATTTCATCACTTTGGATTTGCTTCAGGACGGCACCGTGGAGTTGAACTTAACGGGTTCCGGCCGCTATGTGCTTGACCCGGTCACCCTGCAAGCCAAGTATACGATCCGGGTTCCGGAAGATGACCATTTTACGTATGCGGGGAACGGGGCTGGATATGTTGTGACGGGAAAGGGTTTTTCCCGGTATAAGTTTTGAGAAACAGAAGGCGGTCCCGAGCGGTTTGTCCCGGGATCGCCTTTACACGTCCAGGCCGGACATGAGGCGGCAGGCAAACGCGTATCAGGCAGGAAAATGGGGGTTAGGTGGCGAAATGGATCGTAATTTGTCTATATAAGTTGAACTCTTGATTTACATGTAAGGCAGCCGTGTGAAATGTTCTTCCGATCGCTGTTGTTCCCAAATTTCCCTATTAATTCAAACCAGAAAAGGTAGAAATCCGGTCACAAAGGCGAACGTTTCCACTTCTCCAGAATCATTTCACACTCTTGCCTATTGGTAAAGCTTAAGTTCAACATATATAAATAGCTGAAGGAGTATGGAAAATGGATGACAACGATGTAGTAAAACAAATGAAAACAAAGCGGAGAATCATTGTTTTTGGGTCGCCATTGTGGTTTCTGGGATTATTTTTTGCTGTCTCCGATGGAGAATGGTTCATGGGGATTTTATGTGTGCTTATACTTGTTGCCAGCGTATTTGCCCTAATTAAAATGAATCAGCAAATTCAAGGCACTCTTGCCCCTTACAGACCGGGAAAAGGCTTCTGGTATTACCGGATGTCCGCGCAAAGTAAAAGAACCTATATCACAGTCGGTCAGTGGGTTTTATTTCTGCTGCTCATCGGTTCTTGGATGATGGACTATTTCAACGGTTATACGGTTGTAACGGCCATCGGCGGCATCATTGCGCTTCAAGTGCTGGTGAAGCGCCGAATCCAACTGCATACCGAGATTGACGATGCCAGCCTGTTTGAGCTCGAGGAGCTTGGAATTATCCAAGAGGGAGAGTTGATCACGTCGTTGTATAAGGATTTTGAGGATTGGTCCAAGGTTTCGGAGGGCGCCAAAGTGTTGGCCCTGACGCCGGACCGATTAATCGTCATCGTTATGGCTTCGCCGGAGGTCGGGACCCGGTATGAGCTCCGGCTACGGGAAATTGTCGGCCTCAGTATAATTGGCGAGGGGAAATACGGGCAGGGTGTCATCGTTACCTTGAGATTGGCTGACGAGACGGTGATCAATCTATTGCTGGAAGGGGAGAGTCAGCAGGACTCTCCGGAGCAGTTCATTCAGTCGCTGCTGCGGGGCTTGGACCGGGTGTACACGGAAACCGCGGGCTCGGCGGGCTTGGAGCAGACAGCGCGGACTCGTCCGGAACACCCCAGATTTCCGGAGGGAGAGCCGCGGCCGGTTATCCGTCATCTGGACCTGCACGAAGCCGCTCCTGTTGTGGAGGGTCCTGATTCCCTGGATCAGGGGGCATCTTCGGGCTCGGGACAGCCGAATCCAACAGAGGAACATGCAAGCAAGCGCATTATTGATTTTTAACTCATGCAGTAAACAGGTTAGGATGTGTGCAGGTTGTGAACAGCAAATTATTTGTCCATGATATCAACCGCTGCAGCTTCGTCAACGGCCCGGGAACCCGTGCGGTAGTTTGGGTGCAAGGGTGCAGCCTGGGCTGTCCGGGCTGCTTCAATCCCGGGACGCACCTGGCGGGGGACCCGTCAGCAAGTATCGCCGACCCCGTTGCTTTGGGCGAGGAACTCGGACGGTTGCCTGTAGACGGACTGACGTTGTCCGGAGGGGAGCCCTTGGAACAGCCGCAGGCGGTTTCCGAACTGATCAGATCTTTCCGGCGTGTGAACGCCGGAACTGTATTAATCTTCAGCGGTTTTACTCCAAAACGGGTCTTTGCCTCGGAGGCGGCCCGTTCCACGATTCTGCTGGCAGACGCGGTGCTTGCCGGTCCTTATCAAGGGGGAAGCGATCCCTGTCGCGAAATTTGGAATTCCAAGCAGCTTATCCTGGTTACGGACCGCATAGAGCCGCATATGCTGACGCCGGAACGGCGGGTGGAAGTATCGCTGCAGTCCGGCAGCCGTTTGCGGCTGTCCGGCTATCCCGATCCGGCGCAGCTCCTAAATTTAAACCAATTCTTGAAACAGGAGCCTGATTATGACGAAAGATGAATTTATCCAGGAGATTGAGGTTCTTATCCGTGCCCGGTACGGGGTTATTCTCATTAATACGCTGGAGGAAGAACGGGCGATCGATCTGCTTGCCGATTTGGCGCGTAAACTGAACAAACGGTTATTGACCTGGTCGTGCACGAGAGGGTTGGTTATGGACGGAAACACGCCGGTGCATCCCGATACGGTGGATCTCATGACCGCCATCGCCAAAGCCGAACAATTGGCCAAGGAGCCCTCCCTGTTCGTATGGCTGGATCTTCAGTCTCATTTGAACAGTTCTCCCGTCTATATTCGGCGATTTAAGGAACTGGCCCAGGATATCCGCGAAAGAATGCCCTCCAATTCGATTATCGTAGGTCCCTTAATGGAAATTCCCATCGAGCTGCAAAAAGAAGTCACGATCATCGACATGCCTTATCCTGATCTGAGCGAACTCAAAACGATTATTTCCCAGTTCGCCCAGCAATACAGAGACCGCAATGATCTTCAGATCGATTGCTCGGAACCCACATTGGATGCTCTGGGGCGGGCATCGATCGGTCTGTCGAAGACCGAAATCGAGAACTGTCTGGCTAAATCGCTCGTGCAGCACAAAAGAATTACCATGGACGACATCGATTTTATTTTGGAAGAAAAGAAGCAGAACATTCGTAAATCCGGCGTTTTGGAGTACGTGGACACGGAAAAACTGGAGACGACCGACATCGGCGGCTTGGATAATTTGAAAAAGTGGCTGGAGATCCGTAAGCAGGCCTATACCCCGGAAGCGGAGAAATTTGGGATAGGCTGGCCCAAAGGCGTGCTGCTTGTCGGGGTTCCGGGATGCGGAAAGAGCTTGAGCGCCAAATGCGTGGCCGCTTCCTGGAAAATGCCGCTCCTCCGTTTGGATCTCGGTCGCGTGTTCGGGATGTACGTCGGATCTTCGGAAGCCAACATTCGGCTGGCCCTATCGATGTGTGAAGCCGTATCGCCCTCCATTCTGTGGATCGACGAGATCGAGAAGGCATTATCGGGCCTGGCCAGCAGCAATTACAGCGATGGAGGCACGACTTCTCGCGTCTTCGGGACGATTTTGACTTGGATGCAGGAGAAGAAGAGTCCGGTCTTTGTGTTTGCGACCGCGAACAATATCGCCAGCCTTCCTCCTGAAATGCTGCGCAAGGGGCGGTTCGACGAGATTTTCTTCGTCGATCTGCCGAACGAGCAGGAGCGTGCCGAAATTTTCCGGATTCACATAAAGCGTATTGGCCGAAATCCGGAGCATTTTGATATCGCCAACCTGGTGAAATTGTCGGGTGAAGCAAACCTGGGCGATGGAGTGCGCTTGACCGGTTCGGAGATCGAGGCCTGCGTGAATCAGGCTTTGTTGGAAGCCTTTTTTGTAAGAAACAGCGAGAAGCACCCGGAAGGAGATGTGACTTCCTCGGATATCGAGCGGGCGATCGTCCAATCCGTCCCGTTAAGCCGTGTCCGCAAAAAGGATATCGGATATATGCGGACTTGGGCGGCCGACAATGCGGTCAGAGCCAGCCTTGCACCGGAACAGACGCATTCCCCGAATAGCGCGGATGTGAATGAGTTGACGGTCGGAAGAAATATAGATTTCTAAGGAGGCGTATTTCGGGATGAGCCACAGTACCACATTTCCCCTGGTTTTTCGCGACAAAAGACTGCTGTTTCGGGCCATGCGCGATACGGGATTAGAACCCGAGAACAAGGTATGGTATTCCTTCAGTACGGAATTGCAAAAGAAACTGGGAATCGGCGGGGAATCTCTCGGTAAGCTGCTAACGGGTAGGAGAGGCGAGCTTCATCTGATTATTGTGGAAACGGAGGAAGGCCTGCAGGGGGTTTTTGAGTCCGGCAATCTGTCCGGGGAGGAGCTGGATCTCGCGGGGGAACAGCTTTTGTCCGAAGTTCAAACCGCCTATCTCCGCGGTGCGGTAAACCAGGTCTGCAGACGTTACATGGAGGCCGGCCTGCATGCGGAAGTCCGTGAGAACAAGAGCCCGGAAGGAGTTTCCTTTGTGCTGAGCTTCGGAACGGGAGGCAAATCGGTTACCGTTACGCAAAACAACGATGGCTATATCGAGGAGCAAGTACAGGGCGTGGCGGGTCGATCCTGCACGGTAGCGACGGCGGAGCTGGAGCGCCTGTTGGCCGGTACGAACGTATCCTCCCTGAAGCGAACTTGGACACCTGCTTACCAAGCGACAGTCGAGGACCGGGAGCTTCAGGTTCTAAAACTGACGTAAAAGGATTACCTTCGTGAAAAGACAGGCGGCAACGGTAAGGACGGGGCTGGTTATGTTGTGACGGAACGGTTCCGAGCTATTGGGCTCGGGGCCGTTTTTTTTGGGAGGGGGTGTCGGGACTCCTGCTCGTGTTAAGTGAACGCAGAACTGACATAATATCGGTCCGAAAGCACTCACGTTGTATCAAACCTGACGAGTTGGTTCCGGCGCTCCCAATTTCCTTAGCCGCCTGTCGCGTTAACGGCCTTTTGGGGCGTTATTTCCGCCCGATTCGGCTGCGGGGGAATGATAGCGGTCAAAAAGGGCCTTATTGCACTAGGGCGGGCCCATAATTCAGGGACTAGCCCACTTTTCCAAAAAAATGGGACCCTAAAAGGCACTGAAGTTGCATCAAACCTGACATGGTGCTACTCATTTTGATCCGGCGTGCCCCATTTCCCTAACCGCCGTCGCATGAGCAGCCTTGCAAGAAAGACGAAAATTAACGCATAACGGTTGCCACAGCCGTTATTTGTCCTGAAAACACCGATTTCCCATTCTAACGGTCGCCACGGCGCTTATTTTCGCATAAACAGGCTGTTAAGACGAGAATCCAGGGGAATAACGGCGCTCACGACCGTTAGAATTTCGAAAGGGCTACTTTTCGTTAAATAGCGACTGCCACAGCCGTTAGACTCCTCTCAGGCGTTAGTACCAGCCGGAAAGTCTGACCTTTTACAGTAATTCATACTCGATTACATCAATGGAGGTAAGTCTTCGAAGGCAAAAGAAAATTTCCCGAAAAAAAAGGAAGACTACGCCTTGCGTAAGATAGGACTCCCATTTTAACCACCCTCTTCTTTCATGTTAGGGTTAGTTCATCGCTAGTACCTAAAAAGCCGTTATTTCACACCGCCCAGCCGAATCCGGCAAAATAGCGCCGCATCAGGAACTTATTTCCTGCACGGGAGAGTATTCCTGGCTTGCAAAATCAACCGGAAACCGCCACAATAGAAACTACAGTAAATTTAGTTAATGAATTTATGAAAGTTAATAGGGGGATGATGTATGGAAATCGGGCTCAGCACTTTTGTGGAGACCACGCCGGATGTGCATACCGGCGAGTTGATCAGCCACGCTCAGCGTCTGCGCGAGGTGGTGGAAGAGATCGTCCTGGCGGACCGGGTGGGGCTCGACGTCTTCGGCGTCGGCGAGCATCACCGCCAGGACTATGCGGCCTCTTCGCCGGCCGTCGTCCTGGCGGCGGCCGCGGCGCAGACCGAGCGGATCCGTCTCACCAGCGCGGTGACCGTGCTGTCATCCGCCGATCCGGTGCGGGTGTTCCAGGAGTTCTCGACCCTGGACGGCATTTCGAACGGGCGGGCGGAAATTATGGCGGGGCGGGGCTCTTTTATCGAATCCTTCCCGTTGTTTGGCTATGATCTGCAGGATTACGACGAGCTATTCGACGAGAAGCTGGACCTGCTCCTGAAGATCCGCGAATCGGAGAAGGTCAACTGGGAGGGTAAACATCGCCCCGCGATCCGTAACCTCGGCGTGTACCCGCGCCCGGTGCAGGAGCCGCTGCCGGTATGGATCGGCAGCGGAGGCAACACCGAGTCCGTCATCCGCGCCGGACTGCTTGGGCTGCCGTTGGTGCTGGCGATCATCGGCGGCCGGCCGACCCAGTTCGCCCCGCTCGTGCAGCTGTACAAGAAAGCGGCGGCTCAGGCCGGGCACGATCCGGCGAAGCTGCCGGTCGCCTCGCACTCGCACGGGTTCGTCGGCGAGGAGACGGAGCAGGCGGCCGATATGTTCTTCCCGTCGACCCAGGCCAGCATGAACGTCATCGGGCGGGAGCGCGGCTGGGGCCATTACGGCCGGGCTTCCTTCGATGCCGCGCGCAGCCTGGAAGGCGCGCTCTACGTGGGCGATCCGGACACGGTCGCGCAGAAGATCATTTACCTGCGCAAAAACGTGGGGATCACCCGGTTTATGCTGCACTGCCCGCTCGGGACGATGCCGCACGAGCAGGTAATGCGGTCCATCGAGCTGCTCGGGACCGAGGTGGCGCCGCGGGTGCGTGAGGAAATCGCCCGTTGGGAAGCGGCGGGAGAGCCGCGGGAATAACCTGGCCTCCGCCTGATCCTGCGCCGCAAGCCCATAAGAAAAAGAACCCTTGGCAGGCGGCGGGAGCCGGTTACCCCGAAGGAACCGGCCCCACCCTGCAAAGGGCCTAAAACCGAAGCGATTCACATGCTCCTCATTGTTCACCAGTAGTTTATAGGCTTCCAATACCGCCAAGGTGCGAACGAAGATATAAATACCCACAGCGATCATGGCCGCAAAAACCGGGTAATATGGCGAAATTATTGCATAACATGATGGCGCATTCTATCTTGCGGCCGTTGCATTTTGTCAACTTACGGTACGCACCTAAACACTTATTAACGGGAAAACCTCCCGTTAATTTCCCGCTCTTGGGCCTTGGCTCCGATTTAAATGGAAAAGCTCCATTTATTTCGCGGCCCAATCGCCAATATACCCTAGTTTCAGACGAATTAGCGGGAGGTTTTCCAGCTAATTCGCCTCTGCAGCACCCTGGGCACCTAATTAACGGGAGAAATTCCCGTTAATGTTAATTAGGCCGTCCCGCCCACCCGGCGTGAACCAAGTTGCCCCGACTAACTCGTCTATAAACTGAACTAAAGGAATTAGCTTTAGTAAGCGTGTGGAATCTGTCTTATATGCAAATCAATAATTCAACTTATCAAAGACTAAAAATTAAAATTGTCCGGGTCCGGGCCAACCCGGCGGTCTTCATTCATCCCGTCGATCCGATTCATATCTTCTTCGCTCAGCGAGAAATCGTAGATCGAGGCGTTTTCGATGATCCGTGCTTCTTTGGTCGATTTCGGAATGGTAATCACGCCGTGCTGCAGGTCCCAGCGCAAGATCACCTGGGCCACCGATTTGCCGTACTTGGCGCCGATTTCCTGAAGCACGGGATCATTCAGCAGCTCCCCTTGCATCAGCGGAGACCAGGCTTCCAACTGGATGCCCTGTTCCCGGCAAAATTGAAGCAGCTCTTTTTGCGTCAGCCGCGGATGGAATTCCACCTGGTTGACCATCGGCTTAATTTCCGCCCCTTCCAGGACATCCTGCAAATGATGGATTTGGAAGTTGCTCACCCCGATCGCCTTCACGCGCCCTTCCCGGTACAGGGTTTCCAAGGCGCGCCAGGACTCCTTGTATTTGCCTTTGACCGGCCAGTGGATGAGGTACAGGTCCAGGTAGTCGAGGCCGAGTTTGTCCATGGTGGCGTCAAAAGCGGCCAAGGCCGAATCGTAGCCCTGGTCGGCGTTCCACAGCTTGGAGGTCACGAACAGTTCCTCGCGCTTCACAAGCGACTCCTCAAGCGCTTCGCGGATCGCGGTCCCGACGCCGGCTTCATTCTGGTACACGGCCGCGGTGTCGATGCTGCGGTAGCCGTGACGGATGGCGGCTTTCACCGCCGCGATGAGTTCTTGTCCTTCTTCGACTTTAAAAACGCCCAAGCCGAAGCCCGGCATTTTTACGCCGTTATGCAAAGTGACGGTATCCTGCAAATTTTTAATCATGGGTTCTGGTCATCTCCTGTTCCTAGTATGGGGTATCTTCTGATGGTATCGCCTTCCATAAAATAGCTTACCCGTTTTGCGCGGCGGGATGCAAGCCGCCCTCAGCCGCCGGGGAGCTTCCCTGCGCGGCGTCTTTTCTCTCCAGCACCCGCGCCCGCCCTGTAAGAATCACCGCGGCCAGAACCATCAGTCCTCCTACCCAGGTGGTGTGGAGAAGGCCGAGATGATCAGTGACGATGCCGCCAAGGTAGGCTCCGATGGCAATGCCGGCGTTAAAGGCGGCGATATTGACGGCGGAGGCGATGTCTTTGGCCTGGGGCGCGAAACGCTCCGCCAGCATGACGACATAGATTTGCAAACCGGACACGTTCATGAAGGCGAATAGGCCCATCAGAAAAATGGTGATTAGTCCGGCAATTTTCATCGGCGCCGTGAAGGCCAGGGCGAACAGCACCAGGGACTGGACAACGAACATGTAGAACAGGGCGCCCACCGGTTTGCGGTTGGCCGCTTTGCCCCCAAGGATGTTGCCGATCGCGATGGCGATGCCGTACATCAGCAGAATCACCGCGGCCGTTTCCTCGGGAAACCCGGTTATTTCATGAAGCAGCGGGGATAAATAGGTAAAGACGACGAAGGTGCCGCCGTAACCCAGGGCGGTGATGGCGAAAGCCAGCAGCAGGCGCCCGTTGGTGACCAGCTTGAGCTGGTCGTTAAGCCGGGTTTTCGCGCCTTTGCGTAAATTTCCGCCGGATACCAGCATCAGGTTGGCGAGAAAAGCCGCCACGCCGATAAGAGCGATGGCGATAAAGGCCGTCCGCCAGCCCCATTGCTGCCCCACCATCGTGCCCAGCGGTACGCCCGTGACCGTGGCCACGGTAAGGCCCGAGAACATAATGGATATCGCGCTGGCCCGCCGGTTCTCGGGAACGAGGTCCGCGGCGATGGTCGATCCGATCGACATGAACACGCCGTGCGCGAGGGCCGAAATGACGCGGGCCGCAAGCAGGACGCCGATGCCGCCGGCCATGGCGGCCAGGCTGTTGCCGGCAATAAAGACGAGCATCACGCCGAGCAGCAGCGTTTTTTTGGAAACGCCGGAGGTCAGTGACGTTAGCACCGGGGCGCCGAACGTGACGCCCAAGGCATATAAAGTGACGGTGAGTCCCGCCGTGGTGACGGATATATCAAAGTCATCAGCAATCAGGGGAAGCAGCCCCACGCTGATAAACTCGGTTGTCCCGATCGCAAAGGCGCTGACCGCGAGGGCCAGAAGCGCCAATATACTTCGCTTTTTTTCTATAGACACAGGTTCTTCCACTCCTCTATGATTTGTCGCCGCCGGCCGGCATATGCTATTATCATTTATCGAGGCTGTGATGAACAGTACGTACTTTTAAGTGATATAGGTACTAAAAAGTGCCTAATGCATAAACAAAGGGAGGAAGTCGCCTTGGCGAAAAAATATAACATCTCGGTAGAAGCAACGCTGGAGGTCATCGGGGGAAAATGGAAATGTGTCATTCTCTGTCATCTCACGCATGGAAAACGCAGAACGAGCGACTTGAAACGCCTCATGCCTGGCATTACGCAAAAGATGCTGACCCAGCAGCTGAGAGAGCTGGAAAATGACGGGATCGTCAACCGGATCAGCTATAATGAAGTGCCGCCGAGGGTCGAATACGAGTTGACCGAATACGGGTGGAGCTTGAAGGGCATTCTGGATTCCCTGTGCGCCTGGGGAGAGAAACATATCATCAAGGAGTACGGGGATAAGAGCGCCGTGTTGGAAGACAGCATCTTGAACCGGTAAATGAAAAACGAATGGCGAAAAAGCCTGGTCATCACCTGTGAAAGCAGGGAGACCGGGCTTTTTTTAATTTTAGGAGAACACTTTCGCATGCAGCAGCCGCAAGGCGCGGCCGATGTCCCGCAGATCGGATTCCGGCAAGCCGCCGATCCGCTCGAGAAACCGGGCTTCGATCTGCCGGAATACCCCGTCTATCAAGCGCTGTCCCGCCTCGGTCAGGCGAATCAGCTGTACGCGGCGATCCCCCTTGGCGGAAACCTTCTCGCACAGTTGTTTTTCCTGGAGCTTGCGGATTTCGCGGCTGGCGTTGGGCATCGAGATATGGTGACAATCGCAGATCTGGCTAAGGGTAACCGGTTGGCTAACCGCGATGTACTCCAGAATGTTGTATTGGACCGGGGTGATCCCCTCCGGTTTCAAACCCTGGGTCATTTCGTGTTTCACTTCGTGTACGGCAGTCGTAAAAGCCACGAATTGTTGAAAAAGCTCAGTCTTGTCCACAGAACCACCTCATTCTGACAATAGCAAAGTAATTATTAAAAAACAATTATCATTTGACAACAATTGAATCGCTGTATATGATTTGATTATCAAATGATAAATAAATGAGGTGCGAGAAGTGAACCTGCTGGTCATATATACCCATCCGAATCATCAAAGTCTGAGTTATGCTTTTTTGCAGAAGGTATTGGAGGGAAGCCGCGAAAATCCGAGGATCTCCGGAATTCAAGTGCTGGATTTGTATGAGGAGTCGTTCGATCCCGTCCTCGTATTCAACAAGGAGAAGCGGAGGCGCGATATGCACCT
Organism: Paenibacillus sanfengchensis; assembly: GCF_036864765.1. Classification (NCBI taxonomy): domain Bacteria; kingdom Bacillati; phylum Bacillota; class Bacilli; order Caryophanales; family Paenibacillaceae; genus Paenibacillus; species Paenibacillus sanfengchensis. The sequence continues at coordinate 426,223 of NZ_JBAGJC010000002.1, read as the reverse complement.
GGACCCCACCCTGGCCAAATACCGTGACCAGATTCAATGGGCGGATAAGCTTGTGTTTGTCTACCCGATCTTTTGGGGGCGTCCCCCGGCCATGCTCCTCGGTTACATCGACCGGATGTTCTCTTCCGGCTTCGGATATCGCGACAACGGAAAGCTGCTGCCGGAAGGTCTCCTGAAGGGCAAATCCGCGGTCTGCATTTCCACGATGAAAGGCCCGGAGCGGGTTTATCCTTGGTTCTATCTGAATAACGCCCATAAAATATTGATGGGAAGGGCGCTGTTCAGCTATGTCGGCATCCGGCCGGTCAAGTTTTTTGAATTCGGGAGCATGGAGAGTCCCAAAGGCCGTCATGAGAAAAAGCTGCACAAGGTCTACACGTATTTCAAAAACCTCGAGCGTTAATCCCTTTGCGGTGAAGCCACTCGCCGGTGTCCGGGTCGAAGACATAGTCTTTCTTCCATTCCGTGATATGTTCGGCCACGTCCCGGATGGAGGCGGCGATGTAGTGTATTTGCCGATCCGTCATCATCGGATGCAGGGAAAGGCGGGCCCAGCCCGGCTTGCCCGAAAGGTCTCCTTCCGCAATCTGTCCGGCGATGTGGCGGGAATCCGCCGGGTCGATGCCGAGCAAGTAATGGCCGTACGTTCCGGCGCAGGAACAGCCGCCGCGGGCTTGAATGCCGAAGCGGTCATTAAGCAGTTGGACCACCAAGTTGTAATGGATGGCTTCGATCGTAAAAGAAACGATCCCCAGCCGGCTGCGGCGGCTCCCCCCGAGAATGCGCAGGCCCGGAATTGGCTCCAGCTTACGCAGCAGAAGAGAGGTTAACTCCTTCTCCCGCGCGCCCATCCGGGAAATGCCCATCTCTTCTTTCAGGCGAATGCACAGGGCGGCCCGGATAGCTTGCAAAATCCCCGGGGTTCCGCCGTCCTCCCGCGCCTCCGCGTCTTCGACATAGTGATAATCGCCCCATGGATTCGTCCATTGCACCGTGCCGCCGCCGGGATGATCGGGAACGCCGCTGTCGCAGCAGGATTGGTCGACTACGAGAATGCCGCTCGTTCCCGGCCCGCCCAGAAACTTGTGCGGGGAGAACAGGACGCCGTCCAACCTTTCCCGCGGCGGGTCGGGATGCATATCGATGCGCGTATAAGGGGCGGAAGCGGAGAAATCGATGAAACACCTGCCGCCGTGCCGGTGCATCGTCCGGGCCAGCTCGTCATAGGGAGTTTCAAACCCGGTCACATTGGAGCAGGCGGTGAAGGCGCCGATTTTGGTGGTCCGGTGCCGGTAAATCTGTAAAAGTCGCTCCAATTGGTTCGGATCGACCGTCCCCTCCGGCCCGGGAGGCACAACGACGACCTCGCCGATCGTTTCGGCCCAGGAGAGCTGGTTGGAGTGATGCTCCATGTGGGTGACAAAAATAACGGGGCGTTCCGCTTCGGATAAGCGGATTCGCGACTTGAAGCGCTCCGGAACTTTCAGTCCCAGCAGCCGCTGCAGCTTGTTTACCGCCCCGGTCATGCCGGTTCCCGCAAACACCAGCATGTCTTGCGGACCCGCGTTCACATGGCGCTTGATGATTGCCCGAGCCTCCTCGTAGGCCCGGGTCATGGTCCGGCCGGTCACGGTGGAGCGGGTATGCGTGTTGGCCATCCAGGGGCCGAATTCCTCCGCGAGCCTGGTTTCGATCGGCCGGTACAACCGCCCGCTGGCCGCCCAGTCGGCATAGAGGAGCGGTTTGGGGCCGTAAGGGGACTGGAAGGTGTGACCTTCGCCGATCGTATTTTCCCGATACCGCTTAAAATATGCTTCACTTGAGCCCGGTAAATCATAAACAAGGCTCCCGATGTTGGCCTTGAGCATAGGCGCACGCCCTCCGTTCGTTTGGTCGGTTTAGGGTATGCGGGGATGCCTGGCGGCGTTCAAAGGGAGCCTTGAACATTATATAAACAATTGAACATCCGAAGCTAGCGCGTCGCGGAGGTAGGTTTGCGCATCCACGATTTCAAGCTCCGGAATCAGCTCTTCGGGCCGGATGCCCATAATTTCCAGGGACAGCCGGCAGCCGTAGAACTTGACGTTCTTTTTCCGCGCCCCCTTCAGAAAGTGAATCAGCTTGGGAGCTTCCTGATCTTCGATCATTTCCGTCAACATCCATTTTCCCAAGCCGCTGAAATTCATGCGGGACAAGGGAAGGTCTTCGGGTCCTTTCGGCGACATCCAGCCGAGCAGCTTCTCATAGACCGTCTTGTCCTCCTGCGTCATCCGGTCGGGATCCCGCAGCAAAAACAATCCCCAAAAGGCGAAGAACATCGTCACCTCGACCTCGATATCCCGCGCCGCATTGGCCAGAATCAGCCCGGCCATCGCCTTGTCGTACTCCCCGCTGAACATCAGCAGGCTCATCTTCTTCCCGGCTTCCTTCTTCAAATCAGCTTCCCTGCCCGTTTGAACATCCTTTTCCGTTTTCACTTCCATTCCGATCCGCCTCCGGTTGTTGTTGGATGGAATTAGTATGCACGGCGGAGGAAGGGATATGCCCGATTCAAGGAATCGTCATTTTCAGAGGAGTTAACGGGATAACCTCCCGTTAATTTCGGGCATTCGGCTTTGCGGAGCGGAATAACGGGATTTCCTCCCGCTATTTCGGCGCAAAGCGGCCGATGGAGCCTCAGGGGAACGGATTAGCTGGAAATTTTCCAGCTATTTGGGTTCCCTGGGCCGGGACGTCCCAATTAGCGGGAGGTTTTCCCGCTAATTGCCGCGTCGCCTACCGCGTCGCCTACCGCGCCGTCCGCCGCGCCGCCTACCGCACCGTCCGCCGCGCCGCCGTAGGCTGCTCCCCGCGTCGTCCACCAGACGCAGGCGCTAAAACACCCGGCGCGCGGTAACGAACCGCTCTTTCCAGCTATCGGAGAAGGCTTCCAGGCGAACGCCGTATTTTTTCGAGTACGTGTGCAAAATTTGGTTATCCCCCGCGTAAATGCCGACATGGCCGATATCCAATCCGCGCGCGCTGAAGAAGAGCAGATCGCCTTTGCGCAGATCCTCCAACTTGACCTCTTGTCCTGCCTTGGCTTGGTCATAGGATACCCGGGGGAGTTCTACCGCCAGCATATCTTCAAATACCCGCTTCACAAAAGATGAACAATCAAAGGTCGCGGTTTGATCGGGCGATGCGCCGAATTCATACGGGGTGCCGGCAAAGGTCTGGCCATAAGCGAGCAGTTCGTCCGCCTGCTGTTCCCGCAGCTCGGGGCTGGCATAGTCGGTATACTTCGGCTTCGCCGAAATGTAGCCGGTCCGGCCGTCTTCCGTGCGGACCTCCAGCCAGAACGGCGAGGCTTCCCGAAGGACCATAACCTTGGCGCCGACCGGAAGCAGTTCCTCCGCGGCTTCACTCTCCGCGTCCGGAGCGTTCCGTAGATGAACGCCCCAGCGGACCGACGCTTCTTTGCCGATGACGGCGGCTGACGTAATGCGGACGGTTCGGGCGTCCTCCTCCCAAACGACGGTGCTGCCCAGCGCTTCGCTCACCAGGCGCAGCGGAACCAGCGTGTGGCCGTCTACGACCTCGCCCGGGACGTCCACCGGCATCGTCCGGCCGTTCAAATCGGCCTGGCTCTCGCCCAACCGGTAGGTCAGCTTCGCCCCGCCTTTGGTGGCCGTCACTGTTTTGGTGCCGCCGTCCCAAGCGAGCTTTGCGCCTTGCGCCTCAAACAGGCCGCGCATCGGTACGAGCACCGCCCCGTCCACGATTTTCGGCGCCGCAGCCGGTTGAATTCGTACCCCATCCAACAGAATGTTCACCGGAGCCGCCGACGGCGCCGCGGAAACCTGTGCGGCAGACCCGGCGGCATAGGCCGGGACGGCGGAGGTGATCAGCCCTGCACTAAGCAGAAGCAGGAGGGAGTACTTGCTTTTCGGTTTTTTCATGAGGTCATCCTCCTTGAGTTTGAAATCATAGTAAAAGAGCTTACTTAGTTGGACGAGTTTGGAAGGAGAGAGTTGTGCGGAAAATCCTGGCAGCGGGAACCTAATCTATTATTGTAAACGATTACAAGATTGAGTATAGTTGATATACAAGGAGGTGATTTATGGAAAATATGGGATTTAAATAGCAGCCTAGCGACCACAGCATGGCTTGTTTCGTTTCGGTGAAGGCGCAAGTCCAATCCAAAATAAAGGCGGGATGAACAATGAGAAAAGCTTGGGTCAAAATGATGCTCCTCAGCTTGGCATTATCTCTATTTCCGGCGGCCGGATCACAGGCGGCACCGACGGATCCCTGGAAACTGGTTTGGTACGATGAGTTTAATTTGCCTAACGGATCGGCTCCCGACAGCAGCAAGTGGTCTTACGATATAGGTACGGGTTTTGACGGAGGATGGGGAAACAATGAGAAACAGTATTATACTGATTCCAGAAAAAATTCATATCACGAGAACGGGCATCTGGTCATTAAGGCGCTCAAGGAATCCGTGGGAGGAAGGGAGTATACGTCGGCCAGGCTGGTTACGAAAAACAAAGGGGACTGGAAATACGGCAGGTTTGTGATTAAAGCGAAGCTCCCGACCGGCAGCCCCGGTCAGCTTCAAGGCATCTGGCCGGCGATCTGGATGCTTCCGACTGATTATGCCTACGGTAATTGGCCGCAAAGCGGCGAAATCGACATTATGGAAATGGTCGGCAAAGAAGCGTCGGGGGACCGTCATCAGGTATGGGGATCGCTCCATTTCGGAAACCCATGGAAGTACATCAATGCGGGGACTACGGTCACGCAAAACGATTTTCATGAATATGCGGTGGAATGGGAGCCGGATCAGATCCGCTGGTACGTGGACAACCAGTTGATTCAGACCCGATATGCGAGCGAATGGTACAGCTCGGGAGGTCCTCATCCGGCTCCGTTCGACCAGCGGTTTCACCTTCTGATGAACTTGGCGGTCGGCGGAAATTGGCCGGGGAATCCGGATGCCGGAACCGTGCTTCCACAGAGCATGCTGGTAGATTATGTGAGGGTTTACACGAAGTCCGAGAACCCTTCGGGTCAAAATTTGCTGAGCAATCCCGGCTTTGAATCCGGCATTTCCTCCTGGAGCGAGTGGCATGGGGCAGGCCTGGCCCAAAATGTCGAGGCTGGGGGACATACGGGGACGAAGCAGCTTGCGCACTGGCATGCCAATGCCTACAGGCAGTTCACTTATCAGCCGTTGCAGGTACCCAACGGAACCTATAAAGCGTCCGTCTGGCTTAAATCGGGCGGAGGGCAGAACGAGCTTCGGCTGGTAGCGCGGAATCATGGCGGTCCGGAGATGCAGGCGAACGTCGGGCCTGGAGGGGTACCGAACTGGACGCGGTATGTCATTGACAATATCCAGGTTACGGCCGGGTATATCGAAATAGGCGTTTGGTCGGACGCGCTGCCGAATACCTGGGCGGTTTTCGATGATTTTGAGCTGGTAAAAAAATAACCCCCGGATAGTCTCCGCTGCCCCCGGGTATCTTAGGGTAAAACAAGGCGAAGGAGTGAAGCTTGTTGTCCAGAAGAAACCGGAGATACGCGGTCCCTGGGGCGGATCAGGGGATGCAGCGGTTCAAGGCCGAAGTCATGCGGCGCGAGGGTTACGCCGTTGACCCGAACCGGCCGGATGACGTGAAGTTCGAGGTGGCCCGGGAGCTTGGCGTTCCGCTGCAGCCGGGAAGTAACGGAAACCTGACCACGGAAGAGGTCGGTCAGGTCGGCGGCAAAATCGGCGGATCCATGGTCCGCGAGATGATCCGCCTGGCCCAGCAGCAGCTTTCGGAGCGGGGGCCGCAGTAATCGGGGCGATGTCCCGCCAACAACAAATACCGCCGGGGAGCAAATCCCCTGGCGGTATTTGTTGTACGCTATCGCCGGCGGCTGTCGGGGAAACCGGAAAATGGGTGGACTCAAATTTTATTGGGGTCCGAACCAGCCTCTGTCTTTCTGGGTGTCATTATAAACGGAGATCAGCACCAGGGCCGGCTGCTCGCCGACATTCTTCGCCCGGTGCGGGGTACAGGCGTTCCAACTGAAAGAATCCCCCTCCTCAAATATCGCGCTATCCTCGCCTTGCTCCGCATAGATTTTACCCTGAAGAACGAGATGAATCTCCTCTCCCTCATGCACGTGCGGCTTTTCACCGGTGGAAGCGCCGGGAGGAAACTCCACAATCATCATCCGCATATGCTGCGTAGATCCAAGATGGAAGACCCTCAATTGTTCCGGTCCGGTAGAGGTAAGGGTGCGTTCCTCCTTGCGGACGATTTGCATCCGTTCCTCTTTTTTAAGCAGCAAATAGGCCAGCGGCACGTCCAGGGCTCCGGCGATATGTTCCAATGTAGCGATGGAAGGCGAGGTTTTGTTGGTTTCCACCTGGCTCATAAAGCCTTGGGACAGGCCTGTTTTTTCGCAAATTTGAGCGATAGTGATATTCTTTCGTTTCCGGATCGACCGGATAGTGGACCCGATGTCCATAGGCAAATTCCCTCCTGCCTAGCTTGCATCATGATATTAGTAATACAAAATATAATTTAATAATAACAATGTTATGGTTGACAATCCAGCTAAACTAAGGTAATTTAATTCCCGTGAATAAAATATTTATATTACTAATATCAAGGAGGAGACATAAATGAAACAAGTTTGGGGAATCACGATCATGCGAGTGGTGCTGGGGGTTTTGTTCCTGGCGCACGGGATCGATAAGATGAAAATGGGACTGGGCAATGTGGCGGTCTGGTTCGAGAGTATCCACCTTCCTGGACTTGTGGCCTATTTGGTCGGACCGATTGAGTTAATCGGCGGGGTGCTCCTGATTGCCGGTTTGTTTACGCGGTACGTTTCGGCGTTGCTTGCCGTTGTTATGTTGGGAGCGATTTTTACCGCGAAGCTGTCCGCCGGTCTTTTGAACGGCTATGAGCTGGATCTGGCGCTGCTGTCCATAGCGATCTTCTTCGTGCTGGCCGAAACGCCAGGCTGGTCGGCGGACCGTTGGATCAGCGGCAGCAAAAGTGATCGGGCATGACGCTCCCGGCCTATTTTTTCGCCCATGGCGCTCCTTCGCTGGTGTTGGAGGATCACGCGTATACACGCTTTCTGAAGAACTTTGCTCAAACGCTGCCCCGTAAGCCCGAGGGAATCGCGCTTTTCTCCGCCCATTGGGAAAGCCCGGTGCAGCAGGTCAGCATGGTGGAGGAGACCTACGATACAATCTATGATTTCTACGGATTTCCGGAGGAAATGTACAAGATGACTTATCCCGCTCCCGGGGATGCGGCGTTAAGCGGTAAAGTGGCTTCCTTGCTGAGCGGCTCGGGGATTCCGAACGGCCATGACAAGGAGCGGGGATTGGACCATGGAGCCTGGGCGGTGTTAAAGCTGCTGTATCCGGATGCGGATATCCCGGTCGTTGCGATGTCGGTGAACCGCGAATGGAGCATGGAGCGGCAGTACGAAATCGGCAAGGCATTGAGAGAACTGCGCGATCAGGATGTGCTGATCATCGGCAGCGGGGGAATCGTGCACAATTTGCGTCAAATCCACTGGAATGCCGGCCCGGATCATGCGGAGGACTGGCCCCGGGAGTTCGACGGATGGATCGCTGACCGCCTGGGGAGCTGGAATACGGAGGAGCTTTTTCGTTACCGTGAACTGGCTCCGCATGCCGTCCAAGCCGTGCCGACCAGCGAGCACTTCATCCCGCTGCTGCTGGCGATGGGCGCGGGAGATGCCGGACGCCAGGCGCGGCGATTGCATCAAAGCTATCAATGGGGGACCCTGAGCCTCAGCGCATGGGAATTCCAATAAAAAAAGAGGTTGCCCCCACGGGTGGCGGAAACGATCCGCTCCTGGGGCAGCCTCTTTTTTGCCGTTCCGGCGACGGTTTAGCTCCCGCTACGGCAAAAGCAATCCAGCGTGTGGTCGTTCACCATGCCGGAAGCTTGCATAAAGGCATAAATAATCGTCGTTCCGACGAATTTCATGCCCTTCTTCTTCAGAGCCTTGCTCATGGCGTCGGAAATGGGGGTGGAGGCGGGAACCTGGCCGATCCGCTCCCAGTGGTTGACGATCGGCGAGCCATCCACGAAGCTCCATAAATAACCGGCAAAACTGCCGTGCTCCTTGACGATGTCGAGGTAAATCCGGGCATTGGTGATGACGCCCTGCACTTTTAGCCGGTTCCGGATGATTCCGGGGTTTTGCAGCAGTTCTTCGACTTTCTCCGGGCCGTACTCCACAATCTTCAAAGGGTCAAACCCGTCGAAGGCCTCCCGGAAGGTTTCACGTTTTTTCAAAATCGTATACCAGCTTAACCCGGCCTGCATCCCTTCCAGCATCAGCAGCTCGAACAGCTTCTGATCATCATGGAGCGGCCGTCCCCACTCTTCATCATGGTAGGCGATATACAGGGGATCGGCGTTGACCCAGGCGCAGCGCGTAAGCGTTTCGGTTTCGGTTGGATTTATGGTCACGTGCGGCAAACTCCTCTCGAACATTTGTTTGTATAACAAACTGATACCATCATATCCCATTTTGCGCAAAAATCCTAGCTTGGCTTGGCCGCTAGGGCCGACCGCGACAGTTCCGGGGCAGGGGAGAGTGGGAGTTGCGCAATTGTGGCCAACCGGTTGGCGGTCGCGCGGCGCGAGCTGCGCGTTGCGAGCTGCGCGTTGCGAGCTGCGCGTTTGCGAGCTGCGAGGTCGCGAGCTGTGCGTTTGCGAGCTGCGTGGTGCGAGCTGCGCGGCGGTTGTGAGCTAAGTTGGTGTCAGTTGCCCGGCTGCAAGCCACCCGGGTGCGATTGCACGTCTATGGGCCACCCGACTCTAGCCACGCGACCGGCGCTTAACAGCTTCGAGCCCGGACAAGTCGTCAGCCAAACGGTGTCTGCCATAGCCTGTTTACGGCCCGCACGGGAGAATAACGGGAAAACCTCCCGTTAAATCTGCCCATTTCCCCTTCGAGGTCCGATTTAACTGGAATTTCTCCCGCTAATCTTGCCCAATACGGGGGAAACCGCCCTGGCGTCCACAAATTAGCGGGAGGTTTTCCAGTTAATTGAAGCCAACGGGCCCGCTAAGCTAAATTAACGGGAGGTTTTCCCGTTAATTTCTCCGCGCACCTCCGGCGGACGCGCCGCTGGCCCCCCGCAGCGAACCTGGCCTCCGCGCTCCGGGTCATGCCAAAAAGCCGGCGGCCCCCCAGTCATCCTAAGATGACGGAGGAGTCAACCGGCTTTATCCCATCACGTCGCTGCTAGAAAAATTCCAGCAGCTCCGCCTTTACCGCTTCATTTGAGCCTCCGACCCGCTTTTGGTGCTGCGGCTTGTCGAACAGCGCCCGGATTTGCGGCGGGAAGGTTTGCTCGATCTGGATCAGCTCGAGCGCCTCGTTGAACTTCGCCGGGTGCGCCGTGGCCAAGGCGACGGTCACCTCGCCCTTTCCGGCGAGGCGGTCCGCAGCGGCCACGCCGCACGCGGTGTGCGGGTCCAGCAGGTAGCCGAAGTCGTCATGCACCTGCCCGATCGTCGCCAGGCAGTCGTCGTTCTCGACGCTCGCGGCGGCGAAATCGCGCTGCACTTGCTCCAGCAGCCCGCCCGTTACGGCGATTCGGCCATCCTGCCGGAAGCCGTCCATCCGGGCCGCTACCTCGGCCGCGTCCTCGCCCAGCAAGTAGTACAGGTAGCGCTCGAAGTTGCTCGCCACCTGAATATCCATCGACGGGCTGTACGTCATATGGAATTCGCCCGGCTGGTAGACGCCTTCGTTCACGAAGCGCTCCAGGATGTTGTTCTCGTTGGTGGCGAGGATGAGCTTGCCGATTGGAAGGCCCATTTTTTTGGCCAGATAGCCCGCAAAAATATCCCCGAAATTCCCTGTCGGCACGCTGAAGTTCACCTGGCCGCCGGCCGTTAGGCCCTGCTTCGCCAACTGGAAGTAAGCGTAGAAATAATAGACCGTCTGCGGCAGAAGCCGCGCGATGTTGATGGAGTTAATCGCCCGCAGGTGGTATTCCTGCTTGAACGCCACGTCCGCGAACAGCTCCTTGATGATGCGCTGACAGTCGTCGAAATTGCCATCGACGGACATGTTCAGCACGTTGGCGTCGTTCACGGTCGTCATCTGCAGCTCTTGCACCTTGCTGACTTTGCCGTGCGGGTACAGGATGCAGATCTTGATTCCTTCCTTGCCGCGTACGCCCTCGATCGCCGAAGCTCCGGTATCGCCGGAGGTAGCGCCCAGAATGTGGATGATCGAATTCCGTTCGCGGGCGATGTAGGAGTACAGGTTGCCGAGAAACTGCAAGGCGATATCCTTAAAAGCGAACGTCGGCCCGTGGAACAGCTCCAGCACCTGGAGGCCCTCCTTCACGCGGCGGAGCGGGGTTACGTCCGGGCTGCGGAACGTCGCGTAGCTGTCGTTCACGAGCTTTTTCAGGTCGTCGGTCGGGATTTCCCCGTCGATATACAGCTTGAAAATTTCAAGCGCCAGTTCCGGATAGGAGAGCTGTCTCCACTCTGCCAGCGTATCTTCCGAAATGTGCGGGATATGCTTCGGAACGAGCAGGCCGCCATCGTCGGCCAGTCCCATGAGAACCGCATCGATGAAACCGAGGCCTGCCACTTTCCCCCTAGTGCTGATGAATTCCATAATGATCCCCTTTGCATACAACGATTTTCAATCATTGTAACAAAAAATATACGGTTTCCCAACCGGTTGGGGCCATTTTATTTAAGCTTCACCGGAGTTCTCGCCGTTACCCCGCGGATAATCCACAGAACCAGGCCCAGCAGCACGGCGGATGCAAGGAACGATGCGTATCCAGGCAGCACGGAGGGGTCCCAATGGATGACCCGGTCAATCAGACCCCGCAACTCATATTGCCACAAGTAGTCGGTGATGCCGATCGTGACAATCGCCAGGATGATAAAGCCCATGCGGACGACGCCCTTATATCGGTAGAAACCCGCGCTGATCAGCCAACCGGCGAGATAGAAGGTCAGGAGATTGATCCACGCGGTCATGATCGCGTGGATGCTGCTTTCCTGGAACAGGAGGTACTGTGATGACTGAAATCCCGCGCCGTTCAGGCCGGGAAAAGCTTGCAGCAGCAAGGTTGCGGCCGTGAGCACCAGGGTGATAGTCAGAGTAAGGCCCAGAGCGGCGGACAAGGTGCCCCAGAAATACTTTTTGCGGGTGACGCCGGATTTTACATAAAAGGTCAAAAATGAAGTCGCGGCGACGATGCCGATGATGAGCAGATAGGTTTTGGTCGGCCGATATGCAAAAAGAATCGGATCATGTGCTTCGCCCGAGGTGCCGAACAGGGAAACCGCATTGAGCACCAAAGCGAAGGCAAAAAACCAAAGCGTCCATTTCATTTGATTCAGGTACAAGTCCAGACCGATTTTAGAGATGGTGGTTTTCGTCTTCATGAGGAACCTCCTCCCCGCGGGTAAGATGGATAAACAAATCCTGAAGCGGTACGGGCCCGAGCTCCAGGCCAAGCTGTTTGGCGGTCCGCCGCTGCCCGTCATCAAGTTCACCGTATATCATGACCGATTTCGTACCGCCGAGCTGTTGGGAATTAAGCACCAGCAGCCCGCGGGTAAATTCGTGCACGGATGCCGCCGAACCGGTAACCGAAACGCCCCGGTGAATCAGTAAATCATAGCTTTCTTGCAGCAGCAGCTTGCCCCGGTCCAAAATGAGCACCTCGTCGAACAGGTAATCCATCTCCGAAACGAAGTGGGTAGAGAACAGGATCGTGCGGGGATGGGCCGCCTGGTCCTCCAGCAGTTCCCGGTAAAAAATATCGCGCGTCGGCGCATCCATCCCCTGGTACGCTTCATCGTAAAGGGTCAAGGGGGAGCGGTTCGCGAGACCGACCGTCACGCTCAGGGCACTCTGCATGCCTTTGGACAACTGGCCGACCTTTTTGTTCAGCGGAAGGCCGAAGCGCTCCACCAGCTTGGCGGCGTAGTCCGCGTCGAAGTGCGGGCGGTAGCGCTTGGACCCTTCCAGCATGTCTTTTACCGTATCCGTCTCATTGCGGTAATCCGTCTCGTGGACAAACGTCACCTGCTCCATCACCGTCTCGTTCTCAAAAGGAACGGCTCCGCCAACCCGTACGGTTCCCGAAGTCGGTTCCATATAGGAGGCGAGCAGGGAGAGAAGCGTGGATTTTCCGGCGCCGTTTCGCCCGATCAAACCGTAAATTTTACCGCCTTCCAAAGTAAAAGAAAGGTTGTCCAGGGCGGAAAAACCCCCGTATTTTACGTAAACCTGTTCAAATTTCACGTCCATGGTCATGCCGATCACATCCTTTGTATTCTCTGATCATTTGGAGGAGGTCCTCCTCGGTTACTCCCAATTTGCCAGCTTCCTGCAGCATCGGGTGTACATATTGCTCGGCGAAGGCCGATTTGCGCTGCGTCAGCAGTTTTTCCCGGGCGCCTTCGGCGACGAACAGGCCGATCCCCCGCTTTTTGTAAGCGATGCCCGAGTCCACAAGCATGTTGATTCCTTTGGCTACCGTGATGTGATTGATCTTATAAAACTGCACCAGTTGATTGGTGGAAGGGATCTGCTCATGCTCTTGGAGCTGCCCGTTGACGATCTGGTCCTCGATCCTGTCGCGAATTTGCAAAAATAGGGGCTTTCCGCTGTCAAAAGAGCCGTTCATTCGGAGTCACCTCCTTTTAACATTCTATGGTTATATAGTCATGTATATAACTATATATGCTGAAGGGAATGATTGTCAATGCTCCAGAGGCCCGGGCATAAAAAAAGAACGGTCCAAATTTCTTGGGCCGTTCTTCAATAAACCAAAAATTATTAGACGCGAGGCGGTAAGGACAGTACAGGGATTTCGATGATATAAGGATACTCCCCGTTTTTGGCAAAGTCCGTAATTCCGCTGACGCTGATTTTAAATTTGCCGGATGGCAGGTTGGAGACTTTGGCGTTGCCGTTCTCCGTCAAGGTAAGAATGAGCTGGTTGCCGCCGGCCGGATAATTATGGGTGAAGTCATTCGCCCGATCAAACGGAACAGGATGTCCGGCGAATTCGCCTTCGTTGAAGCTGTCCGGAATATACTGCAGGGTCACGTACGGATCCGGGCCCCATATCGGCTCGTCCGCTACGAGCGTAATCACGCCGTCGCCATACGTGCTCTCGGTGACGGAGAAAGCCGGCGGCGTGTTATCCAGCGTCATCGGAAGCTCGAGTACCTGCACGGGCTCCGGGTTGCCGGTTTCGTAAATGTTAAACCGGAGTGACGGCTGGGTCACGATGTTGGCCGTCAATAATCTCAGTTTGACCCGGTCCGATTCATTGCTGATTTGAATATTCGGATCGGTGGACTCGATCTTCACACTTCCGACTGTAAAGTCATCGATTATGATCTTGAAATGACCGCTATCGGCCGCTTCGTCGAAAACCAGATTGGCGGTTGTCGAATCGGTTCCCCGCGACACTTTGAGAAAATCGTTGATATTACGCAATTTATAAGTTGCCGGATCGTTTCCTATAACGTTGTCGTCCGCCAGATAGATCGAATACTCCATTCCCATGATGCCGGGGTTCAGCACAAATGGGACTTCAGGGTTAAGAGAAGCCGCTAAAGGCTGGAACTTGGAGCTCTCAAACCGGTCGATGGCAACTTGTAACGTGTAGACGTAGCTTTTGACCATTTCCGGTCTCGTAACGGGGCCTCTTAGTTCGGCATCGGCCTCCTGAGCGGTCGTCCAAAGATGTTGGATTTCATATTGGGGATATTTCCCGTCAGCGCCATCCAACAAGGCATTCGCCTTGTCAACGAGCACTTGCAGCACAGCGGAGGGGTCCGCCACCGTGTAAGTAACGGTTTTGCCGGAAATCGCCGGCGATACCTTGCCGGAAGCACCGCGAATCGTCCGCTCGGTCGACAAGGAACGGTACGACAGCTCTACGGATTGGTCAAGCGGCAGTAGGGTGTCGGTGGTTAGGATCACGGACTTATCCTTGACAAGGATGTTTTTAAGGCCGAGCGGAAGCTCTTGCCCTTCCAGACTGCGTGTGATTTGAAAATCTTCGGCTGCCGGAACATATCGGCCATCCAGGGTTTCGCCGTAGGTCAAAACGAGTGTTTTGCCATCGGCAAAAGAAACGGCAGGCTGCGCCAGCTCCGATGTCACCGGATCCGGGTTCGTCGTTCCGCCTCCGCCGCTGCTACCGCCTCCGCCGCTCGACCCTCTCGAGGCGGATACCGGAGTTTGCGGCTTCGGCGTTTCCGGGGTTTGCGGCTGGGCCGGGGCGGGGGTTGTCCCCGCGGATGACGGAGGGGTTTGGGTTTGATTTTTCAGTTCATCGGATTTCTTCAGGAACTTGGAAGCTACCAAAGCAACCTGCTGCCGTTCCGCCGTTCCGGTGGGGTTAAACGTCCCGCTCGGAGTTCCGTTGATCAAGCCCAATTCAACGGCGGCGGCTACGGCATCCTTGGCGTAATCGGCGATTTGGCCGGCATCGCTGAATTTGAGTCCCGCCCCTTTTCCCGTTGCATCGACATTCGAGCCCAAGGCCCGAACGAAAAGAACCGCCATGTCCTGGCGCGAAAGGTCTTGTCCGAGTCCGAATTTCCCCTCGCCAGTGCCTTTGATTAATCCGGCCTTGACGGCGGCTTCCACGGAAGCGTAAGCATAATGGGAGGTTGGGATATCGCTGAACGTAGCCGTGGCCGGAGCATCGCTTACGTCAAGCTTTAGAGCTTTGGCGAGAATGATCGCGAAATCCTGGCGCGATATTTTTCCGGTCGGGTTAAAGTTTCCGTCCCCCTTACCATTGATGATGCCTTTTCCCACCAACTCCATAATCGCATCTTTGGCGAAGGAACCGTCGATGTCGTTCAATGCGGTCGAGGCCGCGTAGGCGGGGAGCGATAGCGTGCTCACCAAAGCGGCGGTTGTCATGATTTTGTACAGTGAATTTTTTTTCATCCCTTGTCCCATTCCCCTTATGTATCAAGTGATCTCTCCGGCTATTTCTCCGAAAAATTTACTTATATCATAATGGATGGCTTGTAGTTTGTAATTAGTTTTTTTAAAAAAATAAAATAAATAAATTTAAGACATTATTCAGTCGTCCGAACCCGCCACCGGGCCAATGCATAGCATATAGGACCACTTGGAGAGCGGAAGGGATGGGGTCCGAGATGGGGATTCAGCTTACGGCAATTCATTATGTCTATCTGGCTTGCATTGCAGGCATATTGGCCTTGTTGATCCGGAGAAGGGATACGACCATTATCTGCGTGGCGGGGATCTTCCTGTTGGGACTGTTGGCGACGGGGACGCTGGGAGGTTCGGTTTCCGGGATATTCGAGGCTTTCATTTTTGCGACAAAAGAACTGATGGGAACGATCATGATTATCTCGATCGTGGTGGCTATGAGCCGGGTGTTGATCCTGACCGGGATTAACGAGACGATGCTGGGCCCCTTGATGCGCTTCATCCGTACGCCGTCCGTCGCTTTTTGGGGAATCGGCCTGATCATGATGGTCACTTCGTTCTTCTTCTGGCCCTCCCCGGGGGTCGCGTTGATCGGAGCCGTGCTGCTTCCGGTCGCGCTACGCGTCGGCCTCCCGGCGCTGGGAGCCGCGGTGGCGATGAACTTGTTCGGCCACGGCATTGCGCTGTCGGGCGACTATATCATTCAGGGAGCGCCGAAGTTGACGGCGGACGCGGCGGGGCTGTCAACCGGCGAGGTCATGGCGGCGAGCGTGCCGCTGGTCGCGGTCATGGGTGTGGTGACCACGGTCACGGCCTATTGGCTGATTCGCCGCGACCAGAAGCGGGGGACTTGGCGCGACGGGCTGGTCGCGGAGCCCGGGGCGGCAGGCGTCCTGAGCGGCGGAGAAGCCGGGAGCGAGGAGGGAGGGCGCGGGCAAAGGCAGAAGGCGGAGCAGGAGCCGGTCTCGCTTCCGGGAGCCGTGAAAAAGGCGCTCGCCCTGCTGATTCCGCTCCTTTTCCTCGCCGATGTGGCGGCGATGTTGCGGCTGGATCTGCAGGGCGGAGAGGCGACGGCGCTCGTCGGCGGCACCGCCGTGCTGATCCTGGTCGCGGTCGCCCTGTTGGCGCACCGCGGCAAGGGGCTGGAAAAGACGACGTCCTACCTCATCGACGGCTTCGTCTTCGGTTTTAAGGTGTTCGGTCCGGTCATCCCGATCGCCGCGTTTTTTTATCTCGGCGATTCCGCGTTTACGGACCTGTTCGGGGAGACGCTCCCGGCGGGCTCGCACGGGATCGTCAACGACCTGGGGGCCGCGCTGGCGGGCAGCGTCCCCTTGAACGGCGCCGTCGGCGCCGTCACCCTGGCCGCGGTCGGGGCGATCACCGGCCTCGATGGCTCCGGCTTCTCCGGCATCTCCCTCGCCGGGTCGGTCGCGCAGCTGTTCGCGGCCGCGACGCAAACCGACGCCGCCACGCTGACGGCGCTCGGCCAGATCGCCGCCATCTGGGTCGGCGGCGGCACGCTGATCCCGTGGGCGCTGATCCCGGCCGCCGCGATCTGCGGCGTCAGCCCGTTCGAGCTCGCCCGGCGCAATCTGGTGCCGGTGCTGACCGGGCTTGCGGCGACGACGCTGGTCGCCATTTGCCTGCTCTGACCGTGTCCGGTCTGACCGGCCGTCGTGCGGCAGGGGACGCTGCGCAGGGAGAAGCACGCCCGCCCCGCCCCGCGCAGCTCTTGCCAGCAGCGAAATTAACGGGATTTCCTCCCGTTAATTTCGCGCATAAACCGCTGCGGGCTCAACTAACGGGAAAATCTCCCGTTATTTAAGCCCGCCATCGGCCCAGGCGCTCCTTCGAGGCAAATTTAGCTGGAGAAATTCCAGCTAATTGCGGATTGGAGCGCCAAACGCGCATAATTAGCGGGAGGTTTTCCCGCTAATTGCTTTCAAAGCTTTGCCAGCTTAGTCAGTAAGAGATCGAAACGTATTAGTTCTCGTTCTCTCAGCTGGCGCCTTCCCGTTTAAGCCACTATCCACCCGATTTCTTCACAGCCTTCCAACCAAATCAACCAAATTACTGCCACCCGACATATCCCCTCTCCCCCACCAAATGAAGGACAACCCACATATCACCCTCCACACCCACCAAATGAAGGACAACCCACATATTACCCTCCACCTCACCAAATGAAGACTTTCCAACACATCAACAACTCCCCCATCACATTCACAACCCCTAACACATAATGATGTGCTCCATCTACACCGATAACCACCCGACCAACTAATCCAGGTATTCCAGCATCCCGCGTACCAAACCGTACCGCACCAGCCGTTGACCGGTTCCGCGGGCGCAGGGATGCAGCCAGCCTTTGTTGCATAAACCGCGGAGCAGGCGCACCGCGGTTTTGTGATCCACAGAGAAGTGGCGCTCCACGTCCTTCGGACGGATTTCGCCGTTCAAATGCACCGCTAGGCGGATCAACTCTTTTTCGGCGAACAGGGCACGCTTGGCAGGTTCTTGAACGGGTTGCAGCCGGGCCAGGACCATACGCAGTAAAGCCAGGCATACTTCGGGGCGCCGTTCCACATCATCATAAGCAAATGAAAGCACATAATAGCCCATCGCGTACAGGAAGGTTTCCCGATTCAACTCCTGGCTGTATTTTTGCCGGTCCATGTCCCTGACGTGTGAAGCAAACCCTTTAATCTCGATGATCAACTTCACATAGCCCGGCAGCCAGGCGAAATCGGCAAAATACGACCTCCCTCGCCAATCGGGGACCTCATACTCGGGATGCAGCTGATCCAGATTGCCCCGAAGCGGCCACCATACCTGCTGCAGGAAGCGTTTTTCCGCATGAAGATGCCCCCTTTCCAGTCGCCCCCTGCGTTCGCCGCTTCTAGCCGATAAGTGGTGCCCCAGCCATAAGGCGTGACTCTCCTCGAAATTCATATTTTCATACACCCTTTCGCAGAAAAATAAAAACGCCCCGCCTCACTCCAGTGGAGTAAAACGGGACGTTCTTCGTCTCTTATGAAACAAGTATATGCGAATTTGGCGGTGCTGACTACATCCATTTTCGATTCAGTCTTCCTCCCCCCAAAAATAACAGGAAAACCTCCCGCTAATTTTGAATAGAATGGCTAGAACAGAAAATTAGCTGGAAAACCTCCCGTTATTTTAGACGCGTCCCCGTCATACTGGCCTTGTACGCCAAATTAGCTCCGCTTTTTCCAGTTAAATGCTGGAATCCAGACAAAATCGCCAAATTAACAGGAGTTTTTCCCGCTAATGAGCGACCTAGGCAGAACTCGGCTGGCCTTGTAGCGTCTACAGGGGTTCCGCCCGCTAATGAGCGACCTAGGCAGAGCTTGGCTGGCCTTGTAGCGTCTACAGGGGTTCCGCCCGCTAATGAGCGACCTAGGCAGAACTTGGCTGGCCTTGTAGCGTCTACAGGGGTTCCGCCCGCTAATGAGCGACCTAGGCAGAACTCGGCTGGCCTTGTAGCGTCTACAGGGGTTCCGCCCGCTAATGAGCGACCTAGGCAGAACTTGGCTGGCCTTGTAGCGCCTACAGGAGTTTTTCCCGCTAATGAGCGACCTAGGCAGAACTTGGCTGGCCTTGTAGCGTCTACAAGGGTTCCGCCTGTTACTGAACGGCCATGCCGGAACTCAGCCACCTAAGGCGTTCTCACCTCCCGGTCAATATCGCGTTGTCCAAAAATCAGTTCTAATTATCTTCCTAAATTGTGGTATTATGATTACAAATACATAAATGAGGTGATTTTTGCTTGATCGGACGCAGTGGTAATCCTACTTTGAAAGACAGTACATTCGAGAGAGCGGGAGCGTTCTCCGGAATGAACGCGATGACGATTGAAGGAACCGTCAACAAGGCGTTTATTACGCTGATCATCCTTCTCGGCAGCGCATTTAGCACATGGATGCTGTATTTTGACGGCTACAATGTGGTCCCTATGGCGATCGGCGGTGCCCTGGTCGGGCTGATTCTGGCCTTGATCGTTAGCTTCGCGCCTAAGGCCGCGCCGTTCCTGGTACCGGTTTACGCGGTTGCGGAAGGGATGTTCCTGGGGGCCATTTCGGCTCAGTTCGAACAAAGGATCGAACCGGGAATTACGCTGAACGCCATCCTTCTGACGATGGGGGTGTTCTTCGCCCTGCTGATCGCCTACAAGACGAGATTGATCAAGGCGACGGAAAACTTCAAGCTGGGTGTCGTTGCGGCTACCGGCGGCATCGCGCTGGTGTATCTGATCAACTTCATCCTTGGATTCTTCGGGATGCAGGTTCCGTTCCTGCATGAAAGCAGCTGGATCGGCATCGGTATCTCGGTCGTGATTGTGATCATCGCCGCGCTGAACCTCGTGCTGGACTTCGACTTTATCGAGAACGGCGCAGCGCAAGGCGCTCCAAAATATATGGAGTGGTACGGCGCGTTCGGCCTTATGGTCACACTGGTATGGCTGTATCTGGAGATCCTCCGCTTGCTCGCCAAGCTGGCGGCCAGCCGGGACTAATACGGAACGCCTGCTCGAACAACAACAGAAGGCTGACGGGAACTTTTCCCGCCAGCCTTTTTCACGTGCAACTAGCCGATTTCCTTGACCGAAGCCACCTCATAGATGATCAGTTCGCTGCCCAGAATAGGCGATTCTTTTTTCGCGTCCTCTCCGGACCCGGATGTGCCGGATGCGCCGGATGCGGGCCGCTGGTGCGCGGCCTTAAAGGCGTCGCTATTCTTCCAGGCTTCAAAATCTCCGAGCGTTTCCCAGTACGTGTTGACGTTCAACTCATCGTAATCGCTCAGGTTCTGCGTCAGCAGCACCTCCACCTTGACGATCCCTTTGGACGTATCCAGGGGACCGGGGGCGGTAAACCGGGGAGCCATGGCGGCGGCCATGCCTTTTTTGACGCGAATGCGGTTGGTTACTACGACCATGTTCGAACAGCTCCTTTGCTTGGGAATCTACTTTGTGGGAAAGCGATGCTTTAGGACCAGTATAGAATTTTTGCGGCGTGAAGAAAAGTTCGTAACCGACGGGTTATGATTTTGTTAGAATTAAGCGATACGATTAGAAGAAAAAGGTGATGGACATGCCGGACACAACGGTGTTGATTGTAGATGACGAAGCGGACATCGTGTCCTTTTTACGGGATGCGCTGGAGGATGAAGGTTATGAGGTGTTGACGGCACGGGACGGAGAAGAGGCGGTACGCCAGGCCGAAAAAGGACCGCAGCTCGTGCTGCTCGACGTCATGATGGACGGCATGAACGGCTTTGAGGTGTGCGAGCGGATCCGGCCGATGGTGCAGGGGCCGATTATTTTTTTGAGCGCCTGCCAGGAAGAGGCGGACCGCATCAAAGGGCTGGTGGTCGGCGGGGACGATTACCTTGTTAAGCCCTTCAGCTTGTCCGAGCTGAAAGCGCGGGTCCATGCCCACCTGCGCCGGGAGAGCCGCAAATCGGAATCCCGCGAGGAGGAAATTCTCCGGTTCGGCCAGCTTACGATCGACTATAACCGGCGTACTGTGCGCATTCGGGGCGAGGAGGTCGAGTTGACCGCGAAGCAGTTCGATATCGTCTGGCTGCTGGCGCTGAATCAAGGCCACGTCTTTTCCAGGGAGCATATTTATGAACGGGTATGGGGCCTGGAAGCCGATGGGGACGACTCGACGGTAACGGAGCATATCAAAAAAATCCGGGCGCGGCTTCAGGCCGTCTCGCCGGAAGACAATTACATCCAAACCGTGTGGGGAGTCGGTTACAAATGGAAATAAAGACTGTATCGATTCGCACCCGGCTGCACCGGATGATCGTCTGGATTTTGACGCTGAGTCTCGTCTGCACGTTGCTGACCTGGTTCCTCATGCTCCTGATCGGGCAATCGCGGGTTAATGGCGAGAACTACTACGAGCGGATGATTCCCGGCATACAGGAACGCCTGTGGCGGGAAGGGGAGCGCGTGCTCGATCCGGCGGCGGCCTCCGGTCTGGATGCCGTCATTCCGCCGGAAGGCTTCAAATACAAAGTGGTCGACAAGTCGGGGGAATTTGTCTACGGTACTTCCCCGGATCGTTCGGATGTGCCGCCGGCAGAGCTTCTGGAACGTTTAAACAAGGTTACACGGGGACCGGAGCATGATTACATCCAATATGTCCCGCTGCTGGACGGGAATAAACAAATGGGCGGAGCGCTCTTGTTGTCCTATAAGCTGAAGGTAACGCCGATCCGCGATTCGGATTCCCTGCTGGTAAAGGCGGGAGTTCCCCTCTTTCTTTGCATTCCTTTCGTTTATATCGTTCTGTTTACGATTCTGTTCGTGCGCCGCTTTGACCGGGAGATCAAGGGGCCGCTCGACCAGTTGATCACCGCCACGGCCCACATTCGGCAGCAGGATTTGCAATTTACGTTGACGCAGCGCGGGACGATTACGGAGATCCGGGACTTGACCGGGGCGTTCGAGCGGATGCGGAAGGAGCTGGCGGATTCACTTCACCGGGAGTGGAAGCTGCAGAAGGATCGCAAGGAGATTATCGCGGCCCTGGCCCACGATATCCGTACGCCGCTGACCGTGATCCAGGGGCACGTGGAAGGGCTGGAGGAAGCGAGGCGGCGAAATATAGACCGGTTCGACCGATACCTGCATGTCATCAAGGCGAATGTCGATCGGGCGGTGAAGCTGGTGCGGGATTTGAACCAGACGGCGGTGCTGGAGCAGGACTCTTTTCAACTCGCCAAGGTGGCGTTCGATCCCGCGGAGTATTTGGAGGAGAAGGCCGGTGAATATGAATCCTGGTGCGAAAAAGAAGGCGTCTGGTTCGTATTCCAAATGACCGATACCAGGGAAACTCCGGGAAGCCCCAAACTGCTTGCCGATCCGGACCGGCTCTCGCAGGTGCTGGACAATCTGGTCTCCAACAGCCTGCGGTTTGCGGAGCGGGGAGAGATCAGGCTGACCGCGCGGATCGGCGGGGAGCGGTTGGATCTGCTACTGGCCGACAATGGTCCGGGATTTGAGCCGGGCAAGGAGACCGAGGTGTTTCAGGCCTTTTACCAGGGCGGAACGGGCGTGAGCCGGCGCAAGGGACATGCGGGTCTCGGCCTCTATATTGCCAAAACCCTCGTCGACAAACATGGCGGGGAGATCGCGGCCAGCCGGGGCGAGGACGGCGGGGCGGTCGTCACGGTGACGCTGCCGATGGGAGAGGGCCGGAAAGACGAACCGGCCGCAGGCGCAGGCGGGCAGTGATTCGAAGAACATTTCACACGGCTGCCTTACGGGTAAATTAGTTCAACTTATATAGAATCTGCCACGCGAAACTGGCTTGTGTTCATATTAAAAATTTGGGACAATAGAACAGATTGAACCATTGAAGAGTTTTCGCATAGAAAGAGGCAGACTTATGAATAAACCATCCATTTATGGATTGACTTTAGAGCAGCTCGGTACCTGGCTGGAGGAGCACGGGCAGAAGAAATCCCGCGCCCTGCAGGTTTGGGAAGGGCTTTACCGGCAGCGGGCCAGAGAATTTCGGGAAATGAGCGGGGTTACACCGGAAACGCTCGAGCTGCTGGAGGCGCATTTTTCGCTGCAAACACTGAAGGTGCACACGAAGCAGCAGTCCGCTGACGGGACCGTGAAGTTCCTGCTGCGGCTGGCGGACGGCAACCTGATCGAGACGGTGCTGATGCGGCACAAGTTCGGATTGTCCGTCTGCGTGACCACGCAGGTCGGCTGCAATATCGGCTGCAGCTTCTGCGCCAGCGGATTGCTCAAGAAGAGCCGGGATTTGACCTCCGGCGAGATCGCGGAGCAGATCATGAAGGTGCAGCTGTTCCTGGACGAGGCGGGGGAAGGGGAACTCGTCAGCCACATCGTGGTGATGGGCATCGGCGAGCCGTTCGATAATTTCACGCATCTGGTGAATTTCCTGCGGACGGTGATGGATCCGAAGGGACTGGCGATCGGGCCGAGACATATCACTGTTTCGACGAGCGGCCTGGCCGACAAGATCCGGGAGTTTGCGGACCTTAACCTGCGCGTCAACCTGGCGGTTTCGCTGCATGCGCCGAACAATGAGCTGCGTACCCGGATCATGAAGATCAACCGCGCGATTCCGATCGAAACGCTGATGCAGGCCATCGACTACTACCTGGAGAAAACGAATCAGCGGATTACGCTGGAGTATATTTTGCTGCGCGAAGTGAACGACCAGCGGGAGCAAGCGTTGGAGCTCGCGGAGCTCATCGGGGATCGGAGACCGTACGTGAATGTGAACCTCATTCCGTATAACCCCGTCGATGAGCACAGCCAATATCAGCGCAGCGATCAGGAAGCCGTACTGGCCTTCTACGATGCGCTGAAAAAGCAAAGCGTCAGCTGCAGCATCCGGCTCGAGCACGGCACCGACATCGATGCCGCTTGCGGCCAGCTGCGCAGCAAACAGATCAAGCGGCTGGAGCACGCTTGATCGTGAACCGCCCCGAAGCGCGAACAATAGCGCGCGTTTCGGGGCGGTTTTTTTGCGGCGGGCCGGCGGGCGGCTCCCGGCCGCGGCCTGCCTCGCGCGGGCCCATTAACGGGAAAACCTCCCGTTAATGGACCGCGAAAGGCCTCAAGCAGCGCAAATAGCTGGAAACTCTCCAGCTAATTTTCGGCCTTTTGAGGCCATGGGCCAGTTCGGCCCGAATTAACGGGAGGAAATCCCGTTAATTCATTTCACGGCGCTTCCTCCGCCTAAATAACGGGGGGAATTCCTGTTATTGAGAACAACTGCTGCTACTATCGGAGACCCTCTTTTTTAAAGTCAAACAAAATTCACAATATGTTCACTTACGAGACAAAATCGAAAATCGATATACTGATCAAGCCGAAAAAAAGAGAGGTGGAGAGAAGTGCCGACTACAAAAAGAGAAGCGCTGTATTTTGGCTTGATGATGTGTTTGGGGATGGTTGTGTGCATGACAACTTACAATTTGCTGATGCATGATATGATCGGAAAAATAGGGTTTGCCGACATGATCATTCAGTATTTGGCCGGGTTTGTGGTGGCCATGACTTTGGAAATGTTTATTGTGGGGCCGCTTGCCAAAAAGGTGGCGTTCAAGCTGCCGATCAACAAGGCCAAGAAGCTGCAGGTCGTTCTCGCCATTTCGTCCTGTATGGTCATCGGCATGGTATTTTTTATGTCCCTTTTCGGACTGGTGATGTCCCATTTGGCTAGCGGCTCCGGAGAAGGTTCGTTGTTGATGAATTACCTGAGCACCTTTGTGCAAAATTTCATTGTCGCTTACCCTTTGCAGCTATTGGTGATGGGACCGTTGGTACGGAGATGTTTCTCAAAGTTTGTTCAAGTTCGGACGGCATCTTAAATCAACGCAAAGACCGGGGCTGCCAGAATAGCCCCGGTCTTTGCGTCTGCTGTAATGCACTTCTTAAGCCATATAGCCTGGAGGCGGGATCCGATCGTCGAGCACATACATCGTATTGCTGGAATATCCCCAGACGAGCCATAAAATGGCGTAAACCGGCGACAGGAAAATGCCGAAAAGGACATAAGCGCCGTGTTTTCCGAAAGCGTTAAGCAGCCGAACCTGCCAAATAATGTAGAAAACCAGATTGGCGATCGGCACGAAGTACATCAAGACCCACCAGCCGCTTTCTTTGATCAATTTCAACTGCAGAATGTTGTTCAGAATCGGGACAAAGGCAAACCAGGCGATATCGTCCAGCCCGGCCTTTTTGGCCAGCGAGAAGAAAGCCCCCGCAAACAGAACATACATGGCCACGATGAATAGAAAAGCGAAAAACATGTTGTTGCATCCCCCTTAGAAGTAGATTAATCCCCTCTGTTGTTCGACAGACGGTTTGGTTATTCCTCCCCGGGATAAGGAATTTTCATCTTACTGTATAATCGCCGGACCGCGGCGGCGCATTCGGCACCTTGCTGCGAATCGGGCGCGAGAGCCCGGGCCATCGCCAACTGGACCAGCGCCTCCTCGTAAGGCATCTTGAGCTTCTGGGCTTCCTTGATGCCGCGTTCCCAGCAGCGGAAGGCCGCTTGCGGGGAGCCCTTAAGCCGCCGGTAAATCCCGGTGAGCCATTCGGAACGCGGTTTGGCGATCGGGAAGACACGGGCGAAGGTCTGAAGTCCCGTCAAGGCTTCTTCCGCCAAACTTTGCAGTTCCCCGGCCTGCCGGGGGAGGGCAATGCCTCCGCCGAGTTTCTTTTCCCAAAGCATGAGCAAAGTTTCCGCCACAGCCGCATAACTGTCGAAGGAGTAGTACGCTGCGGGCGAGGATTGCCGCATCAAGGCGAGGCTTTCTTCCGCATAACTTAACGCCTCCTCCGGCTTCCCCTCCTTGAGCCGGGCCAACGCCATCAGACCGTTAACGCGCAGTTCCTCCGTCATACCGATATTGACCGGGATGAGGGACACCGCTTCTTCCAGCTTACCGACGGCTTCCGGGATACGGCCGGAATACAGAAGCCCTTCGGAGAGGGCCATGAGTCCCCACGATCTGGCTTGGGCATTTCCGCTTTGCACTCCGGATTCATAGATTTCGGCGGCCAAGGCCATACTGGCGTCGAAATCGGAGAAATGATAAGCGAGTGTTTTTACATAAAGGTAGGAAGAGGCCTCCCAGTAACGGCGGTCCCCGAGTTTTTCGTAAATCGCCATGGCCTGCTGCGCCAGATCGCCCGCCGCTTGCCATTCCCCGGTGCCGATATTGTTCAACGAAATGTCCATGTAAACCCAGGCTTTGGTGGAGAGATCGTCGAGCGCCTCGGCCGCATCCAGCGCTTGTTTTGCGTAAGAGCGGGCCAGTCTTCGCCAACCCATGATTCCCGCAGTAACGCACATATTCCCCGTAATGATGGCCAGCTCTTTGGAAACGCCGGACGTCTCGGCCAGATTGAGTCCATGGATCGAATAGTACAGGTTCCGTACGTTCTGATTGTTAAAAAAAGCGATCTCCGCCAGACAGTGATAACAATGAACCGCTTCGGCCACGGCGGGCGTCGGCTTGGAGGTCGAGGTGAATCCCATCGACCGCTTCAGGCGGTGCCACAGCTGGACTGCCAGTTGGCGGGACATCTGCCTTTTGATGCGCTCGGTGTACTTGGCGGAGTGCATATCCAGCAGGTCGAGCGTCTCCTCCAGACAAGGGACCGCCTGCTCCATGTCCCCGACCCCCATATAAGCGTCGCCGAGCAGGCGCCGATATTTGGCCCGGTCGGATTTCGGCGTATCGGCGGCTTCGGCCTTGGCCACAAGCTCGGACAGGACATTGACCGCTTCTTGATAAGCGCCGCTCTGGAGGGCCTGGCGTCCGACCTTCTCCAGATAGTACATGCTTTTCGCCGTATCTTCCACTCTCGACCAGTGATAAGCCAGCACACTGTAATAAGCCGGGGCGTCCGGATACTGCTGTTCGTACCACAGGGCCAGTTCACGGTGAAGCTGGCGGCGCTGGGCATGCAGGAGCAGGTTGTACGTTACCTCTTGCGTGATAATATGCTTAAAAATATACGATAATTCGGGTTCCCTGCTCTCCAACAGGGTCAAGTTGACTTGCTCCAGCGTATCGAGCCGGTTGTATAGCGCGTTGTCCGCCGTCGGCACCGGCAGAATCCCTTGGAGCGCGGAATAGGTAAAATGTCTGCCGATGACGCTGGCCACCTTTAAAATGAGCTGTTCCTCCGTAGGCAGCCGGTCGATGCGGCTGGCGATAATGCCATGGATCGAGTGCGGAAAGTCAAAGTTCATGAATTCGTTCTCCGACTTCAAAAGACGGCATTCCCCGTTCTCGATGCCGATATAGCCGTAATCGCGCAGGGTATACGCCAGCTCTTCACAATAAAAGGGGTGGCCTTCCGATTTGTCCAGAATCAGGTTGATCACCGGTTCGGGGAGCGAGGTCACCCCGAGGCGGTCCTGAATCAGCTGGAGTGTTTCTGCGCCGTCCAGCATCGACAAGTCGACCGTTTCCGTCCCGGGGCGTTCCTGCAACTGGCGGGACTCCATCGGCTGCGAAGCCTCCTCCGGCCGCAGGGCCGCTACAACAAGAACGGAGGGAAGCCGCTCGGTAAGACCGAGCAGCAGCGTCCAGGAGGAGGGGTCGATCCAGTGGGCGTCGTCTATGAAGAGGGCGGTCCGCTGCGTTCCGATCAGGCTTTGCAGCAGCTCCAGGCAGATCGTCTGGGTGTTCTCCGCCCGGATCCGGCCCGACATGGAGGCGGTCCACTCGTTGTCCGCGATTTCGAAAGGGACCACCGGCTGCAGCAGCGGGAATAAATGCTCCCAGGACGGCAGCCGTTCCTGAACGATCCGCTGAACATGCTCACGCCGGTCCCCTTCGTCAGCGGGCACTTTATCCAACTCCAGCAGCGCCCAAAAAATGCTTCGCCAAGGATAATACGGCGTTTGCTTTTCGATAGCTTCCCCGGCTCCATTGAATAAGGGGAGGCCGTAGCCGAGAATTTCGTGCTGCAGCTCGCCCAGCAAGCTGGTCTTTCCCATCCCGGCTTCGCCCCGGAGGAAGACGCAGCCGCTGCCGCCCTCGAGCAGGCGCACGACATGGCGGCGCAGCGCGCCGTGTTCGGCTTCCCGGCCGAACAGCGCTTGCGGCTGCTGCTCCCGCCCCCGGCGGCGGCCCGGCGCGGAGCGGCCCGCGGCGCCGATGATGCCGGCGGGCTCGTAGACCGCGCGGGCGCCGGCGAAGCCGCGGAACTGCCTCGGTTCCCCGGCCTGGAACCGGATGGCTCCCGAAGCCGCCGTATAGGTGGCTTCATCGCACAAGATCGCGCCGTCCCCGGCCGCTTGCATCAGCCGGGCCGCCAGATTCATCGTGTCGCCGATCATCGTGTATTCCCGGCGCAAAGGACTGCCGACGGACCCGCAGTACACTGTGCCCGTGGCAACGCCGATCGCATGCGGGATTCCCGCCTCCCGCAGCTCTGCCTGAATGCGCAGCGCCGTCCTTAAGGCGCGCTCCGCGTCGTTCTCGTAGGTCAGGGAAGGCAGGCCGGCGGCCGCGATGACGGAGATGCCTTTTTCGTCAAGGTTCACCTTGTTGATGGCGATTTGGCAGGTATGCGCACCCGCTTGAATTCTCTGCATCGTCCGGTGGATTTGCTGAAGGCTGCTCTGCTCCAGCACTCCCGGAAGATGAATGAACATCACGGTAATCCGCCGGAGCTCGGCGGACCAGTCATGATCCCCGGCCGCTGCGGAAGCCAACAGGGCGGGGGGAAGATATGGGAGCATCGAGGGGTCCAGTCCGGATGGCGGAGCGTTTTTGCCCGGAGCAGTCCCGTTCGACACCGGGGAGGCACCCGGCAACATGAAGGCGATAAAGACCGCTCCGTTCTCCAACGGAGCCCCGTGGCTTGCCGCATACGCCTCGATTTGCGCAAAGGCCTGCGGAGACAGCAGGACTTTGCCGACTTCTGCGGAGCCCGCGAGTTCCTTTAACTGCACGATCGCGTCTCCGCGCAGCACAAGCTCCCAGCGTCCGCTCGTGCCTCCGACATAGCTGACGGTATAGCCGCCTCCGCCTACAAAGACCCGCAGCGCCAGGTTTACGCCGTCCATGATCTCCCGCTGATGGAGTTCCCGCTGCAGGTCCAGCCCGCAGGCGGCAGCCTGGCGGATCAGGCGCTGGCGGCCTTCCTCGGTGGCTTGCCCGCTTCCTTCGCTCCATGTCGCCAGCAGGGCGTCGCCGGCGAAGCTGACGACCTTGCCTCCGGCGCGTGAAATCAAGTCGATCATGGTGTCAAAGCAGGCATTCAGGATGCCCGTGATCTGTTCGAGGCCGATCGTCCCTTGGTGGGCGAGCTTTTGGCTCAGCAGCGTAAAGCCGGAAATATCGACGAACAGCACCGCGCCGGAATGAACGTCTTCGACGGGGATACGGCGGTCCCACTCGGGGGCGTTCCACTTCTCCAGCAGCAACTCCGGCACATAACCGGTTAACTCGATCGTTTGAATCATGACCATCCTCGCTTACTCCGGGATTCTTGTATCCCGAGATAGAATAGATACCTTAAATATAGGTGCACTGGTTATTACTTACAATCGTTTTTTTAGGCTTTTTGCCCGAAAAATAAAGCTGTCCGGAAGGCGCAGTGTCCGGGAGGGAATGGGTGGTGCGGAATTAACGGGAAAACCTCCCGTTAATCCGGCTATCGCCGGCCTTGGCGGGGGATTAGCGGGAAAACCTCTCGTTAATTCTCACATATAAGGCCGAGCAGCCCGATATGCGCGCAATTTAGCTGGAGAAATTCCAGCTAATGGAGCTGAGGAGGGCCGAAAGAGCCGAATTAACGGGAGAAAATCCAGTTAATGTGCACTAGCGTTGCATTAAACAAATGAATTACGAAGAAATTTGCTCGTCAGCGGTCAGTTGCTCTTTGAAGTAGATTGGCAGGTGTGAGAGGCGAAGCCCCAGTCGGCAGGAATCGGGAGGTTCACGCCGCATACCGGTAGATGCCAAACAAAAACTGCGGGTTGCCAAGGCCGTTACGCCTTGCAACTCGCAGTTTTGGGTGGTTCTCCTTGAGCAAGAGCAAAGCGCTCAAGATCGTTTTTTTGACGCTTTCCGGCTCCTGTTCCGCTCAAAGCAGTTCCCTGCGCTTCTTCAAATAGATGTACAACGCCAGGCTGGCGAGGGAGCAGACGACCGCGCAGAAGCCGATGAAGCCGTAGCCGGCTTGCAGGCCGCGCAGCAGGCCGGTTTCCGGGCCCTGGCTGGTGAGGAAGATCTGTTTGATCCCGTCGGTGATGACGCCGATCAAATAGTTGCCGAGCACGGTGCCGACGCCGATCAGCGTGACGATGAAGCTGATGGCGGTATCGCTGTTCTGGCGGTACCGGTCGGCGATCAGCGCCATGACGGTCGGGTAGATGGGCGCGACGCCGATCCCCGCGATGGCGAAGAGGGCCGCTCCCGGCTCACCGGCCAGGATCGCCGCAAATGTGCAAACGCCGGTAAAGCCGGCAAACAGGATCAGGGAAAGCGTGTAGCCGATCTTATCCGTAATCGGGCCGGCGATGAGCCGGGCGAACGTGAAGCACAGGAAGAAGGCGGACAGCATGCCCGACGCGGAGCTGTTGGTCCAGCCGTAGGCTTTTTCCAGGAAATTCACGAGCCAGCCCCCGACCGCCATCTCCGAAATGACGCCGAACGCCAGGACGGTCACGACCAGCCAGATCACCGGGTCGCGCATCAGCGTTTTGACCGGGATTCGCTCCTCATCCGCGAGATCCCTCTCCGGGAATTTGCCGAGGAAGGCGGGGATCATCGGAATTACCGACAGGAGCAGCACGACCATGTACATGCCTCTCCAGTCCAGCGCATGGCCTCCGACGGATACCGTCATCAGGCCCGCGGCCAGCATGGGCGCGACGGTGGAACTGAGCCCGTAGAAAAAATGGGCCAGATTCATCATCGTGCCGGTATTCCGCGTGAAAATCTGCGCGCCCAGCACCGCCAGGGCGATTTCCAGCATCCCGTTGCCGATGTTCATCAGGAAGTAGGACCCTGACAGCGCAGGGTAAGACCGGGAATAGAAAATCAGGACGCCCGTAAGCGCCATCAGCCCAAAAGAAAGAAGGCTGACCCATTTGACCCCCCATTTGCGGACGAGAAACGCCGTAAAGGAGCAGGCCAGCAGGTAGCCCAGCGAGTTCAGGGACAGCAGGGTTCCGATCTGCATCTCGTTCAGATGGAAATCGGTCTGGATGCGCGGGATGGCCGGTCCCTTTACATTTTCGGAAAAGCCGAAAATCAAAAAACCGATAAAAACAGTAGCCATAGGTAATAAGTATCGTTTGGCGGAAGCCGGACGGCCGACGGCAGATCCCGTCTGTTCCGCTGCGGTTTGCGACTGAGCTTTCAAGGGATAACCCTCCTGGTGGATTGATCTTGAGTCCGAACAACTCGAACAAAGAGATCGTAACATACTTTTCCAGGTGCAGCTATCCCTTGTTTAAACCGGTTTTATAAGCCTTCTGCCAAGTTTACTTTTGCAAAATTTCCTCGATGACATCCAGCCCTTTCGACTGGCCCATGGCCAGGGGCCCGACGATTTCGGTATCGATCACGTGCAGGTTTCCGCCCTTGACGGCCTTCAGATTGTTCCAGACGGGCCTTTTGCCAAGCTCCTTCAAGGTCAACTCCGCCGAATTGGTGAAATCCTCTCCCAGAAAAATATAGTCCGGGTCGATGTCGGCCACGCCTTCCAGACTGATTTCGCTCCAATCCTTCATGTCGGAGAATTTGGCGAAGCCCAGACGGTCATAGTAAGGCTCCATCCGGACGCCTCCGTAATAGTTGAAGCCTTTGCCCCAGGTCATCATAAAAATGGCGGTTTTGCCCTTGGCCCCGGTGTGGTCCATTTTCCCGGCCAGCTTGTCCAGCTTCGCGTTGTAATCGGCGATATATTGCTCCGCCTTGGCTTCCTCGCCGAGAACCGCGGCTACTTTGGTAATCGTGTCCTGCCAGTTTTCCGACTGCGGAATGACGATCGTATCGGCGATTTTGGCCAGCTGGTCGTAATTCTTCACATCATCCTCCCAAGCGATAATCACATCGGGCTCCAGCGCCAGAATGCTCTCCAAATTCGTGGTATCGCCCAGATCGGCGATCTTGCCCTGTTTCGTGAACGAATCGTAGACCGGGAAGTTTTGCAAAGACTTCAGGCCTACCACGCCCGCGACGACATCCTGCTCCCCGATGGCAAAAAGATGGTCGGCATACGGGAAATAGGTGACCGCGACCTTCTTCGGTTTCTCTTGAATGACCGTTTCCCCTTTGGCGTGCTGAATGGTGATCGGGAATTTGGCCGCGTTATCGGCACCTCCGGCGGAATTTCCGGATGGATTCGCGGTCTTGGATTCGGCCGCCGGACTGTTGTTTCCGTTCCCTGAGGAGCTGCCCGCCGGCGAATTTCCGCAGGCCGCCATGATTAATAACAAAATAGCGATCAAGGGAAGGATCCCCCATGTTTTGAACGTTGTGTGCACTTGTCTATCCCTCGCTTCGATTAGTTGATAATGATTTTCATTTTCATATTAAATTATAATCATGGAGGGGCGGAATTGAGAATAGACAATTATTCAAAGAAGGGTGGATTATTTCCGTTGCGGCTCCGAAACTCGCTTGGGGTGCAGCCTGTGTATTTTTTAAATAGTCTGCTGAAATAATGGCTGTCGCCATAGCCGATGCTCTCCGCGATATTCCGTATGCTGGAGTTGCTGGTGGCCAGCATTACGCGGGCACGGCTCATCCGGTGTTGGATCAGGTAGTCGATCGGATACACTCCAACATATTTATGGAAGACATAGGCGAACTTTTTGATGTCCATGTCCACCAGCCCGGCCAGTTTTTCCAGGTTCAGCGGCTCCGTATAGTGAGTATGAATATACTCCAGTACGTGTTCCACCGCATTCCGGCTTTCGCGGTTCATCCGGTTCCGGGCACAGCTTAGCGCTTCATAGATCGTGCTGTAAAACAGCTCCTTGGTACGAACGGCCTGCAGGTGTCCGGGTGTCGTTACCGAGGCTTGCAACAGGTGAAGCAATTCGGTGATGCGCGGATTTTCCCCGGTCTCCAGAACGAAATGAGTCCCTGTGTAGCCCTGGGGTTCCCCTGGCGCAGCACTTAGCGTGTAGTGAATGAGCGCGTAATCGAAGCCGGACGTTCCAACATCAACCCGCAGTGTCATCCCCCTGGCCCCGTGGACAACGATACCGGAGGTTAGCTCGTAAGGCGTGCCGTTAAAGGTAAATACGGCTTGTCCCCGCAGGGCGAACACAAAACCGGCATGCGGCGTCGGCCGGTCAGACGTGTGGCCAAAATATCGGCCCGGACGCAGGCTGGTGAGGTAGACGCCATGCACGGTGACGGCCCCGCCGGCCATTTGTCCGGCTAACTCGTTAAGGTCTATGATGGAATTCACCCGCTCTCTTTGATGAGGTTGAAACAGTATCATTTTAACCGGAGGCGGCACGCCGGACAATGCAAAACACCCGATCCGTCCCTGAAAGGAACAGATCGGGTGTTTTGATTTCCACGTAAACTAGTGGTTAATATCGCATTTGTTCATAATAAAAGAGATCTGATTTTCCAAACGGTTAATGTGCTCTTGGGTTTCCGGGTCTTCCTTTCCTTGCCCCCGCAAAGACGCAAGCTCCTGCTTGAGCTGATGCAGATCGTCGCCGGCCCGTGCACAGTCGTAATTGCTTTCCAGATTGTCCAGCATATCGCGAATCGCCTCCATTGGTCTGGGATGTACTTCCCCTATTATGGAGATTTTGGCTGGATTTATTCCGCGATTTTACTTAAAAACGCATGGATATGCTTGTGCAGGTCCGTGATATCTTCCTTGGCAACCCCGGTATTGCCGAACAGCTTGAGCGGGACCTCGGCGGCTCGTTCCTGCAGCTCGCGGCCCTGATCGGTCAGTGTGATCAAGACGTTGCGCTCATCCGCCTTATTCCGCGTTCTGGTGATAAGGTTCATATTCTCCAGCTTTTTCAGCAGCGGGGTTAGCGTGCCCGAGTCCAGAAAGAGCTTGGAGCCGAGCTCTTTGACAGTTACGCCATCCTGTTCCCAGAGGGAGAGCAGCGTGATGTACTGCGTATAAGTCAACCCGAGCGGAGACAGCAGCGGGCGGTAGAGCTTCATCATTTCCCGCGAGCAGGTATAAAAAGCAAAGCAAAGCTGGTTATCCAGTTTCATATATTCTTGATATTCTTGAGGCTGCATATCGTATCACCTGCCATGGAATTGTATGCAATTTGTTTAAACCTGGTTTGGTAATTATAGCATTGGCTAGACTTGCACGTCAAAAAGCGGGTCGGAAGCATTTGACACGCCTGATTAAATTGTATACAATTTGATTATACACTATTTAAATAAGTTGTGGAGGCGTAAGAACATGTCCATCTATGATATTGAAGTCAAAACGATCAAGGGTGAAATGCAAACGTTGGAGTCTTATCGCGGGCAGGTTATGCTGATTGTGAATACGGCGACCAAATGCGGCTTTGCCCCGCAGTTCAAAGGTTTGCAAAAGCTGTACGATGCTTACAAGGAGCAGGGATTGGCGGTGCTCGGCTTTCCTTGCGGGCAATTCGCCAATCAGGAACCGGGGACGGATGCAGAGGTCGCGCAGGCATGCGAGTTGAACTTCGGGGTCAACTTCCCACTTTACGCCAAAATCGACGTGAACGGTAAAAACGCTCACCCGCTGTTCCAGCTTCTCGCAAAAGAAGCGCCCGGCATCATGGGCTCGAAGCAGATCAAATGGAACTTCACGAAGTTCCTTGTCGACCGGGAAGGACGCGTGGTCAAGCGCTTTGCGCCGACCGAGGAACCGGAGAACATCGAAGAGCATATTCGGAAGCTGCTTTAAAGAAGGGTCGGAATAGCGGCACACCGAATAATCGAGCTGCAGCAGCGCTCTCAAGGGCTGTCGTTGGCATCCTTTGAATAGGGAGAAAAATAGGGGCCATAAGGGCCTTTTGAGGCGCAATTTTGTCGAATTTGGCTTATTGATATGAAATAGCGGGTTTTTAAGGCCTTATTTTGGGAAAGGGCGGGCTAATTGCGGTTTTACGGTCCAACCTCGGGAAATAAGGCCGTTTTTGACCGCTATTATTCGCTTAGACCCGATTCGGGTCGAAATAGCGGCCCAAAAGACACTGAAGTTGCATCAAACCTGACAGGATGCTGCTTATTTTAAAACTTGTCGCCTCGGTGTGGCGAGTTGGATCCGGCGCGAAAACGAAAATTACGCTAACGGTTGCCACAGCCGTTATTTGCCCTGAAAACGCCGACTTCCCATTCTAACGGTCGCCACGTCGCTTATTTTCGGATAAACAGGCTGTTAGGGCGAGAATCCAGGGAAATAACGGCGCTCACGACCGCTAGAATTTTGAAAAGGTTACTTTTCGTTAAATAGCGGCTGCTACAGCCGTTAGACTTCACTGGCGTTGTATTAACCCGAGGGGGCTAATGGCTGTAACAGCCTCCCCTTGAAGCCGGGCGGGTGGATAACGGCCTTTTGCGCCGCTATTTTGTCGAATTCGTCCCTTCGGCGTCAAATAGAGGTCCTTTTGCCCCAAAAGGCCGCTATTTTGCGTGGGTGAGAGCGTAACCTCTCATAATTACACCAATTTCTTGCGAATTGCGCCGGAGATCAGGTCGATGATGGTGATCATGACGATAATCCCAAGCAGAATGATGCCGACCCGGTCCCAGTTTCGCGAGCTGAGCGCAAAAATGAGCGGCGTCCCGATCCCGCCGGCGCCGATGATCCCCAGGATGGTGGCGGAGCGCAGGTTGATCTCAAACCGGTACAGGGTGTAGGAAAGGAAGCCCGGCAGCACTTGCGGGAGCACGGCGAACCACAGAATCTGCAGCCGGGTGGCTCCCGCCGCGATGAGCGCTTCCGTCGGGCCGGTGTCCATGTTTTCCACTTCGTCGGCAAACAGCTTGCCGAGCATGCCGATGGAGTGCAGGCCGAGCGCCAGCACGCCCGCAAAAGACCCCGGGCCGACGGCTTTAATGAACAGGAGGGCCATGACGATTTCCGGAAAGGTGCGGACGAAGCTCAGCAGTATTTTGCCCGACCCGGAAATCCACCGCGACCGGCTCATGTTCACCGCCGCCCAGAAGGCGAACGGGACGCAGAGCACGGTGGAAATGACGGTGCCCAGGATCGAGATGGCCAGCGTATCCAGCAGCCCGCGCAGCAAATCCTCGCCGTCCGGCAGGTAGACGTAGTCCCAATCGGGGGAGAAAATGCCGCTGAAAATCGCCTTTGTCACTTGCCCGGCCGTTTCTTTGATGCCCTCGAACGGAATGCCGGCAAAGGCCCAAACGTAAACCAACGCAAGCAGCACATAAATCAGTAGGCGATAGCGGTTTTTCTTCGGTTTTTTCACCTTGTCTTGCCATGAATGGGTCATACTCATAGTAGTCTCTCCCGCAGCTTCGTGCTCAAATAGTCGATGATCAGGACCACCGCCAGGGTAAACAGAATAATCATGCACGTCTTGTCGTATTCGAGAAATCCAAGCGTCACTTCGTAATAGTGCCCGATCCCGCCGGCGCCGACCAGGCCGAGCACCGCGGCCGCCCGCACATTAATCTCAAAGGTATACAGCACAAAGGACATAAAATGCGCCTGGATTTGTGGAATCACGCCGAAAATAACGCGCTGGCCGGAAGTCGCCCCGACCGAAGTCATCGCCTCCAGCGGGCCGTGATCGATCGTTTCCAGGGCCTCATACGTCAGCTTGCCGATCAGACCGAAGGAGAAAAGGGACAGCGCCAGGATGCCGGGCAGCGGACCCAGGCCGAAGATAGCGACGAAGATGGCCGCCAGCAGCAGGTCCGGAATCGTGCGCACCAGGTTCAGCACGAAGCGGAACGGCTGGTAGATCCAGGCGGTCCGGCTGAGGTTGCTGGCGCAGAGCAGCGCCACGGGAACGGCCAGGATGGCGCCGAAGGTCGTGCCGATCAAGGCCATGCGGATCGTCTCCAGCATCGCTTCGACGATGTTGTCGAAGTAGCCCCAGTTCGGCGGAAACATCTCCTTCAGGAGTTCGAGCATATTGGGGGCTCCCTTGATCAGTTTTCCCCAATCGGCCTTCGATTGGACGGCGCTGCCCCAAACCAGAATCAGAATAATCGCCGCCGTAAGGTAGTGTTTCAGCTTGCCCGGAGGTTTGGGACGGTTCAACGGCTGGGGCTGTAGTTCGGGTTTGGCGTTCAGGTTCATCGGACCGGCTCCTTTGCGGCTGCGATGTCGGCCAGCCGGGCCTCCAGCAGCTCGTCCTGATCGATCGGCCGTCCGTAAATTTCGGCGAACCGCTCGTCCGTCGCTTCAGACACGGGGCCGTCAAACACCACCTGGCCGGCCCGCAGCCCGATAATCCGGGTGGCGTATTCCTGGGCCAGATCGATGAAGTGCAGGTTGACGATGGTCGTAATGTCGAGCTCCTGGTTAATCCGCTTGAGATCGTCCATGACCTGCTTGGTCGTCAAGGGATCGAGCGAGGCGACCGGCTCGTCGGCCAATACGATTTTGGCTTCCTGCGCCAGCACCCGGGCAATGGCGACCCGCTGCTGCTGGCCGCCGGACAGCTCGTCGGCGCGGGCGTAGGCTTTTTCGACGATGTTGACCCGATCCAGCGCCTGGAACGCCAGCTCGACATCCTCTTTCGGAAACGCCCCGAACAGCGTACGCAGCGTGGAATGGTATCCCACCCGGCCGGCCAGGACGTTGCGCAGCACGGAGGACCGCTTCACGAGGTTGAAGCTTTGGAAGATCATGCCGATGTCGCGGCGAATCGTGCGGAGGCCTTTGCCCGTAGCTTTGGTAATCGATTTGCCGTCGATGAGGATGTCGCCCTCGGTAATATCGTGGAGGCGGTTCATCGAGCGGAGCAGGGTCGACTTGCCGGCGCCCGACAGGCCGACGACGGCCACGAATTCGCCCTTCCCAATCTTCAGGTTAATCCCGTCCAGGCCTTTGGTGCCGTTGGGATAGGTTTTGGATACATTGCACAGTTCTATCACGTAGAGATCATCCTTTTTGAAAGTTTATCGTAAAAAAACGCATAGCCAGCCGGGTGCGGGGCACTCCGACTGGCTTGCATCGTGTCTTGCCGATCTGCTGGAAAGAGGGACCGAGCCTCGAAATGCCGGACTACTCGGTTTTTACCTTTTCGCCGTATTGACGGACAACGTCGAAGTTGCTGTCCTGGGATTTGACGTAGCCTTCGTGCGTGTAAATCTCGGAAATAATCTTGTGCCCTCCTTCGCTCTTGCCGATTTCAATAAACGCGTTCTGCAGCTTTTCGATCCATTCCTTGCTCATATCGGAGCGGACGCTGATCGTATCATTCGGGATTTTCTCTGTGTAAGTCAGCACGCGCGTATCTTCGAATACCTTCGGATAGTCGCCCTTCACGATGTTGCGGGCATCCTGGAAAATCGCCGCCGCATCCACGTCGCCGTTCAGTACGGCCAGCACAGCTTGGTCATGGCCTTTTACGGTGATCGGCTCGACATCTTTCAGCGGATCCAGCCCGGCATCCATAAGGGAGGCCGCCGGCCATACATATCCTGCCGAGGAAGTCACGTTTTGATAAGCGATTTTCTTCCCTTTCAAGTCAGCCACCGATTGAATCGGGGAGTCTTTCTTTACGATAATCATCGCTTTGTAGAAGTCGACCAGCTCATCGGTCGGTTCGCCGGTTTCGTCTTTTACGCCATAGCGTTGAGCCTGAAGAATAACCTCGGCGGCTCCTTTTTCTTTGGCCAGGACATAAGCGGTTGGAGGCAGGAAGCCTACATCCACTTGCTTGGATGCCATCGCTTCGACGATGACGTTATAGTCGGTGGATACGCTGACTTCGACCGGGATGCCGATCTTGTCGGACAACAGCTTTTCCAAAGGTTTAGCTTTAGCTTCCAGCGTATCCGCGTTTTGTGAAGGAACGAATTGGACGGTCAGTTTCTCGGGAACATAGCCGGTATTCTCCGGCGCCGGATCGGTCTTGGCGGCATCGCCCTGCGACGCGTTTTGCTGGCCGGAATTGGCCGCTGCCTTGCTTCCGGTATTCGTGGCGGCCTGATTGGCTCCGCAGCCGCTGATCACGGCGATGGACAGGAACAAAGGCATAAACAATTTCGTAAGCTTTTTCAAACGGGATGACCTCCAAAATTTAATAGTTTAGTCTTACTCGTTCCACTATAAGGACGGACTATTAACGGGGGGTTAGACAAATGATAATTTTTTGTAAAGTGATGGAAATTTAATATGGATCTGAAGATTGGCTGCTAGAATCGGAGGAGGAATAAGAGAATAAGAATGCGATTAAAGGGGAATACGACGGGATGAATACGAAACTGGACGAAAAGAAAAAGCAGCTCACGACCCTCACTATTTTGGCGACGAGCGATATTCACGGGTATATTTACCCCACCGATTACCGGAACCCGGACGAGCGTCCGCTCGGTCTGGCCAAGCTGGCGACGCTGATCCGGCAGGAACGCCTCGGCGATCCCGACCTGCTGCTGCTGGACAATGGGGATCTGATCCAGGGTTCACCGCTGGCCGCGTACACGTTCAAGCAAGGGGAGGGGACCCACCCCGCCGTGGCGGCGCTGAATGAGCTGGGCTATGATGCGGCCGTACCGGGCAACCATGAGTTTAACTATGGACCGGACCTGCTGCGCCGGGTGATGGAAGAATCCGCCTTTCCCTGGTTGTCGGCCGGAATTACGGACAAAGCAGGAGAGCCGGCGTTCGGGGCTCCTTATATCGTAAAAATGGTGGGGGCCATCAAAGTCGCCGTACTCGGCGTAACTACGCATTATATCCCCAATTGGGAAAACCCTGCGCACATTCGGGAATTTGAATTTCACGATGCGCTGGAAACCGTTAAGAGGTGGGTGCCGCGGGTTCGGGAGGAAGTTCGGCCGGATGTCATGATCGTCTCCTATCACGGGGGATTCGAACGGGATTTGGCGGAGGGCGAACCGGCCGAGCGGCTGACCGGAGAGAATCAGGCCTACGCCATGTGCGCGGAGGTGAAGGGCATCGATGTGCTGATCACGGGGCATCAGCACCGGCTGGAGGCCGGCGAGGTGAACGGCGTGGTGATCATCCAGCCGGGCTGCAACGGGCAGGCCTTGGGGAAGATCACGCTGGAGCTGGAGCGTGATGGGGACGGCCGCCGCTGGGCGATCCGCGGCAAGCGGGCCGAGCTGCTGAAGCCCGGGGCGGAGACGGCGCCGGATGCCGCGGTGCTGGCGCTATGCCGGGCGCTGGAGGAGCGGACGCAGCGGTGGCTCGATGAGCCGATCGGCCGCACGGACGGCGGCCTGCGGCTGAGCAGCCCGCTGGCCGTGCGGCTGGCGGAGCATCCGTTCATCGAGTTCGTCAATCGCGTCCAGATGGAAGCCGCCGGCGCCCCGGTATCCTGCACGGCGCTGCTGAACGAAGCCTCCGCCGGATTCGGCGAGGTGATCACGCGGCGGGACGTGCTCACCAACTTTATGTACCCGAACACGCTGGCCGTGCTCCGGCTGACGGGGCGGGACATTCGGGCCGCATTGGAGCAGACGGCGCATTATTTTACGGTCGGTCCGGACGGACAGCCCGCCGTCAACCCGGCTTACCTGATGCCGAAAGCCCAACATTACAATTACGACATGTGGGAAGGCATCGAATATATCCTGAATATCGCCAATCCGGCGGGCAGCCAGGTTAGCGTTTT
Source organism: Paenibacillus sanfengchensis (assembly GCF_036864765.1). NCBI lineage: Bacteria > Bacillati > Bacillota > Bacilli > Caryophanales > Paenibacillaceae > Paenibacillus > Paenibacillus sanfengchensis. Next base: position 385,877 of record NZ_JBAGJC010000002.1, on the reverse strand, counting down.
GCGGTACGAAGGGAAAGACCTGGCGGACGACCTTGCGGTGGATGTGGTGATGAACAATTACCGGGCCGGGGGCGGCGGAGACTACGACATGTTTAAAGGAAAAGAAATCGTCCGCGAAATTCAGATCGACACGGCGGATTTAATCGAAGCTTATATTGCGGAGCGGGGAACGATTCCGACGGTGTGCAATCATAATTGGAAGGTGGTTGTGGAGGGGTGAGATAAAGCACGCGCAGCGGTCGGGCGGATGGATAGCGGCAAATAGAGTCGCTATTAAGCCCAAATGGGCGGACACGGCCATAGTTGAGCCAAGGGCGTCTCCTGGGCGGTGGATTAACGGGAAAACCTCCCGGTAATCGACTCGCGAATGGACAGGGGCAAGAATTACCCGGAAAAAGTACCGCTAATTTGCCAAAATCGGGCCGGATTGGCCGAAATGGGCTGAATTAGCGGGAGGAATTCCAGGTAAATGGCCAGGAGCCCGCCGGGTGGGCGAAATTAACGGGAGGAAATCCCGTTAATTCGAGAGAACGGCTAGAGCGGACAATACACCCAGAAGTTCGAGGCACTCAGGTGAAGGATGAGTTAGTTGAGTGATATGCTTGGCATGCGGTGTTAGGGAGCGGTAGAGGATGGAGGCAAGAGCAGGCACGTTTTCTTTCCTTCCGGCTCCTCAGCATTCCTTGTACAATGGAGCGAGGAGGCTGAAGGATGATGACAACCATGAACTTCATTTTATCCGCTGCTTTAATCGTTCTCTTTCTGCTGGCCGCCGGTTCCATTGTGTATTCCAGCTGGCGAAACGGAATTTCGCCGATGCCAACGGGCTCGGCCGTCCGGCGCCAGGTCATGGCCGAACTGAGGCGGGTGCCGGACGCAAAGGTGATGATCGAAGCCGGGTCCGGCTGGGGAACGCTGGCCTTGGAAGCGGCCAGGAGCCGGCCTGACCTGCAGGTCATCGGGATCGAAAATTCTCCCCTGCCGTGGGCGGTATCCCGGTGCTTGACGCGTTGGGGGGCTTTTCGAAATGTAGTGTTACATAGAAGGGACCTGTATGCGTATCCTTACGGCGAGGCGGATGCCGTGGTGTGCTATCTGTATCCCGGCGCCATGACCCGGCTGGATGGGATTTTTCGCGAAAAACTGAAGCCGGGAGTGCGGATCATCAGCATTTGTTTTGCGCTTCCCGGATGGAAACCGGAACGGGTGATCACCTGCGGAGATATGTACCGGACGAAAATCTACGTTTACAAATCCTGAATTATGACATTAATCGACAATAACATTTACAAAAGAAGCGCGAAATCCATTTTATTCGACAATAATCGATTTATTCATACAAATCTTAGATTTCCCCCTTATAATGGACTTACTTCCGCTGCGGATTGACGATGAGCAGGCCCGGTTTGGAAGAAATCGGTTGACCATGAAAGGGTGGATTTGTACATATGATGAGCGGAAAGCGTATGAGCATCGGCACCAAAATCAATCTCATCGTCGTTGGCATTTTGTTGCTGTTTTCGACGGCTACGGCTTTTGTCGCTGTGGAACGGATGAAAAAAGGAATCGAGTCCTTCGCGACGGCGAAATCAAAGAGCGACCTGAAATTGGCTTCCCGATGGCTGGAGGCTCGGTATCCCGGCGCTTGGGAGATTCGGGATGGCCGGTTATACAAGGGGAAGACCCTGATTAACGGTAATGAGACGCTTGTGGACCAAATCGGGGAGGCCACCGAGGACACGGTTACGATTTTCCAAGACAAAGTCCGGGTGACGACGAATGTGATCCATGAGGGGAAGCGGGCGGTAGGAACCGAGGTTTCACAGCAGGTGGGGGACGTTGTTTTAAAAAGCGGCCAAAACTACTACGGTAAAGCGGTAGTGGTCGGAAAAACCTATCAGGCGGCCTATGAACCGATCAAAAGCGCCGACGGCAAGACGATCGGCATTTTTTATGTCGGAGCTTCACAGCATTTGATTGAAGAAATACAGCAGGATTTTATCTTTGCTTTCATAATTGTGGTGGGCATCGCGATCGCGGTGGCCTGTGCCGTGATCATTTGGTATATACGCCGGATGCAAAAGCGTCTTGCCGCCATGGCGTCCGCTATGGAGCGGGCGGGAGAAGGGGATTTCTCCGCTTCGATTCAAGACATGTCCGGCGATGAAATCGGCCATCTGGGGGGCGGCTTTAACCGGATGGGGGCCAGTCTCAAAGCGCTGATCCGTCAAGGGCTTGAGGCCTCGGAAAAGGTGGCGGCTTCCGCGGATCAGCTTAAGCATGTCGCGGAAAGAACAAACAGCGAATCGTTGCGGATTGCCGCTTCGATGGGGCAGGTCGCCGAGGGAGCGGAGAGTCAGCGACACAGCACCGCCGAAAATGCCCGGGCGATGGAAGAAATCGCCCAGGGCGTGCAGAATATCGCGATGCATACGGTCGAAGTCGCCGAATCGGCGAATCGCTCCCGGGAACAGGCGAATACGGGGGCGGGTTATGTGAGCCGGACGATGCGGCAGATGGACTCCATCGCCAATTCCGTACGCAATACGGACGAAGTTATTCAACTGTTGGATGAGAAATCCCGGGAGATCGCCGGCATGCTTGAACTGATTCGGGGCATATCGACGCAGACGAACCTGCTTGCGCTGAACGCGTCCATCGAGGCCGCGAGAGCCGGCGAGGAGGGGCGCGGTTTTGCGGTCGTCGCTTCCGAGGTCCGGAAGCTGGCGGAGCAGTCGGAGGCGTCTTCGCTGCGGGTGGCCGGGGTCCTTCAGGAAATCACACAGGATGTGGGCCGGTCCAAAGGGGCGATGGCGGAAGTGATGAAGGAGGTTCAAGCGGGGCTGGAGCTTTCGCGGCAAACCGGCCGGAGCATCGACGGCATCGTGGAATCCAATGCCCGGATCGCGGAGCAGGTCGAGCAGCTCGCGGCGACGGCGGAGGAGATGTCGGCCGGCATCGAAGAGGTCTCCGCTTCGGTGGCGGTGATCTCCGATATTGCGAAGGTCACGAGCGAAAATTCCAGCGAGGTGTCGGACTCCGCAAGAGCCCAGCTTGCCGCAGTCGAGCGGCTCCAGGAGTCGGTGGTGCTGCTGTCGCGGGTGTCGGACGAACTGCAGGGGACGCTCGGGCGGTTCAAAGTTAATTAATAGAAGCCCGTTAGCTGGGCAAGACGAAAAAGGGGGTCGCCCCATTCGTAGCGCTATGTTGCTGCGGTGGGATGGGCCTCCTTTTAGATTAGCTGGAATTTCTCCAGTTAATCTGGCTTATACCGCCTTATATGCACAAAATAGCTGGAAAACCTCCATCTAATTTTCAGTGATAAAGCGCTTATTCGCCTCGTAATATCGAATTACTGGGAGGTTTTCCCGTTAATCGCTCGTCCGTGAGTGGATTCGGGTTGATTAACGGGAGGAATTCCAGTTAATTATAGGGCGAACGTGCTGTGGAGGTAACGACGGCCCTACCCTGTTTGTTTCGCGGGGGAAAAACGCCGCAGCAGGGCGTTGCGGGACATGACCAGCCGCAAGGGCACCAATTTCTCGGCATGCGGGGCGATTCGCTGCCCGTTTCGCGGATGGAAGACCGAGAGCAGCAGGCGGAGGTAGGACGTGGTAAACGCGCGGAACGTTCCGTGTTTCAGCGGATGGGTTTCAAAGCCCAATCCGTGGGTAATCCCTCTGTGGAGCAGTGTAATGCCTTGGAGCGCTTTAACCTGCCCCAGCTTGTGGTGGGTTTCTATGTCCGCGCAGATTTCCCGCATGGAGCTGCGAAGCAGCCGCGCTACCCGCAGGGCGACCTGGTTAGCATTCTGGCTGCGCAGCATCTCGAGAATGATCCGGTTATCGAGGTGAAGCTCGCCGACCCAATCGCCCGGAACAATTTGCGTGCCGTCCTGACAATCGATGACCGGTCCGCGGTATTTGGTCACGAACATTTTACATATCCCGTAATTGCCGGAATACAGGGATCTCGCCCGGCTCCACCGTTCAAATCCCTGTTCCCAGGCCATCCATACGTATTGAATCCACCTTTTGAAAATAGGAGTAGCCGCCGCTTGCATCGGGAGCAACCTCGCTTTCCATATATCCATAATTTAGTCCATGATCGCTTTCAGTATAACGATTCGCCGGACTGATGAAACCCGGCGGACGTCGCAAACGCGTCCAGACCGAAGTCCAGTTTTCGGGCTGGACCTCGGCATTTTTCGGCTGGACCGGGGGACTTTGGAAGCATTTTTTGGGAACGAAGAACCGGCAGGAATCAACTTATTGTAAAATAGGATAGATTGCTGCTTCATAAAGCGGTATTTTCCGCAAGTCATTGTACATGGAGGAAGGGAATGAAGGATTTTAGGGAACGGTTAAATGACATCAAGAAGGCACAGAACCGGCTCGCCCAAGAGTACGAAGTGCTGTTGGCGGAGTACGAGAGTACGGGCGATGTTGCCAAGGAAAATGAAACGCTGCGGCAGCGGTATTCCGAATATCAGCGCCGGGTAGAGGAATTGGAGACCCGGCTGCGCGAACTCGAGCGGGAAAACGGCGGCCTCCGGGCGGTACTGTCCGAACAGCAGCCTCGGGAGATTACGGCGCCGGATCAGATGTCGCAGCAAAGGCTCGAGGCGCATTTTTCCGCGGCCCGGCATGAGCACCAGAGCCGGCTGGATGCGATCGAGCAGGGGGCGAAGGAGCGGCTCCGCCGGTTCTATGAACAGGCGGACAAATACCTGGAGGCGGACCAACAGGTGATCGCCGCCAAGCTGGCGCAGTTCGAGGAGGAGCTCGGCCACCGTATGGGGGCTCATCGGCAGCATGCGCTGGAGGGCGAGCGCCAGATCCGCAGCCAAGCCGCGCAGGCTTATGCCTCGCAACCGGCCCTGACTGCGGGACCAGCCGCGGAGAATCAGGCCGCCATGACTTCTGCGCCGATGTATCAACAGGGGCAGGCCGAGAAGAAGCGGGAACGGCTGGAGATGAGGATCGGCCTCAACTGGATCAACAAGCTGGGGATTCTGCTGATTCTGCTTGGCGTGGTAGCGGCGTTCCAGTACTCTTTTTCAAACTGGTTCAGCGGGTATGCGAAGGGAGCATCCTTCTTCCTGCTCGGTATCCTGATGCTGGGCGGCGGGGAATGGATGTTCCGGCGAAAGCAAAAAACGTTTGCTCTCGGCTTGCTGGGCGGCGGGATTTCCGTGCTGCACGGCTCGGTATTCTACAGTTATTTTTTGCTGGATATCATCGGCTTGACGACGGGACTTGTCCTCTCCGTGCTGGTTACGGCGGCGGCTGTGTTCTTGTCGCTGAGGTACGATTCCCGGACGATTTGTGCCTTCGGTCTCGCCGGCGGGTATCTGCCTTTATATTCGTATATGATTGCGTTTGGTCTGCACGAAAACACCGTTTATGCGGCGATGGGCTATCTGCTCCTGCTTAACGCTTCGATTCTGGCGGTTTCCTTCCGCAAGCGGTGGCTCGTCATTCAGTACATAAGCTTCGCCCTGCATATGGCGACCATGTTGATCCTTACAGCCATAGCCGACAACGCGGCGGCAAGCATGGTTTACTCGGTCATCGCCTTTCTCATGTATCTCGGCATCACGCTATATGTGCCGTTCAAGTATGGCTCCAAGCTGTCCTGGTGGGACTTCAGCCTGCTGGCCTTGAATACGGTCATCAGCTGCAGCACCTTGCTCGGGCTGCTGGAGATCGCCGGCTGGGACGCCTGGCGCGGCGGGCTGGCGCTGCTCTTTTGCCTCGCCTATCTGGGACTTGCCCGGTTGTCCCGCAAATACCTGGCGCAGGAAAAAGAAACGCGCCTGTTGTTCTATGGGACTTCGCTTACGTTTTCCCTGCTCATTGTCCCGTTTCAGTTCGGCATTCACTACATGTCGTTGGCCTGGCTGGTGGAGGGGCTTCTGTTGTCGGTGCTCGGCCATCTTTACCGTTACAAAGGCCTGGAGCGGATCGGCTGGGGAATTATCGGACTTTGCGCCGGGGCGTTTATCATCATCGACTCGATGATCAGTTTGCTCGGCTTTGATTCGCTGGATTTTGCCTGGAAATATACATTCATCTCCCTGGGGATTTTTGCCCTCACCGTATTCTACGGCATCCGGCTGCAGGATGAAGGGGATGCCCGGCGGTACAACCCGGCGGATCGGACGATGCTCCGTACAATCAAATACACGGCGATGGTGAATATCTGGCTCTACCTGCTTTACGAGACGGGCCGGATTTACAACCATTTCATGCCGGTATGGTCGGACCTGTACGAGTTTTACGACAGGCTTCTGGTCTCCGCGGTCACGCTTGCTTTGGCTTACGGCTTATCTAAAGCCGCATTCTTGCACGACTTGTTCGTAAAATACTATGTCCGGGTCTTGTATGCCTGCGGGTATCTGGTATGCGTAGTGTTGACGATGTCGGTGTCGGCCCTCCAAGAGGTGTCCCATTACAACTCGGCCGGAAATTATATCTCCATTGTGATTTTGGTCGTGTTCAATCTGATGGTGTTCTTCAGCGGACGCGACCTGATCGCCGGTTTGCTGGAGCCCCATCCGAAGCGTCGGGAATGGTATCCGATTATTCTTGGGGTATACCTGCTCGGAATCATTTCGGCCTTCCTGGCCGTCCAATTCCATTTGGGCGAGATCGGCTGGCTGTTTAGCCTGGTGTACCTGCTGCTGGCGATCGGCTATATCATCTACGGATTTCGCTACAAGTATTTGCAGATCCGGCGCATCGGTCTGGGACTAACTTTGCTGGCGACCGGCAAAATGCTGCTCTTCGACCTGGAGCTCATGACGACGGCCAGCAAAATCGCCGCTTATTTCAGCTTTGGCGTAGCTTTGCTGGGCATCTCTTATATTTACCAAAGGGTGTCGAATAAAATATCGGCGGAGGCGGCGGAGCGCGCGAAGCCGCACGAGGAACAAGAGGAAGTACAACCTAGCTAGGAACCACGGTCGGTAGCAGTTTGTTTGCCAGATCGCGAAGTCGAGCTGAAGGAGCAAAAGCCTGATTCAGAGGAAGCGAAGCCTCTGGGTCAGGCTTTTACGTGTTATACGGAAATTGAGGAAAAATATTCAATTACAATAGATCGATTTAGTAATATAATTATTTTTAATCTATTAATTTTAAAAATATTAAAATGAAATCGATCGGGGGCTGTTTCATTGAATCGAATCAAGAATCGGGGGCGAGCCGGCATCGTCGGGAAAGCCCTTCTGGCACTTTTCTTAATGGTGCAGCTTGTGCTGGGAGGCTTCTTCCCGACGGAGCAGAAGGCGCAGGCTGCGGCCTCTTATCCGTTTATAGGAGAAATTCGCCTGTTTCCGTATAACACGGGGGTTAACGGCTGGATTTATTGCGCGGGCCAGGAGCTGCCGATTGCGGGAAACACGGCTTTGTTTGCCATTATCGGGAACAAGTTTGGCGGTGACGGCAAACGCACATTTGCCGTACCGGATTTAAGGGGATATGAACCTCTTAAAGGGACAGGGTACTATATGGCTCTGGAAGGGACTTATCCAAACTTTGAAGATTCGGACCACGGGGAGCAGAGAGAATTAGGCGAGGTCCGGATGTTTCCCTTTTTTCCGGGGCGTTATTTGCACGGATGGTTGCCAACTGATGGCGGGACGCACATCGTAGCGGAATATCCCGAGCTGGCGGCCATGCTGGGAGACAAATTCGGGCCGCGGGAGGATCCGCAGTTTTTTCAGCTCCCGGCCATAGAGGTTCCACCCTTGGTTGATGACCAGGGCCGTCAGGCGTTGTCGTACTATATAGCCACGTCAAAAACTTCGTCATCGCTTGGGGACACCGACTATTACACCGGTGAGCTTGTGGCTTTTCCGATGAAGTGGGCGGGGTCTCCGTGGGCGGAAGCCGATGGCCGGGCGGTGCCCAATGCGGGAAATGAGGAGCTGCTGGGGTTAATGAACGGGTTGTACGGAGAGGGGGCGGATTCTTTCAAGCTTCCGGACCTGCGGAATAACGCGCAATCTTTGAGCTATTATGTTGTTGGTAAAGGCATTATTCCGCTTCGAGGGCTCGATCTTCCCGAGCCGCAGCCTGACGGGTATGCCGTCGCTCCGGACAATACGCTCGCCGTTAATCGCCAAAACGGGGTGCTAAGCAATGATGCGGATGGGGTTACGGCTAAAATCATGGATTCTCCGGCGCATGGAACGATCCAATTCAATAAGGACGGCTCCTTTACTTACCGTCCGACCGCAAGCTATACAGGTATGGACGAGTTTACCTATATCGCCAGCAACGATAACGGAAGCAGCGAAAAGACGAAGGTAACGCTGACGGTCGAGGAATTGGAGCCGACCATCAGCGGGGTGACGGACGGCGCTGCTTACCGAAGCGATGTGACGATTGAATTTGCGAACGGGACAGGCAGGCTGAACAACGCTGCTATTGCCAGCGGATACACGGTTAGCCAGGAAGGCGCATATCAGCTGGTTGTGGCATCTCCCTCCGGCGTGAAATCCAAAACGGTTGCCTTTACGATTGACAAAACGGAACCGATGGTAACGGGGGTTACAGAAGGCGGAGTATACAATACGGCCGTTACCGTTTCTTTTGACGAAGGTACGGCCCTGCTGAATGGAGAGCCGTTTGCGAGCGGCGGCACTGTAACCGCGGAAGGTGTGTACAAACTGGAAGTGACCGATAGCGCGGGGAACAAAACGACGGTGAATTTCTCGCTCTACCATTCTCGGGTCGTCACCTTCGACAGCAACGGCGGATCGCCTGTAGCCGGCCAAACGGTTAATTATCAGGAAGCCGCCACCGTTCCGGCCGATCCGGTCCGGGATGGCTTCCGTTTTGCGGGCTGGTTTGAGGATCGCCTGCTCGTGACGCCGTTCGACTTCTCGACACTGCTGACGCAGAGCATCACACTCTACGCCAAATGGATCGACACGGCCGCGCCGCTGCTTGTTTCGTCGTTACCGGCAAACGGTGCGCGGAATGTTCCGGTGACGACCGCTCTGGAAATGAGCTTTAACGAACCGGTAACCCCGGTGGCGGGGAAATTCATCCGACTGACCAAGCAAAGCGACGGCACGTTGGCGGATCAGATACCAGCGGAGGATGCGGTAAACCTTGGCGGGAACCGATACCGGGTCGACCGGGGCGTCTCGCTCGAATATGACACGGAATATTACGTGGAAGTCGACCCCGGTGCATTTGTTGACGGAGAAAATAACGGGTTTGAAGGAGGGGCCGGACCGCAAGGGTGGAGGTTTAGGACGGAACGCGCACCCGTGTCGGCTCCACCCGCCCCAACCGACCTTGCGGCGATTCCCGGTAACGGAGCGGTAACCCTGAACTGGAGTACGGTGACGGGGGCAACGTATTACGAAGTTTATCAAGGGACGGCGCCGGGAGAATATGGGGATCTTCCGGTCCATACCGTTACGGACGCCGTATACAACGCGGAGGGGTTGACCAACGGAACGACCTATTATTTTGCGGTAAAAGCAGGGAACGCGGGAGGGACCAGTGCCTATTCAAATGAGGCGGCAGCGACGCCTGCGGCTCCGGCCCCGCCGGGCGAAGCGGATTTAAGCGGCCTTTCGATTTCGAGCGGAGTGCTGCGACCCGGCTTTGATCCGGCAGTTGCCAATTATGCGGTCAGTGTTCCGTACAGCCTGACGCAGCTCGCGGTCACGCCTGTTGCGGCCGATCCGTTTGCACGGATTACGGTAGCGGGAGTATCGGTGCCTTCCGGCAAAAGCTCGCCTCCCGTCGATTTAAAGGTGGGCTTGAATTTTATCGAAATTCGCATTGAAGCGCAAAATGGCGGCTTGAAAACTTATGGCATCACTGTAACCCGGGAAAAAGAGGAGCCGCAGCAGCCCGGCCCGAATCCGGGTTCCGGATCAAACGGCGGCTCCAGACCATCCAGGGGGAGCGGCTCCGGCGGAGCAAACCCGGGAACCTCGGCTCCTGTACCGTCCCGGCAAGGACAGCTGGAAGTGCTGGTTAACGGGCAGGCTTGGCAGGAACCGATCGGCAAAGCCGTTATGCTGGGGAAGGAAGGGGGAGCCGGAGCCGTATGGTCGGCCGAGTTGAATTCGGAGGGCCTGGCGAAGCTTCTGGCCCGTTCAGTTCCGGAGTCGGTCATCGAAATCAGCGCCCCCGAAGGAGCGGAGGCCACGGAAGTACTGCTGGACGGCCGGACCCTGCTTGCATTGGCGGATAAAAAGGCGGTTTTGGCGGTTCGCACGCCTTTGGGCTATTACCGATTCCCGGCAGACTCGGCAGCGGCGGGGCAGCCGGGGTTCAGCGCCAAGATTTCCATAATGAAAGGCGACCCGACCGAGCTGGCCGCCCTGCAAAACGCCGCATCCCGGGAAGGGTTTAACCCGGTCGGAACACCGGTGAACTTTACGGTCACGGCTTCCTTTGCAGGCAAAACCGTCCCTGTCGAGCGGTTCGACGCCTTCGTGCGGAGGGAGATCCCGCTTCCGGAAGGCGTGCGGGCGGACAGCGTAACCGGGGCCGTGGTGGTCGAACCGGGCGGTACGGTTCATCCGGTGCCCTTCTATATCGAAGAGCGCGGCGGCATCCGGTTTGCCGTCATCCATAGTCTGACGAACAGCACTTACGCGCTCGTCGGCAAACCGGTCGCTTTCGCGGATATGGCGCATCATTGGGCCGGGGCCGCAGTCAACGGCCTCGCTTCCAGAATGATCGTCCGCGGAGCCGACCCGGCGCATTTCCAGCCGGACCGGGCCGTTTCCCGCGCGGAGTTCGCCGCGATGCTGGTTCGCGCGCTGGGCTTGAACGAACGGAGCGATGCGGCCGCCGGGTTCACGGATGTCACGGCGAACGACTGGTTCGCCGGGGCCGTGGCTCGTGCAACCGAGTATGGCCTGATCCAAGGCTATGAAGGGAGCGTATTCGCGCCGGCGCGGACGATTTCGCGCGAAGAGGCGATGGTCATGATCGGACGGGCCGCGGAACTCGCGGGACTGCCGGGGCCGGCATCCGCCGGAACGGCCAACGCCGAAAGCCCGGCCGATGGGCCGCTCCCCGCCTTTGCGGATTGGGCGGACGTCAGCGCGTGGGCGAAGCCCGCGGTAACCGCCGCCGTCCGGCAGGGGCTCGCGGGTGGCAGCGGCGGCAAACTGCTGCCGCAAGACAGCATCACCCGGGCCGAAACCGCGGCCTTGATCGAGCGTTTTCTGGTGCAAGCCGGTTTGATCGGCCGCGGCGAAGGCGCGGAATAATGGAAATCCCCCGAAACGGGTATGGCACAGCTAGGGAGCTGGCCTGCTCGTTCCGGGGGATTTTTTTGAGGCGTCATTAACTTGAGGCGCTCCGTTAATTTCACAACACAGTCCCCCGCTATGTAACTTCCCGGCCCCCTACAACGTTTAACTAGTGAAGAAGGATAGAACGGAAGAAAGGTAGCGTTGCCGGATGTCCACATTGCTCATTGTTGAAGCCGAATATGGCGCTGTTGAAGGCCGATGCGCTTTACGCAGGGGACTCAGCTTCATCATTGTGCTGATCGGCGTGCTGAACTACAATAATACGGTCATCACGGACATGCGTGTCCGTGTGGCCGATCTTTTCCGTGATACCGTTCCTGCCGCTCCTTTCTGCGGCCGTCACCCTGACGGTCTGCCGCCTGCCCAAAGGCCTCGATCGTAAGAGGCTGCGGGAGGCGGAGTGAACGTAAAAAATTGGTAGTCATGTTGTCCATGGCTTCTGTATACTACTTTCAGAAGGAGATGAGTGTACAATGAGCCGTTTTGAACGAATCAGCGAGCATATTCATATCATGCATGCCGAGCATGAGACGGATCGGCCGATTCTGGCCCATATCCGGGGCAGCCGTAAGAGCCTCCTTATGGACGCGGGCAATTCCCCTAAACATGCGGCTCAGTTTCAGGAATATTTGCGGGAGCAAGGGCTGCCGAAGCCGGACTATGTGGTGCTGACCCATTGGCACTGGGATCATACCTTTGGGCTGCCGGCCTGGGACGTGCCGGTGATTGCCCAACGGCTCACGGCGGAGACACTGCGTCCGCTGGCGGATCTTCAATGGTCCGATGCGGTGCTGCGGCAGCTGTCGGATGAGGGCATCATCAGCGATCGCACCATCTCCGATATGAAGGGCGAATATGAGGATATCGCCGACATGCGGGCAATCGTGCCCGACCTTCTTTTTTCGGACGGACTGGATATCGACCTGGGCGGGGTGACCTGCTCGGTACATCATGTAGGCGGTGACCACGCGGAAGACAGCTGTTTCCTCTACGTAAAAGAAGACAAGACGCTGTTCCTCGGCGATGCGCTGGGACCTTCGGTATACGGCGGACCCCCATCTTATACGCCGGCCCATTTTTTGAAGCTGATGTCCCAAGTGTACGGCTACGGCGCGGAAATTTACGTGGAGTCTCACGGCGAGCCGGCGGAAAGGCAGGCTTTTCACGAGGATATCGGAAGATGGGAACAGTTTGCGCGGATCGTGGAGCGGTTTGGGGAAGACTCCGAGGCTGTCGCCCGCGAGATGTGCGATTACTTGAAAACGGAAAGTCTGCCGGACGAGTTTCGGAGCGCGATGGATTATTTTATGGCGGGATTGCGACGGAAGCCTAATGACAAGTAAAAAAGACATTTTCTGGACTATAGTCGGGGAGTTCCCCCGACGCCTGCCCGGTTTCGTTCACTTTGATCTTTTATATACTATTTATCGGAAAGTGAACAAAAGGAGCGGGAGAAACGTTAATATCGGTGGAAAGGCAGGTAGCTCGTCTTGAGAGATTTGAAAATCGTCATCCTGACCGCCGGATACGGTAACGGCCATATTCAGGTGTCCCGGACACTGCAGCAAACATTTTACCGGCGGGGGATCGGCAATGTCAGCATTGTGGACCTGTACCGGGAAGCGCACCCCGGCATGAACTCGATCTCCCGCTATTTGTACCTGTTCAGTCCGTACTTTTCGACGTATGGACTGGATTATTACGGCTGGAGTTATTACGCCACCCGGAATGCGAAAACGAACAGCGCTTTTGCGAAATGGAGCGGGTGGCTCGGCGTAAAGAAATTCGTCGCCATTCTGAAGGAACTGCAGCCGGATGCCATCATTTGTACTTTTCCTTTCGGCGGAATTTCCGAGCCATTGAAAAAGAACGGAATCTACGTTCCCTGGTTCACCGTCGTCACCGACTTCAGCCTGCATAACCGTTGGCTGCTTACACGCTCCGACCGCTTTTACGTGGCGACCGAGGATTTGAAAGCGGAGATGGTACGGCGCGGAACCGACCCCGATGCCATTACGGTTAGCGGTATTCCGGTTCGCGATCCGTTTTGCAAGCCTGCTGCGTCACGGCGGGAACAAGCCGAACCGCGCTCCATTCTGATTATTATGGGGGCGTTCATCCCCCTGCCGAATATTCAACTGGTCACTGCAAAGCTGCTGGCTTTGGAAAATGTGCGGGTCGATATCGTCTGCGGCGGGAACGACAAGCTGAAGCGGAGGCTGGAGCGTCGCTTTGCTGGGAATGACCGGCTTCGTCTGTTCGGATATGTCGAGGAGATCCATGACTGGATGCGCCGCTCTTCCTGTGTGATCACGAAAGCCGGCGGCATTACGCTGTCCGAGGCGATCCAAATCCGCACGCCGATCGTTATTTACCGGCCTTTTTCCGGACAGGAGCTGGAGAATGCCCGATACTTGAAGCGCAAAGGGGCGGCGTCGGTTGCCTCGAGCGTGGGCGAGTTGGTGGAGCAGGCCCGCGAAATTTTGGATTCCGAAGAAAAAAGAAACGAGATGATCAGGCAATACGAGGCCCTCGCCGTAGGTCACGCATCCGATACGATTGTAGAGGATGTGCTGAGTACGGTGGCGGAGATGCCGGTCAGAGCCGGAGAGGAGTACCGCCGTCAGGTTGTTTGCGTCGGCGGACCGCTGACCGAGGATGATAAACCAGATAAATATGGAGTATAGGAGAGTTTAGTAAATTTATGAAGCGATCAGCACAATCCGCATGGCGGAGTCAATTTTCTCCTTCTTTTCTGCATCGTTCAGCAATTTTGTTTTTGACCGAAATGGCTCGAAGCGCTTTTCTGATTTCCTTTCTTCCCGCCTTTGCGAAAGAACAGCATATTACTTTGGCGGCTGTTGGAGTGGCGATCTCGGTGCACTATTTGGCCGACACCTTGATCAAGGTCGTAGCGGGATACGTGCTCGACCGGTTTCCGGCCCGGCTGATCTTGAACTTGTTCTTGCTGCTCGGCCTGCTTGGTTTGCTCGTTTCCTATGGCGTGAGCGCCCCTTGGGCCATCATACTCGGGGCCGGATTGATCGGCATCGGGGTATCCCCCGTATGGCTGCTGTGCCTTTCGCAAATTCAGGAGGACAGCCGGGGCTCGCAAATGGGTTCGGTCTATACGATCTGGCTGGTGTCTCTCGGGCTTGGCCCGGTCGCGGTCAACTTTTTGATCGACCAGAGTTATGCGCTGTCGTTCTGGCTGCTCGCCGGATTATGGTGTGCCGGCTGGCTGCTGGCGGCCGTGGTTAAAGTCGAATTCCCGTCCGCCAGTCAAATTGCCGCGATTCCGTTCGGGCAGCAAGTGCGGGAGATGAAGAACAAGCTTAAGCAAATGAAGCCGCTCGTTCCGGGCATGATCGTTCAGACGATGGCGGCGGGGCTGCTGGTGCCGGTGCTGCCGAGCTTTGCTTCGGAATACCTTGCCCTGGATTACTCGGGATATTCCATCGTCTTGATGGCCGGCGGAGCGATGACCGTGCTCCTGCTGATTCCAATGGGCCGCCTGGCCGACAAGTGGGGACACAAATGGCTGTTGATCGTCGGCTTTGGCGCTTTGGCCGCTTGCCTGGGGCTGCTTATTTACTCCCGGCAGATGTTCAGCACCATGCTCCTCGCGGTCTGCCTCGGTGCCGCTTATGCCGCCGTGCTGCCTGCCTGGAACGCGATTCTGTCCTACTTTGTCCCGGCCGAGCAAAAAGCGACGGGTTGGGGCGTTCTCTCCGGCATTGAAGGAATCGGCGTCATCATCGGGCCGATGTTGGGCGGATGGATGGCCGAGAGCTTCGACGCGACGGTAACGGTGGGCATCAGCGCCGTGCTGCTGTTCGCGATTACGATATTTTACTGGGTCCGGCCCGTCAGTTCGTACAAGACCGCCGGACAAAAGGCAGGACAGCCGCACTAGCCGCACGCCCTGTTTATAAGTTTGCTTCCGCTTGGAGTGTGGGGACATGAAAAACCGCTATTATCTTAGAATGCGCGAATATGACAACCGGCTGTTTTTGTGGTGCAACCACAAGATGCGAAAACGCTGGCTGGATGGGCTTCTGAAAAAAATCACCCATTTGGGCAGCGCGGCTTTCACTATTGGCTGCGTCCTGTCCGTGATTCTGTTTGCGGAGGGACCGTGGCGGCGGACCGGCTGGCTAAGCTTGATTGCGTTGACGGTGAGCCATCTGCTGGCCGTGTTGGTCAAGAACGCGTTTCAGCGTGTCCGGCCTTATAATGCCTTGCAGCAGGCCAACATCGCCATCCTTCCGCTGAAGGATTATTCTTTCCCGTCGGGGCACACGACGGCGGCGTTCTCCGTCGCGATTCCTTTTCTGTTCGTGGCCCCGGGGCTGGCGCAAGTCCTGCTGTTGATCGCATCGATCGTCGGCCTGTCGCGGATTTACCTGGGCGTGCATTATCCCTCCGATTGCCTGGCCGGCTGCTTTCTCGGAACGGGAACAGCCCTGCTGGTCGTGCTGGGGGCGTCATAATATGACACATAAAAAAGGTGAGCTAAGCTGTTGGCTTAGGTCACCTTTTTGCGATGTAAAATACCCGGGAAAACTCCCGTTATTTCCGCCAAACTCCGCAGCGGCCGTCGGATCCTGCCCGGCCACGCCGCTTCCCCAACGGTCCGGCCGGCCTACGCCGCCTCCCGCCTGCGCTCGCCGATATAGCTGATTGCGCCAAGGATCAGCGCGAGGCTGACGAGCAGCGAGCCGATCCACGGCAGCGACGTCAGGCCCAGGTGGGGGATAGCCAGCCCGCCGATGAAGGCGCCGGCGGCGTTCCCCAGGTTGCCGGCCGAGTGGCTGGAGGTGGAGGCGAGGGCCGGCGCGGCCTGGGCCAGGCTCATGATGCGCACCTGAAGGCCGGGCATCACCCCGAACGAAGCGACGCCCCAGAAGAATATCGTGATGACCGCCAGGACCGGGCTCTGAATCGTGAAGGTGAAGACGCTGAGAAGAACGGCCACCAGCAGATAAAGCCCGAGCAGCGATGGCATCAGCTTCCAGTCGGCCAGCCGGCCGCCCAGAATATTGCCGATGGTCACGCCGCAGCCGAAGATGACCAGAATCCAGGTCACGCTGTGCTCGGCAAAGCCGGTGATGTCCTGAAGGAGCGGGGCGATGTAGGTAAAGACGGCAAACAGACTCGTATTGCCGAGCGCCGCGATCAGCAGGAACAGCAGCAGCTTCGGGCGCAGCAGCGAGCGGATTTGCTGGGCTATTCCGCCGGGCGCTTCCTGGCGCAGCCGCGGCACGAGCAGCAAAATGCCGGCCAAGGCGATGACGCCCATGATGGCGATGGCGCCGAAGGAGGCACGCCAGCCCAGCTGCTGGCCGATGAAGGTGCCGAGCGGCACGCCGACGATATTGGCGATGGTCAGGCCGGCCATCATGATCGAGACGGCGCCGGCGCGCTTCTCCGGCCGGACGAGGCCGGCGGCGATGACGGCGCCGACGCCGAAAAACGTGCCGTGGGTCAGCGCGGTCAGTATGCGCGCCGCCATTAAAACCGTATAATTCGGTGCAAAGACGGAGATGCCGTTGCCCAAGATGAACAGGATCATCAGCAGGCAGAGCAATCCTTTTTGCGGGATACGCTGGGTCAGCAGCGTCAGGATCGGGGCGCCGATCGCTACGCCCATGGCGTAGGCCGTAATCAGCTGCCCGGCGGTAGAGATGCTGACATGCAGGTCAGTCGCCACATTCGGGAGCAAGCCCATGATGACGAATTCGGTCATGCCGATGGCGAATGAACCGACCGTCAGCGATAGGAGCGCGACGGGGAACGGTTCTTTTTTGACGGAGGCCGAAGCCTTCGTTTCACTAAGAGACGGTGTGGAATTCATAAAGTACAACCTTTCTGAAGATCGGGTCTTCCCATATTGAATGCGGTGCAGGACAATAAGCTCCTTTGTGACCGCTATGATTCCCCCGCAGCCGAATCGGGCCGAAATAGCGCTCTAAAACAAAAGGCCGCTAATGCGGCGTTACAGCACTTTAGCCTTTAATTTAACGGGAAAACCACCCGTTAATTTTCGTCTACTGGGCCTCGGAGAGGATTTAGCTGGAAAAACTCCATCTATTTCGCGGTCCAAACCGCCGTTATAGGCAATTTCAGGCGAATTAGCGGGAGGTGTCCAGCTAATTTGCTCGGCAGCCGCATAGGGTACCAAATTAACAGGAGAAATTCCCGTTAAATGGGTGCCCGTCCCTCATTTTTCAATCAAGGATTCAACTTATACAGCTACTAATTATTAAGTTTAAACCGGATAAGATCAAGGGTTAATTTCGTCCGTTGTCCTCAAAATCGAAATGTAACCGCTTGCCCCGCAAAAAAGAGCCTCAACCCACCCTAAGGTGAGTCAGAGGCTCTTTCAAACTCACAGCATGTCGCCGTTGCTCTCAATGACGGATCGGTACCAGTACCCCGAATCCTTAATGGTTCGTTTGCCGTCGCTATAATCGACATGCACAAGGCCGAAACGTTCGTGGTAGCCCTCGGCCCACTCGAAGTTATCCATGAAAGCCCAGCAGAAATAGCCTTTGACCGGCACGCCGTCGGCGGCCGCCCTGCGGTATTCCCGCAGGTAGCGGTGGAGGAAGTCGATGCGCTGCATATCATGGACCTTGCCCTCCAGGCTGACCCAGTCCATGCTGGACAGGCCGTTTTCCGTGATCATGATCGGAAGGCCGTATCGTTCGTGGAACAGCTTGGGTCCCCAATACAGGGATTCCGGCGTCACCGTCCAGCGGATCATCGTCTCGGGATGGCCGACCGCGTTGCCGATCGTCTCGGGCTGTCCGTCCGCTCCTTTTTGCACCGGGGTGCCGTGGTAAATGTTGAGACCCAGAAAATCAAGCGGCTGGCGGATGGTTTCCATATCGCCGGATTGGATCTTCGGCAGCCAAGGCTCGAATACGCGAAGTCCGTCCTCGGGATACCTTCCGAAAAAGACGGGATCCATATACCACGTATTCATCCAAAACGAAGGCTCCGTAATGCCGAAGGTCCGCTCCCGGGCGGCCTCGATATTCTCCGGCGTCGGCGTGACGGGGTACGAGGTGATGCCGACCGGGGCATAGCCGATCTCACAAGGTTGCTTGGAGGTCTGCCGCAGCGCTTGAACCGCTTTGCCGTGCGCCAGCAGCGAGTTGTGTACCGCCTGCAGCCATTCGGCGAGCCCGAGCTTCAGCCCCGGAGCATGGGTGCCGGTAAAATGGCCGAGCCCGAGGTAGCACTGCGGTTCGTTTTGCGTGAACCAATGCTTGACCCGGTCGGACAGGCGCTCGGCGATCACCCGCGTATACTCGGCAAACCAGTCCGAGCTTTCCGGGTGGAGCCAGCCGCCCTTTTTAAACAGTTCATGAGGGTAGTCCCAATGAAAAAGAGTCACATAGGGAACGATACCGTTCTCCAGAAGTTCATCAACCAAACGATCATAGAAATCCAGGCCCTTGTCGTTGACGCGGCCAATTCCTTCCGGCAGCACCCGCGGCCAGGAGATGGACATGCGGTAAGCTTTTAACCCGAGCTCCTTCATGATCTGTACGTCTTCTTTATAACGATGGTAATGATTGCAGGCCACTTCCCCGGTATGTCCGCTTTTGATAAAACCCGGAATCCGGGAGCACATATCCCATACGGATAATCCTTTTCCGTCCGCATGGGCCGCCCCTTCGATTTGGTAGGCCGCCGTGGCCGCTCCCCAGACAAAGTCGTGTTGAAAGCTCATGGTTATCTCCTTTTTAATATTTTGTTATCTATAATTATAAAATAATAGCTAACAGAATAACAGGTGACCGCTAAGATAAGATAGAGCAAGCAATTTGACTGGATACCGGTATTTTCTGGAGTTACAATAAAATTACAATCTGTAGGCGAGGAGAATGACCTTTGAATAAAAAACACTGGAACAAATTTTTACGGTTTGTCATCGTATTTCTCGGCTGGACTCTATTTGTCTCGGGGTTTGCGGTAGCGGGGCCGACCTCGACCGTTCGGGCGGCGTCCGACTCTTGCGGGGCCGGCTGCACCCGCTATGACGTCGTGCTGATCGGCAGTGAAATCGAAGGGGTGCTGCTGGCGAAATCCGCCCGTGATCTCGGGCTGAAGGTGCTGATTCTGGACCCGCGCGGCAAGCCGGGCGGCGAATTGATCCAGGGCCAGATGCTCGTCCTGGACGAGCCGAATGATAATAAGAAGCGGAGCCTGGTCCAAGGCGAATTGAAGTCGTTGTACGACGGGTATAAAGCGGGAACGATCCGGAAGCTGGCCGCGTTTGAACGCTATTTCAACAGGCTGATCCGCGGCATTCCACTGGAGAAAGGCGTCGTGATCGAAGGGCTGGCAACCGCGCCGCGGGAGGAAGGCAAGCCGGGAAGGTCACTGAAGTCGCTGACTTACCGCGCGAAGGACGGCTCGGAGCATACGGTGCGGGCGGAGTATTTTGTGGAGAATACGGATTTCAACGCATTGACCGGCAGGCTAAACGTCAAGCGGATTCCGGGGATGGAGAGCCTGTATAAAAGCAAGAAGCCCGATTATATGGCGGCCACGTATATGCTGAAGTTTAAAAATGTCGATTGGAAGGCGCTGCATCAAGCCGTTCTGGAGGACTACCCGCTTACCCATGTCCGCGAAAAATATGGCTCCAATACTTATGTCGATTGGGATTTTGCCACCGGCTTCAGCAATTTGACTTATAACTACAAGCCGCGGGACAGTCAATTGATGCTGCGCGGTCTGAATGCGACCTACCAGCAGGACGGCGAGGTCATTATCAACAGTCTGCTGATATACGATGTGAATCCGGCCGATCCGAAGTCCGTCGCTTCTGCTGTGGGGAAGGCGAAGGCGGAGGCGCCTTATATTTTGGAATATTTGCGCAAGCACATTCCCGGTTTTGCTGAAGCGGAATTAAACGGCTACCCGGATTATTTGTACATTCGCGACTACAACCGGTATGAGACGGAATACATGCTGGATTATCCCGACCTTATGTCGGGCCGGATGTTTTGGGACAATGTGACGATCGGCGGCTATCCCGTCGATTTGCAGGCCACCCGGATCGTCAAAAAAGGGATCGGCTACGGAAAGCCCGACCGGTACGGTATCCCGCTGCGCTCTTTCAAGTTGAAGAACTATGACAACGTACTGGTGGCGGGCAAAAATGTCGGCGCCGCGATCAAAGCTTACGGCAGCGCGCGCATTATCCCCACAACGGCGCTGGCCGGGGAGACCATCGGCATAATCCTTGGCCGTGAGCTTAAACAGGGCAAGCGTCTGGATGAGCTGACCCCGGCCGATTTCCAGCGGATTCACCGCTATCTGGAGAAGGAGTATCATATCCGGCTGACCCGCTGAAATTATGTTCGCCCGGGTTCGCTCAGGTACGCGGACCAAGCTTCATACAGGCGCTTTATGCCTTCGTCAATTTGTTCCGTACGGATGCCCCCGAAACCGACCATAAAGCGCTTTTGGTCGGTTTCGGTTTTTTTGTGCCAGAAAAAGGCCGCCGACGCGATTCTGACGCCGGCTTCCCCGGCTAATCGCAGCAGCTCTGCTTCGGTCAGCAAGGAGCGGATTTCCAGCACAAGGTGCAGCCCCGCCGCATCCCCCAAAATGGCGGCCCGGTCGCCGAAGTGCTCTTGAATGGAGGCGGTCAACCGCTGGTTCTTTTTCCGGTATAAATTACGCATTCTGCGAACATGTCTTTCGAAGTACCCCCTTTTGATGAACTGTTCCAGAACCCGCAGGTGAATTCGCGAGGCGGAAGCTTCGAACATGAGATCCCGCCGCAGGTCGTGATACCGGGAAGCCAGGTGTTCGGGAAGCACCATGTAGTGAATGATATTGAACCAGCATCTGCTGCTGCTCCGCGACGACAATCCGGCCGGGATCGCAGATCACGCCGCGGAATTGGCGCAGATATCCGGCAATTTCCCGGCGCAGTCCGAGCTCCCCTTGGGCATCTCCATAAAACATCAGCTCCCGGTTTTCGGGTCCGAACAGCTGATGGTGGAGCCTTTTCCAAACGGAAAAAGGGAACAGGTTGAAGTCATTCTTGGAGAGATGAAAATCATAGAGGATCTCCCTCGGAGCGTGCCTTTGTTCGGTCTGGACGTCGGAGGCTTGAGGAGCTATGTTCTCTCCCGGGTGTACTGCCTGTCTGCCGAGTTTCCCGTAAGCTTCCGGCAGCTTGGCCACATAGTAGCCCCGCCTTGGCCGGCTCTCGATAAAGCCTTCGGCGATCAACTGTTGGTACGCGAGTTCAACCGGCGTCGTGCTGAGCGACAAAAATTCGGCGAGCTTGCGGATGGAGGGCAAGCGGTTTTCCTCTGTGAGAACTCCGTTTATGATGTTCTGTTTGATCATCTCGTAGATTTCCTGGTATCGGTAGTTTGGGCGGGAATCGGATACCGGCGGACGAAGGTTCGCAAAAAAATCCATTTCTAATCTGTCCTTTTATTTTGACGAATTTGTATATTTTTAAGTATACAATAACTTGCTATAGTGGATGATAAAAGACCGAAGGGATGATGGAAGTACGATGAAATACGCCAGATTTTTGGAAGGGAAGCAGGTTTATTTGCGCCCGATCGGCATGGAGGATGCGGAGTGGTATTTTTACGATTTATACGATCCGGAAACGCGTCGGCTGACGGGAACCCAGCGGCATTTCACGAAGGAGGGGATCGCAGCCTATATCGAACGCAAAAATCAGGACGACTCCAGCGTTCTGCTGCTGATCGCCCTGCGGGAGAACGACGAATTGATCGGGGATATCGCGTTACAGGATATCGATTCTTATAACCGGAACTGCAACATCCGCGTCGCGATCAGTTCGCAGGCACAGACGGGAAAAGGCTACGGCAGCGAGGCGTTACGGCTGATGCTGGATTACGGGTTCGGCATCCTGAATATGCACCGCATTGAATTGAATGTCTTCGATTACAACCCCCGCGCGCTCCATGTTTACGAGAAGCTTGGCTTTAAGCGGGAAGGGGTTCAGCGCGAAGCGCTCTATTACAATCACAAGTATCACGATTCCATTACGATGAGCCTGTTGGAGCATGAATTCCGGGCGGCGAAGGGCTAGCAGAAATAGGGGATAACGTGCAAATTCCTGCAAATCTGCAAGCTTTTTTTCCTCATAGGGGGAAAAATTAAAAATTCCTGCGAATCTGCAAGCTTTTAAGGCGGAACAAGGGAATTTTACGAATGTGTCCGAAAATTCCTGCAGATTTGCAGAAATTTTGATCGGAGCTCGAGAGACGGCTAAAATTCCTGCAGATTTGCATCTTTTTGAGCTGCCAAGGGATTCCCCATGTTCGGCTAGGTACTCCTTACCTCCGCACCTATGCTATAATTGGAACGAATGTTCTGTGACGGCGGAGGAAACGATGAGCAATCCGGTTATTAATATAGCGGTAAGGCCATTGGTAGAGTATGTGTTTCGCGGCGGCGATCTGGACGTCGGAGGCTTCCGGACGGCCCATGCTCTGGTCGAGGGAACCCGGGCGCATCAGCAGGTGCAGCGCCATTACGGCGAGGGTGATGAGAAGGAAGTGTATGTGTCGGCGGAGATTCCTTGCGGGGATCTCCTTTTTGCCGTGGACGGGCGGTGCGACGGTCTGCTGCGGGAAGCGGACGGGGCGCTGACCGTCGACGAAATTAAGTCGACATCCGGCGATCTGGCGATGATTGCGGAGGACACGTATCCCGTACACTGGGCCCAGGCCAAATGCTATGCCTATATCTTGGCGAAGGACCGCGGTCTGGCGCGGATGAATGTCCAGTTGACCTATGTTCAGCTTCCTTCCGGCGAGCAAAAACGGTTCCGGCAGTCGGCGGAATTCACCGAACTGGAGGATTTTGTGCAGGAGGTGGTGCGGAGCTATGCGCCATTCGCAAAAATGCTGCGGGATCACCGGCAGGCGCGGGACCGCAGTATTGCGGAGCTCGCCTTCCCTTTCCCGGCCTACCGGGCGGGACAGCGGAAGCTGGCGGGTGCGGTCTACAAGACGATTGCGGAAAAAGTGAATCTGTTCGCCAAAGCGCCGACCGGCATCGGGAAAACGATCTCCACCACCTTTCCCGCCATCAAGGCGATCGGCGAAGGGCATTTGCAGCATCTGTTCTACCTGACCGCCCGCACAATTACGCGGACCGCGGCGGAGGAGGCTTTTGCGCTCATGGAATCGGGGGGACTGCGCCTGCATGCGGTGACCATTACCGCGAAGGAAAAGGTCTGCTTCCAGGAGGAGATCAGCTGCCGGAAGGAAGACTGTCCATTTGCCGACGGCTTCTATGACCGAATCAATGGGGCCGTGCTGGACATCCTGTCGCGGGAAACTCGGATCACCCGCCAGGTTATCGAGAAGTATGCCCGCAAGCATACGGTATGCCCGTTCGAATTTTCGCTGGAGCTGGCCTACGCCGCCGATGCTCTCATATGCGATTACAACTACGTGTTCGACCCCCGGGTTTCTCTAAAAAGAATGTTCGCCGAGCAAAAGAGCCGGACCGCGCTGCTGGTGGACGAGGCGCACAATCTGGTCGACCGGGGGCGGGAGATGTACTCGGCCGTTTTGGAAAAGGCCGATTTCCTCGCCCTGCAGCGGGCATACAAAGGCGTCAATGCCGGGGTACATCGGGCGGCCAAGGCGGTCAACGGATACTTTATCGCGCTGCGCAAAACGATCGAGGGGCAGCCTCGGGTAGACCGGGACAAGCCCGAGGACCTGCTCGCCTTGCTGGAGGAATTTATCCTCCAGGCGGAGCCGGAGCTCGCTTCACCCGGACCGATGACCGCAGCCTCCGGTGACCGTGAACTGCTGCTAGAGGCTTATTTTGGCGCTCAAGCTTTTGTGCGGATCGGCAATTTGTACGACGAGCGGTATGTCACCTATGCGGAAGACGCCGCCAATGACGTACGGATCAAAATGTTCTGCCTCGATCCTTCCCATCTGCTGCGGGAAGCGGGGAAGGGATTCCGCTCCTCGATCTTTTTCTCGGCGACCTTGTCGCCGTTATCCTATTACCGGGACATGCTCGGGGCCGGGCCGGGGGATTATACGGTCTCCATTCCTTCGCCGTTCTCCCGGGAACAGCTGGACGTCCAAATTCATCCGCTGTCGACGCGGTACCGAGACCGGGAGCGGACGAAGGAGGCGCTGGCGGAGCTGCTGCGTCGGTTGGTGGCGGAAAGGCCGCCGGGGAATTACCTGTTCTTTTTCCCTTCGTATGCCTATATGAACCTGATTTATGAGGCGTTTGCCGTGGATGTTCCGGAGGGCGTCCGGCTCCTCGTGCAGCGGGGAGAGATGTCCGAAGCGGAGCGGGAGGCGTTCTTGGCGGCCTTTGAGGCGGGGCGGGAGGATACGCTGGTCGGTTTTGCCGTGATGGGCGGCATTTTTTCGGAAGGCATCGATCTGGTGGGCGACCGGTTGACGGGCGTGGCTGTGGTGGGGGTCGGGCTGCCGCAAATCGGGCTGGAGCGCGATATCATCAAGGAGTATTTTCAGGCGCAGGGCAAGGACGGATTTGATTACGCCTACGTATATCCGGGGATGAACAAGGTGCTGCAGGCCGGAGGCCGGCTGATTCGGTCGGAACGGGACCAGGGCGTACTGCTGCTGGTGGATGACCGGTATCGGCAGCCCCACTATGCGAGGCTGCTCCCGGAGGAGTGGTCATGAAGCGGGCCAAGCAGGAATACAATGGTGAGGAAATCCAGTGTTTGAACTTTTTGTGACAAAAAGGAGGTCAAACCGCATGACGATCACCGGGATCACCTACCTGAAAGTATCGGTCGTCTATTTCGTTGTCGGCATTCTGCTCGGCATGTACATGTCCATGAACCATGACTATGATCTGGGGAGCGTCCATGCGCATGTCAACCTGCTGGGATGGGCCTCGTTCGCGCTGGCGGGCGTGATCTACTGGTTGTTCCCCAAGGGCGCCGCGAGCTTGCTGGGGGTTCTCCAATTCTGGACGCATATGATCGGTTTCCCGGTCATGATGATCGCGCTGGCTTTGGTGATGAAAGGAAATGCCGCCTTTGAGCGGATTACCGCGCTCGGGGCGACGCTGGTGGCGGTGAGCGTGCTTCTGTTTGCGGTGAATGTGTTTCTCAACGTGCGACCGGAGCATGGAACGCGGAAGTAGGCGGAGCGTCGTGGCGAGCGGGGGCCGGCACCCGGGAATTCCCTGGCTGCCCGCCACATTAACGGACTTTTGGGATGCTATTTCGCCCGATGCGGACTCGTGGGAATCATAGCGGTCAAAAGGGCCGCCTGAGGGAAGTCTAACGGCTGTAGCAGCCGCTATTTAACGTAAAGGAACCCTTTCGAAAATCTAGCGGTCGTGAACGCCGTTATTTCCCTGGATTCTCGCCCAAACAGCCTGTTTATGCGAAATAAGCGCCGTGGCGGCCGTTAGAATGGGAAGTCGGCGTTTTCAGGGCAAATAACGGCTGTGGCGACCGTTAGAATGGTTTAGAGGGGAGACGACGACTTTGAGTCCGCCACTTTGCTTGCCGAAGTGCGGATAGGCCCAAAATGGGCAGCACTAAGGAAGGTTTGATGCAACGTCAATGCCTAAAAGTCTGCTATTCCATACCGATGAGCAGAATTTTGACAAAGCAGCAGCGCAAAAGGCCCATTATTAGCAAAAAAAGAAGCCGCGATTTCCGCGGCTTCTTTTTTGGGTCATCCCCGCTTATTACTGCGGGTTGGTCGTCCAGATGCCCGCCGTTTTGACGAAAACGCGGCTCGGCAGCTTCAGCGTAGCCAAAGCGAGCTCGGCCACGTCCTCCGGCTGCATCATCCGGTCCTCGTCGCCGATCTTTAGCCCCGTGTTCACGGCCAGTTCGGTGTTCACCGTACTTGGGGTGAGCGCGACGACGCGGATGTTGGACTTGCGGACCTCCTGCATCAGCGATTCGGTCAGTCCGAGCAGCGCGAACTTCGAAGCGCAGTACGCGGAACCGGTCGCAAAGCCGCGTTCGCCGGCCGTGGACGCGACGTTGATAATGTCCCCGCTTTGCTTCTCCAGCAGATGCGGCAGCGTGGCGCGCGTCACATAGTACGTGCCCATGAGGTTTACGTTGATGATCCGCTCCCAGTCGGCCGGATCCATGTCGTTTAGGGTCGCGAACTTGGCGATACCCGCATTGTTGATCAAAATGTCGACGGTGCCGAGCGCGCCGATCAGCTGGGATACGGCAGCTTCGGCCTCTTCGCGTTTGGATATGTCGGCGGAAGCGATATGTACCTGGATGCCGAATTCGCCGGAAAGCTGTTGTTTCAAGGCTTCCAGGTCACTCGCTGTGCGGGCGATCAGGCCCAGATTCACGCCTTCTTTCGCGAGGGCGGTGGCGACCGCTTTGCCGATCCCTTTCCCTGCGCCGGTAATAATGGCGGCTTTGTTTTTTAATTCCATCCTTCTCTACCTCCGGTTTATAATGATGGTGAGACGCAATGCTTCCCCTTTATTATAAAGGATACGAAGGTGAAGTACTATTTTGCATAGAGATAGGGAACGGAAAGGGGGGGGCGCGAACCCGATGAAAACGGAACGTCTGTTGGCGATGACCGTACTGCTGCTCAATCGCGGCCGGATGAGCGCCAAAGAGCTGGCCGAGCGGTTTGAGGTTTCCGTCAAAACGATATATCGGGACATGGAAACGTTAAGCCGCGCGGGGATCCCGGTGGTGGCGCTGCAAGGGGCGTCCGGCGGGTTTGAAATCATGGACCGCTACACATTGGACAGGTACATGATAACGCCGGAGGAAATCGGCTCTCTGCTTTCCGCCGTGCGGGGCGCGAGCCAAGCGATCCAGGACCGGACCTATGATGACCTGGTGCAGAAGTTCATATCGCTGCTGCAGCCGGAAGGCAGGCTCCCCGTGACGAAGGGGGAAACGGTCATCTTTGATTTTCACCCTTGGGGTCAGGGGAGTACCGCCAAGCAAAAACTCGTGCTGCTCCGGCAGGCGATAAGCGAGCGGCGGATAGCCAGCTTCATCTATATCCGCCAGGATGGGAGCGACAGCCGCCGGACCGTGGAGCCGACGGTTCTTGTGATGAAAGGCGGCGTCTGGTACCTTCAGGCGTATTGCCGGGAAAGGAACGATTTCCGGATTTTCCGGCTGTCCCGGATCCATGAGGTAAACCTGCTCCCGGAAACCTTCGAGTTGCGGGAAGCCCCCAGGCTGGAAAGCTACGAATGGGACAAGTCCTGGTCGGGCCGGGAGGAGACGCCGGTTCGGCTGGTGTTCCGGGCGGAAGCGCGATACCGGTTCGGGGACACCTTTTTTCCCGAGCAGATCACGGCTCGTCCGGACGGCGGCTTTACGGTGGAAGGCAACTTTGCGGTGGACGAGTGGTTTTGCGGGATGCTGCTGAGTTATGGCGATCTTGTCAAGGTGGAGCATCCGTCCTCTCTGGCGGAGGAGATCAAGTCCCGCGCGGAACGAATCGTTCGAGTGTATGACAGGTAAAGGTAAGAAATTTTTTAAAATTGGTGCAGAACCGGATTTAAACTGGACAGACTGGTGTCCAGGTCGCTCCTGTAGAATAAGAATATCTTTGAAGGGGGCGATACAACGATGAATCACGATCAAGAGTTCAAGCTGGAAAAGGAAATTCAGGTGGCCGGCATCTCCGTACGGACGACAAATGCGGAGGAAGGCGGTCCGGAGGGACGGCTCCCGGGACTGTGGGACCGCTATTTCCGGGAAGGTGTTGAACAGCCGGATACACTTCAAAATCCGCACCTGCTGTATGCGGTGTACACCGATTATGAAAGTGATGCCTCCGGGGCATATACGGTGATTCTCGGGCATGAGCTGCAGGAGTCCGCAGAAGGCGGCGGGGCCCTGTACTCCGTGGAACGTCAGCACGAAAACGGGTATCGGAAGGCGGCCATTTCGGCTTCCGGGTACAAAGTGTTTGAAACGCGGCGGGGCCCGGTATATCAGGTGGTGGCCGAGGCGTGGGGACAAATTTGGGCTTATTTCCAAAATTCGTCCGAGCAAAGGGCCTACACCGCGGATTATGAGCTGTACGATTTGCGGAACTTCGATCCGGAGAACGCGGTAGTATCCATTTATATTGCCTTAAAATCATAAAAAGGTGAGGATTCAAGCATGGAATTCATTGAGATGACGCCGGAACGGCTGGAACGGGAGCATATCTGCTGCGCGCTGGGAGCGAAAGCCTACGAGGAGGCGGTAAACAGCAAAAAAAGCTGGTTGAAGGACCGGATGGCGGAGGGGCTCACGTTTGTCAGGCTCAACGAGCGGGCCAAGGTATTTATCGAATACCTGCCTGCCGAGGCGGCCTGGGTTCCCGTGCATGCTCCCAATTATATGATGATCAATTGCCTGTGGGTCAGCGGGAAATACAAAGGCCAGGGCTACGGGCGAAAGCTGCTGGAACGCTGTATCGCGGATGCCCGGGCGCGGGGAATGGACGGCGTGGTTCACGTGTTTTCGGACAAAAAGATGCCGTATTTGAGCGAGCGGAAGTTTTTCCTTAATCACGGCTTTGAAGTCGTGGACGAGGCGGAGCCTTACTATGAGCTGGCGGTGTTGAGATGGAACGACGCTGCTCCGCTGCCGTCCTTTAAGGAGAGCGCCCGGTCTTTGACCGTGAACGAGGACGGCCTGGTGGTCTATTATACGCCGCAATGCCCGTTTGCCGCCGGGGTGCTGCAGGAATGGCAGGCGGTTGCGGAGGAGCGGGGGATCCCGTTCCGGGCTCATCGCATCCTGTCGCGGGAGGAGGCGCAAAAGGCGCCCGCGCCTTGGACGACATTCGCTTTCTTTTACGATGGCCGGTACGTCGGTCATGAAATGATGAGCCGAAAAAAATTGGAACAGGTTCTTGAAGGGGTTGCCGGGGAAACCTAGGGCGAGCCCTTTTTTTTGTGGAGGGGTTGACAAAGCTTAAAAATCATATTATCTTAATATCGAGATAAATAACATCGAGATAAATTAAGATAAAGGCGAAAAGGAGGAGAACTTCTCATGACTTATAATCAACAGGACGCCCTCGATCTGCACATTGCGCTATCGCGGGCCAGTCAATGGGTCGGGGCCCACACGGACCGGGATATCCGGCAATACGGACTGACGCGTACGGAGTTCGGGGTGCTGGAGCTGCTGTATCATAAAGGGCCTCAACCGATTCAACAAATCGGCGGCAAAGTATTGATGAGCAGCGGCAATATCACGTACGTGGTCGATAAGCTGGAGCAGAAAGGCCTGGCCTGCCGCAAAGCCTCCACGGAAGACCGGCGTTTGACTTACGCGGAAATTACGGAGAAAGGCTCCAAATTTATCGAAGAAGTCTTTCCCAAGCATGCGGAAGCCATCGCCCGGGCGACCGCGGGATTGACGGAGGATGAGAAGCGGGTGGCCAGCGCTCTGCTGAAGAAGCTGGGGAAGTACGCCCAGGAGGGCTTTAAGTAGTAGAGTGAGATAGACGTGACGAATGTAACGAAAGCCGGTACCTAAGCCGGACGAAGGCTTGGGGCCCTTTTTTTAAATTAATATCTTAATGATGAGATTCTTGATATATAACAATGCAAATTCAAAGGAGATGGAATAAATGAGTATAGCTATCGGGTTGTTCATTTTGCGGTTGGTGGTCGGTTTGTCATTTATGGCGCATGGGGCGCAAAAATTGTTTGGCTGGTTCGGCGGATACGGCCCGAAGGGGACCGGCGGATGGATGGAGTCCCTGGGCTTGAAGCCGGGGGTGCTGATGGCGGTGTTGGCCGGTTTGGGCGAGTTTGTCGGCGGTCTCCTGTTCGCTGCCGGATTTTTGACTCCGCTTGGGGCGGCGTTGATCGCGGTGACCATGATCATGGCGATCGTCACGGTACACGGTAAGAATGGATATTGGTCCACCGCGAACGGGTACGAGTACCAACTGCTTATTATCGGCGTTGCCGCCGCTGTAGGTTTGGCCGGTCCGGGAGCGTATTCTTTGGACGCTCTGGTTTTTTAAGTGATATAATCGCTGGACCCGAAAGACTTTATAAAAATTGTTGAAAATGAGGAGACTGTACCATGAGCGAATTTACGGAATTGTTGAAAAACCGCCGTTCGGCCAGCAAATTTATCCAGGGGGTAGACATTCCCGAGCAAGATTTGAATGAGATTTTCAGCCTGGCCAAATACGCCCCCTCGGCGTTTAATCTTCAGCATGCCCATTATGTCGTAGTGAAGGATCCGGAACTCAAGGAAAAAGTATACGAGGCTGCCAACAAGCAATACAAGATACGTACCGCCTCCGCCGTGATTGCGGTTATGGGGAATACCCACGCCTACAAGGATGCGGCTACGCTTAATGAGGGCTTGCTGACGCTGGGCGTGATGAGCAAGCAGGAATACGATCTGACGGTGAAATCGACCACCGCGTTCTATGAGGAACGGGGCGAGGTCTTTCAACGGGAAGAAGCGATCCGCAACGCCAGCTTGTCCGCCATGCAAATGATGCTGATCGCCAAGGATCACGGATGGGACACCTGCCCCATGATCGGTTTTGATCCGGTCGCGTTGTCCGAGGTCTTGGGCACACCGGAATCCTATGTTCCGGTCATGCTCATCGCGATCGGCAAGGAAGATACCGCAAGCCAGCGCCCGCGCGGTTACCGCAAGCCGGTGGCCGAATTCGTCAAATATCTGTAAGGAGGCGAAAAATATGCCGCAACGTACCGCAGGAATCCATCACATTACCGCGTTTGTCCCGGGACCGCAGGAAACGGTTGATTTTTATTCGGGAATCCTGGGACTGCGGTTGGTTAAGAAAACGATCAATTTTGACGCGCCTGAAGTGTATCATCTGTACTTTGGGGATGAAGTGGGGCATCCCGGAACGATTATCACCTTCTTCCCATCCCCGGGCTCCCGTCGCGGCCGGATTGGCGGTGGTCAAGTCGGCGTGACGACGTATGCGGTTCCCCCCGGAACCCTCGGTTTTTGGGAGGAACGCTTGCACCGGTTTAAGGTTTCCGTGGAAAAGAGGGAGAAATTCTCCGAAACGGTGCTTCGCTTCCGCGATCCTTCCGGCTTGGTCCTGGAGTTGGTGGAGCGGGCGGAAGGGAAGGCCAGCGCATGGTCATTCGGCGGTATCCCGGCCGACCATGCGATCAAAGGGTTCGGAGGTGCGGTCCTATACAGCCTGTCTCCCGATAAAACGAGCCAATTGTTGGAACAGGTGTTTGGAATGGAAAAAATAGGAGAGGACGGGTCCTACGCCCGATACAAAACGGCGGGAGACTTAGGTAATATAATCGATATCAACGTGAACCCGGTGGAGCCTGGAAACGGCGGCGCCGGTACTGTACACCATATCGCCTGGCGGGCGAAAGATGACGAGGAACATGCGGCCTGGAGAAACAAATTGGCGGGGCTTGGTTATCAGGTCACCCCTATTGTGGACCGGCAGTATTTCAACGCGGTCTATTTCCGGGAAGAGGGAGGCATTCTGTTCGAAATCGCCACCGATCCGCCGGGATTTGCCAGGGATGAGCCTGTGGACAAGCTGGGCGAGAAGTTGATGCTGCCTGACTGGTACGAGGAGCATCGGGCGTTGATCGAAGCAAATCTGGAACCGATTGAGGTTCGGGTATTGAAGGAGGATCAGGTATGAAGCATATTTTTCAGCAGGGAACCAATTCGGACGCGCCCGTGCTGGTACTTTTTCACGGCACCGGCGGAACCGAGCGGGATCTGCTGCCGCTGGCCGGAATCATCTCTCCACAGTCTTCGGTACTGAGCGTCCGGGGGAATGTGTTGGAGAATGGAATGCCGCGTTTTTTCAGACGCTTGTCTGAAGGCGTCTTCGATGAGGAAGATCTTGTGTTTCGCACCGCGGAACTGAACGATTTCCTGGATGAAGCGGCGCAGAATTACGGCTTCAACCGTCGGAACCTGGTCGCGGTCGGCTACTCCAACGGTGCGAATATTGCCGGCAGTTTGCTCTTTCATCATAAGGACGCTTTACGCGGAGCTATCCTGCATCATCCGATGGTGCCGCGGCGGGGGATTTCCCTGCCGGCCTTGGACGGGGTTCCGGTCTTCATCGGAGCCGGAAGAAATGATCCGCTTTGTTCGCCGGAAGAGTCGGAGGAGCTGGAACGGCTGCTGGCGGAAGCGGGAGCGAAGGTGACGGTCCACTGGGAAATGTCCGGCCATCAGCTGTCGCCCTCCGAGGTTGACGCCGCCTCGGTTTGGTATCAACGGACCTTCGCCTAAATTCCTACTAATGAGAGGGGGAGCCTTATGTCGCCGAAAATGCGCTCGATCGACCCGGATGCCCAGAGCGAACGGGACAATTATAAGCTGCTGACGGGCACGATCATTCCGAGGCCGATCGCGCTGGTGACCACCCTGTCCGCCAGCGGGATCCTGAATGCGGCCCCGTTCAGTTACTTCAATATCGTGACCGCCGATCCGCCGATGATCTCGGTTTCTGTCCAGCGCAAGCAGGGGCAGCCCAAGGATACGGCCCGGAATGCGCTGGAGCGCGGGGCCTTCGTCGTCCATATTGCGGATGAATCTTACATCGCGCAAGTCAACACGACGGCGTCGCCCCTGCCGCCGGAGGAGAGCGAGGCCGCCTTGGCGGAGCTGACGGCGATCGCGAGCGAGCGCATTTCGGTGCCCGGCGTAGCCGAAGCCAAGGTACGGATGGAGTGCCTGCTGGAGCAGGCCCTTCCGATCGGGGGCAAGGCCGGCGCACCGGCGGCCGATCTGCTGATCGGCCGGGTGGTCCGGTTTCATATCGCGGAGGCGATTTATGAAGACGGACGCATCGACGCCGCCGGACTGGGAGCCGTCAGCCGGCTAGCCGGGCAGAATTATGCCCGGATCGGCGGCGTGTTTTCCTTGCAACGGCCGGAATAAGATCGGCCGGATCAGAGCGTTCCCCCGCAGCCGAAGGTTGCAGGGGAACGTTTTTTTGAGTACGCTCATAAAGGGAGCGGGGGCGAGTGGCAAGGCATCGCTTCACCAAGAATCGGACTGGGAGGGAAGAGACTTATATGTTGGAATGGGCTGAACAGGCCGAGGGGATCTGGCAATATGTCGCTTTATTTTTGCTGGCGGCCGCGCCTTGGCTAGACGTGTTTATCGTCGTTCCGGCCGGAATCGTCTGGGGGTTATCGCCGGTCGCCGTGGCTATCGTCGGGTTTGCCGGCAATTTTCTAATGATCGTGCTGCTGGGGCTATTGTTCAATACATACCGGAATTGGCGTGATAAAAGGAGAGAGGCAAAAGGCATTACGGCCGAAAACAAAAGAGAGACCCGCGCAAGAAATCTGTGGGAGCGCTACGGCCTGCCCGGGCTCGCGCTGCTGGCGCCGGTGCTGGTCGGGACGGATCTCGCGGCTTTGATGGCGCTGACGTTCGGTTCCTCACGGACCCGCGTGATCGGCTGGATGGGCGTCAGCCTGGTCGGATGGACCGTCGTGATGACCCTGGGCTCCGTATACGGCTTTAGCTATATTAACTGGATTTAGACGAGAAAACTCCTTTTTATGAGGAGTTTTTTTCATCCGGTTGCATCAGACTTACTAACAGTGACCAAAGAGAGTTAATTGAAATGCTTGAGGCAAACGGAAGCTCCGGTAAAATCACAATAAGTGAGAGCTAAAATTTAAAGGGTGGGATTTACCTAGCCCTTTTTTGCATTAATTTGCTTTGTATTTATCAAGTTGAACCATTTTTGAAATTCACTTTGACTAATTTTTTTAATGGTTTTTACTTTTTTGCTTTCCAAAGAGTATCTATATAATTTTTTTTGGTTAGATGGATACTCACTTATATAGTCCAAATTTTTTCCATTTTTATGCCATAAAATCAGGCTTGTGCTAATATAATCCGTTTCCCTGGGAAGATATATAAAGGCATCCTTTGTTGTATTATAAATGGCTAAGGAGCTGCTTGATGTATCACCGTACGAAAAAGCAATTTGATCTTCTTTAGGTGACCAGTTATAAGCAGGAATTGATTCAATATCTTTTTTACCTTTAGCCTTTAACAGATCATTAACAATAGCAGATTTTCCGGTTTTAAGATTGACCAGTATTAAGGTATCTCCCGCACTATGTTGTGCCTGTATAGCTAACCATGTATTAGAAGGAGATAATGCTGCGCTCGAAATATCACACAGTTTATCATTATATCCATCTGTTTTAATGGTGTAACTCTTTTTTCCTTTTTTAATCGATATTGATGTAATAACACTTTGCTCAGGACCCGGAGCATTTTCTAGCTCAATTTTTTTTGCTACTAACGAAATACTTTTCTCTTTCCAGATCACCTGATTTGAAGTTTCGCTCTTTTTAAATTTAGTTATGGACTGATATACAGATGGATTTACAGTATTAATTGAACTTTTAACATACGTATTAGAGCGTAATGTACTTTTAGCATCGGCAACAGAAAAGCCACTTACACTTCCCACCAGCACTATACTCGACAGGAAAGCAGTAGCATATTTTAATTTTAGATTTTTCATTTTAATTGTTCCTTTGCAAAAAAAAATTATTAGTCTACAAGACATGATCCAAAGTTTTCCTAAAACTATATCTATATACATAGACGTGAAAATCGTGAATTTGTTTCTGATTTATTGAAAGAGCCTTATTGCCCCGGTGCGGACCGCGAAATCAGGGGTCACTTTTATATTTCAACTACCATACAAGTATGGTAGCATGAATTTGTGATGGCGCTTACATTGCGGGTCCATCGGTCAAGTTACAAAAAAAGTGGAATAAATCGCCCGAAGGAGCGGATGAACGGATGATGAATGTTCTTTTGGTTGACGACGAGCCGTTGGTTCTGGATGGGCTCCGGACCATGATCAAGTGGGAGCAATACGGCTTTCGGGTATGCGGCGAAGCCTCGAACGGCCCGGAGGCGTTCGGTTTGATCCAGCGGCTTATGCCCGAATTGGTGCTGACCGACATTCGAATGCCGGTCTATGGCGGTCTGGAGCTGATCAAACGCTCGAACCGGGCGCTGAAGCGGCCGCCGAAATTCGTGGTGCTGAGCGGCTACGATGATTTCAACTATGCCCTTACGGCGATGCGCCAAAGGGTCGCAGAATATTTGCTGAAGCCGATCGATGAAGAGGAGATCGAGGCGATTTTGGAGCGGCTTGGCGCTCAAATCCAGGGGGAGCTTGCGGCGGAAGAAACCCACAGGCAGCGGCAACTGCTGTTCGCGGGCAATATATTGGGGCGCTTGACGCAGGGCGAGTATAACGAAGGCCTGGAACAGCAAGCCATACGGGGCTTGAACCTTCCGGGCGATGCGGAATTGATCTGCGTGCTGGTGGACGGCGTGGCGGATCGGGCCGAGGTGGAGCGGAGATTCCGCGCTGTTTTTCCCGAGGAGCCGGTGCGGTCTTTTCACGACAGCGCGGCCCGCTTCGGATTTATTCTTCCGGCGTCCGCCCATCCGGAAGCCCGGCTGCAGGAGATCGGCTTACAGTTGGGCAGGCCGGCCGGGGGGACCGAGGAGGCGGGTCCCAAGTCGTCCGCGATCATCGCCGTCAGCGGGAGGCTGAGAGGAATCCGGGCGATCCGCGAGCTCTATTTGCAGGCGAAGGAACTCTGTAAGACGAAACGCTGCCAGGGGAAAGCGGGGCTCTTTTATTTCCGCGACCAGGAAACGTTCTGCCCCCGGCAGGATACACAGCTCCAAGAAAAATTCGGGCGCCTTCTGGACTGTACGGGCATTGGGGATACGGCCAAGCTCGACATGGCGCTGGATGAGGTTTTCGGTGCCCTGTTCGGGCGCCGGACCGGGCTTGCGGCGGCGAAGGCCCTTGTGGCCGATCTCGAATTCCGCCTATGCCGGATGGTTCAGGAAATGGAAGGGGCGCCCGATGCGTACATGCACAAAGTGCAGGGGAACTGCGGGCGGTTGAGCGAGGTTCAGGATTACCCGGCCTTAAAGAGGTATGTCCATTGCCTTTGCCTCGAGGCGGGCTCGCTTCTTTCCGAGCTGCGGCTCAAAAACGAAAACAATACGATTTTTCACGTGATCCGGCAGGTGGACCGGGAATACCGGACCAAACTGCAGCTTCAGGACCTGGCCAGGCACTACCATCTGAACGCCACCTATCTTGGCCAACTGTTCAAAAAACAGACGGGCAAAACCTTTAACGAGTATTTGCACGAGAAACGGATAGCTGAGGCGAAAAGGCTGTTGAAGCGGTCGCAGATGAAAATTTCGGAGATCGCGCTGCAGGTCGGATATCCGAATGCGGATTATTTTATCAGCAAATTCAAGAGCAAGACCGGCGTGCTGCCGTCGGCCTATAAGCAGGAGCCGGAACGGAAGCGGGCGGATTGAATCACGGGACGGTGTTGATCATGTGGAAACGAAAAACCGGCTTCACCAAATTCGTCAACGACATTCCTTTGAATTACAAGTTTTTTATGATTTATATTGTCGGCGTGCTGCTGCCAATCCTTCTGCTTAATCTGCTGTTCATGGACCGGATGTCCGGTTTGATCCGGGAAAGGGAGGATCAGAACCTCGAAATTTCGCTGGAACGGGCCAGGAAGGATATTCACGACTTCATCGACGGCGGGGTGGCGGTCAGCCACGCTTTAAATACGGATAAGACGCTGTATGAGATGCTGGACCGGACCTATAAGGATCCACTCGATTTCTACGCGGCGTTCGACGAGCAGCTTCGAAACCGGGTGAGCAGTTATATTCCGGTCAATAACCAGATCTTGCAGATCGGTATTTTTACGGAGAACACCACCATCGTTCCGGGCGGCAATTACCACATTATCGATCAAGAGGTCCGGGAGAGCGATTGGTACCGAATGTGGGAGGAGTCGAAGGCGTCCGTTATGGTGGCCGCCTACCGCGCAAAACAAGCGAGCAATCAAACGCTGACGGCTCCCTACTTGAGCGTGATCGAAAAAATGGACTATTTTGACTATTACGGCACCTTTGACAAGCTGCTGCGGATCGATATCGATTTAAGCCGGATTTATGACGTGATCGCTCGCGAAAGGGACTATCTGAATCTTTTCCTGGTCAATGAGAACAACGAAGTCATTATGTCCACGGAGGGCGGATATCAGCGGGTCGTCTCCACGAGTGAAGGTTATCCGAAGTTCACGCCGGATTCGGGCGATTCGCGGAGCATGGGTCCCTATGAGGTTGCGATCGGTACGGCCAAGTATGTCAAGGGCTGGCGGCTGATCGGAGTTCCGCAGGGGAACCGGGTCACGAAGGCGATGCTGGACATGCGGCTGTATGTCGGTTTTTTGGCGGCGGCGATTACGTTGATTACGTCGGTTTTTATTTATGTCATGCTGCGATCTTACAATTACCGGGTGAAGCGGCTGTCGCGGCACATGCAGAAGGTGACGAACGAGAAGTTTGATCTGATCCGGATCGATGAAGGGCGCGATGAAATTGGGGGATTGATCCGGAATTTCAATATCATGACCTCGCGGATCAATTCTTTGATCAACAATGTGTATAAATTGGAGATTCAAAAGAAGAGCCTGGAGATGGAACGGGTCCGGGCGGAATTGAACTTTTTGCAGAGTCAGATGAACCCGCACTTCCTGTTCAACACGCTGAATGCCATTCTGGTCGTGTGCACCAAAAACCAATATACCGACGTTACCGATATCATTAAAAGTTTGTCCAAGCTCCTTCGGCGATTGCTCAGCTGGCAAGAGGATCTGGTCCCCGTGGAAGAAGAGATGAGGTTTATCGAAATGTATCTCAAAATCGAAAAATTCCGCTTTCGGGACAAATTTGAGTTTCAGTGCGAAATCGATGACGAGGCGCTGCGTTATAAAATCCCGAAAATGAGCATCCAGCCGCTGGTGGAGAATGCCTGCAAGCACGGAATCCAGGCGGCGGAAGGGCTGGGATTGGTCTGGATCAAAGCCTTCGTCGCCGAAGGACGGCTGCGCATTGTCATTTCCGATAACGGCATCGGGATGGAAACGGGCCGACTTCGGGAATTGATTTTGTCGGTACGCAACGAGAATGCGTCGGGAAGCAGCATCGGCATCCGGAACGTATACCGCAGGCTGGAATTGTATTATGACGATCAAGTCCGCTTTGATATCGCCAGCCGCCCGAACGAAGGGACGACGGTGTCGTTTGATATTCCGATCAGGCTGCTCGAGCATCAGAATGACGAAGATAGGGGGAACGTCGATGGCGTTTAAAGTGTTGTTGGTCGACGATGAGCCGGGAGCTTTGGAAGGCATGCAGCTGTGGATCGACTGGGAGGCCCTCGGATATGAAATTTGCGGGACCGGCTCGAACGGCAGGGAAGGGCTGCGGTTAATCGAGGAACTGGAGCCCGATCTCGTCGTAACGGACGTGAATATGCCGCTGATGAACGGGCTGGAAATGATTGAGGCGTGGAAGGCGCGCTCGGCCAGACCGATGAGGTTTGCCCTGATGAGCGGGTACAGTGAGTTTGAGTATGCCCAAAAGGCGATGCGGTTCGGCATTACCCATTATTTGCTCAAACCGGTGGAAGCGGAGGAAGCCGCGGCGGAGCTGGAGCAAATCCGCGACGAGCTTCTGCGGGAAGCCGAACGAAGCCGGGTTGGCCGGGTCGCGGCTTACGAGGAGACGGCCGCCCTGGTCAGGCAGCTTCTGGCGGACCCGGGGGGGACGAAGGCCGTCCGGCCGTGCCCGCTTCTCGACAGGGTTTCGGCAAGCCGGGCGGCATGGAACTGCTGCCTCGTTCAAGCCGAGGAGGACGGGTTTCGGGAGGCCAGAGAGTGGGCCTCCTCTCTGTTGGAGGACAACGAGGCTCTTTATTTGATCGATCTGGATTCCGACCAATTCGTTCTGGTTTACGGCGAAGACGCGGGGAAGGCGACGGGGGAGGCGAAATCCGGGGACGTCATGAGCGAACTGATTCGCGGGTATGCCGGACGACCGGTCTGCCTGGCTCTGGGAGAAGGCTGCAAATCGCTGTACGAGATCGGGCATAGCTATGTGACGGCCATCCGGGCGATGTCCCACAGATTTTATGAGGAAGGCGATTTTCCGCAAATCTTCACCCATGAGGCAACCCGGTCGCTTTCCTTCAATCACCATTATGATCAGATACCGCTG
This sequence comes from Paenibacillus sanfengchensis, assembly GCF_036864765.1. Lineage (NCBI taxonomy): Bacteria > Bacillati > Bacillota > Bacilli > Caryophanales > Paenibacillaceae > Paenibacillus > Paenibacillus sanfengchensis. Next base: position 346,419 of record NZ_JBAGJC010000002.1, on the reverse strand, counting down.
ACGGACCGGATCATCGAAGCGATTCAGCTCATGAAAGCGGACGATTTTGAGGAGGCGGTAACTATGGCGGCCCGCAGCTTTCGAGAGAAACGCATGGCCCCCGATATCGTGGAGAAGGCGGTGATTCACCTGCTGTACAAGATTTCGGAATATCTCCGCGAAATGCTGGGGGATCAAGCGGAAGAGGCCTTGGGTCCTTTTCACGTTCCCGGGGTGTCCGCCTATCCTACACTGGGGGGGATGATGGAATGTTTGAGTTCCTTCGGTGAAGCTTGCATCGACTTGCTCTCCCGGGAGCAAGCGCGAAAGGCCAAGGGCATCGTGGAGGAGATTAATCGTTACATTCTGGGGCACTACCGCGAAGCTCTGACCATTAAAAGACTGGCGGAAATATTTTATCTCCACCCGGTATATTTGGGGCAACTGCTGATGAAGAAGAACGGGGTCTCTTTTCACGATATGGTTCACGATTTAAGGATTGAAGAAGCGCTGAGGCTGCTTGACGAGAGGGAGATGAAAAACTGCGACATAGCGGAGCAGATCGGTTACGCAAATTACGGGCAGTTCCTGAAGCAATTTGAAAAAAGACACGGCATGTCTCCCAAGGAGTACAAAAGCAGAACCTAAAGTTTTTAGGGGTAAAAGCTTTAATTGTGATATAGTTCGGCGTTGGAAACGCTCTTACAATGAAAACAGGTACTTGTAAGGGCTTACAAAACCTGAGGGTACCAAATCCATTCGGAGGTGCTTTACATGGGGGGCAAGTCTAAATCAGTACTCCGGCTCAGCATGATCATGCTGTTATCGCTCGGCGTCATTCTTTCGGGATGCGGCGGCGGCAACAATGCTTCCAAGGCCGGAAAGAGCAACACTGGAGGACAGGGAGCGGACGGACCGTTTGAAATTACCGCATTTATCGGGGAAGCCGGACAGCAGCCCACGCCGGACAACAAGATTTACAAAAAGATTAAAGACGAGCTCGGCGTCACGTTCAAATTCGAATTCCTGGCCGGTGATATCAATCAAAAGCTGGGCGTCATGATCGCGGGCTCCGATTACCCGGATATTATGACCGCCAACACGAAGCTGACGGCGGCCGGCGCTTTTATACCTCTCGAAGACCTCATCGAAGAACATGCACCGAATTTGAAAAAACACTATGAAAAATACTGGAACATGATGAAGGACCCGAACGATGGTCATATTTACACCTTGCCGAATTATGGAGCTTATAACGGGGAGGTTGCCTCCACCTGGTACTCCGGGCCGGCCTTCTGGATTCAAAAGGCGGTGCTTAAGGAGTTCGGGTATCCGAAAGTAAAGACGCTGGACGAGTATTTCGATCTGATCGCCAAGTACAAGGAGAAGTACCCGACCATCGATGGGAGCCCGACCATCGGCTTCGAAATCCTGAACTACGACTGGAAAAACTGGGGCTTGTTCAACGCGCCTCAACATTTGATCGGTCATCCGAACGATGGCGGCGTGGTGGTCAAGGACGGGAAAGCGGAGATCTATGCCAACAAGGACTATGCCAAGAAATACTACCAAAAGCTAAACGAAGTGAACCAGCTCGGCCTGATCGATAAGGAGACGTTTACCCAGAACTATGACCAGTACATGGCGAAAATCTCTAGCGGTACGGTCCTGGGGATGTTCGACCAGCACTGGAACTTCCAAAGTGCCGAGAATGCCCTGATTACGCAGGAAAAGCTGGAGCGAACGTATGTTGGACTTCCGCTCGTTTACGACCCCAGTACTCGGGATCATTACCGGGATCGCGCGGCACTAAACCTGAATAACGGATTCGGCATCAGCGTCAACGCCAAGGATCCGGTGCGGATTATCAAAATGTGGGACCGCCTGATTCAGGAGGACTGGCAGAAAACCTTGACCTGGGGCATCGAAGGCGAAGACTACATCGTCAATGAGAAAGGCCGGTTCCTGAGAACCGAGGAACAGCGCAAGAAAACGACGGATGCGACATGGGAACTGGGGAACAAAGCCAAAACGCTGTATGCGTCCAGTCCGAAACTGGAGGGGTACTTCAGCGACGGCAACGCCACGGACGCCGCGGCGCAGCCCGAAGAATACCAGGCCGGATTGAAGCCTTATGACAAAGAGTTCCTTGCGGCTTACGGCTTTGAAAGCTATGTGGACTTCTTCAGCGATCCGCCGGAGAACCCGATTTATTATCCGGCCTGGTCCGCCGATTTGGTGGAAGGCTCTGAAGCGAAGATCGTAAATACGAAACTGAACGACCTCTCGACCAAGTTTTTGCCGCAGGCGATTCTGGCCAAACCGGGGGAGTTCGATAAGGTCTGGAGCGAGTATACGGGAGAAATCGGCAAGTTGAACGTGAAGGCCTATGAGGAACGAATCAATGAAGTGCTGAAATGGAGAATCGATACCTGGACCGTGAAATAACGCTTTTTGATGCACTGGAAGTGGAAGGTGACGGAGCCTTCCACTTTCCCAAATAACAGCCTTTTACGGGGAGAACAAATTTATGAATGAGACCTTGATGGGAAAAAGTGCTGTCCGGAAAACGAAAAAGAGAAAAAAACAGCCGTTGACGTGGTCCGTCATCAAAAGCCAGAGACAACTGATTTTTATGTCGGTCCCGCTGCTCGCTTATATTATATTGTTTGCTTACGTCCCTGTTTGGGGATGGACGATGGCCTTTCAAAACTACAAGCCGGCCCGGGATTTCGCCCAGCAGGAATGGGTGGGTTTCAAGCATTTCAAGTTTCTGTTCTCGGATGACAGCTTCTGGCGGGTGCTGCGCAATACGCTGGGGATGAGCATCATTAACCTGGTGCTCGGTTTTGTGACCGCGATTATTCTGGCCCTGCTGTTGAACGAAATCAAGAAGGTGTTTCTGAAGCGAACCGTTCAGACCATCTCGTACCTGCCGCACTTTTTGTCCTGGATTATCGTCACCGGGATCGTAGCGACTTCGCTCGCCTCGGACGGGATCGTCAACGATATTCTGATGAAACTGCACATCATCAAAGAACCGATCCTGTGGCTGAGCGAAGGGAAATACTTCTGGGGCGTTGTCGGCGCCTCGCATGTCTGGAAGGAAGTCGGCTGGAACACGATTATCTATCTGGCCGCCATCGCTTCCATCGACCCGGCCTTGTATGAAGCCGCCGATATCGACGGGGCCAGCCGCTACCGGAAAATGCTGCATGTGACGATTCCCGGAATCAAGGCGACAATCGTGATTCTGCTGATCATGTCCGTGGGGCATATTCTGGAAGCCGGCTTTGAAGTCCAATACCTGCTCGGCAACGGGCTCGTGGTGGACTGGTCGGAAACCATCGACATCTTCGTGCTGAAATACGGCATTGCCCAGGGCAACTACTCCCTGGCTACCGCCGGCGGTATATTCAAAACGGTCGTCAGCGTAACCATGCTGCTTATCGCAAATTGGACCGCCAAGCGGCTAGGGGAAGAGAGGCTGTTATAAACATGGACAATCAAACGATCAGCCCGCGTCAGATGTCTGCCGCCACCGCAAACCGCCGGATCCGGAGAGGCCGATTGGAGCCGATTCTTTTTAACACTTTTAACGCGATTTTTATGACGCTGCTTGTCATCGTTACGTTATATCCCTTTTTGAACACCATTGTCGTCTCCTTCAATGCCGGGAACGATACGATCCGGGGCGGACTGTATTTGTGGCCCAGAGAATTTACGCTGCAAAACTATAAAGCCGTGTTCGTGTCGGGCACCATCTACAATGCCTTTCTGATCTCGGTGGCAAGAACGGTGCTGTCCACGCTGCTCAACATCTTTTTGACGACGATGCTGGCCTATACGCTAAGCCGCCGGGAGTATGTGTTCCGCAAGCCGATCACGTTCATCTTTGTACTGACGATGTACTTTAACGCCGGTTTGATTCCGGGATACTTTCTGATGAAGGACCTGCATTTGACCAACAGCTTTTGGGTTTATGTTCTGCCTTCCATGATCAGCGCCTTCAACTTGATCGTGATCCGGACTTACATCGGGACGATTCCCGAAAGCCTGGTCGAATCGGCCAGGATCGATGGGGCGGGAGACTTCAAAATTTTCTGGCGGATCATTTTCCCGCTGTGCAAGCCCGTGCTTGCTACGATCGCCTTGTTCGTGGCCGTGGGGGCCTGGAACTCCTGGTTTGACGCCTTCCTGTTCACCTCCTCCCGGCAGGAGCTGAGTACGCTGCAGTATGAGCTGATGAAGCTGCTCTCGTCCAGCATGAACGCCAACAGCAATCCGGCCGTGGCAGCCGGAGCGGGGATGACGCAGGAGACGGCGGCTTCGATGGTAACCCCGCTGTCGATCCGCGCCGCCGTTACGGTGGTCGCTTCGGTACCGATTCTTCTGGTTTATCCGTTTATGCAAAAATACTTTGTCGTCGGACTTAACGTGGGGAGTGTAAAAGAATAAATGAAAAAGCATCCGCAGGCGATTTCGTATACGAACCCCATCCTTCCCGGCTTTTACCCCGACCCGAGCATCACGCGGGCCGGGGATGATTTTTATCTGATCTGCAGCTCTTTTGAGTATTTCCCGGGCGTCCCGATCTTTCGCAGCCGGGATCTGATCCATTGGGAACAGGTCGGGCATGTGCTGGACCGGATCGGGCAGCTGGATTTGCGGAGCCGCCGGAGTTCCGACGGCATCTATGCTCCGACGCTGCGCTATCATGACGGTGTTTTTTACATGATTACGACCGATGTGCGGGGGATCGGGAACTTTTATGTGACGGCGACCGATCCGGCAGGCCCGTGGTCCGACCCGATTCCCGTTCCCTATGGCGGGATCGACCCGTCCCTGATGTTTGACGATGACGGCCGGGTTTACGTCACCGCCCAACAGGGGGCCGATTACGACTCCCATGTCATCCAGTACGAGATCGACATTCAAACGGGCCGGGCCTTGACGGAACCGGCCGTGATCTGGCGGGGAGACGGAGGTCCGTGGACGGAGGGGCCGCATCTGTATAAAATCGGCGACCTCTACTATATCATGAGCGCGTCGGGCGGAACGGCCAAAGAGCATCGGGAAATTATCGGGCGGAGTTCCCATCCCTACGGACCGTTTGAAATGTGCCCGCAGCCGATTTTGACGCATCGGGGGATCGACCACCCGATCCAGTATCTGGGGCATGCGGACCTGATCGAAGACCAAAGCGGCGGCTGGTGGGCCGTGTTTCTCGGCGTGCGTCAGGTCGGTGACGGCTACAGCTACAGCTACAGTGTCCTGGGCCGTGAGACGTTTCTGGCGCCGGTGCGCTGGAGTGAGGACGGATGGCCGATGATCGACAAAAACGAAGGTCTCGTCAACCTGGAAATGAACGTGCCGCGGGTCCCGGGCTCTCCTTCCCCGCTTGTAACGAAAGCCGCGGGGAAGGATGACTTCGACGACGGGCGGCTGGATGCGGCCTGGACCTTCCTCCGCAACCCGGCGGAAGGAAGCTGGTCGCTCGCCGAGCGTCCGGGTTGGCTGACGCTGCGGGGGCAGGCCGCGGGCTTGAGCGATGTCGGCCAGGTGGCGTTCGTCGGCCGCAGACAGCGGCAGGTCCGGGCCGCCTGGAGTACCTGCCTGGAATTCGAGCCGCTTGAAGAGGGGGAGGAAGCGGGAATCTGCGCCCGCAGGGACGAGGATGCGCACTATGAAATTTGCCTGAGGAAGCAGGGCGGCAAAAGAGTAATCACCGCGCGGCTGACGGCTCGGGGACGGACGGCGGAAGAGGCCGCGGTCAAAACGGAAGCGGGACGCGTCTGGCTGAAAATCACCGCGGATGCGGAGGAATACAACCTGCTGTATTCGCTGGAGGGCGGGGATTGGGTCCGGCTGGCGGCGGGGCCCGCCCGCGGTCTTTCCCCCGAGGATTTCGTGAATAAGATGTGTTTTACCGGTGTCGTAATCGGTCTGTACGCGACAGGTAACGGGAAAGCCTGCGCAAGCCCCGCCAGCTTTGACTGGTTTGAGCAGCGGATGGAATAAAAGTAATGAAACTCGGAGGCAGGTTTGGATCATATATTTTGAGGAGGGCCTTTATGGAAAAGCGGGAGCGGGCGGAAACGCCATTAAAGCAGCTGTTTCAGGAAGATTTTAAAATCGGGGCGGCGGTAAATCCGCAGACGATTGTTTTGCAGGAGGCGTTGCTGGCCCATCATTTTAACAGTATTACCGCCGAGAACGAGATGAAGTTTGCCAGCGTTCATCCGCAGGAGGAAGTGTACACCTTTGAGGAAGCCGATCTTTTGGCGGCGTTTGCCCGCAAGCATGGCATGGCGATGCGCGGACACACTCTGGTGTGGCACAACCAGACGACGGACTGGCTCTTCCGCGACCGGCAGGCAGATCCGGTGAGCAAGGATGTCTTGCTGGAGCGGATGCGTGCTCACATTCACACGGTGGTCGGCCGCTATAAAGGAGATATTTACGCCTGGGACGTCGTGAATGAGGTGATTGCCGACGAAGGCGCGGAACTTTTGCGCTCCTCCCGCTGGCTGGACATTGCGGGGCAGGATTTTATCGTCAAGGCTTTTGAATTTGCCCATGAGGCCGACCCGGATGCCCTACTGTTTTATAATGATTACAACGAATCGCATCCGCAAAAACGCGACAAAATTTACACGCTGGTGAAGCAACTGCTGGACCGTGATGTCCCGGTACACGGCATCGGCCTGCAGGCGCATTGGAATCTTTACGATCCTGCCCTTGAGGACATTCGCGCCGCAATCGAAAAATACGCTTCCCTCGGGCTGCAGCTCCAACTCACGGAGCTGGACATGTCGGTCTTCCGCTTCGACGACAAGCGCACCGATTTGACGGAGCCTACGCCGGAATTGCTGGAGGCCCAGGCGGAGCGATATGAAGCGGTCTTCCGGCTGCTTAAGGAGTACCGCAACGAAATTACCTCCGTCACGTTTTGGGGAGCCGCGGACGACTATACGTGGCTGAATGATTTTCCGGTGCGCGGCCGGAAAAACTGGCCGTTCCTGTTCGACGGCGGGCATCGTCCGAAACCGGCTTATGACCGGATCGCCGGGTTGGGCTGAAGCTGAATTTTCCACTTGTCGGCAGCGGTCTCGTTTCGTATGCGAAATCATGATGCACAGGAGGAACAGGGATGGAATCCGAAAGCGCATTATACAAAGCATGGCTGCAATACAGCGAACTGGGGAAAGGCAGTCTGCGGCGGATTTACGCCGAATGGCTTGGACGTATTTATCTTGACGCCGAAGGCGAGGCGGTGAGGCCCGGCCAAGGGCCGGGCGTTCTTGCTGCGGCCCTAAGGGAACTAAGGCACGGCGCGGGAAAGATGCTGGGCGTGGATCCTATAGTCTCATGCGGTGAGCCTGCGGACGACGGTCCTTGCCTGGTGATTCGGACGAGGGGAACGGAAACCGGAAAAGCAGAGACCGGAAGAGTTGAGAGTCGGCGCTGGGAAAGGGAAGCTGAGGCTTACTCGGTAAATCTTCGCCCGTCCGGACCGGGGCACCGTTTGGAACTGGTTGGCGGGTCCGAGACGGGCGTATTGTACGGGGTTTTTCATCTGCTTCGCGGAATGGCCTTGGGGCTGACTCCCGAAGCGCTGGCGACGGAGGCGTCCCCGGCAAACCGGCTGCGGATGATCAATCAGTGGGATAATGCGGACGGATCGATTGAGCGGGGGTATGCGGGGAAGTCGATTTTTTACCGGGACGGTAAAATTGTGGAGGACGTACCGCGAATCCGGGATTACGCCCGTTTGCTGGCATCGGTGGGCATCAACGCGATTTCAATCAACAACGTAAACGTCCATGAAAAAGAAACCCGCTTCATTACCGGGGAAGGGCTCCCGGATATCGCGCGCGTGGCAGAAGTGTTTCGGGAGTATGGGATCGTGCTGTTTTTGAGCGTCAATTTTGCCGCTCCGCTGGCCATCGGAGGGACGGGTACCGCCGATCCGCTGGACGCCGGCGTCCGGAGCTGGTGGGTGGAAACCGCGCACCGGATTTACCGGCATATTCCCGACTTTGGCGGATTTGTCGTAAAAGCGGATTCCGAACATCGTCCCGGACCGTTCGCTTACGGGCGGGATCATGCCGACGGAGCGAATATGCTGGCCGAGGCGCTTGAACCGTACGGCGGGCTCGTCATTTGGCGTTGCTTCGTATATAACTGCATGCAGGATTGGCGCGACCGCTCCACGGACCGGGCGCGGGCGGCTTACGACCACTTTAAGCCGCTGGACGGCCGCTTCCGGGACAACGTGCTGCTGCAAATCAAAAACGGCCCGATGGACTTCCAGGTCCGCGAGCCGGTGTCCCCGCTGTTCGGGGCGATGCGGCAGACGAATCAGATGATCGAATTCCAGATCACCCAGGAATACACCGGCCAGCAGCGCCATTTGTGTTACTTGATCCCGCAGTGGAAGCAGGTGCTGGACTTCGGTACGCATGCGGTTCCCGATGGCGGGGAGGTTAAGCGCATTGTCGGGGGCTCGGGGTTTGGCATGAAATACAGCGGCGTGGCGGCCGTCTCCAATATCGGGGACGACGTCTGCTGGACCGGGCATCCGCTCGCCCAGGCCAATCTGTACGGCTACGGCCGGCTGACCTGGGACCCGGACCTTTCCGCCGAGGATATCGCGCAGGAATGGGTGGTCCAAACCTTCGGAGACGACAAAGAGGTTGGCCATGCGGTGACGCGGATGCTTATGGCCTCCTGGCCGATTTACGAGAGCTATACGGCTCCGCTCGGCGTCGGCTGGATGGTCGTCCCCCACTATCACTACGGGCCGGACGTGGACGGATACGAGTACTCGCGGTGGGGGACCTACCATTTTGCCGACCGGGACGGCATCGGCGTGGATCGGACCGTCGCCACGGGCACGGGATATACCGCGCAGTACTTCAGTCCGAACCGGGAAATGTACGAGTCGCCGGACACCTGTCCGGATGAGCTTCTGCTGTTCTTCCACCACGTCCCCTACGGCCACCGGCTGCATTCCGGCAAAACCGTCATCCAGCACATTTACGATACGCATTTCGAAGGCGCGGAAGCGGCGGAAGACTTGCGGGGCAAGTGGACTTCCCTGGAGGGCAAGGTTGACCCCGAACGCTACGCGCGGGTCGCCGAAAGGCTGGCGGAGCAGGCCGAGCACGCCCGGCATTGGCGCGACGTGATCAACACTTATTTCTACCGTAAATCCGGCGTGCCGGATGAGCGGGGGAGACGGATTTACTAGAAACGAAGCGCCCGGAGCGGTTTCGCACTCCGGGCGCTTTGTTTTGCGAGGGCAGGGCCAAAGAGCATGACAAAGATTAACGGGAAAACCTCCCGGTAATCTAAGACGGACGGGCTGCGGGCAAGGATTACCTGGAGAAGCCCCAGCTAATTTTCCGCAATCGGGCTTAAATAACCGATTTCGGAAAGAATAGCGGGCGAAATTCCCGGTAAATGGGTCGTGCGCGGCAAATGGGCGAGATTTACGGGAGGAAATCCTGTTAATTTTGCGAGGCCGCCCGGCTTGCCCAGTCGACATGGGGGCGGCAAAGGAGTGGATGGAGCGAGTATGGAGCAACAGACGGAAGATTCGCAGTATGAGGTACTCGGGAGCAGGATTAATTAGTTAGTTGAGTATATAAGCTTCGTGTGCGGTGGTTAGGTACAGTTGTCGGGAGTGGTGGGCGAATTTAATGGGGATGACGAGTACGGCCCGGCGCCTTCGCGAGAGTGGCACGCCCAGGCGTCCACTCCCGCGGGCGTCGTGCCCGCTAACCCGCTCCGGCTCGCCGGCCGTCTATGGCCTACACGCCGGAGTAGGCCATAAAGCCGCCGTCGACCGGCACGACGGTGCCGGTGACGAAGCCGGAGGTGTCGGCGTCGGCGAGCCACAGCAGCGTGCCGAGCAGGTCCTCGGGCACGCCGAAGCGGCGCATCGGCGTGTGCGCGATGATTTTCCGGGAGCGCTCGGTCAGCGTCCCGTCCTCCCGCATGAGCAGACTGCGGTTCTGCTCGGTCAGGAAAAATCCGGGGGAGAGCGCGTTCACCCGGATTCCCGCCTCGGCCAAGTGCACCGCCAACCACTGCGTGAAGTTGTTGATCGCCGCTTTGGCCGCGCTGTAGGCCGGCACCTTGGTCATCGGACAAGGCGCGCTCATCGAGGAGATGTTCAGCACCGTCGCCCCCGGGCGACCGACCATCTCCTTGGTGAACACCTGCGTCGGAATCAGCGTCCCGACGAAATTGAGGTCCATCACGGTGCGCACGCCCGTAAGGCTCAGGTCAAAAAACGTCGTCACGTCCGGATTGGCCAAATCCTCGGCCCGGAACGTTTCGCCCGTCGTGTTGGCGCTGGGCTGGTTGCCTCCGGCGCCGTTGACCAGCACATCGCACGGCCCGAACGCCGCGCGCACCGCCTGCTCCGCCGCCCGCACGCTGTCCGCGGCCGTGACGTCGCAGCCCACGGCGATCGCCGTGCCGCCGAGGCGGCGGATGTCCTCCGCCACCTGTTCGCCGCGCTCCGCCGTGCGGTTCAGCACCGCCACCCGCATGCCTTGGCGGGCGAGCTCCAAAGCCATCGCGCGGCACAGAACGCCCGCGCCGCCCGTGATGACCGCGGTTTTTCCCTCTAACGCGGGATGCTTAGGCAATCGGGACATGGCCGTCCGCCTCCTTTCGCGCCTGTTCCTCCGTCCGCCGGCCCGCAAAGGCGTCCCACAGCCCCCAGAGGTACATGATGCCGAGGGCGCGGTCGTACAGCCCATACCCCGGCCGGCAAATTTCTCCCCAAAGGTGGCGGCCGTGGTCCGGACGGCAGAAGCCCTTGAATCCGGTGTCATAATAGGCTTTGACGATACCCCGTATGTCGACCGATCCGTCCGAGGTCCGGTGGGAGGTCTCGATAAAGTCCCCGTTTTCGTACACCTTGACGTTCCGGATATGGGCAAAAGGGATGCGCCCGCTGAATTCATGGATCATGCCGATGATGTCATTGTCCGGATTCGCCCCGAGCGAGCCGCTGCACAGCGTAATCCCGTTCGAAGGACTGTCGTGGAGAGCGAGAAACCGGCGGAAATTCTCCCGATCGGTCAAAATCCGCGGCAGCCCGAAGATCGGCCATGGCGGATCATCCGGATGAACGGCCATCAGAATTCCGTGTTTTTCCGCGACAGGAATGACAGCATCGAGGAAATATTTCAGGTTGGCCCACAAATCTTCGGCCGTGACGTTGCGGTAAGCTTCAAACAGCGCGGTCAGGTGCTCAAGACGCTCCGGCTCCCAGCCCGGCATCGTTAAGGTGCTGTTTTCGTTAATGAGGCGCACCAGCTCAAGGGGATCCACCCCGCGGATTTTGGACTGTTCGAAAAAGAGCGCCGTCGCCCCGTCCTCCATCGGCTTGTGCAGTTCGGTGCGCACCCAATCGAAGACCGGCATAAAATTGTAGCAGATCACTTTGACGCCGGCCGCGGCCAGCTTTTCGATCGTGCGGATGTAATTGCCGATATAGCGGTCGCGGGTAGGGAGGCCCAGCTTGATGTCCTCATGGACATTGACGCTCTCCACCACTTCGATATGCAGATCGTACCGAGCCGCGAGCCGGCGCATCTCTTCAATTCGCTCCATCGGCCATTCTTCTCCGGCGGGAAGATCGTGAAGCGCCCATACGATCCCCTCGACGCCGGGAATTTGCCTGATCTGTTCCAGCGAAACCGTATCGTTTCCTTCGCCGAACCAGCGGAATACCATACGCATAAATCCACCGCCTTCAATTGAGATGGTTATTGCTCCGTTTTGCTGAAATAATCCGGGAATTTCTCCTGCAGCACGCTTAAGTTCGCGATACTCAGTCTTAAATGTTCTTTCATCGTCCGCTCGGCAAGTTCTTCATTCCGCTGCATTACCGCGTCGCCCATGGCCCGATGCTGATCATACAAATGGTCCCAATGCGGGTCCGTTTTCAGCCACAACACCCGAGTCCGGTTCAGGTGGGCGTTCATCTGCTGGATGACGGACCAGGTACCCAGCTTTCGGCACCCTTCAAACAAAATCCGGTGAAACGCCTCATCCAGCTCGAACATGGCGCTGCCGTCATGCCGGGCCAGGGCATCCCGCTGAAGCTCAAGGTTGTCATTCAACGCGAGGAGCGATTCTTCAGGAAAATTCCGGCAAGCCAGACGAATTACGGCCCGTTCCAACTGCTCCCGCATGAACCGCGCCTCCTCAACCAGAGCGGGATCGATCAGCGAGACGCGGGTCCCCCGCTGCGGCAGCACGACGAGCAGCCCCTCCTGCGCGAGCCGGACGAAACTTTCCCGGACGGGCGTTCGGCTGACCTGAAAGGCGACGGACATCTCTTTTTCCGACAGTGCCGTCCCCGGTGGGAGTTCCAGATTAACAATTTGCCGCTTCAGTTGCGCGTAAACGTGGTTTCCGGCCGATCCGGCCGCGGAGTCTGCCAATGATTTCAAACGATCACCTCCTGTTCGGTTTCATACTACCATACAAGTATGGCAGTGTAACTGCACAAATTAAAGGAATTGGCAAAGTCAGGCTTGATTTGGGTAAAAAAAGGCGTGATCTGCGCATGGCAACGCGTTCCATCCTTTGGTACCTTTTGGGTAAGCGCTAACATTAAAAAAGAAGCAGGAGGATGTTTTTGCCGATGAACGCGTTAAAAGGAGCTTATTATACGGATCGATATCGGAATTTGCTGGCCGACTACGGTTATGAGGAAGAGGAGATTACCCGGCGGGTAGAGGCCGCCTGGCGTGAGATGTTTGAGGGTGACGAGCAAACCCGGATTTATCATGAATCGGGGAGCGATATGGGGTATATGCAGGATACGGGCAACCATGACGCGCGCACCGAAGGAATGTCCTACGGGATGATGATGGCCGTGCAGATGGACCGCCGGGACGTGTTCGACCGCTTATGGAAATGGGCGGTGGAATACATGTACGTGACGGAGGGGGAGAATGCCGGTTATTTCGCCTGGTCCTGCGCGCCGGACGGAACCAGACTGTCGGACGGGCCAGCCCCGGACGGGGAGGAGTATTTTGCGATGGCGCTGTTTTTCGCCTCCCACCGCTGGGGGGATCGGGAAGCGCCTTTCAATTATGGCGAACAAGCGAGGGAACTGCTGCGCACCTGCCTGCATAAAGGAGAGGACGGCAAAGGGTATCCGATGTGGAATAGGGACAACAAGCTGATCAAGTTCATCCCGAACTGCGAGTTTACGGACCCGTCCTATCATTTGCCGCATTTTTACGAGTTGTTCGCTTTATGGGCGGACCCGGAGGACCGGGCGTTCTGGAAGGAGGCGGCCGAGGCCAGCCGGCGCTATGTGCAGGCCGCCTGTCATCCCGTGACAGGGCTCGCCCCGGAGTACGCCCATTATGACGGAACGCCGAACCATGTCCGGGGGTTCGGGCACTTTTTCAGCGACTCTTACCGGGTGGCCGCCAATTTGGGACTGGACGCGGAATGGTTCGGCGGAGCAAAGTGGGAGCGGGAAACCGCCGACCGGATTCAGGCTTTTTTTGCGGATAAAACGTCTGACGATTACCGCAGGTATACCATTGAGGGGGAACCTTTCGAGGAAAAAGCGCTCCACCCGGTCGGCCTGCTCGCCACCAATGCGATGGCCTCGCTCGCCACGGAGGGAGCGAATGCGCGCGCCAGCGTGGAACTGTTTTGGAACACACCGCTGCGGAGCGGGGATCGCCGCTATTACGATAACTGTCTCTATTTCTTCGCCTTGCTTGCCTTGAGCGGCAGATATCGCATTTGGAAGCCTGAAGCGTGAGGGAAGGGGGCGCGTGGCCGCCCATTTCAGCTTAGACGGGCAGGTAATAAGGGCTTTTTGCGGCGTAATTTTGTCGAATTCGGCTTATCGCCATGGAATAGCGGTCTTATAGGCTTATAGGGCCCTATTTCGGCAAAAAGCCGGCCAAATGCTGAGCCATGGATGGGCATATGTGCCCGGGTTGGGGACCTGGACGGCAGATTAGCGGGAAAATCTCCCGTTAAATAACGCGCGAGTGGACAGAAGCGAGGATTACCTGGAAAAAGTCCCGCTAATCTGCCGTGATTGGGCCGGATTGGCCCAAATGGGCTGAATTAGCGGGAGGAAATCCAGCTAATTGGGCGAGGCCCCACCAATGGAGCGAAATTAACGGGAGGAAATCCCGTTAATGCGAGGGGACGACGGGATTGGACCACATGGACTCATGGACATCACATTCAGAAGATCGAGGCACTCAGGTGAAGGATTAGTTAGTTGAGTAACATGATTTGCCTGCGGTGCTTAGTTGCGATAGGAGATGAAGGCAAGTTAGAGCTTGGACATGTTAGGCTGGGCGAGGGCAGGCCTAGCCTTGGGGTCGGGCACGGCCATGGTTGGGCATATGTGCCCGGGTTGGGACCTGGGTGGAGGATTAACGGGAAAACCTCCCGTTAAATAACGCGCGAGTGCCCAGGAGCAGCAGCCTCGATAACATAGAATTTCTGCAAATCTGCTTGTTTTTTTCCTGTTCGGAACAGAAAAATGAAAATTCCTGCGATTCTGCAGGAATTTTCGGCGAAATCGGCTCGATCCTCTAAAATCGTCAGAAATGCCTGCAGATTTGCATCTTTTTTCGAATCCCCTCGGGAACCGGCCTAAAATACCTGCAGATTTGCATCTTTTTGGAGTTGGGAGGGAGTTGGAAGGGACGAAAAAGTCGCTTAGGCTCCTTGATCCCCGTAGGTTTAAGGGTGAGGTACTAACTAGAAGCGCACTTGTTCGCGACAACCGAGAACCAATTAACCCACCCGTACCGACTTAACGCCGGGCCAACTGCCCGTTTCCGTTCAGAAGGGTCTCCCGCCACCGGTTGAACGCCTGCCATGGACCGCCGCCGTCCAACAAGGATTTGCCGATATAAATCCCCTCTTCGACGGAATCGGCGCGGCCCGTTACATGCAGACGCAAAGCGCCGTTCAAAATCGTCTGGTTGATGAAGGCCTGGTGGGCTTCCCCGGTCAGGACGGCTTCGGTCACGCGCAGTTGCTCGGCGGCGGTCCATTGCATTTCCGGCGGCACCGCCTCGAGCCCGTAGGCCTCCGGGTCGATTACCCGGAGCCGGGCCCCGTCCGGATCGACCGTATAAACGCGCGTAGGACGATCGATATGGACGTCCTCGGAGCCTTCCGCGCCCTGGACGATCAGGGATTTTTGGTAATTCAGCCGCTGCAGGAGCTGGGCGGTCCGGTCGAACACCGTGTTGTGAAATACACCGTACACGATATACGGGGAGTGGCTGTAGTCGACCAGCTTCTCCACGGTATTGAGGATCGTGCGGAGGCCGAGCTCTTCCCGCAGCTCCCGCAGGTTCCGCAGCGGGGGACACCAGGCTTCGGCCGGCACGACCAGCACGCCGCTTCCCTCGGCCGCGGCCGCCGTCCGGTCACGGGAGACCGCCTCTTCGTCCAGCCCCATGGCATGGAGCACATCCATCAGGGTAACGCCCCATTTGGGCGGAAGCGAAGAGGTGCCGTGCAGCGTTACCGGAACGCCCGCCGCAGCCAGCACAAAGGCGGCAGCGAATCCGGCCATGAAGGAGCTTTTTCTTCCGTCATACGGCCCGGCGCAGTCCAGTCCGTGTGCACCACGCGGGATGCGTACGGCACGGCTGCGGATTACCTCAATGAAGGCGGTCAGTTCTTCCACGCTCTCCATTTTGATCCGCTCCGCCAGGAAAAAGGCTCCGATTTGCGCCGGCGTCGCCTTCCGGTCCAGAATTAGCTCCGCGGCGGCGAGCGCTTCCTCGTAATTCAGGTCGCGGGCACCGCGCTTGCCCCGCCCGACTTCCTTCAATATTTCCGTCATGTTCATACGGAATTCCTCCTTGTGAACCCGCCTGGCTTTGCTAGGTTTTTAATTGTTGGTGGGCCTTGACGATCGAGGTGGCGATGTCGACGATTCGTTTGCGTTCATTCATCGCCCGCCTGCGCAAAACGTCATAGGCTTCCGCCTCCGGAATCCGGTTTATTTCGCACAAAATGCTTTTGGCCAAATCGATCCATTTGCGTTCTTCCAGCCGGGAGACCAGTTGGGCCCGCTCCTCGAGCCATTGATGGCGCTCAAAAAAGTGCTTGCCTCCCAGGTGGAGCGCCCAATGGAGTTCATGGGCGGACATGGAGGGAGTCAGGATGCCGTCCACCGGGACGTCCTCCTCGCAAGCCTCCAGAGAGGAGGCGGCCGTTTCGGCGCTGCACCACCAAAGAAGCGGAACCGGCTTCCACCGGGACAGCTGCTTCTCCCAGTCATGAATTCCCCTGATCGGTAATTGCAGGACGACGGCATCGGCCTCCTGGACTTTTTTGCGGATTTCCTGGCTTCGGCAGGAGGCCAACACCTGGTAGCCGTGGCGTTTCAGCAGATGCTCCGGCCCGGCTTCACTTCCGGGCGCATCGGGTGGTCCCTCGTGTTCCTTAAGGGAGGCAGCTTCGCGAATGACCAACAGGAAACGCATCGGAATATAACCCTCCTATTCATTCCAACTTCAACAACCAACCCGTCATAAAACCTTACACAAACTCATCCTGCAAGAAAGTTTTATCTGTATTTTCGCGTGGTATTTCAGAAAAATCAATATAATTTTCGTAATAAAGCATGGATTAAGTGACATAATTGCTTTCAAAGTCTGAAATTACAGTTAAGTAACATGTTATGTTATGTAATTTAAACAAAACGAGATATTTTAAAATTTTATGTCATGTATATTGACATGGAATGAATTGTTGGATATAGTAGCCTCAACGATGAATTACCAAACGCATAGTCAAAACCATCGGACACAATGGCGTGCCGATGTTGAAGCGGCAACGGAGCCTGTCTTCGCCAGAATCAAGGGATTGGAAATGAGCATGAAACCTGCATGCTTGTGACCGGTCTGTGGCGGAGCAGGCTTTTTCTGTTATGCAACGCTTGTACGAAGGACAAAGAAACGGAAGGGGAGAACCGGACATGGATGAAAAGAAGAAACTGGTGCTGGTCGGCAATGGGATGGCGGGGATGAGGACGGTTGAGCATGTGCTGAAGCTGGCCCCGGACGCTTATGAAATTACCGTTTTTGGGGCGGAGCCTCATCCGAATTATAACCGGATCATGCTGTCCTCCGTATTGGCGGGCGGGTCCGATTTAAAAGAAATTGTTATTAACGATTTGGATTGGTATGCGGACAACGGAATTCGCCTGTACACCGGGGATGCGGTGGTCAATATCGATACGGGGAAGAAAAGGGTTGTCTCGGAGTCCGGGGTGGAGGTGGAGTACGATGCCTTGATCGTGGCAACGGGTTCCAATCCGTTTATGCTTCCGCTGCCCGGCGTGAATAAAGAGGGCGTTATCGGGTTCCGCGACATTAACGACTGCCATTTAATGATGGAGGCTGCGAAAAAATATAAAAAGGCCGCCGTCATCGGAGGCGGGCTGCTGGGCCTGGAGGCGGCGAGAGGACTGCTGCATTTGGGGATGGATGTCTCGGTGATCCATATCCATTCTTATTTAATGGAGCGCCAGTTGGATGAGCCGGCGGCCAAAATGCTGCAACTGGAGCTGGAAACCCAAGGCATGAAATTCCTCATGGCCAAACAGACCGCGGCGATCCGGGGAGGGCGCCGGGCCGACGGGCTTGAATTCGCGGACGGCAGCTCTCTGGATGCGGACCTCATCGTCATGGCCGTGGGGATCAAGCCGAATGTGGAGCTGGCCAAATCCGCGGGACTGCAGGTCAACCGGGGCATCGTCGTGGACGACTTCCTGGAAACCAGCGTTCCGGGCATCTATGCGGTTGGCGAGTGTGCGGAACACCGCGGGATCGCCTACGGCCTCGTGGCTCCGCTGTACGAACAGGGCAGCGTGCTGGCGAAGCGGCTGGCGGGCGTGGAAACCGGCGGCTATACGGGTTCGGTGACCTCGACGAAGCTGAAAGTGTCGGGGGTGGACGTTTTCTCGGCCGGGTATTTCATGGACGCCCCCGGAACGCGATCGATGCGGATTCAGGACGACTTGGAAGGTACCTATAAAAAAATCGTCCTTCAAGACGACAAGCTGGTCGGTGCCGTGCTGTTCGGGGATACGTCGGATGGAACCTCCTTGTTCGCGAAGATCAAGAGCGGGGAGAGCGTGGCCGGCAAGGAGAAGGAGCTGCTGCTGGGCTACCCTCCCGGAGGGGGGACGGCCGTTTCACCGGCAGCCAGGCTCGCCGCCATGGCCGATGACGAGATCATCTGCGGCTGCAACGGCGTGTCCAAAGGCACGATCGTGAACGCGGTCAAGGACGGCTGCGGCACGGTCGGCGAAATCAAGGCCTGCACGAAAGCGTCCGGTTCCTGCGGCGGCTGTAAGCCGCTGGTCGAAGGGTTGTTGGAACTGTACGGGGACGGAACCGCGAGCGAGTCTGTCAAAGAGGGCATCTGCGGTTGTACTTCGCTGGGACGCGACGAGATTGTGGAGAGTATTCGGGCGATGTCGTTAAAGTCCGTGAAAGAGGTCATGAACGTGCTGGAATGGCGCGAACCGGAAGGCTGCTCGAAATGCCGCCCCGCGCTCAACTATTACCTGGGCATGCTCTGGCCGGCGGAATATATGGACGAGAAGGAATCCCGCTTCGCCAATGAGCGTTACCACGCCAACATCCAAAAGGATGGCACCTATTCCGTCGTGCCGCGCATCTACGGCGGGGTAACTTCCCCGGCCGATCTCAAGCGGATCGCGGCGGTGGCGGAGAAATACGACGTGCCGATGGTCAAGTTTACCGGCGGACAGCGGATCGACCTGCTCGGCGTAAAAAAAGAGGACCTTCCGAAAATTTGGGCCGAGCTCGATATGCCGTCGGGCCATGCTTACGGCAAGGCTTTGCGCACCGTAAAAACCTGCGTCGGCTCCACGTTCTGCCGGTTCGGCACCCAGGATTCGATCGGCATGGGGATCGCGCTGGAGAAGGCCTTCGAACGGCTCAACACGCCGGGAAAAGTAAAGCTGGCCGTTTCCGGGTGCCCGCGGAACTGCGCCGAGGCGACGATCAAGGATCTTGGCGTTGTCGCGATCGACGGCGGCTGGGAGCTCTATGTCGGCGGCAACGGAGGCGTCAAGGTTAGGGCGGCCGACTTGCTGTGCACGGTGAAGACGGAGGAGGAAGTCATGGAGTGGACGGCCGCGTACCTGCAATTTTACCGGGAGCAGGCCAACTGGAACGAACGCACGGCGCAATGGGTGGAGCGCGTCGGACTGGAGACGATCAAAGCGGTGCTGGAAAACGCCGGGGAACGCCAGGCTCTGGCCGCCCGGATCGAAGAAACGCTGAGCCGGACGACCGATCCGTGGAAGGAGATCATCAACAACGAAGAGCTGCGGAAAAACTTCGAACCGCTGCCGAGCGCGGAGCCGGTCGTGGGGTAACACGGGCTATTTTGCGGAAGGATGCCATGAATTGAATGGATTTTTTGGGGAGGGAACAGCCATGCTGACGAAAATAAAAATCGCTCAAGTGCAGGATATCGATGCGCTGGGCTCACGGACTTTTACGGTGGGAGATAAAGAGATCGCCCTGTTCCGGCTAAGTGACGGCAGCATTCATGCCGTGGAAAACCGCTGCCCCCACAAAGGCGGGCGGTTGTCGGAAGGGATGGTGTGCGGGTCCAACGTACACTGTCCGCTGCACGATTGGAAGATCGATCTGCGAAGCGGCAGCGTCCAGGAGCCGGACAACGGTTCGGTGATTGTGTATGAAACGGAAGTGGACGCCGCGACGGGCTCCGTCTACATCACTATAGACTAACTGGAACAGGGAGGCTGGGCCGATGGATTATGTAAAACCTGCGGAAGTACTTGAAGGAATAATAGAAGCGGGAGCCAATAAGGCTGCGTTGGGAATCCGGCAAATGCTGATCAAAGGCTTTTTGGCCGGTGCCATTCTGGCTTGTGCGACGACGCTGGCCTTCACCGCGACGCAGCAGACCTCGCTCAGTCTTGTGGGCGCGCTGATTTTTCCCGTCGGTTTCGTCATCATTATTCTGCTGGGCTTGGAGCTCGTTACGGGCAGTTTTGCGATGATTCCGCTCGCCGTTCTGGAACGGAAGGCCACCTTCCGGCAGATGCTGACGAACTTCGGCTGGGTCATTGTCGGCCACCTGCTCGGCTGCGCCCTGTATGCCGTACTTTATGGCCTGACGATTACGAAAATGGGGACCGATTTGAGCCATCCCCTGGTCCAAACGCTGATCACGACGAGCGAAGCCAAAACCCTCGGGTATAAGGAGATGGGCCTCTCGGGCCTGGGACTTGTGCTGATCAAAGCGGTGCTGTGCAACTGGATGGTGACGTTAGGCGCGGTGATGGCTTTTACTTCGCGTTCGACTGCGGGAAAAATCATCGCCATGTGGCTGCCGATTCTGATCTTTTTTGCTCAGGGGTTTGAGCATGCGGTCGTCAACATGTTCGTCATTCCCGCCGGGATGCTGCTGGGGGCGAAGGTCAGCCTGGCGGACTGGTGGGTGTGGAACCAGCTTCCGGTGTTGGCCGGAAACTTGCTCGGGGGCATGACTTTAACGGGCCTGGGGCTTTATTTTTCGCTGAAAAAGAAAGCTTCCCCCGCGACCCCCGCAGGTTCCCCGGTTGAGACGGGCGAGGGACGGGGCGAGGTCCGGTTCATTCCGGCGTCCGCCTCCCGGGCGGGGGAGGGCGTATGATGCGCCCGGGGAAGGGCTTCGTGAGCATTGTCGGAGCGGGCCCCGGCGATCCGGAGCTGATCACGGTGAAGGCGCTCAAGGCGATCCGCGCGGCAGACGTCATCCTGTACGACCGGCTGGTGAACGTGGAGCTGCTCACCTACGGCGATCCGATCGCCGAGCGGATCTACTGCGGCAAGGCGCCGGGGCGGCACGCCATGACGCAGGAGATGATCCAGCGCCGGATGATCGACAGCGCGCTGGAGGGCAAACGGGTGGTCCGCCTCAAGGGCGGGGACCCGTTCGTGTTCGGCCGCGGCGGCGAAGAGGCGCTGGCGCTGGCCGCCCGGGGCGTCCCGTACGAGGTGATCCCGGGCATCACCTCGGCGATCGGCGCGGCGGCCGCGTCCGGCATCCCGCTGACGCACCGCGGCGTCGCGGCCTCCTTCGCCTGCGTGACGGGCAGCCGCTGCCCGGGCGCCGAGGCCGACGAGGACGGCGGCGGGCCGTCCGTCCGGTGGGAGCTGCTGGCCCATGCCGTCGACACGCTGGTGATCTACATGGGCGTCAGCCAGCTGAAGGAGATTCGCAGCGAACTGCTGCGGCACGGCAAGGCCGCCTCGACGCCGGTGGCGCTCATCGAGAGCGGGACGACCCGGCGGCAGCGTACGTTCACCAGCACGCTCGGCGAGGTGCACAAGCTGGCCGCGGCCGTGCAGATCAGCAATCCGGCGCTGATCGTGATCGGCAAGGCCGTGCTGGTCCGCGAGCAACTGGACCAGCTGGAGCGCCAGGCCGCGGCGATGATCGGATAAGACGAACAACGGATGTCCCGGGGACATCCGTTGTTCGTCGTTTGGAGGGGAGAAGATCCCCGGCGCGCGTTCCGTGATTGGACCTCGAGTGTACGCAAGCTATCATTAATTTGCCGGGGACGCGTCGCTCCCGAAATAATTACATCGCAATTGCCGGCATCTTGCTCTTATCCACCTAGAGTGGTAGTTATTAATTAAAGAATAATTCCACTTTTGAGAGGGTGAGAAATTGAAAGTTATCGAATTGGCCATTGTATTAGATGATAAAGAGGGAAACTACGCTGAAAAATTTGACCTGGTTGCCTTGCCTTTTGTTCCAAGAAAAGGAGAAATGATTTTATGGAATCATAAACTTTATCGTGTGCTGGATGTTATGTATGGTTTTGATACGAACCCGTACGACTATAATTTTGATGCCAGCCCTACTACTCAAAGTTCGGTGGCTCATAATGTAACTTATAAAGTTTTTTTGAAACCTGATAGTTAAAAACTTTGAAATATATTTGCCGCATTTATTCAAAAGACTAAGGGGCTGCCTCCAGATCATTCAATCTGTGGAGACAGCCCTTTTAACATGTGCAGCACTTAGTTGTTTTTGAGCTCGGCCAGCAGCTCGTAAGAGCGTAAACGGGTTTTATGGTCATAGATCTGTCCGGCGACGATCAGTTCGTCCGCGCCGGTCTCCCGAAGGATTTCCTCCAACCGGGTGCGGACCGTGGTTTGGGAACCGATGGCCGAGAAGCCGAGTTGACGTTGGACGAGCGCTTTTTCCTGCGGCGTCCAGATCTCTTCGAGACTGTCGACGGGGGCGCTCAACTGCCCGGGGCGGCGGCGGATCAGATTCAGGAATTGCATCTCCTGCGAAGTCGCAAGCCTGCGGGCCTCGGCGTCCGTGTCGGCAACAATCACGTTTACGCCGACCATGGCGTACGGCTTCTCCAGGTGGACCGACGGCTGAAAATGGCCGCGGTACAAATCCAGTGCCGGCAACAGGTAGTCCGGCGCGAAATGGCTGGCGAAGGAGAACGGCAGGCCGAGAGCGGCGGAGAGCTGTGCGCTGAAACCGCTCGAGCCAAGCAGCCAGATCGGGATGTTGAGCCCTTCGCCGGGGACGGCCCTTACCCGCATCGAGGAACTCGATACGGGGTGGAAATATTCCCGAAGCTCGCGCAGCCGCTCCGGGAAGTCCTGGCCGTCGCTGCCCGGCCCCCGGCGGAGGGCCTGCGCGGTGAGCTGGTCGGAGCCGGGCGCCCGGCCGAGGCCGAGATCGATCCGCCCGGGATACAGCGTCTCGAGCGTCCCGAACTGCTCGGCGATCACGAGCGGTGAATGGTTCGGCAGCATGATGCCGCCGGAACCGACGCGGATCGTGCTCGTGCCGCCGGCCACGTAGCCGATGGCTACCGAGGTGGCCGAGCTGGCAATGCCCGGCATACTGTGATGCTCGGCGAGCCAGAAACGGTTGTAGCCCCATTTTTCGGCATGGCGGGCCAAGTCCAGCGTGTTCTTTAGCGACTGGGCCGCCGTGCTGCCGGCGGTGATCGGGGCGAGATCCAATATGGACAGAGGAATCGCGGACAACGGTCTGTTATCGGAAACTTTAGTGGAATGAAGGCCGTAACTAAGCTCAGACATAAGATCGATACCTCCCAATTTTACATACTTTAGATCACTATCATACCAAAAGTAACTGCAAAGATGAAAGTGGGGCGGTTTCTGATACCTTTTCATTATTATGCCCTACTCCGCTTGGGTTGACCGAATTTCCCGCATATTTGAATTTTCTGGAATATCGGGGAGAACGCCGGAGCCAATAGACCGCTTAGACCAGACCGCTACGCGCTAACGGAAGCCATAGCTGCTATTTCGTGTTTTAAGAGCGAATTGGAATTTTAACGGACCCAGTAGCGGCTATTTCGGCAAAACGAGGTGATTTTGTCGGTAATCAACACAAATAGGCGCTATGGCTTCCGTTAGATTTGTTAAAGGGCGGTTTAGCGCGAAATAGCGGCTATTGTGTCCGTAAGTCCGTAAGTCCGTGAGAGCCGCGATGCCCTGGCGCAAATAAAACGTCCCATCCGGCACAAGAGGTGCTGGATGGGACGCCCGGGTTTAGCCTTTCACCGCGCCGGCGACAACGCCTTTGACGATGTATTTTTGCAGGAAGATAAATACGACGATCGAAGGGAGCACGGCCATCACCATGGCGGTCATCGCATACTGCCAGTCGGAGGTGTATTGTCCGACGAAGGTGTAGGCGGCCAGCGTGAGCGTCTTGGTGTCCGGCGAGCCGTTGACCATCAGGAGCGGGAGCAGGAAGTCGTTCCAGATCCACATCACGTCGATGATGATGATGGTTGTCGTCACGGATTTCAGCAGCGGGAAGATGACGCTGAAGAAGAGCCGGAATCCGGAGGCGCCGTCGATTGTGGCGCTTTCGTCGATCTCCTTCGGAATGCCTTTGACGAAGCCGTGATAGATGAACAGGGCGAGCGGGGCGCCGAAGCCCCAGTACATAATGCCGAGTCCCCAGGTGCTTTCGGCAAGATGCAGGTTTTTGGCCATTTGCAGCACGGTCAGCATGATCGACTGGAACGGGATCAGCATCGGCATGATGCAAAGGAAGTAGATGATGCCGCTGGCTTTGGATTTCGTGCGCGCCAGTTTATAGGCGGCAATAGAGGAAATCAGCACAATGCCGGCCAGGCCGAGAACCGTGATGACGGTGTTGTTCAGGAACAGCCGCGGATAGTTGATGAATTTCCATACATACGTATAGTTTTCGAACGCCAGCGCCTTGGGCAGCGCGATGACGTCGGTCATGACCTCGGAGAAGCTTTTGAGCGAGTTGATGATGGTCAGGAACAGCGGATACAGGAATATCAAGGACAAAATGACCATCACGACTTCGAGCAGAATACGTCCTGTTTTGTTGGATTTCATTAAGCCTCAACCTCCCTGCGTTTAAAGATCGTTAGCTGGATTACGGTGATGACGAGTACCGCGACGAACAGAATGAGCGCTTTCGCCGTACCGTAGCCGTACAAGTTGTTTTGGAACGTGTCGCGGTAAATATCGTAAGCGACCGAGTATGTCGTTCCGCCCGGACCACCGCCCGTCAGGGACAGGATGACGTCGAACACTTTGATCGAGTTGGTCAGCGCCATGAACACGGAGATCGTAATCGACGGAGCGAGCAGCGGCAGCGTGATGTTGAAGAAGCGGCGGATCGGCCCCGCGCCGTCCACGGTTGCGGCTTCCTTCAGGTCGTCCGGCACCGATTGGAGACCGGCGATGTAAATCACGAGATAGAAACCGATGGACTGCCAGAGCGAAACCAGCAGAATCGAGATGAAGGCAAGCCCGGGTTCACCCAGCCAACTGAGCTGGAAGAGTCCCCATCCGGTGCTTTCGCCCAAAGACTCGAATCCTTGCATGAAGATGAACTTCCAGATAAAGCCGACGATGACAAGGCTGAGGATGTAGGGAATGAAGAACGCGGCTCTCAGCCAATTGGTCGATTTCAGCTTCATATCGAGGACCAGCGCCAGCAAGATGGCCAGCACGTTGACCAGGATAATGTACAGAATCGCATATTTAATGGTGAACAAGGCCGCGTTGGTAAAGTTGGCGTCCCCCATGAAGATTTGCTTGAAGTTATCCAATCCGATAAATTTCGGATGCTTCGAAATCCCGTTCCATTTCGTCAGGGAATAGCGGATCGTCATGATAAACGGATAATAAAACACGGCAATGACGCAAATTAGAATGGGAAGTGTAAAGGCTCCGAATTCGAGCTTGTCGGCACGTTTTCTCCCTAGTTTCATCATAATGCACCTCTTTTTCGTGGCGATGGTTTAAATTCGCTGTTGTATTTCAGTTATAATGCAATTATAGGACAGGGGGTATTCGGTCTAAATGGATTTAAATAAACAGTTAAGGGTAAAAAGGTGAACTGTGAAAAAAAGCGCAGATAGGATGGAGCCGATGATATACCGCATAGACAGAGCCTTCCGCAACCTGATCGAGCCGATTTCCCGCAGGCTGGTCAATAAGCTTATTTTGTTTTTTTCCACGATTATTATCCTCGTTGTCGGTTCGTTAACCATCATTTCGTACAACATGCTCCAGCGGGAATCCGTGGATCATAGCATCGAAAGCACGGCGAGCAATCTGAAGCTGGTGAATCAGAATCTGGAGGATTATCTGGAGGGGATTGAGCAGTTGTCCTTACCGCAAATCCGATACGACGATCTGATCCGCGCGATTATCAACGAAGATCAGGACTATGCTTCCAAAATGTATCTGGAGGATTACCTCCGCAGCCTGTTCTACTCGCGCGACGACTTGAGCAGTATCTACCTGTACCTCGTCGGGAAGGGCAAATACTATTCGATTACCCAGGAAGCTTACGATATTAAGCTGCGGATCAGTTACGAAGGGAAAATTCCGGAGCAGGCCTGGTTCAAAGAGGCTATGGAAAGCCCGTATAACAGGTCCTACCAGTCTTTTCTGGATCCCAATGCGAAGACGGGCTATACGGCGATTATGGATCCGGGGTTTATGGCTTATCACCGGGTGCTGCGGTCCATTGCTTCCAGGGAGCCGCAGGCGGTGATATCATTTTATTTAAAACCGGATATGAAAAATGAAATTATGCGGGACATCCCGTTTGAAGATGGAGAGCACCTGCTTTATCTGGATCCCCATAATGTCCCGTTCCATGCGGACAATCTTGAATTTTACAAGCAATTGAAAGAGGCCGGCGGACTTCCCCCGTCGGGCGAAGGCGTGGCGGCCGGACCGATGACCTGGACCGCGGAAGGTCAAAAATATCTGATCGTATATAATGTAGGGGAGCAGGACGGCTGGAAGCTGGTCAAGCCGATCCCTTACAGCAATATCTATGAGCCGGCCCGGGTAACGCGAGACTTGAACTACTTAATCGGATTTATTTTTCTGGTGATTTCCGTCGTCTTGGTTACGCTGATCTCCAACGCGATTACGAAGCCGCTCAAAAAGCTGTCCCATCAAATGAAGCGGTTCAGCGAAGGAACCTTCGATGCCGAGGCACCGGTGAAGGGCAGGGATGAGATCGCCTATCTGACGCGGCATTTCAACCGGATGGTATCCCGGACCAATGACCTGATCAATGAGCGGTATAAAATGAAGCTGGTGGAGAAAAATGCGATTTTAAAGGCGCTGGAGGCGGAGATCAATCCTCATTTTTTATATAACGCCCTGCAGGCGATTTCCACCAAAGCGCTGAAGAGCGGCGATTTTGACGTCGCAGACATGGTGGATGCACTGGCCCTCACGCTGAGATACTGTATAAGCGGAAAAGACATCGTGTACGCTAGAGAAGAACTGAAGCATATCGAGCGGTATTTGGCCTTGCAAAAAGCCAGATTCGGGAGCCGACTCGACGTGTCTGTCGAATGGGACGATTCGTTGATGGAGCTGCAAATCCCCAAGCTGTCCATTCAGTCGCTTGTTGAAAACTCCATCAAGCATGGGGTGGAGAAGGTGTCCGTGGCCATCCGCATCGTAATCCGGGCGGAACTTGGTGATACCCATGCGGTCATTACGGTGGAGGATAACGGTCCGGGAATTCCGCCGGCCCGGATGGAGACAATTCTGGCATCATTCCGTACGGAGTGGGAAGAGCAGGAAGGGGAGAACATCGGATTGAAGAACTTGCATACCCGGCTGGTTCTCCTTTACGGAGAGGAAGCGGGCTTAAGGATTGAGAGCGGGGACAAAGGCACGAAAATGATCATGCTGATACCGCGGGGAGGCCAAAGTCATGTATAAAGTGCTGATCATTGACGATGAAGAACCGCTTCGCGAAGCGATTCGCATCCTGGGCGATTGGGAACGGCTTCAGGTAGATACGGTACTGGAGGCCACGGACGGCAAGTCCGGGCTTGAAATGGTTCGGGAACATAAACCGGACCTCGTTATGGTCGACATGAAAATGCCCGAAATGAACGGGGTGGAGTTTCTGCGCGCGATGGAGACGGAATTTCCCGAGCTTTTAACGATTGTGATCAGCGGGTACAACGATTTCGAATTTACCCGGCAGGCGATCCATTCCAAAGTGCTGGACTATCTGCTTAAACCGATCAACCGCCTGGATCTGAATCAGGCGCTCGGCAAGGCGGTCGGCCTGCTGGAGGCGAAGCGCCAGATTCGCAGTGAATCGATCACGCGGAATATCGCTTTTAATATGTCGCTGCCTAAGCTGAAAGAGAAGATTTATTTCTCCATTATCGAGCGAAGCTTCAAAAAACAGAGCAATAAGGCTTTTCTGGCCCTGATCGGCGCCGAGGAGGAAAACCTTCGCTACGGGACGCTCGTCTTGCGGATTCTCAATATGGAGTCGATTCGGGACAGCCGGTTCAATTCGGATACGGAGCTGCTCTATTTTGCCGTGGCGAATGTAATTAACGAGATGTCCGATGACGGCCTTCAATGCTTTAGCTTTGCCAATCCGAAGCAGGAGCGGGAAATCATCGCGGTGTATACCGCCAACGGCGGTTATCCGCAGGAGCTGCTGTTCCGCTCGGAACAGTTGTTGAAACGCGTCGTCTCCACCTTAAGTTCCCTGTTCGGCATCATTGCGGCGGGCGGTGTCGGCCGGCCGTGCGATGACGCGCTGGAATTGGCTGACTCTTATGAGGCGGCGGGTTCCTCGCTGCAGGCGATCGACCTGTTGAAGCTGACGGGCAAGGCGGTGATCGGTTCCGGGGACAAGCAGACGGTCCGCGACGTCCATTCCCTGACGGGACGGATGCCGATCCTGCGCAGCGCCGTGGAAGCGGGAAACCTGAACCACGCCAGAACAGTCCTCGGCGAATTTGCCCGCAAGGTCCGGGCCTCCGCTTTTTTCGGCCTGGGGGATGCCGACCGTATGGTCCGCGAGATTGTAGTGCTTTTCAATGATATGGCCCTCGAACTCGGAGTGTCGCCGGACCGGCTTCCGTCTTTCAGCGGGGAGCGCGGGTTGCGCTCGGTTCGGGTGAAGACCGATTTTGCGACCTTCGACGAATTCGAGGGCTTGCTGATGCGGACCCTGGAATACTACAGCGAGCAAATCCGCCAGGCGATGGCCGGAAGGCGCCCGTTCAATGTAGAGGACATCAAGGAATATATCGATAACCACTATTATGAGGATATTAAAATATCTATGTTCACGGAGAAGTATTTTCTAAGCCGGGAATATTTGATGAAGCTGTTCAAACAGCAGTACGGCTATGGCATACATGAGTATATTCAAAAGATTCGTATGGACAAAGCGCAGGAACTGTTGAACGATTCCACGCTAAAAATACAGGAAATTTCCGAAATGCTCGGATACAAGGACAAGAACTATTTCAGCAAAGCTTTTCGGAATTACTACGCCATTTCTCCGTCGGAGTACCGGAGTCAGCGGGCGGAAAGGGCTAAAAAGTGAACTAGCCTATAACATTACTTTTTTACCCTTAACAGACCACATATCTACATTTTTATTGGGCACCCTTTTCTTTAGAATAGGGAGCATAGAAGGTCAAACCTCTAGCGCAAACACAATAAGAAAGTGGGGGTATGCAATGAAGAAGAAGATTTGGGCGGGTCTATTTAGTCTGACGCTGATCATGGGCCTCTTGTCCGCTTGCGGCGGCAACAATGCGGCGAATAACGGAGCGGCTGGTGGAACCAACGCAGGAAATGGCGGCGCTGCGGACGACAACAAGAAGGTAACAATCAACATGTTCACAGCTTCCCCGGAGTATACGGATGCGTTCAATGCTTACATCGCAGAGTATAAAAAAGTGAAGCCGAACGTAACGATCAATCTGGAAATTATGCAATCCGACTACAACACCGTATTGAAATCCAGAATCGCGGCAGGCAGCACGCCGGACGTATTCCAAACGACCGCGGGCGGGGACATCGATACTTACGCGGAATACAGCGCCGACTTGACGAACGAACCGTTGGCGGCAGCCATGACGGATGCCGTTCGCGCCAACATGAGTTCCAGCGACGGCAAAGTGCTCGGTCTGCCGGTGAAAGGCAACCTCTTCTCGATCGTATACAACAAGAAATTGTTTGAGGATGCTGGTATCACAACATTCCCTAGAACGACAGCCGAGATGGAAGACGCCATCGCCAAGCTGGAAGCCAAAGGCATCACGCCATTCGCCAATGCCTACAAAGAATGGTGGGTATGGAAGCACCTCTTCCAACACTTCGTGGATGCCGCAGCACAGGATGCCGGCGTAACTCCGAAAGAACTGGTCGACAAATTTATCGCCGGGGAAGCCAAAATCAAGGATTATCCTTTACTGTACAATAACTTCTTCGCTTATGTTGACACTACGGTAAAACATGGTACGGACAAGCCTCTGGAGCGCGACAGCAACGCTCAAGTCAGCGACTTCGCCTCCGGCAAGGCGGCGATTCTGAACGGTAAGGGCGCATGGGACGAAGAAGCGATCAAGAAAATTACGCCGGACATCCAAATCGGCATCGCGGGTTACCCTGTCAGCGACAAACCGGAGCAATCCCAAATCATTACGGGGGCCGACCAGGCGCTGCGGATCAACAAAGATTCCGCTGTAGCGAAGGAAACGATTGAATTCTTCAACTGGTTGTACACTTCGGAATACGGTAAGAACTGGTTCTCCAGCGTTGCGAAAGTAATCCCTCCAATCAAGGACGCTCCGCTTCCTGATCTGGATATGCCGAAGCAAATGGACGAGATTTTGAAAAAAGAGCCTTCCGGCGACCTCTCCATCAACTACTCGCTGGATACGTTCCACCAAAAATTTGGTGAAATTATGCAGGCTTACATTGGCGGCAGCAAAGATAAAGACGCTGCTGTAGCCGAAATCGAACAAGCTTGGGTACAACTCGGTTCCGCTCAATAATACCGGGCCGCGAGTCACTCGCCTTAACGCAGCACCGCCTGGTGCTGCGTTAAGTTTTTTTCGGGGATCGGAAGGTATAGAATGAAGATAGTACTACGAGAACGCATGCAGGATGCGAGGAGGAGAACGATGACGAAGACCCGGAAGATAGAGTTGAAGGAGAACGGATTGTACCTGGTTCTGGAGATTACGGAAGAACAGGATGTCCGGCTGCTGCATTTCGGCGCGGTGCCGTACGAGGAGCAAAAGGTGCGCGAGGATCAGAAACAAGGCTTCCGCCTGATGGAACTGCAGCTTACCGGCGAAGACCGGGAGGAATACCACGGCCGGACGCACCGCGCCACCTACCCCGGACTGCGCATGCGCTATGCCGGTCATACGGATGTCCGGAACGAGACGGGGCGCAAGCTGGAAATCACGCTCAAGGACCCGGTAACCTCGCTTTCGGCCGTGCAGCACATTCAGTTTTATGATGGCGTTCCCGCCGCCCGCGCCTGGGTGGTTTTATGCAATGAAGGAACGGAAGAACTGGGCGTGGAATATGTCTCGTCCTTCGCATTGACCGGAATCGACAAGGAGGGTGTACGGTCCCGCGACGAGAAAATGAAGCTGTTCATTCCGCATACGGGGTGGCAGAGCGAACTGCAATGGAGAGCGTACCGGCTGCCCGAGCTGGGATTGTCGCATTTGACCGACCGGTCCTCCAAACGGATTTCTTGCAGCAATACCGGGTCTTGGTCCGCCGCGGAACATATTCCGATGGCGGTGCTGGAGAACGAGGAGGCGGGTACGGCCCTTTTCTGGCAGATCGAGCATAACGGTTCCTGGCATTGGGAAATCATCGACCAGAACGATTATTTGACCGCGCTGATCAGCGGACCGACCGAACATGACAACCATTGGTGGGACAAGCTGGCACCGGGAGAGCGGTTCGTCAGCATCCCGGTCGCCGTGGGCACGGTATCCGGCGGATTCGATGAGGCCATCGGAGCGCTGACCCAATATCGGCGCAAGATTCGCCGACCGAACGAGGATAGCCGGCTGCTGCGGGTGATTTTTAACGATTACATGAACTGCCTGTGGGGCAGCCCGACGACCGCGAAGTTGCTGCCGCTGATCGATGCCGCCGCGGAGGTGGGAAGCGAGTATTTCTGCATCGATGCCGGTTGGTATGCCGCGGGAGAATGGTGGGACGGCGTAGGCGAGTGGCTGCCGTCGGAGGAACGCTTCCCGGAAGGGATCAAATACGTCCTCGACTATATTCGGAGCAAGGGCATGATTCCGGGCCTGTGGCTGGAGCTGGAAGTGATGGGCATCCACAGTCCCAAACTGAAAGATACGGATGACAGCTGGTTCTTTATGCGGCACGGCAAACGGGTCAAAGACCGGAGCCGGTATCAGCTGGACTACCGGAATCCGGCGGTACGGGCGCACGCGACCGAGGTGATCCGCCGGTTGGTCGAGGACTACGGTGTCGGCTACATCAAGATGGACTACAACATCAACGCGGGCATCGGGACCGAAACCGGGGCGGACAGCGTGGGCGACGGGCTGCTCCAGCATAACCGCGCCTATCTGGAGTGGCTGGACGGCATTTTTGCCCGTTATCCCGACCTCGTCATCGAGAACTGCTCCAGCGGCGGGATGCGCATGGACTATGCGATGCTCAGCCGTCACAGTATCCAGTCCACCAGCGATCAGGAGGACTACGTCAATTACGCGGCGATCGCGGCGGCTTCCCCGTCCGCGCTGACGCCGGAGCAATCGGCCATCTGGTCTTACCCGCTGCGGGAAGGCAACGACGAGGAAGTCGTGTTCAACATGGTCAACGCGCTGCTGCTGCGCGTGCACCAGAGCGGCCACCTGGCCGAACTCAGCCCGCGTCGGCGGGAGCTGGTGAAGGAGGCGCTGGATTACTACAAAACGATCCGCGCCGATATTCCCGAAGCGCTGCCGTTCTGGCCGCTCGGCTTGCCGACCCAGCAGGACGAATGGGTAAGTCTTGGCCTCCGGCGGGAGGACCGGATTTACCTGGCCGTGTGGCGGGTACGGGCTGTCGAGACGGGCAATCCGCATGAGCCGGCGGAGACAACCATCCCGCTGGACTGGTTAAAGGGTAAGCCGCTCCAAGTACGCTGCGCTTACCCGCAGGATTTTGCGGGGGATTGCGTCTGGAGCGCCAAAGACGGGGAACTAAAGGTCGTCTTGCCGGCCGAGAAAACCGCAAGATTGTACGAGATTACCGTGGGGGAGTAGTGAAGCGGTAAGAAATGCTAGTTTAACAAAGCCGTATCCCATGGAATGAAGAAAGGGCCGTATTCACAACCTATAGTGGAGTACGGTCCTTAATTTCAGTTGACAGGAAACCGTTTGGTTTCATATAATGACGCCATGCTTAAAAATGAAACTAAAAAGTTTCCTAATGGAGGGAGAATAGATTATGGAAGATAAGATGAATGAAACGCTGCCGGATATCCGGCATACTATTTTATTGCATGCAACGGCAGAGAAGGTTTGGGAGGCCGTCGCTACGGCCGAGGGATTGTCGGCCTGGTTTATGCCGAATGATCTGAAGCCGGTGGTTGGACATGAATTTCATTTGCAGGCAGGGCCTTTCGGGCAATCTCCATGCAAAGTAACGCTTGTGGATCCGCCGAACAAGTTGTCTTTTAATTGGGGTAAAGATTGGACGCTGACCTTTGAACTGGTGGAAAAAGAGGGGCAGATCGAGTTTACGCTCATCCACGGCGGCTGGACCGCGGCTCAAGTGACGGAGTTCGGCGAGCCCCATGACATTGTGCGCGACCGGATGGACCAAGGCTGGGCCGGCCTTGTTAACAAGCTGTCCGCCTACGTCGGAGGTTAACGATGACAAACGCGGCTGCCGCGCCGAAACAAGATGTCTTTCAAGCGGTCGCTGATCCGACCCGGCGTGAGCTTCTGGGTTTGCTCGGCGACCGGGAACTGCCGCTGAAGGAGCTGACCGGCCACTTTTCGATGAGCCGGACCGCCGTTTCCAAGCATCTTCGCATCCTCTCCGATGCGGGACTGGTCCGGGACCGGAAGGTAGGCCGGGAAACTCGCTACCGGCTCGACGCCGATCCGCTGCTCGAGCTGAAGCGCTGGCTCGCTTACTTCGACCGCTTCTGGGAGAACAAGCTCTCCCTGCTGAAGCATTATGTCGAATCCAGCCCGGACGCCGGTACGCCCGCTGTTGCGGAAGAACGCCTCCGGCTGGCAAGGCCGGCACAGCAGCAGACCTTGCCGCAGCAGGCGTCCTCGGTTCAGGCCCCTGAGGATTGACGGTGAAACTGGAGCGGTCATTCCAGTAAATTAACTGGAAAACCTCCAGTTAATTTACGCGTAATCGGCCAAATCACCAATTTTGCTGGAAAACCTCCAGGTAATTCGCGGCCTTCCCGCGTGTTGGCTCCCTTTGAGGCGAATTAGCGGGAGGTAATCCCGTTAATTCGCTTGGTGAGGGCAAAAGGTCAAATTAACGGGAGGTTTTCCCGTTATCGCCGCGCCGCCCCACGTTCCCCTTTCTCGCCGCCATATGAGAACCGCCTCCGGGTCAAAAAAACGGATCGGCGGTTCTTTTATTTTTGCGCCGGTTTGTGCCATCATGAGGGTAAGGAGAGATGAAGCATGTTCAATGATTTTCGGCTTGCCGCAGGCCGTCCGGTTTATATCCAGGTCAGGGACTACCTGAAAGGGCTGATCCTGAAAGGTGCTTTGCAGAGCGAGCAAAAGCTGCCGTCCACGCGGGAATTGGGAGAACTGCTGGGCGTGAGCCGCAACAGTGCGATTTCCGCCTATACCCTGCTGGAAGAAGAGGGATTTATTTATGCCAAAGCGGGCCGAGGCAGCTATGTCGCTTCCGACGCGACCCTTCCCGGGCCGGCGGCGGCCGCCGAACCATGGCGGATGGACTGGAAGGACCGGATGAGCCGGCAGGCGCGGCAGGCGGTAGAGCTTGATCATATGAAACGCGGCCTCCGTGCGGAGAAAGGGACGATTTCATTTACCAGCATCGCGCCCGATGAACAGCTGTTTGATCTCGAGAACGTCAAACGGGCTTTTTTGGACCGCATGGCCATGGAAGGCCGGGTGCTTTTGAATTACGGATATGCCAAGGGCTACAAGCCGTTAATGGAATATTTGCTGAACTATATGGAGAGCAAGGGCGTTGATTTGCAGGGCAAAGACATCCTTATCACCAACGGATTCACGGAAGGTCTCGACATCGTATTGTCCGCACTTCACCGAGACCGTGGGGGTGCGGTCATTTGCGAGAATCCGACGCACTATACGGCGATCAAAAATCTCAAGCTGCACGGCTTTGAGATCACGGGCATCCCGATGGATGCGGACGGGGTAAACCTGGAGAAGCTTGAGGAGGCTTTGGCGGAGCGGCCTTACGATTGCGCCTATCTGGTGCCTTCTTACCATAACCCTACAGGGATTGTCACTTCAGCGGAAAAAAGACTGGCCCTGCTTCGGCTGCTCGGCCGCTACCGCATCCCGGTCATCGAGGACGGGTTCAATGAGGAACTGCGTTATTCGGGCTCGCATGTGGCTCCGCTGATCGCGATGGCGGGAACGGGCAACAGTGTCATCTACCTGGGCAGCTTCTCGAAAGTGCTGTTCCCGGGGATCCGCGTCGGCTGGGTGCTGGCGGACCGCTCGTTGATCGACAGCCTGGAAAGCGTAAAGCGGGCGCGCAGCATTCACACCTCAACGCTGGATCAATCCGTGCTTTTTCAATATTTGCAGAACGGAAATCTTGAGAAATATTTAAAGAAAGCCCGCATGGAGTATAAGCGGAAATACGAATGGACCAAAGCCTGCTGCGAGCGCTACATTCCGTACAGCCGGCTTTCGGGGAGCGGGGGGCTGCATCTTTTTATCGAATTCCCCGAAAACTTCGACACCTGGAAACTGCTGGAGGCCTGCTCGAAACAAGGCGTGATCTTTACGCCCGGAGATATGTTTTATACGGATGGACGGGGGCGGAATACGATGCGGATCGGTTTCTCCAGAGTATCGGATGAGGATATCGGCACCGGCATACGTCTGATCGGCGAGACGGCGGCAAAAATGATGGGGGACTGACGGGAAACTGTCGGACCGAAGGACTTAGGGAGAAGGGGCGATCAGGGATGAGAATCGGCATCATTATGGGCGGCGTCTCCTCGGAATATGAGGTTTCGCTGATGACGGGGCAGGAGATGGCGGCGCATTTGGACCGGAAAAAATATGACGTGCTGCCCATTGTCGTAACGAAGCGGGAAGAGCTCATCGACCAGGTGAAGGATATCGATTTCGCGCTGCTTGCGCTTCACGGGGCTTTTGGCGAGGATGGCACGGTGCAGGGCGCGCTGGAAACGCTGGGCATCCCTTATTCGGGAAGCGGCGTGCTGGCCAGCAGCCTTTGCATGGATAAGGACTTGTCCAAGAAGATGATGCGCGCCGAGGGCATACCGACCCCGAATTGGCGGTGCCTTACGCTCGACGGTTGGCGAGAGCAGGTGGCTGGCGTGGAATTTCCGGTATTCGTAAAGCCGAACAACGGCGGCTCCAGCGTTGGGGTGCGGCGGGCGGACGACGAGGAGGAACTGCATGAGGCGGTCGCGGAAGCTTTTCGCTGGGACCGGGCGGTTATCGTCGAATCGAGGATCGAGGGACAGGAGATCACCTGCTCGCTCGTTGATGGGGAACTGCTTCCGGTGCTGGGCATCCGCGCGGCCTGTGCGGAATGGTTCGACTATAATGCCAAATATACCGCCGGCGGAGCCGAGGAGGCGCCTATCGCTCTCCCGGATGACGTGCATTCCCGCGTCCGGGAGACGGCGATGGCCTGCTACAGGCTTTTTAAATGCGGTGTTTATGCGAGGATCGATATGATTTTGCGAAACGATACGCCCTACGTGCTGGAGGTAAATACGCTGCCGGGCATGACGAAAACCAGTTTGCTGCCCAGAAGCGCCGAGGCGGCGGGGTGGACTTATGCTGAGTTGCTGGACCGGATTATTGAAGGCTCGCTGCGGGAGCGGGGAAAGGCAGGGGAAACGCAATGACATCAACGAAAAATTGGATTGCTCCAAGAGTGAGGGAAATTCCGCCCTCGGGAATCCGGAGATTTTTTGACCAGACCCTAGGGGAGACCGATGTGATTCGACTGGGGGTGGGGGAACCGGATTTCTCCGTGCCTGAACCGGTCCGTGAGGCGTGTATTCGCGCGCTTTATGACGGGCCGACGGGGTACACCGCGAATGCGGGGCTGCCGGAGCTCAGAGAGGCCATCTGCGAATATATGCAGGGCAGCTTTCGTCTCCGGTATGACCCTGTCCGGGAAATCCTGGTTACCGTCGGCACCAGTGAGGCCGTTGATTTGGCGCTTCGGGCCTGCATCGTTCCCGGGGATGAAATTCTGATGCCGGCTCCCGGTTATGTCGCTTACGCGCCCATCGCCCATTTGTGCGGCGGAAAAGTTGTGGAGGTTGAGACGAACGCAGCGCAGAAGTTTAAGCTTACCGCGGATGCGTTGGCCCGGCAGATCACGGACCGCTCCAAAGTGCTGATCGTCAATTACCCGGGAAATCCGACAGGAGCCGTCATGACGGAGGAGGACTGGCTTCCCGTGGCCGCGCTCGCCGTAAAGCATAACTTGATCGTCATTTCGGATGAAGTTTATGCGGAGCTCACGTACGGAAGGCGGCACGTCAGCATCGCTTCGCTGCCGGGGATGTGGGAGCGGACGCTGGTCATCGGCGGTTTTTCTAAGGCGTTTGCCATGACGGGCTGGCGGGTCGGGTATGCCGCCTGCGGCAATCATGATCTGCTGTCGGCGATGTTGAAAATTCACCAGTACACCGCGATGTGCGCCCCAACGCCGGGGCAGATCGCCGCGCTGGCTTCCCTTCGGTATGGCCTGGAGGCCAAGGAAGCGATGAAAGAAGTATTCGACGAAAGACGGCGCATGTTTGTACGCGGGTTGAGAGAGCTCGGGCTTCCCTGCCATGAACCGGAAGGGGCTTTCTATGCCTTCCCTTCAATTTCTCCTGCCGGGGAGGACTCCGACACCTTTGCTCAAAGGCTTCTTCGCGAGGCCGGGGTGGCAGCCGTACCGGGCCGGGTATTCGGAACGGGCGGGGAAGGACATATCCGTTTTTCTTACGCGGCGTCCACGGAGAACCTGGAAAAGGCATTGGAGCGAATGGAGCGCTTTTTGAGCCGGATGCGCATGGGTGTGGAGGCGATATGAAAGAAGCGGGCATCATGATATCCACTCCTTCGAAGGTCAGTAGCCGCGACACTTGGGCGGAAGTTTCGCTGGATGCGATAGCCCATAATGTTGCGCTGTTCCGGCGTCAAGCGGCTGCGGAGTGCCGGGTAATGGCGGTGGTCAAAGCCAACGGATACGGCCACGGTGCCGTGCAAGCGGCGCGGGCGGCGAGAGTGGGCGGTGCGGATTACCTTGGTGTAGCTTTGCTTGATGAGGCTC
Source organism: Paenibacillus sanfengchensis (assembly GCF_036864765.1). Lineage (NCBI taxonomy): Bacteria > Bacillati > Bacillota > Bacilli > Caryophanales > Paenibacillaceae > Paenibacillus > Paenibacillus sanfengchensis. Next base: position 308,476 of record NZ_JBAGJC010000002.1, on the reverse strand, counting down.
TGCACCTCAGGGAAGCGGGAATCCAACTGCCGATCCTGGTGCTGGGCTATACCCCGCCCTCCGCGGTGGATTTGGCGGTTCGTCATGATATAACTCTGACGGTCTTCTCTGCTGACGTTCTGCGGGAAGCTGCCGCCCGGGCGGAACTGCGGCGGAAGCCGGCCCGGATCCACCTCAAATTGGATACGGGGATGTCCCGGATCGGCCTGACCTCCGCCGAGGCGGTGGTGGAGATGGCGCAACAAGCATCCGCATGTTCACCTCATATTGTTCTGGAAGGGCTGTTTACGCATTTTGCCGATGCGGATGGGCCAGACCCCGGGTTCACGGATCGGCAATACCGGCAGTTCATCTCCTGTATCCAGGCTCTTGAGTCCAGGGGGCTGTCCATTCCTCTCAAGCATTGCTGCAACAGCGCCGCCGCCATGCGTTTTTCCCATATGCATCTGGATATGATCCGGGTAGGTATCGCCATGTACGGCCTGCACCCTTCGGATTATACGAAGCTTCCGAACTACCCGCTTCGTGAAGCGATGCAACTGAAGACGAAGATTGTGGCCCTCCGGCAAATCGCGAAGGGAGACACGGTGAGCTACGGACGGACCTACCGGGCGGATGGGGACCGGCTTATCGCCACCGTGCCGATCGGCTATGCGGATGGTTTATCGCGGTCGCTTTCCAATCGGGGAACGGCGATCTTGCGGAACCGCCGGGTTCCGATCGTCGGGCGGGTGTGCATGGACCAGACGATGCTCGATGTCACGGCGGTGCCGGATGCGTCGGAGGGGGATACCGTCATCTTGTTTGGCGGAAAAAAGGGGCGGGAGACCATCCCCATTGATGAGGTTGCGGCGCTGATGAACACCGTGAATTATGAGATGGTCTGCCTCATCGGCCAGCGGGTCCCGCGGGTGTATCAGGAGGAGGGCGTTGCCCTTATGGCGGGCGGTTTTTACGGCGTCGGGCAGGAGGTTAAGCGTCTCCATTCGTCAGATAGCCGGTGATCAGCAGCGCCAGTAAAACGGCAATTCCGGCGGACGCCAGCTGAACGATCAAATCGTATGGATCCGGCACATCGATCAAGCCAAAAACGACATGTCGCAAAAAAAGAAAGAGCAAATTGACCGCAGCATAGAAAACAAGGACCTTTAAAGCCCCCTTTTTCATCTTTTTCATAGAGAATCGCCTTCTTCCCTGGTATCAACAAATTTAATAAAGCCGAGTATTCGATTCCTGACAGTACGCTGTCAGGAATGTTGTCTATAATAGGAACTAGCCATGGTTAAGGGACTAATTTCGACGGATTTGGGCAACGGGTTCTCGTATATTATTTTAATCGAAGACGGAAATAAAAGAGTCCTCACCGGGTCAAAAAAATAAGATACCCGCCTAGCACCGCCCTGCAACTAATGGTTTGGTTGGAATTAAAGGGAATTCTTCCCGTTAATTTGGTGCGTATGAGACTGCAGAGGCGATTTAGCTGGAAAACCTCCCGCTAATTCGCCTGAAATTCTGAATATCGGCCATTGGGCTGCGAAATAGATGGAGCTTTTCCAGCTAAATCCGATCCAAGAGCTAAGAGCGGTGCATTAACGGGAGATTTTCCCGTTAATGTGTAGACTCCGACGTTGGCGCTTTATTTCTACAGTTTGGATGTTGGCAACGTATCTCCGAAACCATTTCACAACCTTGCCCAACGCTAATTCTTAAGCTCAACCTATATAAGTTGGATTTGGGTTCTTGACAGGGGATTTATTATGGACTAAATTATATAGACCGATTGGTATAATCCTATGAGACGCGAGGTTATTTCAATGGCAAACCAGAATCCCACCCGCAAATCCCTGATTGAAACAACCGCCAGACTACTGATGAATCAAGGCTACAATGCGACTGGCCTAAACCAAATAACTCAGCTGAGCGGGGCTCCTAAGGGCTCGTTATATTATCACTTTCCCGACGGGAAGGAGCAGCTCGCCTGTGAGGCTATCCGCTACACGCAGGACACGGCGCGTTCCGAAATGATGAAGGTTTTGCAATCCACCACGGATCCCGTGGAGGCCATTCAACGCATGCTGGATTTGATGATCGAGCAATTCGACAAGGATGAAGTGATTGGAGTACCGATCGGCATTATCGCACATGAGACGGCCAAGAGTAACGAAACGATCCGCCAGGCTTGCAGCAATGCTTATGAATGCTGGGGCGTCGAACTTAAGAAGAAGTTCGTATCGGCCGGGCTAGTGGAGGAAGAAGCGCATGAATTGGCCGTGATGATTAATTCCATGGTGGAGGGCGCGGCGATCATGAGTATGACCCAAAAGAGCAGCGAACCACTACGGATTGCCTCCAAGCTGATTCCGCGATTATTTGTGCGTTAGCGGGCGGGTACAGGCTTTTTTTAACCTCATACTTAAAATTTTATATATAGAACGGTCTAATTACGAAAAGAGCCGAACATGCCAAGGCGGAAGAGCCGCGAGCCTTTCGCCTTGTTGATATAGAGACATAAACATAAATTAACCTTGGATAGTATTGGAGGAAAAGTATAATGAATATGGACGCGACAGGCGCGGTTTCATCCGCGCCTACGGAAGGGATCCGAAGGCTTCCGATCACGATTGCGCTGATTATCGGCGCGTTCGTGTCGATTCTGAACGAAACCCTGCTGAATGTAGCCTATACGGATTTAATGAAGGAATTAAGCGTCGGTCCTTCGACGATACAGTGGTTATCCACCGTTTATATGCTGGTGATCGGTATTTTGGTTCCGATTACGGCGTTGTTGATTCAATGGTTTACCACAAGACAGATGTTTTTGTCCGCGATGATTCTGTTCTTGATAGGAACGATGGTCTGCGGGGCCGCTCCTTCGTTCGGCCTCCTGCTCGTCGGCCGGATTATCCAAGCCGTCGGCACGGGACTTCTGCTTCCGGTGATGATGAATACCATTCTGACGATTTATCCCCCGGAAAAAAGAGGAGCCGCCATGGGCACCATCGGTCTCGTCATCATGTTTGGTCCGGCGATCGGACCGACGCTGTCAGGCTTGATTCTTGACGCTTTGAACTGGCGTTGGCTGTTCTTCCTGATTCTGCCGCTGGCCGTATTCTCCATTCTGTTCGCGGCCGTTTATCTGCGGAACGTTTCCGAATTGACCCGCCCTAAAGTGGATATGATTTCGATTTTGCTGTCCACCATCGGCTTCGGCGGGATCGTATATGGCTTTAGCCATGCCGGTGAAGGCGGCGGATGGTCCGATCCGACCGTTTATGTTTGTCTGGTGGCGGGTTTTGTTTCCTTGGGTCTGTTTGTATGGCGCCAGTTGGTTGTCAAGGAACCGACCCTGGACGTCCGGGTCTTCAAATACCCGATGTTTGCGCTGGCGGCCGCGTTGCTGATGGTCATGATGATGACCTTGTTCTCGACGTTGATTTTGCTGCCGATGTACTTGCAGGGAGCGCTTGTATTGGCTCCGTTTGCGGCAGGACTGGCGCTTTTGCCGGGCGGTGTCATCAACGGATTGATGTCGCCGATTGCCGGGCGGCTGTTCGATAAGTTCGGCCCGCGGGCTCTGGTCGTTCCCGGTCTGGTCATCGTGATCGTCACGATCTGGTTTATGCGCGGCCTGACCCCCACGACGCCTGTAGGAAACGTAATAGCGATGCATATCTCGCTGCTGATCGGGATTTCCCTGGTGATGATGCCCGGTCAAACGACGGGACTTAATCAACTGCCGCGCCGGATGTACCCGCACGGAACCGCGATTATGAACACGTTGCAGCAGGTCTCCGGCGCAGTCGGAACGGCGCTGTTTATCAGCATTTATTCCTCGGGGCAAAAGAGCTACCTGAGCACGGTGTCCGACCCGACCGATCCGGCTCAAATTCCGCACGCGATCGTTTCCGGGATTCACAACGCGTTCACCGTCTCGATGTTCGTCGGCGTCATCGCGCTGCTGCTGGGACTTTTCCTGCGCCGCACGCACGCCCCGGTTGAGTATCATCCTGCCGAGCCGCAGCCTAAGCCGCAGCCGCAGCAGTAAAGATAGAAAAAAGGGACTGTCCGCATTTTTGGGGCAGTCTTTTTTTGCGTAGGTCTCCCCGCGGAAAAAGGCGGGCTGCTTGGCATCACAAGGCGGACGAGGTCAATTTACCGGGGAAATCCCCCTTAAATCTGCACTAAGCGGGCTGCGGGCCACTAGCCGTTGCATTAAGCCATTTAAATACGAACAAATATGGTGGAGCCAGCTTTCCTTTGAAAGCCGGATAGGTAAATAAGGGCGTTATGCGGCGCTATTTTGTCGAAACTGGCTCATCAGTAGGGATTAATGGCCTTTTAGGCAATGACGTTGCATCAAACCTTCCTTGATGCTGCCCATTTGGGGCCAATCCGCCGCTTCGGCAAGCAACATGTCGAACTTAGATCGTCGTCTCCCCCTCTAAACTATTCTAACGGTCGCCACAGCCGTTATTTGCCCTGTTTGCACTGAATCCAAATTCTAACGGCCGCCACGGCCCCTATTTCATATAAGTATGGCTGTTTTGGTCGAAATGAAGTAAATAACGGTCCACACGACCGTTAGAATCCCAATACGTGATTCAATCGCAACATAACGGCTCTCACGGCCGTTAGACTTCCTAACTGCAGAACCTTGTTTAAAGGCCTGTACTTTTTTGCGAAGTTCTTTAAAAGCGATTAAGGCATCAAGCTCCGTTGTAATCATGTGTCAGGGTTAAAGCAACGCAAGTGACTTTTAGTAGGAAAAAGCAGGCGAAACCCTGATTTTGGAGCCCGCCACCTCTTTTTTGGTGAAATAACGTGAGTAAATCTGGATATTTCCTTTTGTGCGAGATAAGTGGCGAAATTAGCGGGACGGTTTCCTTCAATCCCACAGCCTCCGTCGCAAATTCCGAAAGATTCGTGGAATGAATCACCCAGGCCTTGACGAGGCTAGGGGATAAGCGGACAATACTAGAGGATTACAATGTAAAGCCGCAAAAACAGAGGAGAGAATACCTACATGAATCAGTTTTTTAAACTCGAACAGCATGGAACCAGCGTCAGAACCGAGCTGGTGGCGGGGATCACCACCTTTCTGGCCATGGCCTACATTCTGGTCGTCAATCCGGCCGTACTGAGTGCGGCCGGGATCCCTTTTGACCAAGTGTTTATGGCCACGGTGATCGCCGCCGTGATCGGGACGCTGTTTATGGCGCTGTTCGCCAACCATCCGATCGCCATCGCTCCGGGCATGGGGCTGAACGCGTATTTTACCAGCGTCGTCGCCTCCACCGGGCTCAATTATCAAACCGTGCTCGGCACGGTGTTTCTCGCCGGGGTGTTGTTCCTGCTGCTGAGTCTGACGAAGCTGCGGGAGGCGCTAATCCGGGCGATTCCCGATTCGCTGAAATTCGGCATTACCGCCGGCATCGGCCTTTTTATCGCTTTTCTCGGACTGAAAATGTCCGGCATCGTCGTCGCCAATCCGGAGAATCTCGTCACCTTTGGCGATCTGCACCGCTCGGTGACGCTGCTGACGATTCTCGGCGTCTTCGTGACGCTGATTCTGATGGCGCGCCGGGTCCCGGGGGCGCTGTTCATCGGGATGGCGGTCACCGCGCTGATCGGCTATTTGACCGGTGAGCTGAAGTTCGCAGCCGTAGTCTCCGCTCCACCGGTTCCGGTCTTCTTTGACATGGACATTCCCGGCGTGTTCAGCCAGGGATTGTATACGACCGTGTTCGCGTTTCTGCTTGTCACGCTGTTCGATACGACCGGTACGCTGATCGGCGTGGCGGAGCAGACGGGCACGATGAAGAACGGGGAGTTCCCGCGCGCGAAGTCCGCGCTGCTCGCCGACGCGACGGCGACAACGGTCGGTTCGATGTTCGGCACCAGTCCGACGACCGCGTTTATCGAGTCGACCACGGGGGTCGCGGCCGGGGGACGCACCGGTCTCACTTCGCTGGTGGTTGCCGTGTTGTTCCTGCTGTCCGTCTTCTTTTCACCGCTCGTCGGCGCGATCTCTTCGCTGCCCGCCATCACCGCCCCGGCGCTGATTATCGTCGGCTGCTTTATGATGGAGGGACTTGCCCGAATTCAGTGGAAGACGTTTGACGAAGCCTTCCCGGCCTTCGCCATCCTGCTGATGATGCCGTTAACCGCAAGCATCGCCACAGGGATCGCGGTCGGCTTCATCACCTATCCCGTCATGAAGCTGGTCAGCGGAAAGGGCCGTGAGGTACATCCGCTGCTTTATGTGTTCGGGCTGATTTTCCTGATCCAGCTCACCTTCTTTCCGGCTCATTGAGCGTCCATAAAAGATAAGATTTTGTCACCCGTTTTAACCGGATTGTGACCCTTTTCCTTCAGGGAAACCATATAATGAAAGTATAAATTTACCGGTGGTGTTTAAATCCTTCCGGGATGGTTATTTATACTTCATAGACGGTTATATCGGATTTCGAAAGGCGGGACGCTGAAATGAAAAAATGGATGAAGCTGTTGATCCCCCTGTTTCTTATCGTAATATTAACTTCGTTTACTACTACGTCCAGCTCTGGCGCAAGCCGGCAGGAAAGCGAACCTGCGGCGGCAGCTCCGGAAACGAGGCAGTTGACGGTTTATATCGAGGCTCTCAATACCCGCGCTGACGGGACCGAATTGACGGTCGACCCGATTGAGTGGTACACCGGGAAGGAAGCCGAGGCGGTGTTCGCCAAGCACGAACCGGACGCCGGTATTGACGGACCCCCGGACGGGTACTATATCGTCAATGAGGATGAGGCCCTGGAACATTTCACGGTAGCCAAGGACGCCAAAGTCCTTATGCAGATTTATGATCGGAGTGGAGACCCCGCGGATGCCGATATCGTGTGGAACGAGCCGGTGAGCTTGAACAAATTCACGAGTCTGTTCCGGGGCGCCCAGGTGCTTGATCCGCAAGTGTTCCCTTATCATTTGAGTATCGAGAATGGTGTGGTCACCCAAATTGTTCAGCAATATGTGCCTTAACAGCAAGGACCGGATGTTGATCCGGTCTTTTTTGTTACCGTATATTAATTTTTTTCAGGAAACAGTACCCTTATAATTCCCAAAGGTGTAATATGAAAGAAAGTGAATCTAGTTCTTTATAACTATTTTTTGGAGAGCGTGGATTAAATGAACAGGTTGCAAGAAATTCACCAGCGGAACGTACTTGTGGTAAAGCTGTTGTGGAGCTTCTATGGCATTGCACTCGCGGTAAATCTGATTGTGGACAAAAGCATAGATGCCATCCATCCCCTGGTAGGTCTGCTGATCGGCTTGATTATGCTGTTGCTTGTGAACAGCCGCCGTGTCCCGGAAATCGTCATGCTGCTGATGATAGCTTCCCTCTACGTGTTTTTTGTGAGTCAGGCCATAAATTCCCCGTACTCGTTCAACTATATTTTTCTCGGACTTGTGCCGCTATTTGTCCTCCTGTACCTGGATCTGAGAGCGGTCTTGCTGTCGGGAGGCTTGTATCTGGTGAGTGCGGCTTATTTGTTCATCCGGTTTCGGGATAAGATGTTTCCGGAAGCCGCCGCCAGTGACGTCATCTATGTCATTATCTTCGGGGCGTTTACCACCGCGTTTTCTTTCTTGTTCACCCGGTATACGAAGTCGCTATGGCTGAAGGCGGAGAAGAATGGGATTCAACTGAACAATATTTTGGAGAACGTCAAAATCGCCACCTGGTCTTTCGACTTAAGCATAGGTGTGATGACACTGTCGGATGGAATCGTTCACATTACCGGTTGGCCGCCGGAGGCGTTTAAAGGGGACTATCATTTGCTGACCGGCTTGGTCTTGCCCGCGGACAAGCCGCGGATCATGCAGGCCCAGAAAGAAATGGTGCTGGATAAACGAAGCGTGAATCTGGAATGCCGGATTTACGATAAAGACGGGGAGTACCGCTGGACGCAAATCCGGGGAACCCCGCTCTTTAATGAACTGGGGCATCTGGAAAGGCTGGAGGGAGTCATCATTGACATCACCGAGCGCAAAAGGCTGGAGGAGCAGGTGGAATACCTGGCCTATCATGATGAGTTGACGGGACTCCCCAACCGGGCACTCTTTCAAATGCGGTTCGATCAATACGTGCATGACGGGATGACTCCGCTGACGATTATGTTTATCGATCTGGATAACTTTAAGGAGGTTAATGACGCTTTCGGCCATACCGCGGGGGATTTATTGCTCAAGGAAACCGCCGGGAGACTGTGCAGCCATATTCGGGATAGTGACACGGTCTGCCGGCTTGGAGGGGATGAGTTCCTGGTCCTGCTCTCGGCCAGTGATCAAAGGCACGCTTCCAAAGTCGCCGAGCGGATTATCGGCAGCTTGTCTGAGCCGTACTACTATCAGGGATATCCGCTGGTGACCACGCCGAGCATCGGCATTTGTGTTTACGATGGAGGCCCGGGCGATCTGGACCGGCTGATTCGCGAAGCGGACGAAGCGATGTATGAAGCAAAACGGGAAGGACGCAATCAGTATTACGTTCATCCGTCATCGCTCGAGGTCACGGTCTGATCCCCCTTGAGAATTGCAGCCAATCCCGGCCGGCCCGCAGCACGTCCTTTAAGCCCGGTTTGCGAATGACGTAATAGGGCAGCAATTCTCCGCCCCATTCCGCCTTGGCCTCGGAGACGGAAGATAGGTTGGCCCCCGTAAAATCAAACCGCTCTACGCCGGCGGCGGCAAGGTCCTCGAATTCATGGAGCTGAACCTGTTGGACGACGCCGTTCGAAAGATGGGCGGTCTTGGTGCCGGCGATCCAGCCGATCGCCGAAGCAGGGTGCAGCAGCAGGGAAATGTTGACACTGACCGGTTCTCCGTCTTTGGAGTAACAAATATAGCAACGAAAGGCATGGTCTCCCATCAAATCGCGAGCGAGCTCCAGGTCCGCTGCGCTGAGCCGATGGCTGAAGCCCTGCCTTTTTTCGGTTTGAATCAGACACTGGTAGGCATGCGACATATTGTCCGATCTTTCGGTTCGATAGCCGGCAGCTTCCGCCTTGCGGATCTTGTTGCGGATCGCCTTGCTGGCGAGGTCCAAGGAATAAGGGACGTTAACGCAATACGTATATTTCACTTCCGCCTTCAGCCCCCGCCACAGAAAAGGACGGACATCGTCCATCTCCGGCGGGAGGTGAAAAAGGACCGGCCCCCGAACCTCCTGCAGCCGATCCATCAGCAAACCGGCAATCTCATGCCACTGCTTGTTGATACGGAAAGGCTTTTGACTGGGAGTAGCCAGAAACACCAACGGGTGGTACGGATTTTGCGGCGGGAGCATGAACCGGCCTCCGGCATTGAAAAAGAACAGACACTCTCCTCGCGCCTCGGACCGCCCGGCCTGCAGCCGCACATGCTCCACCTTGCAGCCCCATTTGCGACGATTGAATTCCCCCCACTGACTTAAAGCTGTATGATCCATCATCCTCTTGCTCTGAAACTCCCTTCTTCCTGAAAAATAGCAAGCCGTTTTCTCCGGTTGAAGCGCAACCAATCCAGGCTTGTACGAGCCAGCTCTTTGAATACCGGAATCCGTACCTGATAGTAGGGCACGAGTTCTCCTCCCCAACCGGATTTCGAGCGGGCGACGGACGGCAGATTGGCTCCCACTAAATCGATGTCCTTCAGACCCGCTGCGGCCAGATCGTCGAACACAACATGCTGGGACAGCTGGACCACGCCATGCGACAAATACTCGGTTTTACTGCCCGCGATCCAGAACAAGGCCCGGCGTCCGTCCAAAATCAGGATAACGCTGGCGGTAACCGGTTCACCGCTTGGACTGTAACAGACATAACAACGAAGACCCGCGTTGCCGAGAAGCCGCTGCGCCAATTGCAAGTCTTCCAGGCTCAGCCGGTGGCTGAAGCCTTTTCGCGTTTCCGTTTCGAGCAGGCAGGCGTACACTTCCTCCATATTTTGGGTCAAACGGCAGCGGTATCCTTCTTGGACCGCCTTTTTAATTCGGTTGCGTATGCCGGGACTGGCCTGGTCCAGGGAATGGGGAAGCCGGATTTGATAGGTATACTTCACGTTGGCCTTAAACCCCCTCCACAAAAATGGGCGGATATCCCGGATGTCCGGCGGGAAGCAGAATGCCGCGCTTCCCCCATGCCGGAGCAATTCCCCGATCATCACCTCGGCGGTTTGATGCCACTGCCGGTTCAAACGGTAGGGTTTGTCCGTCGACGTAGGCTGAAACACGGTCGGATGGAATGGATTGAGCGGAGGGAGGCAGATTTTTCCCCGTTTGTTCAGAAAAAAGAGACTTTCGATATACGCCTCGGAATCCTCGCGTTGAAATCTCATGATTTTCGCTTCACAGCCCCATTTGATCCGGTTGAATTCCGCCCAAGGCTCCAGGCCATGCGATACAGGCTGAAGCTGATCCATAATTCCCCTCCTAAAAATCAAGTTCTAAGATGCCGCAAACATCATCTACTAGTGTTATAGAGCATTTCGAACTGGCTGTTATAGTATATTTTCTCTTTTTCATTGTATGAGTAGTTCTGGAGAAACCCTTGATTTTTTCCGAAGTGGAGGATGGTTGTGCTGAAGAAAGTGTTGTTTTGCGCTACGGTGGTGTCCCACTTGACCCAGTTCCATACGCCTTATATGCGCTGGTTCAAGCAGCGGGGCTGGGAAGTCCATGCGGCGGCATGCGGGGAGGCGCCGGTTCCTTATGTGGATTGTCAATTCCCGCTGTCGATCGAACGTTCCCCGTTCAGGTGGAACAATTTAAAGGCTTATAAGGAGCTGTCCGATTTAATCGGGCGCCACGGCTACAGTGTTGTCCACTGCCACACGCCGATGGGAGGGGTTCTGGCGAGATTGGCGGCAAGGGAAGCGAGGCGGAGCGGAACGAAGGTGATTTATACCGCGCACGGCTTTCATTTTTTTGACGGGGCGCCAGCCGTGAACTGGCTGCTTTATTACCCGGTGGAAAAGCTGCTCTCCCGGTGGACGGATTGCCTGGTCACGATCAACGAGGAGGACTATCACCGGGCCATCCGGCGGAGGTTCAAAGCCAGGTCTATCGTTCACGTCCATGGGGTCGGCGTCGATTTCGGACGATTTAAGCCGGTGGACCGAAGGGGCAAGCAGCAGTTGCGATGGGAGCACCGCATCGGCCAGGACCGTTTTGTCCTGATTTATGCGGCCGAGCTGAGCAAGCGGAAGAATCAGGCTTTTCTGCTGCAAGCGGCGGCCAATCTGAAGAAACGGATCCCGGAGCTTTTGGTGCTGTTGGCCGGCCAGGGGGAACTGGAGGTCCCTTACAAGAAGCAGGCACAGCAATTGGGATTGACCGGGAATGTGGTGTTTTTGGGGCAGCGCAAGGACATGCCCAAGCTTTACGCCCTGGCTGACGTGGCGGTGACCACCAGCAAGCAGGAGGGGCTGCCCGTGAATGTGATGGAGGCCCTAGCCTCGGGACTACCCGTGGTAGCGACCGGGGTCCGGGGCAACCGGGATTTGGTGGATGACGGAATCAACGGGTATTTGGTGAAGCCGGGGGATACGGACGCGTTCGAGCAGCGAATCTGGGAGCTTTATGCGGATGCGAAGCTGCGGAAGAAACTGAACGGCAGAGAAAGGCTGCTCGGCAAGTATTCCGTGGCGCAGGTGCTGGAAGAGATGACATCCGTTTACCGGTCCGCCGGGGTAACCGGCGGCCACGAGGTGACGGAGGAGCCATCCGTTTACGGGGGACGAAAGGAGCTGAAAGGATGAAAACCGTAATGACCATCGTAGGCGCCAGGCCGCAATTCGTGAAGGCGGCGCCGGTGTCGCGGGAGCTTAGGAAGAGATGCCGCGAGGTGCTCGTACATACGGGACAGCATTACGATTACAGCATGGCGGGGGTATTCTTCGAAGAGCTGGAAATTCCGAAGCCGGATTACGACCTCGGCATCGGTTCCTCTTCGCATGGACGGCAGACCGGGGAAATGCTGATTTCACTGGAGGCGTTGATGCTGGAGACCGTCCCGGATGCCGTGTTGGTGTACGGCGATACGAACTCCACGCTGGCGGGGGCGCTTGCGGCAAGCAAGCTGCGGATTCCGCTGTTTCATGTGGAGGCGGGGCTGCGGAGCTATAACCGCGATATGCCCGAGGAGATCAACCGGGTCATGACGGACCACGTCTCCGCCTTGTTGTTCGCACCGACGGCGGCGGCGGTGAGTAACCTTCGGGCCGAGCGGGTGACGGAAGGCGTATACGAGGTGGGCGATGTTATGTATGACGCCGTGCTTTACAACGAACGCCTGGCCGCCGGGAAACACCGGCCCGAGGATTTCGGCGTTTCGGCCGGCGGTTACTATCTGGCCACGATCCACCGTCCCTCCAACACCGACGATCCCGTGCGGCTAAGGGCCATATTGCAAGCGCTGCGCAGCCTGGATTATCCGGTTTTGTTTCCGCTTCATCCCCGGACCGGCAAAATGCTGGAAGCGATGGGGGAGTCCGCCGAGCGACCGTCCGGGGGCAACCTTTTGTTCACCGAACCGTTGTCTTATCTCGAAATGCTGGCGCTGGAACGCCAGGCCAAGGCGATTATAACCGATTCCGGCGGGGTGCAGAAGGAGGCCTATTTCGCCAAAGTTCCCTGTTTTACGCTGCGTCCGGAGACGGAGTGGGTCGAGACGGTCGACTGCGGCTGGAATACGCTGGTGGACCCGCTCACGATGGATTTGGGGCGAATGATAGGAGATTACCGGCCCGGGTCCTATATCGAGAACTTGTATGGCGACGGTACCGCCTCTCTTCAAATTGCCGAGTTGATTCAACAATTTCATCAGTGACTCTTTTATATTGCAAAAGATTGAGAGGAAACCTCTTCTAATTGCCGCATTCCGGAAATATAGATAGTTTGAGGTGAGTGGGAAGTGGAGCTGAATGTTTTGTTGAAAACCGCCAGAAAACACGGGATCGCCGTGCTGATTACGCTGGCGCTATGCGTGGGGGGCGTTTTTTTGGCGAATGAGCTTGTCCGCCCGCAATATGAGGCCGCGGCAAGCTTGGTCGCCACGATTTCCTCATCTGAGTCGGGAACCTATAACGAGTTTTTGGCCAGCCAGATGCTGACCAAAACGTATGAGGACGCGATTCAAAGCCGTTTTGTGGCCAATGAGGCGAAGGCCAAGCTGCAAACGTCGGAATCCGCGTATGAGCTGTTGAAGCGGATCAAGGTGAGGACCGACCCGGGAACGCTGGTGCTGATGCTGTATGCGAGGCACGATAACCCGGAGGATGCCGTCACTATCGCCAACGCGTTTGCCGAATCATTCATCAGCAAGTCGACGGAAATCGTGCAGAGCGCCAATGTGACGGTATTGGATTATGCCAATCTGGAGGATGCGTCTATCCCGGTCAGCCCCAAAAAGCTGTTCAATCTGGCGATCGGCGGCTTCATCGGGATTTTCGCCTCGCTGAGCGTGGCGATGCTGCTGGAGAAACGGGACTCTTCGCGAAGGAAAAGACGGCGTAGGGGAAACCCGGATACAGGAGAACCGGCCCCGGTTTCGGCACCGGATCAGGCAGGGGAGATATCGAACAGAAACGAGGAAGCCGTATGAGAAAACTACCCGAATTCGAATCGGAACGGGAGCGGAAGCAAGCCGGGGAGGTCCGCTTCGCCATTGTGGGCTGCGGGCACATCGCCGGCAGGCATCTCGAAGCGATTCAGCATGCGGAAGGCGCAGCGCTTGCCGCCCTGTGCGACCCGAATCCGGCGCGGGTGTCCGCGCTGGCGGAGCGCTGGAACGTGCCTGCGTACGCGGGGATGGCGGAGATGCTGGAGCGGGAGCCGGACATCGATGTTGTATGCATTTGTACGCCGAGCGGGCTGCATGCCGAGCTGGCAATCGCCGCGGCCCGGGCCGGCAAGCATCTCGTCATCGAGAAGCCGCTCGCGCTCTGCGCGGAGGAAGCCGGGCGCATCGGGGAAGCTGCTGCGGCGGCCGGCGTCAAAGCTACGGTCGTCCATCCGAACCGTTACCGGCCGGCGATCCGCCATTTGAAGGAGGCGCTGGACCGCAAGGCGTTCGGCAAGCTGAGCCATGTGAACGCGACCGTCCGCTGGAACCGCAGTCAGGCTTACTATGATCAGGCGGCGTGGCGGGGGACGGTCGCGATGGACGGCGGCGTCCTGATGAATCAGGGCATTCACAGTCTGGATCTGCTCCTGTGGCTGTTCGGGCCCGTGGCCGAGGTGAGATCTTGGGTGGACACCCGAATCCGCAACATGGAGGCCGAGGATACCGCGATCGCGGCGCTAAAATTCGCGAACGGCACTTTAGGCGTCGTGGAGGCATGTACGACCGTTTACGAGCATAACCTGGAAGAAAGCTTGGCGGTGTTCGGCGAGAACGGATACGTCCTGATCGGCGGGCGGACCGCCAATTGGATCAAGGCATGGAACTGCGTCACGATGGCGGATGCAGAAATCGCCGGGATCATGGCCGAAGTGGAGGCCGACCCCTTTGGCGTGCCGGGGCATGAGCGGATTATCGCCGATATGGCGGAAGCGGTCCGAACGGGGCGGGAGCCGGCCATTACCCTGGAAGAGGGAGCCCGGGCGGTTCGGCTGGCATGGGATATCGTACAGAACGGAAGGTAGATGATGGCCGCTGCAGGGCCGGAGTCAAATTAACGGGAATCCCTCCCGTTAATTTGGTGCCTATGCGGCTGCAAAGGAAAATTAACTGGAAAACCTCCCGTTAATTCTTCTGGAATTGGGTATTTCGGCGGTTAGGGTCGCGAAATAGATGGAGTTATTCCAGCTAAATTGGATCCAAGGGACAAGAGTGGAAAATTAACGGGAGGTTTTCCCGTTAATAGGTGGTTAAGTGTTAGTTCAGCTTGCGCAGAAACTTAAGGGATAAGGGAAACGGAGGACGCAGTAGGAGATGAGCGGGCAAAAAGGAACGAAATCGGAGCACAGCACAACGTTAATGGAGAAACTGCATACCCGGACCGCCGTGATCGGGGTGATCGGGCTCGGCTACGTCGGCTTGCCGTTGGCGGTGGAGAAGGCCAAAGCCGGGTACCGGGTCATCGGCTTTGATGTCCAGGCGCAGAAGGTGGAGATGGTGAACCGCGGCTACAACTATATCGGGGATGTCGTGGATGATGACCTGCGGGAGATGGCGCGGAGCGGTCGGCTCCGGGCGACGGCCGACTACGCATTCCTCGGGGAGGCGGACACGGTGGCCATCTGCGTGCCGACGCCGCTGGACGTCTACCAGCAGCCGGATACCAGCTATGTCGAGAACTCGGCGCGGGAGGTCGCCCGCCACTTGCATCCGGGGATGCTGGTCGTGCTGGAAAGCACTACGTACCCCGGGACGACCGAGGAGTTGATCAAGCCGATTCTGGAATCGACCGGACTGGTGTGCGGGGAGGACTTTTTTTTGGCGTATTCCCCGGAGCGCATCGACCCCGGCAACACTTCGTTCAATACCAGGAACACCCCCAAGGTGGTCGGCGGGGTCACTCCCGCCTGCACGGAAGTCGCGGCGGAACTATATCGGCAGGTGCTGGATGGAGAGGTGCACCTCGTCTCCAGCCCGGCCGTGGCCGAGATGGAGAAAATTTACGAAAATACGTTCCGGCATATCAATATCGCCCTCGCCAACGAGATGGCGATTCTGTGCAACCGCATGGGCCTGAACGTCTGGGAAGTGATCGATGCCGCGAAGACAAAGCCCTACGGGTTCATGGCGTTTTATCCGGGGCCGGGCCTGGGCGGACATTGCATCCCGATCGATCCGTTCTATTTGACGTGGAAAGCCCGGCAGTACAACTATCACACCCGTCTGATCGAACTGGCTGGGGAGATCAACAACGCGATGCCGGAGTTCGTCGTCCACAAGATCGCGGAAATTCTCAATTTAGCCCGCAAGCCTTTGTATGGCTCCACAGTCTATCTGCTTGGCGTGGCGTACAAAAAGGATATCGTCGATTACCGGGAATCGCCGGTGCTGCAGATGATCCGGCTCTTGGAAGAACGGGGAGCCGAGGTGTGGATCAGTGATCCGCATATTCCGTCGTTCCGGTTTCGGGATCGAACGTACGAGTGCATCGAGATCACCGGAGAGGGGCTGGCGGACGCGGATATCACCGTGATCGCGACGGACCATTCCGCGTTTGATTATGAACGGATCGGCCGGCGGAGCCGCTGTCTGCTGGATACGCGCAACGCCATGAGCCGGTTTGCCAAGCCGGAAAACTATTATTTGCTCTAGCAAACGCAAAATATGTTTCATTAACGGAGGGGCAAAGATCATGGAAACCTATTATGCGCATCCCACCGCCGTCGTGGATGAAGGCGCCCGGGTCGGGGAAGGGACACGGGTGTGGCATTTCTGCCATGTTTCGGCGGGAGCGAAAATCGGGGCAGGCTGCAGCCTGGGCCAGAACGTGTATGTCGCTCCGAATGTGTCCATCGGTCAGGGCGTCAAAATTCAGAACAACGTGTCCGTGTACGAGGGGGTCGTATTGGAGGATTACGTATTCTGCGGACCGAGCATGGTCTTCACCAACGTACGCACGCCCCGCTCGGCATTTCCGCGCAACACGGCCGCGGATTACCGGCCGACCGTGGTCAAGCGCGGGGCGTCGATCGGAGCGAACGCGACGGTCGTCTGCGGCGTGACGATCGGCGAATCCGCCTTTGTGGCGGCGGGGGCCGTGGTCAACCGGGACGTTCCCGCTTATGCGATGGTAGCCGGTGTACCCGCCCGGCACCTGGGTTGGGTTTGCGAGTGCGGCCTAACGCTGGCTTTCCGCGATCGCAAGGCGGTATGTGCGGAGTGCGGAAGACAGTATGAACGGAATCAAGAGCTGGTCAGTAAAACGGAGGAAGGGTAGAGGGATGATGATGGAACGAGAAAACAAAGCGGGAGAAGCCAAGGGGAAAATTCCCGTCCTGGATATAGGCTGTGAGATTAGGGAGTTAAAGCCGCAGGTCATGAACGCGATCGAAAAGGTGCTGGACCGCGGCGCCTTTATTATGGGGGAGAACGTCAAGGCGTTCGAGCGGGAGGCGGCGGAGTATCTTGGCGCGGAGCATGCGGTCGCGCTGAACTCGGGAACCGATGCGCTCGTCATCGCCCTGCTGGCGGCGGGGATCGGCGAGGGCGATGAAGTGGTAACCACGCCGTTCACTTTTTTCGCCACGGCGGAGGCGATCAGCCGGGTCGGGGCCGTTCCGGTGTTCGTCGATGTGGAGCCGGACACCTTCAACCTGGACCCGAGCCGTCTGGAGACGGTGCTGACGGCCAAGACGAAAGCGGTGATTCCGGTGCATCTGTTCGGCCACGCCGTCGATATGGACCCGCTGCTGGAAATCGCCGGCCGTTACGATCTTAAGGTGATCGAAGACGTTGCCCAGGGATTCGGCGGCGAATACAAAAACCGGAAGCTCGGGACGCTGGGGGCCGCGGGATGCTATTCCTTTTTTCCGTCCAAAAACCTCGGCGCTTACGGGGACGGCGGCCTGCTGGTGACGAATGATCCCGACCTGGCCGAGCGGGCGGCCATGCTGCGGGCGCACGGATCCCGCAAAAAGTATTATAACGAGCTCATCGGATTCAACTCGCGTCTGGACGAGATCCAAGCGGCGATATTGCGAGTGAAGCTGCCGCGGATCGGGGAATGGAACGAAGGGCGGCGGCAGGCGGCCGAACGGTACAGCGCAACCTTGAGCGGTTTGACGGGAGTCACCCTGCCGGAGGAGAAGGCCTACGCCAAGCATGTGTATCACCAGTATACGCTGAGGATCGCGGACGGAAAGCGGGATGAACTGCGGGCCCGGCTGGAGGCGGAGGGCATCAGTTCGATCGTCTACTACCCTTTGCCCGTGCACAAGCTTCCGGTGTACGCTCCTTCCCTGTGGGATTTGCCCGTGGCGGAAGCGTTGGCCGGCGAAGTGCTGTCCATCCCGATCTGGCCGCAGATTGAAGCAGAAACCCAGCGTTGGATCAGCGAAAAAATAAGGCAGTCGCTGCGCTGATTCCCGGGACCGGTCGCCGATGCTGAATTACCTAAAAAACCTGACGAGGGACCATTTTTTCCGGAACGTCGTTGTCCTCGCCAGCGGGACGATCATCAGCCAAATCCTGATTCTCGCCACCTTGCCCATAATTACGCGTCTTTACAATCCTGCGGAATACGGCGTTTATTCCATGTATACCTCGATCATCTCCATCATGCTCATGCTCGTTTCGTTTTCCTATGAACAGGCCATAACCCTCCCGGAGGAGGATCGGGTCGCCAGCAGCCTGCTGAGCCTGTCCCTGCGCATCTGTGTGGCGGTGAGCCTGCTGGGCGGCGTCGGGGTTTACTTTCTGGCCGGTCCGCTGGCGGCGTGGGCGCACGAGCCCGACATTCGGGAGTATTTCGGCTTTTTTATCCTCAGCCTGTTCTTCGGCGGTTTTTATCAAATCCTGAACGGCTGGTCGATCCGAAAAAAATACTTCCGCCAACTCTCGCGGACCAAGTATACGCAGAGCTTCTCCCTGGTGTCCTCGCAGTTGCTGTTCAGCGGCTTGTTCAAGGGGCCGCTCGGCCTGATTCTCGGCGATGTGGCCGGCCGGCTCGGCGGTCTGGTCCCGCAGTGGCGGATTTGGCGGAAAGACGTGAAGCAAGACGCCCTGCACACGACCTGGAGCGATATCAAAGAGTCGGCTTACCGGTACCGGCGGTTTCCGATGCTGTCCCTGGCCTCCAACATGCTGAACAGCCTGGGCATCTATCTGCCGACGATCCTGCTGGCCGCCTTCTACGGGCCTCACGTCGCCGGATGGTTTGCCTTGGGGCAGCGGATTCTCGGGTCTCCGATGACGTTGATCACGTCTTCCGTCATGAACGTGTACCTGTCCGAATCCTCGCAGTACAGGCTGCATGCCCCCCACAAGCTGTATCCGCTGTTCAAACGGACGGTGCGCAACATTTTCCTGTTCGGTCTGCTGATCGTTCTGGTCATGGTTTTTATCGCCCCGTCCGCCTTTGCTTTCTTGTTCGGGCCGGAATGGGGCAATTCCGGTCAAATCGTCCGTTTGCTGGGCGTCATGTATTTGAGCCAGTTCGTGGCGAACGCCGTCGGAACGACGATCGACGTGATGGAGCGGCAGGACCTTCATTTATACCGGGAGATCGGACGGGTGATCATCGTGCTGGGCGCGCTGCTGCTGGCCCGGTATACCGGGCAGGGCGCTATGACGGCGGTGCTGTGGTTCAGTCTGGCGTCCACGCTGGGGTATATGCTGCATCTTTGGATGTCTTGGACCGCCGTGAAAAAATACCGGAATCTGCCGGCGGACCCGGAGCCCGGAAGCGAAGCCGGGGCGGAGGCCGGATAGGGACAGGGGGGATAACGATGCTGATGCTGCGCTGCCCGCGCTCCCGGCAGCCGGAGCGCGCCTATGCCGCGCGGGTGCTGCTGGAGGAACTGCTGGGCCTGCCCTTCGTTCTGGAATGGGAAGACAGGGACGATGTGGAACTGCGCGTGGCCGGAGCTTCGGCTCATGAGGCAAGACTGCTGCTTGCCGATGTACTGCTCGGGATGACGGAGCGAAAATGGTTGAGATCCGACTCGCTCCCCCGGGAGCCGCTGGCTCGGCTGGACGTGGAGGGCCTCGGAAGCTTGCCCGTAATCTACGGTGAACCCCTCGGGGGAGAGCGGGGGTGGCAACGGGCCGGAGGCGGCCCGGAGGCGGAAGGACAGCTGATCCGGGAGGAAGCGGGAGGCCGCGTGCTCCGCTGCGGGGTGGATTTGTTCGGCAGCAGTTTTTTTATGCTGACGCGCTATGAAGAGCTGGCTATTCCGGACCGTGACTACCATGGCCGCTTCCCGGTCCGGGCTTCCCTCGCTTTCCGCGAAGGCTTCCTCGACATCCCGGTCGTCAACGCATACGCCGAACTGCTGTGGAGCCTGCTGCTTCGCTTATGGCCGGGTTTGGAGGGGCTGCGCCGGCAGCGGCAGGTCCGGAAGGTGGTCAGCCACGATGTGGACCACCCCTTCTTTGCCCACCGGCGCCGCGGCCGGTTCAGCCTGCTCAAGGAGGCGGCCGCCGACGCGGTGAAGCGCCGGGACTTCGAGGCCGCCTGGAAGAAGAGCAGGCTGGTGCCCTGGGCCGCGGGCGGCGGCGACCGGGTCCGGGATATGGACCCGTATAACACGTTCCGCTGGCTGATGGAGCGGAGCGAGCGGGCCGGGGTGCGCAGCAGCTTTTACTTCATTCCGGAGCAGACCGACGCGCGCTATGATGAGGCTTATACGCTGAACGATCCGGAAATCGCCGGACTGCTGCGAACCATTCATGCGCGGGGACATGAGATCGGCCTCCACCCGGGGTACGGAACCTATTTGTCCCCGCCGGCCATCCGCCGGCAGTTTGAGCTGCTGCGGCAGGGGGCGGAAGCGGCCGGCGTGCGGCAGGACGCCTGGGGCGGACGCCAGCATTTCCTGCGCTGGCGGGCCCCCGATACCTGGCAGTCTTGGGAGGAAGCCGGCCTGGACTACGACAGCTCGCTCGGTTATCCCGACTCGCCGGGATTCCGCTGCGGGATCTGCCGGGAATATCCGGTTTTCAACCTGTTAACCCGGCAGATGTTGAAGCTGCGGGAACGTCCTCTGGTCGTGATGGAGCAGACCGTGCGGCATCCGGAGCATGGGGGGGACAGGTCCGAAGCGCGCGCTTTTGAGCAAATCCGCCGTTACTATCGGCAATGTGCCCGCTATGGAGGGGACTTCACCCTCCTGTGGCACAACAGCGAGCTGGTGCATGAAGCCGACCGCCGGCTGTACCGGAAGTGCCTGGATGAACTGAGTTAAGGAACGAATCCGGGTCCCAGGACAGGGGGAGGGCTGGGCGCCAATTAACGGGATTTCTTCCCGTTAATTGGATGTCTGCCCGGCAGTAGTGGGAGATTAGCTGGAAAACCTCCCGCTAATTCATCTGAAATAGGGAGTATCGGCGGTAAGGGTCGCATATTAGATGGAGTTTTTCCAGCTAAATCCGGTCCAAGGGCCCATAGGGATAAATTAACGGGAGGTTTTCCCGTTAATAAGCGGACAGCGATAATAATGGGGGAAGGGGAGGGCGAAGCCAATGAAAATCGCCTATCTGATGCACTGGAATGAAGGGCCGGAGAGCGGGGTGTTTAAAAAAGTAGCCGCCCAAATGGCCGAATGGACCGCGCTTGGCCATGAAGTTCGGCTGTTTTTATTTACCCGGCGCTGGAAGGGTGAGGGGCATGAGGGAGGTGAGGCGATCCTGGCCGATATCCCGCTGGTCACCCAAACCTACGGGAAAGGGCATAACAGGTTTGCCGCTTTCCGGATGCTCCTCACCCGCTTGGAGCAATGGGTCCCGGACGCCGTGTACCACCGGTTTGACCTTTACTACGCCGGACTCCCCCGGTTGCTTCGGCGCTTTCCTTCCATTTTGGAAATCAACACGAACGATTTGGCGGAGATGCGCCTCGGAAGCAAAATCCGCTACCTGTACCACCGGTTGACCCGCGGGCTCGTGTTGCGCAGTGCGGGGGGCTTCGTTTATGTCAGCGGGGAGATCGGAGAGGTGCCCCATTTCAAAAAATACGACCGGCCCAAAGAGGTGATCGGCAACGGTTTTGCGTTGAGCAGCGCCTCTCCGTCGCCTCCGCCTCCTTCGGACCGGGTCCGGCTGATCTTTATCGGCACCCCGGGCCAACCTTGGCATGGCGTGGACGAGATTGCGGCCTTGGCCCGGCTTCGTCCGGATTGGCATTTCGATATGGTGGGGCTTCAGCCGGGGGATGCGGCGGACGGGTCTGCACCGCACAATATGGAGTTTCACGGCAGGCTGGCCCGGATGGATTATGAACCACTGCTGCGGCAGGCGGATGTAGCCATCGGCTCCCTGGCCTTGTACCGGAACCGGATGAATGAGGCCTCTCCCTTGAAAGTCCGGGAGTACCTGGCCTATGGGCTGCCGGTCATTATCGGGTATAAGGATACGGATTTTCCGGAGCCCGTTCCCTTTATTCTGGAATTGGCGAATGAAGCGGGAAGTACGGCGAAGGAGCTGGGGGAAATCGAAAGCTTTGTGCGCAACTGGAAAGGCCGCCGCGTTCCTGCCGGTGAAGTGCTGCATCTGGATACCGCTGTGAAGGAGGCTGCCCGGGTCCGCTTTATGGAGCGGATCGTGAGGAAAGGCGGCGACAAGCCTTGAATCTGCAGCTCATTCTGATCGCGCTCTTGCTGCTTAGCGCAGGGGTGTTCTTGATTCAATGCATTACGCAAGCGGGGATGAAAATCGACGCGGCTTACGTTATCGGGTTTTGTACCTATTTTGATATGTTCGGATTCTTGTACAAAAAGGTATTGCCGGGGAACGCGCTGTTTCTGCTGATTGCCGTTCCGCTCATTCCGGCGCTTCTCGCCTGGTTCGGCAAGAGTCACGCCCCTCGCGCGCTGCTTCGCGATCCCGGAATCGGGTTATGGGGGGCGGTCTTTCTGTTATCGACGGCAAGCGTGGCCTGGGCGCCGGCCGATGCGGGGGGATTGACGAAAATCGCGATCCTGTTCATCCACGCGGCGATCCCGGGGATCTACGCCTACATCCTTTACAGGAGGTACGCGAAATTCTCCTGGACGGTGTTTGCCTTGTTCGGCCTGGCTTTTGCGGCCACGCACCTGGCGCTCGGCGAGTATTCGCCCGAATATCCCGGCCGCTTGTCTCTCCCGGGCAGCAATCCGATCTTCAATGCCCGCATGTCCCTTATCACGATCACCGTTTGCCTGTGGGCGCCGGGAATTCCGCGCCTCCTTCGGTTCGCGGCCATCGCCGCGGCGGCGGCTTCCGCCCTCGCCACGGAGTCCCGCGGACCGGTCGCCGCGTTCGCGATCGCCAATGTGATGATATTCGCTATGCTGCTCTACAGGAAGTACCGACGGGGCGAACTCCGCCACTTGGACCGCTATGCGGCGATCTTGACGGCGCTGCTGGCAGGGACGGGCTTCGCCGCCGTCAATTATTCGGCCGAGCTGGAAGCGTGGATCAGCGGGAGCCGCCTGTCCATTTTTATGAATCTTGGCGAGTTGACGGGGGACGCCAACTTCCTCGGCAGAGTGGATCTGCAGCGGCGGGCGCTGGAGCATTGGACCGAGCAGCCCTTTATAGGGGGCGGAGTGGGCAGCCTCTCGCCGCCGGCCGTCCGCGATCATCCGCACAATGTGGCGCTGGAAATCGCCGGGGAGCAGGGGGTGGCCGGACTATTGGTCTGGTCCTTCGCGTTTCTGTATGCCCTTTGGGCGGCACGCCGCCAGGCGGTGCTGCTGGTTCTTCTCCTGCAGACGATCGGAACCGCGATGATGAGCGGAGACTTCGGCTTTAATTTCGAATACGTCCTGTTTGCGTTTCTCGCCTTGGCGCTGGCCCCGGCCGGAAGAACGGCATCCGTGCCGGACTCGGGGCCGGCAGCCCTGAAGATGACGGCGGACTGGGCGTGTTCGTCGGAGGTGGCCGTGGGAAAGGCTGCCGAATCGGTCCCGGATTTCGCGAACCCGTCCCGGCCCGACTTATGGGCGGAGTGTGGGGACTCACCTTTAATTCCTGAACCAAGGAGATGCTCACGAAAAATGCGAAAAAT
This sequence comes from Paenibacillus sanfengchensis, assembly GCF_036864765.1. NCBI lineage: Bacteria > Bacillati > Bacillota > Bacilli > Caryophanales > Paenibacillaceae > Paenibacillus > Paenibacillus sanfengchensis. The sequence goes on along the minus strand of NZ_JBAGJC010000002.1, from coordinate 284,794 downwards.
CATGTTCCTATTAACCGGTCTCAATTATGCCGGCGCCGAAACGCAGGTCGTTCAGCTGTGCAGGGGCTTCCGGGCGCGGGGCTGCCAAATCGAGGTCGTCAGCATGCTTGAGCCCGCGGCTTATTTGGAGGAACTGCATGCGATGGGGATTCCGGTTCATTCGCTCGGCATGAAAAGAGGCGTTCCGGATCTCCGCGCCATCGCTCGGCTGCGCCGGCTTGTCGCGGCCTTCCGGCCGGAGATCGTCCACAGCCATCTGGTGCATGCCAACCTGCTGGCCAGAGTCACCCGCCTGTTTGTGCGGATGCCCCGGCTGATTTGCACGGCGCATAACCGGAACGAAGGTGGGCGGCTGCGGGAGCTCCTGTACCGGCTGACCGACCCGCTGTGCGACCTGACCACCAACGTCAGCCGGGACGCGGTCGACCGCTACATCGAGCGCCGCGTCGTTCCGGCGCGGAAAATCCGCTATGTGCCGAACGGAATCGACACGGCGCAGTTCAGGCAAGCGGCGGGCCGGCATCGCGCCGAACTCCGGGGCAGCCTTCTCCGCGAGCTTGGCGTGGGCGAAGGCGAAGGTGAAGGTGAAGGCGAGGAAGCGTTTCTTTGGCTGGCCGCCGGGCGCCTCGCCCCGGAGAAAGATTACCGCACGATGCTGAACGCCTTCGCCCTCGCCGCTGCCGCCGGAGCGGAGCCGCAAGCGTCCGCTTCCCCGGCGCTGCTCATCGCGGGCATCGGTCCCGAGCGCGCGGAGCTGGAGGCGCTGTGCCGCTCGCTCGGCATAGAGCGGCAGGTGCATTTCCTCGGGATGCGGCGCGACATTCCCGAGCTGATGGCGGCGGCGGACGGCTACGTCATGTCCTCTCTGTGGGAGGGCATGCCGATCGTGCTCCTGGAGGCCGCCGCGAGCGCCCTCCCGATCGTCGCCACGGATGTCGGCGGCAATCGGGAGGTGGTCCGGGACGGCGAGAGCGGCTGGCTCGCCGCCCCGAACGATCCCCGCCAGCTGTGCGAGCGCATGCTGGCGCTGATGGCCCTGACGCCCATCGCCCGCAGGGAGATGGGGGAGCGAGGCCGCCGCTACGTGGAGGAGCATTTCGAGCTGGAGGTCGTCCTCGACAAGTGGACGGACATCTACGAGCAGCGAGGTCATGGCCGCGGCCGCGGCAGGGTTGAACCGCCCACAGCGTCCGCTGTGGAGGAGGCCTGATGGTTTGCAAATTCCTGCAAATCTGCAGGAATTTTTTCTTTCTTCGGCCCGAAAGATGAAATGCCTGCAAAAATACATCAATTTCAACCGCCTGGTCCCGAAACGCTCTGCTGCGCCGGAAAAGGATGCAGATTTGCAGGAATTTGCGGATGGGGCCATCCATTGGCCGAAAAAAGATGCACATTTGCAGGTTTTTGAGCCTCACCCTCACCCCACCCTCACTCACAAACGCAGCATGGCGCCCGGGAGCATGGCGTATTTCACGACATGCTTGCCGCCCCGGCCCGTTATGGGGCTGAGCAGCCCTTTGCGGCAGAGCGACTCAAGATGCCGGACGGCCGTGCGGTGGTTCAGGTTCAACCGGGCCGTCACATCGCGGGGGCGTACGGGCCGGGCGAGGAGGCAGGCTAGCCGGAGAATTTCCCGCTCCGCCACATGTTCAAGCCGGTCCGGCGCTGCCGAATCGGCTTGAAACCGCCCCAGCACCAGCCTGAGTAGAGTCATGCAGAGCTCCGGGCGCTGGGCGACGTCATCATAAGCGAACGAAATGACTTGATACCCCATCGCCGTAAGGAAAGTTTCCCGGTTCAGCTCGTTGCAGTATTTTTGCCGATCCATATCGCGTACGTGCGGTCCAAACCCCTTGATTTCAAAGATCAGTTTAAGCGCCGATGTAATGTAGGCAAAGTCGCAAAAATAAGAGAGCCCCCGCCAATCCAGCACCTCAAACTCCGGGTGCAGCCCCGAAAAATCCCCTTGAACCGGCCACCAGACATTTCGGCAAAATAGCTTCTCGGCCTCCCGGTGGCCGCGTCCCAGGCGGCCTTTGCGTTCTCCCTTTCTTTTTTGCAGGTGTTCTTTGATAAATGCATCATGCGCTTCCTCGAAACGATCCAATCTCTTCATCCTCCTTTGGAAGAACAAAAAAACGTCCCGCTCCATTCGTTAAGAATGAATCGGGACGTGCTTCGTCTTTAAGGCTATTATACCGGCCGTTGTGGCGGCGTGCCAGATAGAAAAAGTTTTTTACTGTTGCTTTTCGTCGGCCGCGGGCTTTCCGTGGAGCAGCTCTTTCGCGAGTTTTTCCCAAGCCGGCGCATCGGGCATCCAGTAATAGAGTTCGTTCTTGACCAGCGGGTCCCACGCTTTGCCGCTATGGCCGGGGAGCTGGTCATACCGGAATTGCTCCTCATTCAGATCTTTGGCGAGCCAGGCCAAGCTGATCAGGTCGCTGTCGCGCAAATTGGTGTCGAGGACGTCCTCGCGGACTTGTTCGATCAACGCGGGAAGATTCTTCAGGTTTTTCGGTTGAATGACGCTGTGGACGATCTCTTTGAGTACCATAGCCTGGTTGGCTTGTCTGCCGGAATCCCCTCCGGGAAGCGACTTGCGCTCCCGGACCAGGTCCAAAGCTTCGGCGCCGCTTAAATGATTGCTCCCTGCGGGCAGGGTCATATGGGCATAGGTCAATTTGACGGGGGCGTCCAGTTGGACATCCAGTCCGCCAAGGGTATCGATAAAATGCTCGAAGCCTTCAAAATCGGTTTTGATGTAGTAATTGATCGTGCAGGAGCAGAGGTTGCTGACGGCCTGAATGGCTGCTTTTGTACCGGAGCGGGTGTTGCCGTGCAGTTCGCCCAGCGCGTGGGCATGGTTGATCTTGGTGTAGCCGATGCCGGAGAGGGGAACGCGGGTGTCGCGCGGGATCGAGACCAGGTTAATGCGCGGCTGTTCGGGATCGACATGCGCCAGCATGATGACATCGGTGCGGGAGGCTTCCCGTTCACGGGCGTCCGTGCCGAGAATCAAAATATTGAACCCCGCCGGCTGTTGTGACCGTATGGACGGGTCTTTTGCCGGCTGGCCGGGACCGTCGGAACCGTCGGAACCGGTAGATCCGTCACTACCGGCAGATCCGTTGCCCCCGGCCCTTGCAGCGGCATCGGCCCCGGCCTTTGCCATAGCGCCCGCCGGTTTGTTCCCGGCGGCATCGGCCGCAGCCGTGTCCGGCGTCGCCAGCACGGGGATCTCCGCCTGGCGGAAATGCCGGGAAGGCTCAAACTTCCCGTACGCATAAAGGCCGGCCCCCAGCAAAAGGAGCAGGAGCGCGGCCCCCCAAAGCATCGCTTTTCTCCGGAATTTCATCCTGGCGGAAATCCTCCTCTATTGATCGCTTTTGTTCCGGCGGTCGTAATAGATCGCGCCGAGCCACTGGCTCGCCGCAAACAGCACAACCAACCCGAGAACGAGCAGAAACCGATGATCTCCCTTTCTTAACAGGAGTTGGAGAAGAAACAGGGCTGCCGCAATTTCGGTCCACATGAGTCCCCGCTTGCGGAGCGCTTTGAAATCGTAGTCGCCCGTTTTCATTTTTCGCAAATTGATCCAGGCCACAACTACCAATATCACCAGAAAAATCAACGAGCCGATGAGGTCTTCTCTCGCAAAGGGGCCCATTCGTGTCAACCTCGCTTTAAGTGGTGTGAGTTACTGCATGTATGCATTGTATCTTATGGCGTAAGGGCCCGCAAACCGGAGCTTGGACAGCGTTAAAGTATCGCCGGACCGAGACCTGCTTCCTTAAAAATGCGAGTAATCATAGGTATGAAATTATTTTTTAAAAAATACCTGCAAAGAAACAAAGGCCAACGTTGTTAATGCTCACCTATTAACGGGAAAATATCCTGTTAAAATGTCCCTCTGGTCCTTTTGATCGGATTTAACTGGAAAAACTCCAACTATTACGTAGCCCGGTCGCCAATACATCCTATTTCATCTGAATTTAGCGGGAGGTTTTCCAACTAATTTACCCCTACTGGCGGGTAGCCACCCAAATAGCGGGAGAAAATCCCGTTGTTCGACGAATTGGACTCCGTTCATATGGAGGGGAACATCCCTTTGTGTAGTTTGTTTTGTCAAGGACTTTTCAGACAGCAGATATTTTAAAAATTAGATACCATCATTTTAAGAAAAGGCGATAGAAGGAATGATAGGAATGGCCATTCGGAAATTTTTCAAATTGGTGGAGATACAGACCAAAGCGGCCAGCATGATCCCGTTTTTGCTGGGAACGGTGTATGCGCTGTTCCGGTTTCAAGAGTTCCGGGCGCTGCATTTCGTGCTGATGCTGCTCTCGCTGCTGAGTTTTGATATGGCGACAACGGCCATGAATAATTATTTCGATTACAAAAAGGCGGCGAAAAAAGACGGCTACGGCTATGAAGTCCACAACGCCATCGTCCGATATAACATGAACCCCGGGGCCGTAGTGGCCGTCATTGTCATTCTGCTGCTCATCGCGACCTTGGCTGGGATCGCCTTGTTTCTCCAAACGGGTCTGCTCGTTTTGCTGCTTGGCGGACTGTCTTTTGCCGTCGGGATTTTGTATTCGTTCGGGCCTATCCCGATTTCCCGGATGCCGCTCGGCGAAATTTTCTCCGGCTTGTTTATGGGGTTCGTCATCATCTTTATTTCGGCTTATATCCACGCGGGTGAAAAGCTGGCTTCCTTGTCGCTTCGAGGCGGCACGGTACTGCTGCAGGTTCATCTCGCGGAGGCGCAGTTGATTTTTCTCGTCTCCATCCCGGCGGTGCTGGGTATCGCGAACATTATGCTGGCGAACAATATCTGCGACCTGGAGGAGGACGTGGAAAACAAGCGGTATACGCTGCCCGTCTACATCGGACGGCCCCACGCGCTGCGGCTGTTCCGGGTTCTTTACTACGCGGCCTACGCCGATCTGATCGTTTTATGGTTCCTGCGGGTGCCTCCGCTGCTTCTGCTTCTGGCTGTACTGACTTTAATTCCGGTATGTAAAAACATCTCCAAGTTCACGGCGAAACCGACCAAGCAGTTTACGTTTGCGCTCTCGGTACAGAATTTCATGCTGACGAATACGGCACGCATCGCCATTTTGGGGCTGGCCGTTTTGTTTACGATCCGGTAAACCGGGCCCGTCTCACGGGTCCCGGTTTATTTGTAGTACAATGGAGATTAGAGACCAGTCAGTTGCGAAGAGGTTGTAATAAAGGAGATGGCAAAGATGGGGCAACATGAGGACTATGCAATCGGAAAATACGGCGGAAACGGAAGCGGGCAGCCGAGACGTAAAAAGACCGCTTTCGGAATCCTGGGCGGCGGCTGGCGGGCCGAATTTTATTTGCGCATCGCGAAAGCGCTTCCCGACGAGTTTGAAGTCGGCGAAATCTGGGTGAGGGATGAAGCGAAGGCCCGGGACTTGGAGACCCGCTGGGGCGTGAAGGCCACGGCCGATCTTGAAGGCTTTTTGGGCCGCCGCGGCTTCTCCTTCGCTGTGCTTTCGCTTCCACGGAATACGGCACCCTCTTACATCGAGCGGCTGGCGGAGCTCGGCATTCCGGTGCTGACGGAGACGCCGCCCGCCGAAAGCCTGGAGGGCCTGCTCCGGCTCTATGACCGGGTCGGGCCGGCGGGCCGGGTGCAGGTGGCCGAGCAGTTCATCCACCAGCCGATGCATGCCGCGCGGCTGGCGGTCGCCCACTCCGGGCTGCTCGGCGGCGTGTCCCATGTCCAGGTGTCCGCCGGACATGGATACCATGGGATCAGCCTCATTCGGCATCTGCTCGGGATCGGCTTCGAAGACGCCGAAATCCGCGGAGAGCAGATCGTGAGCCCGCTGATCAAAGGGCCGAACCGTCATGGCCTGCCGCCGCAAGAACTCCTGACGGATTCCCGTCAGGACCTGGCGCTGCTGCGCTTTGGCGGCCGAACCGCCCTGTACGATTTCACCTATGATCAGTATTTCTCCCGGATTCGGGGCCAGCGGGTTCTCATCCGGGGGCACCGCGGTGAAATCGAGGGGCGTGAGGTCCGTGCTCTCCGCGATTACCGCACGCCTCTGGCCCTGGAACTGCGCCGGATCGACGCCGGGCAGGACGGAGCGTTGGAGGGCTATTTCCACGAGGGTGTCCTTTGCGGTGCGGAATGGGTGTACCGGAATCCGTTCCCGGGGGCGCGCCTAAGCGACGAAGAAATCGCTATGGCCGTTTGTCTGCGGAAAATGGCCGATTATGCCCAAGGCGGCCCTTCCTTCTACAGCCTGGCGGAGGCCTCGCAGGATCAGTACCTGAGCTTGCTTATGGCCGAGGCGATCCAAACGGGCCGTACCGTCGTTTCCGTACGTCAGCCGTGGGCGGCTACATAAGGCTGTGCCGGTGGTGGCCGGTAAAAGGCTTAAAAAAAGCCGGCCTCCCTTATAAAAAGCAGGAAACCGGCATTCCGCGCCGATGATTCGCTATCTGTTATAGTGCCTTTTCTTGGGGGCGATCATCACGCCCGCGCCGATGATAATTAAGGCAATCGCCAATACGGGTTGTCCGAAAATCATCCGGTTGTACAGCGTACCGAACGAAAATACGGCAAAGAAAAGCAAGGACAGCACGGCCAGAATGTTAATCGGGATCAGCAGGTATTTATTCCGGTTGCCGAACCAATAAAATTCAAACAGACCGACGGCGGGGGCGAGGATAAATCCGGGCCATAAATACTGCCAGCTGTCGAAGAGGGTGGCGACTTGGCACACTAAGCCGACCGTAAACAGAATACCTCCCGGGATCAACAACCCGGTGGCTCTCCTGTTCGTCATCGAGAAATACAGCCAGTGGAAGAGCAGCCCCAGCGGAATAATGAACAGGGTGGCCCAAAATGTCCCGAACAGCGTGCCCGTACTGATCGCTTCCTTGCGGAAGAAGAACAGGTAAAAACCGAGCAGGATCAGCACGGGACCGAGCCAGGTGGTTTTTTTACTCATCAAATTCGATCGCTCCTTTAGTCTTGATTCATCTTGTCACAGCATACTACAAAAATAGTAAGTCATCTTCGGTCTCTGGGGAAGTAAAATCCTGGACCTAAGTCCAGTTCATCCCGGCCTGATACCACAAACTATATAACCCTAAAAGGCCGCTATTATGATTTTCTGCGGACGCACACCGCTTTAGGGCGGAATAAAATACCCCTCCCTTTCAAATGCTAGAACCAGGCCAGAGTGCATGGAGGCTTGGTTCCGCAATGAATTGATCTCGGGAGGGCAAAAGCAAATGACGAACAAAGTCGAGAAGTACAACCGGCGGGTGGGCAACGGCAGCAGCAACGCTCAGAACGCCACTACCGGCAACGGGGGAGAAGGGCGGTCCGGAAGGCTGAGCCAGATCAAGAATCATTCCTCGACCAGCGGGGACACGCCGGACGAATTTATATCCGGCCGGGACAGCTATGATCACACTTAATTATCGGCAAAAAGCCGCCTCCTTCGCTTTATGCGGGGAGGCGGCTTCTCTTATCCTCGGCGTTCCGTTATTTTTGCGTACCGTGCTGTTTGGTCGGCAGCTGGCCCGCCGGGTTGCCTTTGGCGCGCTTGCGGTTGCGGTCGTCTTTCTCCTGTTTGTCGTGGACCTTCTCCACGAATTCATGCAAGTTTTCCACGCTGGTTCTCCCCTTTCGCAAGGATCAAAATAAGTGCTTCCCTGCGTTACTATGCCACAAACCAGCGGGTTTCATCCGTTAGCGAGGCCGTGGCCTGGCGTTTGGCGTGACCGGCGCATCAGCGGTCGGAACCGCCAGGCGCAACGCTCGGCTCCGGGGCCGCGTCCGAGTCTTCGCCGTGCCAGAGGCGGCGGAAGCTGTCGCTTGCGGCGAGCAGCTGCGGGGCCGTGCCTTCGGCCTCAATCGTGCCGTCCTTCAGCACGATGATGCGGTCCGCGTGCGAGAGCGCGGCCTTGCGGTGCGACACGACGAGGCAGGTCGCCTCGCCGCGGTCGCGGAAGAGCCGCTCCCACAGCTGCCGTTCGGTTTCGACGTCGAGCGCGCTCGACAGGTCGTCGAACACGTACAGCTGTGCGTCGCGCACGAGCATCCGCGCGGCCGCGGTCCGCTGGACCTGGCCGCCGGAGAGCTTGACGCCGCGCGGCCCGACCATCGTGTCGAGGCCGTCCGCGAGCTGCGCCACGTCGTCTTCCATGACGGCGGCGTGAAGCGCCCGCGGCAGGCTGTCCGCGGCTTCGGGCAGCCCGAGCAGGATGTTGGCGCGCAGCTTGTCGCTGTACAGGCGCGGAATCTGCGCCGTGTAGGCGCTCTGCGGCGGCACGAAGAAGTCGGCCGGCGCCTCCACCGGGCGGCCGTTCCAGCGGATCTCGCCGGATTCCGCCGGCAGGAGGCCGAGCAGCGATCGCAGCAGCGTCGTTTTGCCGGAGCCGATCATACCGGTGATCACGGTGAACGATCCGCGCTCAAGCCGCAGATCGATGCCCTCGATGCCCCGGCCCGTCTCCGGATAGCGGTAGGTGAGTCCGCGGACCTCCAGCACCCGCAGAGGCTCCGCCTGAACCGGTGCCGCCGCGCCGCCGTCTCCGGCGAACTGGCCGCCACTGCCCACGTCGGCCTCATCCTCGACAGGCCGCCGCTTCCCGATCCCGATATAGGCCGGGACGGTCAATATCCGGGCGGAGGCTCCCTGCAGCATGGTTTTCATGCGGCTGAAGCTGATCGCCATCTGTTTGTAAAAGGTCATAAAGTTGCCGACGTTCGAGATCAATTGGGTGACGAAAGTCAAATAATACACGAACAGGGACAAGTCGCCCACCGAGAACGTACCGCTGCGCATTTTGTAGCCGGCGAGAACCAGAATCAGGCCGGTGCCCAGGTTTACGGAATTCGTGAAGACGGAGGACAGCGCCTCGGTCATCAGCTTGTCTTTAACCATCGTCTGCCGCCGTTCGTCGCTGAGCACTTCAAACCGGCGCACGATTCGCGCTTCGGCCCCGGCGACCTGGATCGCCTGGACGTTCGAGAACATCTCGCTGATCGAGCTTGTTACCTTGGCCGTGGCCGCGCGGCTGGCCGCCCGGTATTTCTGGATGCGTGCCGTGGCCGCCTGCGCCGCCGTCACAACCAGAATCAAGGGGACGAACACAAAGAACGTCATCTGCGCGTCAATGGAGATCAAAATATAGCTGGAAACGATGACGAAGCCGACCAGGCCGAGCGTATCGACCGACCAGCTCACCGCTTCCTCGGTCTGATCGACATCATCCCGGAAGTTGCTGATCCCTTCGCCGGGCGAGAAAGGAATGGCCTTGGCGCCGGGCTGCTTCAGCACATGGGCCAGCATGTTCCGGCGCAGTAGAGTGCTGATGCGGAAGCGGAAACTGGCGTCGGTCCACATGCCCGCGGCGATCAGCACCACCCGCGCAAGCGCCGCTCCGACGAGCAGGGCGGCGATTCCCCACACGCCGTAAGGGAAGTCGTAGCTACCTTCGAGATCATCGAAGAAAGCCTTCGTGATCAGACCGGGAAGCAAGGGGGCCATATGAATGACGGTCCAGGCCAACAGATTGGCCAGATAGTAAACCGGTCGATAGGCCAGCAGTCTCCAGAAAAAATGCCGCGTCTTCATACCAACACCTCCTCGAGTCCGACGGCCAGCATCCGGCTGAACCGGGAATTCGGATCGGCGGCCAATTGTTCGCGCGGGCCGTGTTCGAGAATCCGCCCGTGCTCCAGGATCACAATTTCGTCGGCGCGCTGCACCGTCGCCAGCCGATGGGCGATCATAATGCACGTCCGCTCTTCGAGCAGACGGCTGATCGCCGTTTCGATCCGGTGTTCGGTCAGCGGATCCAGCCGGGACGAAGCCTCGTCCAGAATAACCAGCCCCGGATCGCTGAGGAAGACCCTGGCGAAGGCGAGCAGTTGGGCTTCGCCCGCCGAGAGGCTCCCTCCGCCGGAGGAGAGGACCGTGTCCAAACCGTCCGGCAGCGAACGGTACCACTCCTCCAGGCCGATTTCCTTCAGCACGGCGAGAATATCCTCGTCCCGAATCCGCTCGTCGAACAGGGAGAGGTTGTTGCGGACGGTCCCCTCCATAATTTCGATGTTCTGCGTCACCATCGCGACCCCGCTGCGCAGCTCATGCAGCTTGCAGCGGCGGATATCGACGCCCGCCAGCTCGATGCCGCCCTCCTGCGGGTCGTAAAACCGCAGAAGCAGCCGGGCGAGCGTCGACTTGCCGCTGCCGGTGCGCCCGAGCAAGCCGAGGGTTTGACCCGGCTTGAGCGCAAGATTTAGTCCGTGCAGGGTGGGCGCCTCGCCTTCTTCATAAGCGAAGGTCAGGTCACGGAAACGCACGGACAAGGGGCCGGGCGGCAGCGGAGCTCCCGGCCCGTCGGAAATCCGCGGCTTCGTGTCGAGCAGCTCGCGGACGCGGATCAGGCTGGCGTCGGCTTTTTGCAAATCCTCCAGTTGGCTGCGGATTTTCTCGATCGGCTTGGCCAGCAGCTCCGTATAGTAGAAGACCAGATAGATGGAGCCGATCGTCAGCTCGCCGCGCTTCCAGAGCCAGGCGCAGACGACAAAGGCGGCGGCATTGCCGAGCGCGAACACTACGATGGTGGTGCTCCACATCAGGCCGAAGCCGAGAAAAGCCCGAATCCGGACGGGAAGCATGCGCCGCGACAGTTCGTAGAAGCGGTTCATGACATAGCCGGCGGCGCCGTTGGCCCGCGTATCCTCAGTGCCCTCCAGATGCTCGCCGATGAAGCCGTACAGCTCGGCGTTTTGCGCCCGCCATTTTTTCCAGACGGGGACGTTGATCTTGCGGATCCATTGCAGAACAAAGCCCGCTCCGATGACGAACAGGGTCATGACGACGCCGATCCGGATATCTTCCCGGAAGAGCAGGAGAAGAATGCCGAGCATGAGGATCAAGTTGCCGAGTAAATGGATGATAAAGCTCGAAAAAAAGTTCGCGAGCGAGTTCACGTCGCCGTCCACCCGCTCGATCAACGTTCCTGACGTATGTCTCTTGTGAAAAGACATGTCAAGGGAGAGACAATGCCGCACCAGATCGGCCCGCAGCCGGTTGGTCGTCGTCCAGCCCAGGTTCTCGCTGTAGTAGGCGGCCCAGACGGACACGAGCTGCTGCACCAGTGAGAAACCGATGAAGACCACGGCAGCGTAATACAGCGCTTTCAGGCTGCCTTCCCCTTGGGCCGTGTCGATAAAATAGCGGATGATTTGCGGATTCACCAACTGCAGGACGATGGATGCCGTTAGAAGTACGGCAAGGGACCCAAGCAGCTTCCGCTGAGGAAAAACATACTTCCCAAGCATTTCCCGGTAATGGGCAAGGGAGCGCGTCCTTCGCTTCCGGGCTTCGTCAAGATTCTCGTTTTGTTCCGACAAAAGCGGACACTCCTTCCTCTTAATGGGGTTCCCCTATGTATGGCGATATCGAGGCACACGAAGGGCCTTCCTGATTTCTCCAATTCATTGTTCATTGTAATCAAAAACATATGTTCGCACAATAGATTATATAACCCGGTTTCCGGAACCGGGATAAAATTTTCGGGCGAAAACAATTGACAGTCCGAAAAACAGGACGGTATAATTCAATCTAGCTAATTGATAATGAATATCATTATTAATTAAAAGATCGTCTGTTCTGCCGGCAGCTCATCACTTCACCTTCCTCCAGGCCAGAGGAAGCCTAGTAAGGACGAATTCACGATGAAAAGAATATTGGCATCCTTGTTAATCCTACTGTCCGTTGCCTCCCTGTTGATCGGGGCGCAGCGCATATCTCTATCCGAACTGTTTCCATTCGGCGGAGAGGCTTGGGAATTGCTCATGATCAGCCGGATTCCGCGGCTGGTGAGCATTGTGATCGCCGGCGCGAGCATGAGCATCGTCGGTTTGATTATGCAGCAGCTGACCCGGAACAAATTTGTGTCGCCTACGACAGCGGGCACGCTGGATTCCGCCAGCTTCGGCATCATGGTGTCGCTTCTGGTGTTTACCTCCGCGGGACCGCTCGCCAAGATCGCGGTAGCCTTTGTCTTTTCCTTGGCCGGAACTTACATCTTCATGAAGATCCTGGACCGGGTGAGGTACAAGGACACGATTTTTATCCCGCTTGTCGGTTTAATGTTCGGCGGCATTGTCGAGTCCGCCACTACTTTTTTCGCTTATAAATACAACTTGATTCAAAGCATGTCCGCCTGGTTAAACGGGGATTTCTCCATGATCATGCAGGGGCGCTACGAAATGCTTTATATCAGCGTGCCGCTTGTCGCCGTCGCTTATGTCTATGCCAACAAGTTCACGGTCGCGGGGATGGGCGAGGAGTTTTCCGTCAACCTGGGCTTGAATTACAGGCAGGTCGTCAATGTGGGGCTGGTTTTGGCGGCGCTCGTCACTTCGGTCATCGTCCTGACGGTAGGCTCGATCCCTTTTCTCGGACTGATCATCCCGAATCTGGTCACGATGTACCGGGGAGACAATTTGAAAGAAAACCTGCCGCATACGGCTTTGCTGGGCGCGGTCTTCGTGCTCGCCTGCGATATTTTGGGCCGTGTGATCATTTATCCGTATGAAGTGCCGATCGGATTGACGGTCGGTGTGATTGGGAGCGGCATCTTCCTGTATTTGCTGATGAGGAGAAGGACCTATGAGCAATAGAACCAAACTTTGGCTCCTTGCCGGCATCGCCGTTCTGCTGACGGTCGTGTTTATGACGATCGATGCGGGAGGGCACTGGGATTACATTCTCCCGAGGAGGGGAAAGAAGCTGATTGCCATCCTTCTCACCGGAACGGCGATCGCCTTTTCCACGGTGGTGTTTCAGACGATTACGAACAATCGTATTCTGACGCCCAGCATCATCGGTTTGGATTGGCTGTACATGCTGCTGCAAACCTTGATCGTCTTTCTGCTCGGCGGAACGACCCTGACTCTGATGAACCAGAACCTCCGGTTTGTGGGGACCGTCGCGCTGATGGTGGTGTTCTCCCTGCTGCTGTACAGGATGCTTTTTAAGAAAGAGGGCCGCAACATTTATCATCTGCTTTTGATCGGCCTGATCTTCGGCACTTTTTTCAACAGCGTTACGTCGTTTATGCAAAAACTGCTGGATCCCAACGAGTTCATGGTCGTTCAGGACAAAATGTTCGCGAGCTTCAATAATGTGAACTCCGATCTCCTGCTGCTGTCGGCGGTGGGGGTAATCCTTACGGGGATATACTTTGCGGGCTTTACCAAGTATCTCGATGTGCTTGCTCTAGGTAGGGATCATGCGGTGAACCTGGGCATCAGTTACGAATATGTCGTCAAACGCATGCTGATTGTGGTTACGGTGCTCATTTCCATCTCCACCGCATTGGTCGGACCGATTACGTTTCTCGGACTTCTGGTGGCGAATGTCGCTTATCAGTTTCTGAACACCTTCCGCCATAAAACGTTGATCCTCGGCGCGTCCCTGATCAGCTATATCGCCCTTGCGGGCGGTCAGCTGCTGGTTGAACGAGTGTTTACCTTCTCCACTTCGCTCAGCGTAATCATCAACTTTATCGGCGGGGTGTACTTCATCTATCTGCTGCTAAAGGAGAATAAATCGTGGTAAAGGTCAGAGGAGTTTCCAAACAATATGGCGGCAAAAAAGTGATCGACAACGTTTCGCTCGACATCGCCAAAGGCAAAATCACCTCTTTTATCGGGCCGAACGGGGCCGGCAAAAGCACGCTGATGTCGATGATCAGCCGGCTGATCGCCAAGGATGCGGGCGACATTCTGATCGAGGACCGGGAAATCGGGAATTGGAAGAGCAACGACCTGGCGAAGAAAATTTCGATTCTCAAGCAGTCCAACCATATCAACATCCGGCTTACGGTCAAGGACCTGGTCAACTTCGGACGTTTTCCCTATTCCCAGGGCAGGCTGACGAAGGTGGATGAGGCCCATGTCCAGGAGGCGATCCGCTATATGGATCTCGAGCCGATGCAGCATAAATTTCTCGACGAGCTCAGCGGCGGGCAAAAGCAAAGAGCTTTCATCGCCATGGTCATCGCCCAGGACACGGAATATGTGCTGCTGGATGAGCCTCTCAACAATCTCGACATGAAGCATTCGGTGCAGATCATGAAGGTGCTGCGCAGATTGGTCGATGAGCTTGGCAAAACGGTCGTGCTGGTCATTCACGACATCAATTTCGCCTCCTGCTATTCGGACTACATCGTGGCGTTGAAAGACGGCGTCGTCGTCAAAGAGGGCACCACGGAGGAAATTATGGACACCGCGGTGTTGCGCGAGGTTTACGATATGGAGATTCCGGTGCAGGACATCGGGGGCAATAAGATTTGCGTGTATTTTGCTTAAAATAACTATGGAAAATATGGGGGTATTACAGGTGAAAAAAGGGAAAAAAATAGCTTTGATGCTCAGTACGGTTCTGATGATCGCTGTTTTGGCGGCGTGCGGGGCCGGCAAGAACAGCGGCAATGCGGGCGCAAGTTCTACGGGGGCTAAAGCCGGTACGGCCAATACGGCCGGGTCGACGGAAGCGGCTGCGACGGGCGAGGCCGGTGAACTGACGATCAAACATCAGTTGGGTGAAGCTAAAGTGAAGAAGAATCCCGGCAAGGTTGTAGTTTTTGACTACGGCGTGCTGGAAACGCTCGACAAGTTGGGCGTGGAAGTTGCCGCCGTGCCGCAGGCCAGCTTACCGACGCATCTGAAGAAATACGAAGACAGCAAATACACGAACGCGGGAACGTTGTTCGAGCCGGATTTCGAGAAGCTGAACGCACTGGAACCGGACGTGATCTTTATTTCCGGCCGCTCCTCCGAGGCTTATGAAGAGCTGAACAAGATCGCGCCAACGATCTATATGGGCGTGGACACCGCCAATTATATGGCTTCTTTTACGGAGAACGTCAAAACGCTGGGCGAGATTTTCGGCAAGGAGGCTGAGGCGGAGAAGGAGCTTACGGCGCTGAATGACTCGATCAAGGCGCTGCATGATTCGGTATCGGGCAGCGGCAAGAAGGGCCTGGTCATTCTGACGACGGGCGGCAAAGTCAGCGCCTATGGCCCGGGCTCGCGCTTCGGCATCATCCATGACGTCTTCGGCGTTCCGGCGGTCGACGAGAATATCAAGGCGGACACGCACGGGGATTCGATCTCTTTTGAATATGTCGCTGAAAAGAACCCGGACTACTTGTTTGTCGTGGACCGCGATGCGGTCGTTACGGAGGAAGGCAAGCAGGCCGAACCCGCGGCCAAGCTGGTGGAGAACGACCTGGTGAAGAAGACGAACGCGTACAAAGACGGCCACATTGTTTATCTGGACGCGAACTATTGGTATCTGTCCGGCGGCGGCCTGTTGTCCGTTCCGGAAATGCTGAAGGAAGTGCAAGAGGGAATCAAGTAACTTAATTTGGGCTATAAGTGTAACCCGGACCTGTTGGCGGTCCGGGTTTTCTCTTGTTTGGCGGCGTTTGTGGTCGTAGCGGGCAGCCCGGTGGAAATAAGAGCTGTTATTTTAACGTCCGGTTCACCTCATCTTTGAAGCTTCGATTGGTCAGGTATTCCCGCAGGAACAGATCCAGCTTGTGGTTCAGCCAGAGCAGTTCCATCCCATCGGGATCATGGATAAATACGGCAAGCTGAGCTTGATTCCCCAATGCATCCTCGCAGTACAGCGCCTGGTTAAGGATCGTCAGGGTCGAACCGCCTTTTCCGCCCAACGTTTTAAACGGAGAGTCGGGGGATTGGGGGCGGTCGAGCAGGTCGAGCAGGATCCCGGTCGCCTGGGGAGACAGCAGTTCACCACGCCGGATTCGGCAGAGCAGATTCGCATATTCCCGGGCTGTGGATCCGGGGAGCTTGGCGGACCAAATCCGCTGGGCGGCCAGGGGCGACCTGGTCCGGCTAAGTCTCGGTATCCAGGCGGAATCCTGCGAGATTCGCGTAAAAATGTCTTTCGCCAGCTCCGACATTTCCTCATAAGGCAACCTCTTCATCGCCTCCAGGACCTGGCGGTGCGACAGTTCCCGGGTCTCCATCAGATAGCTGTAGACCAGCATGGAAGAAGAAATCGGGTAGATCGGATCATGTTCTTTAAGACCCAGCAGCCCGATGCGCCGATTGACCCGATCAAGCCCCAGCTTTTCCAGCAAAAA
Organism: Paenibacillus sanfengchensis; assembly: GCF_036864765.1. Classification (NCBI taxonomy): domain Bacteria; kingdom Bacillati; phylum Bacillota; class Bacilli; order Caryophanales; family Paenibacillaceae; genus Paenibacillus; species Paenibacillus sanfengchensis. Next base: position 268,597 of record NZ_JBAGJC010000002.1, on the reverse strand, counting down.
CTCGGTATTGGCGTTGGAACTGAAACGTATCATGCCTCGGGCCACTTCGAGCAGGGGGACTGTAGGTTCGTCGGGTGATAAGCTCCCCAGGCTCTTCAACCATCCGGGGTGGGCGTTTCCATCCGTACCGGGAATATAAAACCGCTCCAGATTTCTTAAGGGAACCCTTTCCTCCGCTATAATCTTCCCTTCCGCCGCTTGCTCGGCAAATTCGGCCGCAATGACAAGTTTGACTACACTGGCCAGCGGACGCTTGTGATCCGACCCGTAGGACACGGTATGTTCCCCGTTTTCGATCACGTGGATGGAGACGCGCTCGGGATGGTTCGCAATAAACTTCAGAACGTCCTGTTCCGTTTTTTGGTCGTCTTTCTTCTTAATGTACCTGCCCAACCCCATGAAAAGAAGCAGGGCAAGAACAATGAAGACAACGATGAGAACAAAAACAACCAATATAAAGCCTCCTTAATTTTGTTAAATTTATTAATATACGGTGCCGGATTAAGGAAAGATTCAAATTTTAATTTCTTTTATTCCTCATCTAACCTTCATGCAACTGGAACGTAGAGCATGTTAAAATCTATTTTAGAACTTAGATCAAGTCTAAATTCAATAATAAGCATGAAAGGATGATATAGATGAACAACAGATTGACGACAAATCAGGGGGCGCCGGTCGGCGATAACCAAAATTCGCGAACGGCGGGACAGCGCGGGCCGGCCCTGCTGGAGGATTACAATCTGCTGGAGAAGCTGGCGCATTTCGACCGGGAGCGGATTCCCGAGCGGGTCGTGCACGCGCGCGGAGCGGGAGCCCATGGTGTATTTGTGACGGACCACAGCATGTCGCGGTTCACGAAGGCGCATTTTTTGCAGGAAGCCGGGCGGGAGACACCGGTATTCGTCCGGTTTTCCACGGTGATCCACGGCCAAGGTTCGCCGGAAACGGCGCGGGATCCGCGGGGATTTGCGGCGAAATTTTACACGGAGGAAGGGAACTACGATCTGGTCGGGAATCATCTCCCCGTATTCTTTATCCGTGATGCCATCAAGTTTCCGGATATGGTTCATTCCCTGAAGCCTGCGCCGGATACCAATATCCAGGATCCGGCCCGGTACTGGGATTTCATGACGCTGTCGCCGGAATCGACCCATATGATGACCTGGGTTTTCTCCGATAATGGAACGCCGGCGAACTATCGGCAAATGGACGGGTTTGGCGTTCACGCCTTCAAATGGATCAACGCCGAAGGGAATATCACTTACGTCAAATATACCTGGAAATCAAAGCAGGGCGTGGTGAATCTGTCCGCGGACGAAGTGCGTAAAGTCCAAGGCGGCGATTTCAACCATGCGACCCGCGATTTGTACGATCAGATCGATCAAGGGAATTTTCCGCAGTGGGAGCTGAATGTCCAATTGATGCCGGTGGAAGATCTGGATCAATGGGGATTCGATCCGCTCGATCCGACCAAGGTGTGGCCGGAATCCCATTACCCGCTCATTCCGGTGGGGACGATGACGCTGAACCGCAATCCGGGCAACTTCTTCGCTGAAGTGGAGCAGTCGGCTTTCTCGCCGAGCGCCTTGGTGCCGGGCATTGAGCCGTCGGAAGATAAACTGCTGCAAGGACGGCTGTTCTCGTATCCGGATACGCAGCGATACCGCCTGGGGGCCAATTACCTGCAAATTCCGGTGAACTGCCCCTACGCCCCGGTACGCAATCATCAGCGGGACGGCTTGATGAATGTGATGCAGGATCCGTCCCCGGTCAATTACGAGCCGAACAGCTCGGAAGAGAGTCCGAAGGAAGATCCGCGATACCGCGATAGCGTTGTTCCGGTTAGCGGACAGATCGGCCGGGAGCGGATCGCCAAAACCGACGACTTTACGCAGGCGGGAGAGCTGTATCGCAGCTTTACGCCGGAAGAGCAGGCCAATTTGATCCATAACCTCGTCAACGACCTGCGTCAAACGCCGGAACAAACGCAATTGCGGGCGATCTGCAACTTTTTCCGGGCCGATATTCAGTACGGGATGCGCGTAGCTCAAGGCCTGGGCGTCGACATCAGCGGGTTTATGCCGGGTGCGGGAGCGCAGGAGTAATCGACAGAAACACAATAACAATAAAAGACGGAGCCATGTGGGTTCCGTTTTTTTATGCGCTATGTAATTGATTTCCTTATATCGATTCGGGATAATTGGTGTTAATTGGAGTTCCCCTGAGGAGTAACGGAAGGAGAAAAGATAAGGTACGAAAATCACGTAGAAAGGGTTGAGAGAATGGTTGTCGCTAGCGAACCTATCATCACCATGCGGGATTTAAGAATGCGATTTGGCGAGAAATATGTGCTGAACGGGATTGATCTGGATGTGCATCCCGGACAAATTATCGGATACATCGGGCCGAATGGGGCGGGCAAAAGCACCACGGTCAAAATTATGCTGGGGCTGGTCGAAGGGTACGCCGGGGAGGTGCGGATTTTGGGGGCCAGTCCCAAGGACGGCGGTGTGGAATACAAAAAGCGGATCGGTTACGTGCCGGAGACGGCGGAAATTTATGATACATTGACGGCCAGGGAATATTTGACGTTTATCGGCGAGCTTTACGGCCTTCCGGGGGAGTTGGCGGAGCGGAAAGCCCGCCGGCTGATGGAACAGTTCGGTTTAAAAGACGTGTTCAATGTTCGCATTGCCACGTTTTCCAAGGGGATGAAGCAGAAGGTGCTTCTAATCTCCAGTCTTTTGCATAATCCGGATATTTTGTTTTTGGACGAGCCTCTCAGCGGGCTGGATGCGAACAGTGTGATGGTGGTGAAGGAAATCCTTGCTCGTTTGGCGGCTCAGGGGAAGACTGTTTTCTATTCCTCGCACATTATGGACGTTGTGGAAAAAATCAGCCACCGGATCATCCTGCTGGACGGCGGGCGCATCGTGGCCGACGGCAGCTTTGAGGAGTTGAAGGGACAAGGCCGGGAAGGGTCGCTGGAGCAGGTCTTTAACCAGTTGACCGGGTTTAATCAGCATCAGGAGATCGCGGATCAATTTGTGGCGATCGTGCAAGAGGTGTAGCCGATGGGTGAGATGAGACTACTAAAATTTCTCGATGGATTCCGCGGTCTGTTCGAGAGGTTTGGCGTGGATTATCCGCTGATGCGCCGCATCCTTCAGATCAAGCTGACGATGGACGGCCGCAGGGTGCCGACGATTATCGGGAAAACCCGCAAGAAGGCGAATAGGGACGGGCATAGACTCTATGACGGCCAGGAACCGGAGAAAAATCAGTTCTTCAGCTCACTTTGGCTCTACCTTATTTTTGGGGCGCTAAGCTCGATGTTTGTGGCGTTGGGAGATAACTTTATTTTTCAGATGAGTCTGGTGTTCGGCATTCTTATGTTTATGGTCATGACTTCGCTGATTTCGGATTTTTCCTCCGTGCTACTGGACATACGGGATCGGCAGATTCTGTTTAGCAAGCCGGTGGCCCGCAGGACGATCGGGATGGCGAAGACGCTGCATATCTTCATCTACATGTTTTGTCTGACCGGAGCTCTTGGCGTTGTTCCTCTCGGAGTGGGACTGTATCGACACGGGATCGGTTTCGCGCTGTTGTTTGTGGCGGAGCTGATATTAATGGATTTGCTGATCGTGGTGTTTACGGCGCTGATTTACCTGGCCGTGTTGAAATTTTTCGACGGGGAGCGGCTGAAGGATCTGATCAACTATGTGCAGATTGGCCTGACCATCGGTCTGGCTCTCGGATACCAGCTATTGATCCGGGTGTTTGATTTTGTCGATTTGCAGGCGACCTTCCAGCCTAAGTGGTGGCAGTTTTGGGTTGCCCCGATCTGGTTTGGAGCGCCTTATGAAGTGCTGCTCCACGGTGACGGTAACCGTATGCTTCTGGTTCTTTCGCTGTTGGCCCTGTTCGTGCCCGTGGCGGCGATTTTGATTTACGTTCGGGTGATGCCTTCCCTGGAGAAATATTTGCAAAAGCTGGCCGATCCCGGGAACCGGAAAAAACAGGGCGCCGGAAAAAGGGTGAAGGCCATCTCCCGTCTGCTTTGCGCAAATGCGAAGGAGCAGGTATTTTTCCGCTTTGCCTGGACGATGATGGGGAACGAGCGGGAGTTTAAGCTGAAGGTGTATCCTTCTCTCGGTTTTTCGCTCGTTTTTCCGTTGATTTTCCTGTTCGCTATGGGCGAAGGCCAGGGCTTTGCCGGATTGCCGGGAACCTCGAAATACTTGTTTATTTACTTTTGCGCTTTGTTGGTCCCTTCGGTTCTGATCATGCTTCGCTACTCGGGAAGTTACAAGGCGGCCTGGATTTACCGGGCTCTTCCACTGGGAGAGGACGTGGTGCCGATCTACCGCGGCACGCTGCTCGCGGCCTTGGTACGGCTGGTTTTGCCTGTCTTTGCATTGGAAGCTGCCCTGTTCGCGGTGTTGTTCGGATGGAGAATCATCCCCGATCTTATCGTGGCCGGGCTGGCGATTCTCGTGTACTCGGTGCTATGCTTCGCCTATCTGAGCAAGGCGCTGCCGTTCTCGGAAAGGTTCGAAACAGCGCAGCAGAGCGACGGCCTTCGCACGATTCCACTCATGCTGCTGCTCGGCGGCCTGGCGCTCGTCCATTATGTGGCAACGCTGCTGAGCTATGGCGTCTACCTCTACGCCGCCCTTCTATTGGCGGCCAATTGGGTGCTGTGGCAGCGGGGGTTCGCGATCAAGGAGCGCGGTTAGGCGCGGGCATTCCGGAGCGCCGGGCTGCGGGATTCCCGCGAGCGCCTGGGGTAACGCCGGGGCATGCCTTGGCGTAAGCCGGGCTAGTCTGGCCCAAAATGACCGTTATTTTGCGGGCCAACCTTATCATGACTTAAACTACCTACGATCGGAGGATGAGAACGATCCATGAGCCACATGAAAAATACGCAGCAAGCGTTGAGCCGGGAGCGGGAAGGACCGCGAATCGTCCGCGAAAAAAAGACGGTTCAGCATATGATCGCCATTTACTGCAGAAGCCGGCACCGCTTGCGGGTCCAAGAGGCGTATGGAGTGCAGGCGGCGGAAGGCGCGAGCGCGTCTGCGTCCCCGACATCGGCAAGTGATCCAACGGTCCCTTCAACCCGGTTATGCCGGGAATGCGAGGACTTGCTGACTTACGCTCTCAAACGTTTGACGTACTGCCGCTTCGGCGAAAACAAAACGACTTGTGCCGCCTGCCCGGTTCACTGCTATGCGCCGGAGCCCCGGGAGGACATCAAGAAGGTAATGCGCTTTGCCGGCCCCCGGATGCTGTGGACCCACCCCGTGCTGACCGTCCGGCATTTACTGGATGGAAGGTCCCGCGTTTAGCGGGTCTTTTTTTTACCCTCTTTTGCCCGGACACATATTTTTCACACATCGACAGCCATGCAAAAATTAGCGTCCTATCAAGGTTTTTTGCAATTTGTTCACCATTGTGACATCTGTCATGTGATTCTTGTCACAAAATTATTACTTTTTTCCCGTGTATCCTCACAATTCCGTGATAGAATTCACATTAGTTAAGAATTATTAGAAAGTAGGGAAGAAAAATGTTGGATCCGTTAATGCTTGCACGACTTCAATTTGCGGCGACCACTATTTTTCACTTTTTCTTCGTGCCTCTGTCTATCGGGCTCGTTCTGCTCGTGGCGATTATGGAGACGATGTACGTCGTCAAAGGCAAAGAGGAATACAAGAAGATGGCAAAGTTTTGGGGGAAGCTGTTCCTGATTAACTTTGCCGTCGGCGTGGTCACGGGGATTATTCAGGAATTCCAGTTCGGTATGAACTGGTCGGACTATTCGCGGTTCGTAGGCGATGTGTTCGGAGCTCCTCTGGCGGTGGAAGCCCTGTTCGCGTTCTTCATGGAGTCTACCTTTATCGGTCTTTGGATTTTCGGCTGGGACCGCCTGTCGAAGAAGGTTCATTTGCTTAGTATCTGGCTGGTAGCCCTCGGGACGACGGTATCCGCGTTCTGGATTTTGGCCGCCAACTCTTTTATGCAAAGACCGGTCGGTTTTGAAATCAACAATGGCCGGGCCGAGATGAACGACTTCTTCGCCTTGATCACTAACGGCCAACTGTGGGTCGAGTTCCCTCATACGGTATTGGGGGCCTTCGCCACCGGCGCATTCATGATCACGGGGATCAGCGCTTATAAACTGCTGCGCAAGCAGGATGTTCAATTTTTCAAAAAATCGTTTACCATCGCCGTGATCGTCGGCTTGATCGCTTCCTTTGGCACGGCTATGTTCGGCCATCAGCAGGCGCAATACCTGGTGAAGACCCAGCCGATGAAGATGGCGGCGTCCGAAGGACTTTGGGGCAAGAGCGGGGATCCCGCGCCTTGGACCGTATACGCCCACATTGATCCGGGGAGCGGGAGCAATACGTTTGAAGTTAAAATTCCTTACCTGCTCAGCTTCCTGTCCTACAGTAAGTTCTCCGGTGAAGTGAAAGGGATGCACGAGCTGCAGGCGGAATACGAGCAGACCTATGGTCCCGGCGATTATATTCCTCCGGTAAGAACGACGTTCTGGAGCTTCCGGATTATGATCGCGGCCGGTTGCTTGATGATTCTTCTCGGTATGTACGGGGCATTTCTGGCTTGGCGGAAAAAGCTGGAACAGCCGAACAAATGGTTTTACCGCTTTATGCTGTGGGGTATCTCGCTTCCGTTTATCGCGAATACTTCGGGCTGGATCATGACGGAAATCGGGCGTCAGCCTTGGACGGTGTTCGGTCTGATGCAGACGAAAGACAGTGTCTCGCCGAGCGTAAGCTCGGGGCAACTGCTGTTCTCCCTGATCGCATATTGTGCGATCTATACCGCCCTGGCGATCGTGATGGTTTACCTGTTCGTGAAGACGATCAAAAAGGGCCCGAATGCCGAAAACACGAGCGACGATCATTCGTCCGATCCTTATGCGAAGGAGGGTTACCATGCTGTCTCTTAATGAACTCTGGTTTGTGCTTGTAGCCGTCCTGTTCATCGGTTTCTTCTTCCTGGAGGGGTTCGATTTCGGCATCGGTATGAGCACGCGTTTCCTCGCCAAAAATGATATGGAACGCCGCGTGCTGATCAACTCGATCGGTCCGTTCTGGGACGCCAACGAAGTGTGGCTGCTGACCGCGGGCGGCGCCATGTTCGCGGCCTTCCCGAACTGGTATGCCACGCTATTCAGCGGATACTATACTCCGCTCGTCGTTCTGCTGCTGGCCCTGATTGCACGCGGGGTGGCCTTTGAATTCCGGGGCAAAGTGGCCAACGGAAAGTGGAAAGGCACCTGGGATGTCGCGATTTTCGCGGGCAGCCTGCTGCCGCCATTCCTGCTCGGCGTCGTATTTTCCGGCCTGCTCAAAGGACTGCCGATTGACGCGGACATGGAAATGAAAGCCGGATTGTTCGACATGGTCAATCTGTATACTTTGGTCGGCGGCATTACCGTCGTCGTTCTGTGCCTTGTTCATGGTTTGATGTTCGCTTCGCTGCGTACGACCGGAAGCCTGAGAGAGCGTGCGCGCAAGCTGGCGCAAAAACTGCTGATTCCGCTGGCCGCCTTGTTCGTCATCTTCGCCGTCATGACCTACCTCCAAACGGATGTGTTTAAAGTGCGCGGCGCTATTCTGGCCGCCATGGCCGTCGTTGGCGTCGTTTGCTTCCTGCTGGCGGGCATGTTCATGTCGAAGCAGCGGGACGGCTGGGCGTTCGGGATGACGGGGGCGCTGATCGCGCTGTCCGTCTCCGGCGTATTTGTCGGATTGTTCCCGCGCGTGATGATAAGCTCGATTAATGAGACGTTTTCGCTTACAATTGATAATGCGGCATCCGGTCCATACTCTTTGAAGGTGATGACCATCGTGGCGCTGACGCTGCTGCCGTTCGTACTGGGATATCAGATTTGGAGCTACTTTGTTTTCCATAAACGGGTTCATGAAAAGGAGCATCTGGAGTACTAATGGGTCGCGGACTGATGAAATACAGGGGGATCAAGCCGGTCATGGCGATCATGGCCGGGCTGACCCTGATTCAAAGCATCGCTATCATATTGCAGGCAACCTGGCTGGCGGAGGTCGTCTCCGCCCTGTTTGCCGGCGCCAAGCTGCAGGAACAAGCCGGCGGGGTCGGTTTGTTCCTGCTTGCGTTTTTGGTCCGGCAAGGGTGCGGCTTGCTCATGCAAAAGACGGCCTACCGTTTTGCCGAGCAAACCGGCCAATCACTGCGCAGGCAAGTGCTGGCCAAGTTGTTCGAGATGGGGCCGCGGTTTGCCGGCCGGGAAGGGACGGGGAATTTGGTCACCCTCGTTTTGGAGGGAGTGACGAAGTTCCGAAACTACCTGGAGCTGTTTTTGCCGCGGATGCTGGCTACGGGGATTACGCCGGTGCTGGTGTTGGCCTATGTGTTCACGCTCAACACGACATCGGCGGTCATTCTGATGATCACGATGCCGATCCTGATCGTGTTCATGATTCTGATCGGGCTGGCCGCCCGGAAGCAGACGGAGCGCCAGTGGCAGACTTACCGGACCCTGTCCAACCATTTCGTCGATTCGCTGCGCGGTCTGGAGACGCTGAAGTTTCTGGGGCGCAGCAAAACGCATATCGATTCCATTGAGCGCGTCAGCGATTCCTACCGCTCCGCGACGATGCGGACGCTGCGCGTCGCGTTCCTGTCCTCGTTCGCGCTCGATTTCATCACGATGCTGTCTGTGGCTTCGGTGGCCGTCAGCCTCGGCCTGCCGCTGATCGAGGGACGCATCGGGCTGCTGCCGGCGCTGACCGTGCTGATCCTGGCGCCGGAGTATTTCCTGCCGGTGCGGATGGTCGGCGCCGACTACCATGCGACGCTGGACGGTAAAGAGGCGGGCGAAGCGATGGAGGCGATTGTCGGAGCCGCCGGGGAAGAGGCGGCGAAGGCGTCGCCGGTGCCGGCCGGCGCTGATTTGGCGTGGACCCCGCAGAGTACGCTAGTGCTGCGGGGGATCGGGGTGCGCCACGAGGAAGAGGGGCATCCCTCCCTCGACGGGGTAGATTTGACGTTCAGCGGGATGGGCCGGATCGGCATCATCGGCGAAAGCGGGGCGGGCAAGTCGACGCTGATCGACGTGCTCGGCGGCTTTCTGCGGCCGACCTCGGGCAGCTTCGAGCTGAACGGCTCCAAGCTGGGCGACTTGAGCCCGGAGCGGTGGCGGGAGCAGATTACGTACATCCCGCAAAAGCCATATATTTTCAGCGGTACGCTGGCTGAAAATATCCGCTTTAACAAGCCGGCTGCCGAGCCGGGCGATGTGCTGCGGGCCGCGGAAGCCGCTGGGCTCGGCGCCCTGGTGGCCAGTCTGCCGCGCGGACTGGACGAGCCGATCGGCGGCGGCGGGCGTCCGCTCAGCGGCGGGCAGGAGCAGCGCGTGGCGCTGGCCCGGGCGCTGCTCAGCGAGCGGCCGGTGATTTTGCTCGATGAGCCGACTGCCCATCTCGATATCGAGACGGAGTACGAATTGAAAGAGACGATGCTTCCGTTGTTTGCCGACAAGCTCGTCATTTTGGCTACCCATCGCCTGCACTGGATGCGGGAGATGGACCGGATCATCGTCATGGAGCAGGGGCGGGTGGCCGAAAGCGGCACCCACCAGGAACTCATGGCGCGTCGGGGAGTCTACTACGAAATGGCCAGCTTGCAACAGGAGGGGATCAAAGCATGAAGCGGCAGGAAAACTGGATCAGCCCTTATTTTAAAATGTACAGCGGCCGGTTTGCCCTGTATCTCCTTCTGGGTGTGCTGACGCTTTTGGCGGCGTCCATGCTCATGTTTACCTCCGGATTTTTGATCTCCAAATCGGCTACGATGCCTTACAATATTCTGCTCGTATACGTGCCGATCGTCGGCGTTCGCGCCTTCGGGATCGGCCGCGCGGTGCTCCATTATGTGGAGCGGCTTGTCGGACATGACGCGGTGCTGCGGATCCTTTCCAAAATGCGGGTGCGCTTGTACCGGATCCTCGAACCGCAAGCGCTGTTCATCCGGTCCCGGTATCGGACCGGCGATATACTCGGCGCGTTGGCCGACGATATCGAACAATTGCAGAACGTTTATATCCGCACGGTTTTCCCGAGCCTGATCGCCTTGGTGCTCTATGCTGCCGCTGTGATCGCGTTGGGCGCGTTTGATGTGCGGTTTGCGCTATTGGTCGCCTTGTACATTTTTATTCTGGTCGCGGTGCTGCCTTATATTTCGCTGATGCTGACGCGGAGAATGGATGCCGAACTCAAGCGGGAGCGGAACGGGCTGTATCAAAAGCTGACCGACGCGGTGATGGGGATCGGCGACTGGGTGATCAGCGGAAGATCGGCCGATTTTCTAAGCGAATATGAACGCGATGAGGAGGCTGTGCTGCGCAAGGAGCGGAAGCTGAGAGCCTGGGCGCGCTGGCGGGCCCTCATCGGCCAAATTGTCGTCGGGCTTACGGTCGTGTCGATGATATACTGGTCCGGCGGCCAAGTGGCGGCCGGACAGTTGAACCCGACGCTGATCGCCGCTTTTGTGCTGATCGTGTTCCCACTGGCGGATGCGTTCCTGCCGGTATCCGAGGCCGTCCAGCGTCTGCCGGAATACCGGGAATCGCTGAACCGGCTGGAGCGGATTTCGGGCGGAGGCGCTGGGGAAGGGGCCGCTGCGGCGGTTCCTTCTGCCGCCGAGCTTGACGCGGTGGCCCGGCGCGCGCACGTTAGGCTGGAGGGGACCTCCTTCGCCTACGGCGAGGAAGGGCCGCGCTCCGTGGACGGCGTGATGCTGGATCTCCCGCAGGGCAAGCGGGTCGCCGTCATCGGCCGCAGCGGAGCGGGCAAGTCGACGCTGCTGAAGCTGATCCAGGGGGCCCTGGTCCCGGGGGCCGGGGCCGTCACGATCAATGGGGTGCCGTCCGCTGCGTATGGGGACGGCATCCCCCGCATCATCTCCGTGCTGAACCAGAGCCCGCATTTGTTCGACACGACGGTGGCGAACAATATCCGGCTGGGTCGTCCGGACGCGGAGATGGAGGGCGTTCGCCGAGCCGCGGAGCGGGCGCAGCTCGGCGGGCTGCTTGCCGGTCTCCCGCAGGGGCTGGATACGCCGATGCGGGAGACCGGGCAGCGCTTCTCCGGCGGGGAGCGGCAGCGCGTCGCCTTGGCGCGCGTGCTGCTGCAGGACACGCCGGTGCTGATCCTGGACGAGCCGACGGTCGGGCTCGACCCGCGGACCGAGCGTGAGCTGATGTCGACCATTTTCCGGTCGACGGCAGGCAAAACGCTCATATGGGTCACCCACCATCTCGCTTTTGCGGAAGAGATGGACGAGATTTTGTTTATGGAGGAAGGCCGCGTCCTCATGCGGGGGACCCACGCCGAACTGATGGAGCGAGAGCCGAGGTACCGGAACCTGTATGAGCTCGATCGTCCCCAATGGTGAATTTAGAAGCCCAAAGGATATCGTTTCCTTTGGGCTTTTACGATGATATGCTGCGAATTGGCGCTATGGTGCCAACCTGACGCCGCTGATCCATAATTATTATCGGGAAAAACTCCCGTTAATTATGCCTTAATCGGCTTCAGTGAATCAATTAGCTGGAATTTCTCCAGCTAATTGTTCCCCCGGAGGGGAAAAGAGCTCTATACGCCCAATTTAACTGGAGAAATTCCAGTTAAATCACGGATACAGCGGGTTGGCCGCAAATTAGCGGGAGGAAATCCCGTTAATTTCCGGCAGGCGGCACTCCGCCCGTCCGCGCATCATCTCCGCCGCCCCCGTGCATCATCTCCGCCCCCCGCGCATCATCTCCGCCCCCTGCGCATCATCTCCGCTCCCCGCGCATCATCTCCGCCCCCCGCGCAGCGGTTCCGCTCCCTGCGTTGGCAGCTCCGCCCCCCCGTGCATCATCTCCGCCCCCCGCGAAGCCCGTGCAGCAAATCCGCCCGTCCGGCGCTTCATCCGGCCTGCCGGCGCGGCTCTGCCCGCCCTGGCGATTGCCCCTTGAGCGCACGATCCCGCCGGGCTTTTTTATGTGCGAATCCCGGAAGCTTCCGTTCCGGGCGCTAAGCCTATATAATGAGGATTAAAAACCTGAAGAACCTGACGTTCTTTGTTAGGGGAGGTGCGGAAAACGTGGAACTTAGGCAAATTCAATATTTTATAGAGGTCGCGAAGCTGGAGCACGTCACTGAGGCGTCGTATGCGCTTCATGTTTCGCAGTCGGCGGTGAGCAGGCAGATTTTCAAGCTGGAGGCCGAGCTGGGGGTGGACCTGTTCATTCATGAGGGACGCAAGGTGAAGTTGACCCCCATTGGCCGGTTATTTCTGGGGCACATGGAGCACTTGATGAAGGTGATTGAAAGTGCGCAGCAGGAAATCAGCGAATATTTGGACCCTGAAAGAGGAACGGTGCGGATCGGCTTTCCGAGCAGTATGGCGGCGCAAATGATTCCGAAGGCGGTTTCAAGCTTCCGGGAGCGGTATCCGGCGGTGCATTTTCAGCTGCAGCACGGTTCTTACCGGGAATTGGTGGATTGGGTGGCCAAAGGCGATCTGAATCTGGCGATTATGGGTCCCGTACCCCAGCAGGAAGCGCAAATTAAAGGGACGGTGTTGTTCAGGGAAAAATTTGTCGCGCTGCTCCCGGAGAATCATCCGCTGGCGGAAGAAGACTCCGTCAAGTTGAGCGAACTGAAGGAGGACTTGTTCGTGTTGTTTCCCGAAGGGTTCGTCCTGCGCGACATCGTTGTGAAAGCCTGCGACAATCTTGGATTTCAGCCGAAGGTAGCCTTTGAGGGAGACGATCTGGACGCGATCAAAGGACTCGTTTCCGCAGGACTTGGACTGACCGTTCTTCCGGAAATCGCCCTCAGCGAGCATATTGCCTCCAGTATCGTGATTCTACCTATTACGGAGCCGCAGGTCACCCGGGACGTAGGTGTTATCGTGCCAGCGACGCGGGAGCTGCCGCCCACGGAAAAGCTTTTTTATGATTTTTTACAAGAGATCGCGACCGGGTTTGGGTATCAAAATTGAGCAGCACCGCATACTCCTCTTAAAATCGGACAAACTATGATAAAAATCTCAGATTATAGTCATTAAGTTAAAACTTAATGACTATTTTTGTTGAAAGTATGTTACAATCTATATCGGGTTGTTTACTGATTAAATGTTCAATTTTTCACTAACTCTAGCGAGTTTGGTGGGGGAATTGGGACCCTATTAACCCAAAATTCAAGCACTGTGGCTTAATGTAAAGGAGAATTGGTATGTCGGAAGCGAACACGGAAACAAAATCTGTACAAGAAACGACGGTCACGTCCAGCGACCAGGCTCAACGCGATATCGTTGATCAACTGCTCAAGCCTGAGGTTCAGGAATCCTTGACAGTCCTGGTTCAACAGCTGCCGAAATTAACCGAGCTGGTGAATATTCTGACGAAGTCTTACGATTTTGCCAAAACCGTTGCGACGGATGAAACTTTAAAGAGCGATACGGTGGGTGCGATTTCTGAAATTGCCGGTCCAGTTGTAGGCACGGTTAAAAATATTGCAGCCACCGTCATTGAGGCCAAAGACCGCGCTGATGCAAGTCAGGAAGTCATCGGTCTGTTTGGGCTGCTCAAAATGCTCAAGGATCCGGAAGCGCAAAAGCTGTTCCGTTTCGTGAACGCTTATCTTCAAGTCGCGGGTGAGAAGAGCAGACAACAAAAATAGACGCGCTATCTTTAAGGTTTTACCATCTTAATTTGTCAGAACGGAGGACGGAGAATTACTATGTCTAAACATATTGTCATCCTGGGCGCCGGTTACGGCGGCGTACTGAGCGCTTTGAATATTCGGAAATACATGACCAAAGAACAAGCACGGGTTACGGTTGTCAACCAATATCCGACACATCAAATTATTACCGAGCTGCATCGTCTGGCTGCGGGAAGCATCGCGGAACGCGCGGTGGCGCTGCCTCTCGAGAAACTGTTCAAGGGCAAAGACATCGATCTTCGCATCACCAAGGTCGACAGCTTCTCGGTCGACAACAAGCAAGTCAAATTGCACGACGGTACGGTTTTGACTTATGATGCATTGGTTGTAGGGCTTGGCAGCATCACGGCTTACTTCGGGATTCCGGGGCTGGAGCAGTACAGCATGGTGCTGAAATCGGCCGACGACGCCAACCGCATTCATCGCCATATCGAAGAGAAGCTGGCTGAATACGCGAAATCGAAGAATCCGGCGGACGCTACGATTCTGATCGGCGGCGGCGGTTTGACCGGGGTCGAGCTGGTGGGCGAAATCGCCGACAAGCTGCCTGAGCTGAGCAAGAAATACGGCATTAAACAAGAAGAAGTTCAGTTGATGCTGGTCGAAGCCGGTCCTAAAATTTTGCCGGTACTGCCGGACAACCTGATTGAGCGAGCAACGAATAGTTTGGAGAAGCGCGGCGTCAAATTCCTGACCGGGTTGCCCGTTACGAATGTGGAAGGCAATACGATCGATCTGCAGGATGGGCAAAAAATAGTGGCGAACACGTTCGTATGGACAGGCGGTGTGCAAGGAAATCCGCTGGTCGGCGAGTCGGGCCTTGAGGTCAACCGCGGCCGGGCCACGGTCAACGAATTCCTGCAATCCACGTCGCATAAAGACGTATTCGTCGCTGGCGACAGCGCCGTATACTTCGGTGCGGACGGCCGTCCATACCCGCCAACCGCACAAATCGCTTGGCAAATGGGCGAGCTGATCGGCTATAACCTGTACGCTTACCTGACCGGCGGACATCTGGAAACGTTCAGCCCGGTAAACTCGGGTACACTGGCAAGCCTGGGCCGCAAGGATGCGGTAGCTACGATCGGCGCAAGCAACAGCCAATTGCGCGGATTGCCGGCAACGCTGATGAAGGAAGCGAGCAACATCCGCTACCTGTCTCATATCAAAGCCCTGGACGCTTTGGCATACTAATTCAATAGCCAAACCCCAAAAGAGCCTTCCCTCGTCAGTTAGAGGGGAGGCTCTTTGTGCAGACTTGCCAATAATCCAGCGGGAGGTTTTCCCGTAAATAAAAAGTGTCCGCCAGCCTGATTGGCCGACGGACACCCTGTCTTATTATGATATTAGATGACGCCGTGCGCTACCATCGTGTCGGCTACTTTCAGGAAGCCGGCGATGTTCGAGCCAACCACCAGGTTGCCCGGATGGCCGTATTCTTCAGCCGCGTTTACGCTGTTTCTGTAGATGTTCTTCATGATGTCTTTCAGTTTGGCGTCCACTTCCTCAAAGGACCAGGCGAGTCTTGCGCTGTTTTGCGCCATTTCCAGAGCGGAAACGGCAACCCCGCCGGCATTGGCCGCTTTGGCCGGTCCGAAGTACACGTCATTGCTGAGGTAAACTTCGATCGCTTCCAGGGTGGAAGGCATGTTGGCGCCTTCGGCCACGAATTTTACACCGTTGGCTACCAAAGTTTTGGCCGCTTCTTCGTTAATTTCGTTTTGCGTGGCGCAAGGCAGAGCGATATCGCAAGGAATGCTCCAGATATTTTCGCAGCCTTCATGATATTCGGCCGACGGATGCTCGCTCACATATTCCTTGATCCGTTTTCTTTCCACTTCTTTCAGACGCTTCACGGTATCCAGATTGATGCCGTTCTTGTCGTATACGTATCCGTTCGAATCGCTGCAGGCCACGACTTTGGCGCCGAGCTGCTGCGCCTTCTCGATCGCATAGATCGAAACGTTGCCCGAACCGGAGACGACGACCGTCTTGCCGGCAAAGCTTTCGCCCTTGGTCTTCAGCATTTCGTCCGTGAAGTAAACCAGGCCGTAGCCGGTTGCTTCGGTCCGCGTCAAGCTTCCGCCATAAGTGAGGCCTTTGCCCGTCAGGACGCCGGCTTCGTTGCCGCCGCGGAGGCGTTTGTATTGGCCGAACATAAAGCCGATTTCACGCGCGCCTACCCCGATATCGCCCGCCGGTACGTCGGTGTCCGGACCGATATATTTGGACAGTTCCGTCATGAAGCTCTGCGTGAATTTCATGACTTCATTATCCGATTTGCCCTTCGGATCGAAGTCGGAACCGCCTTTACCGCCGCCGATCGGCTGCCCGGTCAAGGAGTTCTTGAAAATTTGCTCGAAGCCGAGAAATTTGATGATGCTGGCATTCACGGAAGGGTGGAAGCGAAGTCCGCCTTTATAAGGGCCGATGGCGCTGTTAAATTGCACGCGGAAGCCGCGGTTGACCTGCACGTTCCCTTGATCGTCAATCCAAGGAACGCGGAAGGAGATCAGTCTTTCGGGCTCGACGATTCTTTCCAGAATCGCATGGTCCTTATACTTGGGATTCTTCGCAAAAACCGGCACAAGGGAGTCAAGAATTTCCTTTACGGCCTGGTGAAATTCGCTTTCCCCCGGGTTGCGCTTCTTGACGGTTTCATACACTTCATTCACATAGGACTGGGCCACTTGAAGTTCAGGGCTCGATTGTGTTGTAATAGCCAATCTTTTCTCCACCTTTCGTTTTGTCACAATATGGTTTGTTCCATTTTTCACGATTTTTCTAACTCCTATTGTAATATCCATGTAAGATATAAACAAAACTTTATTTAGATGAAGTTGATGACCATTTGAGATGAACTTCACAGTCTATGTCAGCTTTTTCCGGGAATTTAAACGTTCATGAAGGAGAGAACGGCAGGTTTTTACCGTTATTTTTTCTCCTTTATTTATCCGTATGCTTCCCAATGTTCTCATTTATCCTGTTAAAAATGGAAAAAGAAAACCGGCCCCCATTGGCCGGTTTTTGGAGTTTATTTCATATTTATTGATATCCGCGACTTATATTGCGTTCCAATGCGTGATCTGCCCGATCGGCAAGCGAACCGTGCTGTGTGCCGGTTTGGCCGCCTTGCCCACGGCGATCAGCAGAATGGGTTTCAGCGTTTCCGGGAGGTTGAAGGCTTCGGCAAATTTAACGGCGTCGTAGCCGCCCATAGGAATGGTATCATAGCCCTTTGCTTTGGCAACGAGCATAAATTGCATCGAAATAAGGCCCGCGTCAAGCACGTTCACCTGGTGGAGAATCTCGGGTTTCAGTCCGCCATACATGGTTTGCAGCCGTTCCACAAAGGAACTTTTCGTTGGTTCGTCCATGTACCCGGCTTCGACCGCTTTGGAGTAAATCGCATCCGCCTGTTCATAGGATTTCAAGTCTCCAAGCACGGCAACGACCGCCGCGGCGTCGACGACCTGCTGCTGGTTGTTGGCGATAGGCAGCAGCTTTTCCTTCAAGCTTGGGTCGTCGATGACCAGAAAGCGCCAAGGCTGCAGATTGGAAGAGGAAGGGGCGGACGAAGCAAGCTCCAGCATCTCCGTCATTTCTTCTTTGGAAATTTTGACGCTGGGATCGTAAGCTCGAACCGAATGCCGCTCTTTCAATACCGTATAAAAATCATGCAAATTTACGTTCTCTGTAACTCTCATCTCTCCGCATCCTCCTTGATATTTATAATTCAATTTTTAAGGTAAATTTAGTATAAGGTCTAACTGTTAACTTTTCAAGTACAGTTCTGAGGAAAGCTGATAAGTTTTTGGATTTCTCCGCTTGTGATTCTGCGACAGAATCGCTACGCTTAAAGAAACCTATATATCGAGACAAAGGAGGTTATCGATTGGAATTAAATATCGGAATCATTGGGACGGGCTGGTTCAGTAAAGTTCACGGCGACATATTGGCCGGAATGGACGGGGTGCGGGTAGCCGCCATTTTGGGGACAAGCGGGGCGAAGGCGGAAGAGATGGCAAGCCGGTACCCCGGGGCTCGCGGGTATGCCGGCTTGACGGATATGCTGGACCGTGAAAAGCTCGATGCCGTCTATATTTGCGTCCCGCCCATGGCGCACGGAGAGATCGAGTCTGAGCTGATCGGCAGGGGCATTCCGTTTCTGGTGGAGAAGCCGGTCGGCACGAATCTGGATACCCCGTCGGAAATTCTCGGCAAGTTGGAGGACAAGCCGTTAATTCATGCGGTAGGATATCACTTCCGTTACAAAGCGACCATCCAAATGCTCAAAGAGCGTATGGCCGGACAAACGCTCGCCATGGCTTTAGGCACCTGGATGGGGGATATGCCGCAGGTTTCCTGGTGGAGACGACAGGAGGGCTCCGGCGGACAGTTTATTGAGCAAACGACTCATATCGTCGACTTGTTGCGCTATCTGGCCGGTGAAGTGGAAGAAGTGTACGCCACCTATGCCAACCGCGTAGTCCATACCCAATTCGAGCAGGTGGGTGTTCCGGATGTAGGCACCGTCACTTTGAAGCTGCGCAGCGGAGCCATCGCCAACATTTCCAACACCTGCGCGTTACCCGGCGGCGTTGGGGAAGTCGGCTTGAAGCTGTACACCGGGGCGGGAATGTTGGATTGGAATCCCGACCGGCTGAACATCATCGGAACGGGTGAAAAAACTTCTTATACCATTGGAGATAGTCCGTATCTTAAGGAGAATGAAGCCTTTATTCACGCCTTACGGACCGGCGATACCTCCGGGATTCTATCCGACTACGCCGATGCCGTGAAGACCCAGCGCGTGACTTGCGCGGCTCTGGAATCGGCTTCGGCCGGCAAACCGGTTAGAATTGAAGCTTAATACGCAAAAGGGGCGATTCCGCGCACTCGCGTGCTTACGGAATCGCCCCTATTTTTTAGAAGGACAAGTCGTAATTGAGGAAGTAAGGACCGTCCGTTTCCGTTTCGGTCACTTGGCCGCCCAGCAGTTCGGTGATTTGCTTCACCGGACCGACCAACCGCTCCTTAACGATGACCGCCGGTGCCTTCAGGTCGACAGCCTGTCCATTCAGACTGGCGATCGGATCGCCTACGCTGAACACAAGCTCGTTCCCTCCCTTAACAAGGGTCGCTTTTTTGGTGCCGGTATCGTAATCGAACTCCGCTCCGATCCCCTGCGCAAATTCTTTCAGCGGAACCCGCACCTGGTCTTTGGAGGTCGTCGGGACTTGACTGAAGGTGGCTGGCTGCCCGTTCACCGTGAGCGTCAGCGAGAAAATCGGCCCGTTCTCATTGATGACCAAAGTTTTCACCTGCTGCTCCAAGTCCTGATTAATCTGCTCCAGATTGGAGGCGGTAACCTTGTGCGTCCCCGCGGCAATTTCATCGACGATCCGCTGATTGATCGACCCCGAGTGGTGAGACAGGTCTTTATACTTCGTAAGGTCGTAAGTGATCTTGCTGTCGCTTTGGAAATCATGGATGCTGACATTGTCAAAAGCGCTTAACTGCTCGTACATATATATTTTCATTTCCTGTTGATTGGCGAAACGCTGCGGGTTCAGGCTGTACCAAACCTGCTGGCGGATGACGGAGTACGGCGGATAATAGAAAATAAATTCGATTTCGGGATGCGCCTTGACCAAACTGAGAATGTTCTCCTGGAACCGCTGCTTGACGAGGTCAAGCGAAGGTTCGCTTTCTCCGGAAGTCTGCTCGGCGAGCCAGGCCTCCTTCCATTTGGCCATCACCCGCTTCGCTCCATAGTAATTCATGGAGCTCCAGTTGTTCAGCGTCTCCAAATTGCGGTACTGCGGCTTCTTGTCTTTGGGCAGGAACAAGGCGCCAAAGGCATGTTTTACGTTCGAAATGTTAAAGATGTATTTATAGTCATTCAGCAGATTGTCATCATACAGATAGAACGGAAAGGACGCTTCGTCCCTTACCGAATTTTCGCGGAGGGAGAAATAGTCCAGCCCCCAGAGAATTTTTTTGACCTGTCCCGTCCCTACGGCCAAGTCGGCCATCATCCGCTGCTCTTTGGCGGTCGATCCTTCTGTGGAGAGCTTGAGCACGTCGCCGCCCAGCTTTTTGCCAACCTCGGTGGGCAGGAAATTCTCCGTCATGGAACTGCCGATAATGACCATGTTGTAGTCATAATTTTTGGCCAGGCCCGGGTTCTGATATCGCTGCTCTCGCGAAAAAAGAGGCGGATAGGACGCCTTACGATACAATTGCAGAGGATCCACGGCAAAGACAAACGTTCCGACAATGGCCCCAAACAGCAGCACAAAGGCCAGAAACGTAACAATAAAACGCAAGTTCTTCAAGAGGTGATCTCCCTTTCTAAATCACAGAGAATTTATACGTCCAAGCGCGCATTAAAAGGTAAAGTACAGGAATTCGCTAACCTGGTTAAAATAAAGCACTGAAAATACGAACAGAAACGCGATGAACGCGGCATACCGGACATTGGGCCGGAATTTCATTTTCATCTCCATCGAGTTCCGGGCGAACACGGCAACCAGCAGGGCGGCACCGACCAGGGCAACCTGTCCCAGCAGCGACGTGGACACGCCGATATGGCCGAAATTGAACATGCCGCGGAGCACCTTGAGCGCGTCGTCCCAATCCTTGGCGCGGAAGAACACCCAACTGAAGTTGATAAACATAAAGGTAATAAACCAGGCAATCCAATGTGGAAGGACGATGCCGGTTTTTTTCCACAGCCGCTGAATCACCTGCGCGATCCCGTGCAAGAGCCCCCATATAATAAAGGTCCAGCCGGCTCCATGCCAAATCCCGCCGATGACAAAGGTGGCGACCAGGTTGAAGTAGGTGCGGTAATGCCCTTTGCGGTTGCCGCCCAGCGGGATATAAATGTAGTCTTTTAGAAAACGGCTTAGGGTCATATGCCAGCGGCGCCAAAAGTCCTGAATGCTGACCGCTTTATAGGGCGAGTTGAAGTTGATCGGCAGCTTGATATTAAAGAGCAGGGCGATCCCGATCGCCATGTCGGAATAACCGCTGAAGTCGAAATAAAGCTGCATCGTATAGGCCAGCGAAGTCGTCCAGCCTTCCACTAGACTCAGGTTCTGCGACACGTCAAAACCTTGGGTGGCGATAGGCGCCAGCGTGTCGGCGATCACCACTTTTTTGAACAGGCCGATACAGAAGATGAACAACCCCCGGGCGACGTTGCCGGGAATAATGACTTTGCTGCGGGCGCGGTCAAACTGGGGCATCATCTCTTTATGATGCAGAATAGGTCCCGCGATCAGATGCGGGTAGAAGGTCACGAATAGAACATAGTTAACGATGCTGTATTCTTTGGCCGTTCCCCGGTAAGCATCGACCAGATAGGCGATTTGCGTAAAGGTAAAGAAACTGATTCCGAGCGGCAAAGCCAGCCGAAGCAATTCGATCTGCGCGGAGAACAGCGAGTTTACGTTGTCGATCAGGAAGTCGGCATATTTATAATAGCCCAGGAAAAGAACGTCCCCGACGATCGCCAGCGTAAGAAGCAGCTTTCGAGTTCGCATCTGGCGGGCGTGGCTGATGCTTCGTCCCATAATGTAGTTAAAAGCAATCGAAGCGAGAATCAGAGGCAGCGATTTGATGCTCCACCAGGAATAAAAGAACAGAGATGATGCGGCGAGCCAAATTTTGCCCGCAATAGGCGGACAAAAACGGTTCATCAAAAAGTAGACGACAAAGGTAATGGGCCAAAAGGCGAATAGAAATTCATAAGAGTTAAAAAGCAAACTTTAGTACACCTCTTTACTGGAATCAAAATCATACCCAAATAATATGATCATACCCTAGTTGGCCCGATTCGACAATGTGCGAGCGCCAACGGGAGCGATACATATATCTAGACAAAAGGAACCCGCAAAAAGTTCCCTTTTTTTTAAGAAAAAAGTGTGAACTTTGCGGGTTCGTTTATTTTTTGTTCAGCTTGTCTCTAGCCTATTTTTTTACGGTTTTGTTGTAGTTGCCGATTTTCTCCGTAATCGCCTTGGCCGCGTCATCGAGGGCTTGCCGGGTCGTTTTGGAGCCGCCGAGCGCCTCTTCGATCGCACCCTCCACGATTTGGCGGGCCTCCGGGAATACGCCTATGACAGCGCCTTGTGTGGCCTGGCTTGGCTTGCTGGCATGGAGTTGGTCGATGGCCGTTTGGAACTGCGGATACTTGGCGAGATTGTCCTTGACGATCTGCTCGTCGTAAGCTTTTTTCGTAATCGGGAAGTATCCTGTAGAAATATGCCATTTTGCTTGCGTTTGCGGTTCGGCCAAATATTTGATAAACTCCCAGGCCGCTTTTTGCTCGGCTTCCGGCTTGTTGTTCAGAATCCACAGGCTGGCCCCGCCGACCACGACCCCGCCGTCCGCCGCACTGTCCGGCTTCGGAAGAAACGCGGTCCCGACTTCGAACTTGTCGGCTACGCCGTCGACGATGCCTCTGAGGCTGGCCGTGGAGTCCAGCGTCATGCTGACCTGCCCGGCGATGAAGGCCTTCTTCGTGTCGTCCGTTTTCCGGCCGAGGTTGATGGCCGCTTTACTGTCGATCAAACTTTTCCACCAGTCCAGGGTCTTAACCCCGGCATCGCCGTTCACCAGGGATTGCCCGGCCGGAGCCGTCCGCCCGTTGCCGTTATCCACGTACTCGGCCCCTTGGCCTGCGAAGAACTGCTCCATAAACCAGCCGTAGATCGCAAAGGAGGCCGGCGTTCCTTTTTGAGCCAACGCCTCGGCCGCTTTCTTCACTTCCTCGTAAGTGGCGGGAGCTTTGTCCGGATCAAGTCCGGCGGCTTTGAAATGATCCTTATTATAATAGAGAATCGGATTCGACGTATTGAAAGGCATCGAATACTGCTGGCTGTCGAACGTATAGTAGCTGGCGATGTTTTCCTCCAGTTGGCTGACATCGTAGTTTTCTTCATCGATAAATTTCTGAACCGGCGTAATGGCCCCGGAATCGATCATGAAGCGTGAGCCGATCTCGTATACCTGAATCAGGGAGGGACCGGTTTTGGAATCCATAGAGGCTTTCATTTTGTTCAAACTTTCGTCGTAGGTGCCCTGATAGATCGCTTCGACTTCGACCCCATCCTGGGAAGCGTTGAAATCGGCGACCAATTGATCGGCCGCTTTGCCGAGTTCCCCGCCCATGGAATGCCACCAGGTTACTTTCGTCTTGTCGGCGGGCGTCCCCTGCGTCGTCCCTTCCGAACCGCTTTGAGCGCCGCCCTGGTTGCCGGCCGCACCCGCGGTTTCCGCCGTATTCGTGCCGGCACCTCCTCCGCAGGCCGAAACCACCAGGGCCAGCAAAAGTACGGTTACCAGTAAGAATGAACTTTTCAGCTTGGATTGTTTCATTTCGGTTTATTCTCTCCCTTGGATTATGGATTATTGTCGGAATGTATATAAACCGTCCTTGAGCGGACGGGGATTGTAAGGCATACCCTTTATCCTTTGACCGCGCCCGCCGTAAGACCGCGAACAAGCTGCTTTAATCCGATAACTATGAGCAGGAGCGAAGGCAGCAGCACCAAGGCGACTCCCGCCAATACAAGGTTCCAGGCGGTAAATTCTTCGAATTGAAGCATGCTGACTCCGATTTGGACCGTTCGCATCTCCGGTGTGTTGGTGATGAGCAGCGGCCACAGGTACATATTCCATGTGTTCAAAAAGACATAGACGGCAAGCGTAGCCATTCCCGGGCGGGACAGCGGCAGAACGACGGATGCGAAATAGCGAAAGTGACCGCACCCGTCGATTCGGGCGGCTTCAAACAACTCCTTGGGCAGCTGCAGATAAAACTGGCGCAGCAAAAACACGCCGAACGCCGTGGCCAAGAACGGAAACACGAGTCCGGGGTATGTATCCAGCCAGTTCCAGGATCTGATCAGCAAAAAATTGGGAATCATCGTGACCTCCCAGGGGATCATCATCGTGGACAGGAAAACGGCGAACCAGATCGCTTTGCCACGGAACGAGATGAACGCGAAGGCGTAAGCCGCCAGACTGGCGGTCACAAGCTGGCCCAGCATCACGATGGCCGAGATGATAAAGCTGTTCCATATGAAGCGGCCCACCGGAATCAAGTTGAGGACCGTCTCGAGACTCCCCAGGTACAGGCTGGAAGGAAAGAGCTTAGGCGGATATTGGCTGGCTTCCTCCGGCGTCATAAACACGGACAGAAACGTATAAAGCAGCGGATACACAATAAACAGCGACAGAAGTCCGAGCACAAGATAGATCAGGCTGTTGCGCAGCGGGCGGGCAAGTGTCATTGGTAATGCACCTTCTTTTCCACAAAGGTAAATTGGAGAATCGTGAACACCAAAATGATCAGGAACAGAACGATCGCATACGCGCTTCCCGTGCCAAACTGGTAGTTGACGAACGCCTCTTTATAAATGGAGTAGACGAGCACTTCGGTGGACCCCGCCGGGCCTCCTTTGGTCAAAATGTGCATTTGGCCGAAGGCTTGAAAGGCTCCGATGAGCGAGACCACCGTCAGGAAGAAAATGACGGGGGAGAGCAGCGGCAGGATAATGCGTACATAAGTCCGGATCGGCCCGGCTCCGTCCACCTTGGCGCTGTCGTACATGTCTTCGGAAATTCCTTGAAGTCCGCTGAGCAGGACGATGAAGTTAAAGCCTGAATTCATCCAGACCGTCATGATGGAAATGGAGAGAAGCGCCCATTTCGGATCGGTCAGCCACTGGATCGCCGGCATTCCGGCCAAATCGAGAAAGTAGTTGAACATGCCGAGCGTAGGATGAAACAACATCATCCAGATGACGGCGGACGTACTCACCGATAAGGCCAGCGGCAGCGAAAATATAAACTGGAACAACCGCATCCCCTTTAGCCGGGAGTGTGCCAGCGCAGACATGACGAGTCCCAGCAGAATGCCGCCGGGAACGGTCAATAAGGCGAATTTGCCGGTGACCGCCAGGCTGCTCCAGAAGGAGGGCGAAGCCAGAAGCTGCCTGAAGTTGTCCAGTCCCACATAAGCGGCGATTTGGCCGCGGGGGTCGGTCAGGAACAGGCTGAGATAGATGGAGCGGGCCAGGGGGTACAGCAGGAATAATCCGAACAGCCCGATCGACGGGGCCAGGAACAAGTAAGCTGTGGCGGGTTCCTTTATCCGGGAGATCCAGCGTTTTCGCTCGACCGGATAGGCTGGGGCTATGGTTTCAGTTGCGGATGCGGATGTTGCAGCCGGGGAAGTCGTGTTTTGGAAAGAAGTGTCCACGGATATTTCTCCTCCCTTAGAGTAAGATCTCTCTCAGTTTAGAGAAGGGGGGTTATCCGGGCGTCAACGCGAAGTAAATCGATCGTTAAATTACAAGAGAGATCCAAAAATGCAGGAGTCTATTAAAATCGTAAAAATATGCAAATATATCAATCAACTCGTCCATTCCGAATCTAGTGGCCCTTCATAGAATGTAGTAATTCCAGGAAGGAGTTGAAGAAAAAATGGCAGAGCTTTTGGATCATGTCGTTAACGTCCCTACCCCAATCACAAACGGTGCCGCCATTAACGTGCCGCAGACGCCGGCGGGGCAAGGGATTGCCCTTGTACGGGTGACGATTCCGGCGGGCCGTCCGGTGAACAAGGTACAGTTGGACGCTACAGTCGGCTTGCAGGGAATTACGGGAATTCCGAGAGTGCTTTTCCGCATTTTCCGGGATGGCCAAGAGATTTATTATGCGGTTCAAGCGGTTGAAACCGACTTTGAAAATGTAAACCTCACTTCTCTGATTGCCGCTGACGTGAATGTAGCCCCAGGGGTTCATGACTATGTACTTTCCGTAGAAAACCTGGTGGCAGGCACGCAAGCCAGAGTCATCGGCCCGATTGTCTTTACGGCTTTGGCTACGGCTTAAGACGAGCATCGGATTGACGATGGACCGCACCACAGGGGCCGCGCTTTCTAGCGCGGCCCCTGTGGTTTTTGCTTCACCGATGATTTCGACAGCATTTTGGCGAAATAAGGCCGCAAAAATCACTGACGTTGCATTGCATCAAACCTTCCCTGGTGCTGCCCATTGGGGCCTATCCGCCGCTTCGGCAAGCAACGTGGCGAACTCAGGTCCCCGTCTCCACCTCTAAACCATTCTAACGGTCGTCACAGCCGTTATTTGCCCAGTTTACGCTGACTCCAAATTCTAACGGCCGCCACAGCCCCTATTTCATATAAGCATGGCTGGTTTGGTCGAAATGAAGGTAAATAACGGCCCACACGACCGTTAGAATACCAAAACGCGATTCAATCGCAAAATAACGGCTCTGACGACCGTTAAACTTCCTGCAGGAATTCGCACCATGGCCGAAGGCGCAAAATAAAAAATGACCCCGCCAATAGCGGGGTCCATAAGAGAAATCTATATGCTAAACATTAGGAGGAAACAATAGTTGTACCGTACTTAACGAAGCAATACGGAAATCAGCACCGGGGCAACGCCCAGCGTGAACAGGGCGGCGACAATCATCGAGATGCTGGAGATCGTGCCCGTAAGCGAGCTGAGCTCAAACGCCTTGGAGGTGCCGGTGCCGTGAGCGCTGGTGCCGAACAGTACACCGCGGGCCACCTCGCCTTCGATGCGGAACATTTTTACGACCAGCGGTCCGAGCATCGCGCCGAGCAGACCGGTTATGATCACGAAGACAGCCGTAATGTTCGGTACGCCCCCGATGACCTGGGACACGCTCATCGCGATCGGCGTCGTGACCGAACGGGGGACTAGGCTGCTGATCAGCCGGCTGTCCAGGTGCATCCACTCCGCCAAAATCACCGAGGTGCACATGGCGACGACAGAGCCGGTCAGCACGCTGACGAGAATTTCGACGGCGTGTTTTTTCAAGACGTTATAGTATTTGTACAGGGGAACGGCAAAGGCGATCGTTGCCGGCTGTAACATGGCGCTGAGCCATTTCCCCCCGGCGTGGTAGGTCTCGTAAGGAACACCGACCAAGAGCAGGCCGATCACCAGCACAAGCGGCGTAATCAGCAAGGGCGACAGGTAGACCCGCGGCCGGATGCGGTAAATCTGCTTGGATACGGCATAGACGGCAAGGGTTACGATAAGGCAAATCCAGCCCTGAATCATGATGTCTTATGCTCCTTTCTTTTGGCGATGCGCGCGGCGATTAGCCCCGAACTGACCATAACGGTCACCGTACTGAGAATGACGACGGTCAGAATGCGGAACCCGTCATGCTCCAAAAGCGGAATGTATTTCATCACGCCGACCGCGGCCGGAATGAAGAACAGCAGCAATTCGGCAAGCAGCCAATTGGCCCCCTGCTCGATCCAGACCAGCTTGATCACGCCCGTCTTCAATAAAGCAAACAGAATAATGATGCCCAGTATAGAGCCCGGAATCGGCAAATGAAGCGCCTGCGCAAGGAAGTTCATGGCCAGGGAGAACAAGACGAGAATGGCGATTTGCAGCACAATGCGGCAGATCATTTTTAGATTTCCCATGATACTTACGGCTCCTTTGATGTTGTAAACTTGGTAATGAAATATTACATCAATTGCTTTCATGAGTAAAATGAATATACTGAATAGATAAGATTCGATTTGGTTATGGGAAAAGAGTTAATAAAGGAGTTGTTTGGCGATGGATATTCGGCAAATGCAATGCCTGATCGAGGTGGCCCGCCTCAAAAGCTTTACCAAGGCGGCCGATGCCCTTTATATTACGCAGCCTTCCATCAGCAAAACGATAAAAGGGATGGAAGAGGAACTCGGGGTCGTACTGTTTGACAGGGTCGGAAAAAGAGTCGAGTTGACCGACGCGGGACAGCTGATCGTGGCCCAGGCCCAACAAATCGTCGCCTCCTTTCAAAACTTGACGGCCGAACTGGACGATTTGCGCAATCTGAAAAGGGGCCATATCCGGATCGGCCTGCCGCCCATGGTGGGTTCGAGTTTTTTTCCGCGGGTCATCGGCCAGTTTCATCAACGTTACCCGGAGATCACGATTCAGCTGTTTGAAGACGGAGCGAAAAAAGTCGAGTCCGATGTGGCGGACGGGCTCCTGGAGGTCGGCGTGGTCGTGCTGCCCACGGTGCAGGAGGGGCTGAGCAGCTTCCCGTTCGTGGAGGAGAAGCTGAGGCTCGTTGTGCCGAGAGATCATCACCTCGCGGACAGGAAACGCGTCGAGCTGTTCGAGCTCGCGGAGGAGGGATTCGTCCTGTTCCGCGAAGATTTTACACTGCATGACCGGATCATCGGCGAATGCGGGAAGGCGGGCTTTCAGCCGCGCGTGATTTACGAAAGCTCGCAATGGGATTTGATCAGTGAAATGGTGGGGGTTGGGCTGGGGATTACGCTTTTGCCGGAAACCATCTGCCGTGAAATCGATGAAGAGCGCGTGCGGATCCTATCTTTAATTAACCCGGTGATTCCCTGGAAGTTGGGCATTGTTTGGCGGGAAGACCGGTATTTGTCGTTCGCGACCCGGGAATGGATCCGATTTGCGCAGGAGGTTCTTTCCTCTCCTTCAAGCGGCTCGGGAGAAATTTACAAGGGTAAAAAACCATAAAATGTTCACGTATTGGAGAGACTACCCATGAAGTTTGAACTTTCCACACGGGCTTAGTTTTTATATAATAGCGGAATGTGATTTCAAATCCGGTTAACTAGGGGACAGAGCCTGAATGAGTTTTTTTAGAAGAAAATCAATTACATCCATGCTACAAGAAAAAGAGGCGGCGGGTACCGGAGGATTGAGAAAGGAACTCGGCGCGTTCGATCTTACGATGCTCGGTGTCGGTTGCGTCGTAGGAACGGGGATCTTCGTGCTGACCGGGGTGGCCGCGGCCAAACACGCGGGTCCCGGGTTGGTTCTATCCTTTTTGCTGGCCGGGATTGTCTGCGCTTTTTGCGCACTGTGCTATGCCGAATTCGCTTCGATGGTTCCCGTATCGGGCAGTGCATACACCTACAGCTACGCGACTTTTGGGGAGATCATCGCCTGGGTGCTCGGCTGGGACTTGATTCTGGAATACGGCTTTGCCGCTTCCATGGTCGCCAGCGGCTGGTCCGGCTATTTCCAGGGCCTTCTGGCCGGATTCGGTATGGAGATTCCCAGGGCGCTGAGCAGTGCCTTTAACCCGGGGGCAGGCACGTATGTCGATTTGCCCGCCGTCATTATCGTACTTCTGCTGACATATATCGTATCGCGCGGAGCCAAGGAATCGACGCGGCTTAATTCGATCATGGTGATCCTGAAGGTGGCCGTCATTCTCCTGTTCATCGTTATTGGAGCCTTCTTTGTGAAGCCATCCAACTGGACACCGTTCATGCCGTTCGGCTTCGGAGGCGTCGTGACAGGGGCAGCTACCGCATTTCTGGCATATATCGGCTTCGACGTTGTGGCCACGGCCGCCGAAGAGGTGAGAAATCCGCAAAAAGATTTGCCCAAGGGGATCATTTGGTCGCTGGTCGTTTGTTCTCTGTTGTACATTGCGGTGACGGCCGTTTTGACGGGAATCGTTCCTTATACTTTGCTCGATGTAAAAAATCCGGTCGCCTTTGCCCTCCAGTTCATCCATCAAAACTGGGTGGCCGGCTTTATTTCGCTGGGGGCGATCGTCGGCATCACTACGGTGCTGTTCGTTCTCCTGTTTGGACAGACGCGGCTCTTTTTCGCCATCGGTCGCGATGGCCTGCTTCCGGAGAAACTGTCCCGGCTGAATCCGAAAACCGGGGTGCCTTCGGTGAGCACCTGGGCTACCGGGATCGTTGTCGCCGTGTTTGCGGGAATGATTCCCCTGAACAAGCTGGCGGATCTGGTCAGCATCGGAACATTGTTCGCGTTCGTTTCCGTTTCGATCGGGGTCATTATTCTGCGCAAGACCCGTCCGGACCTGAACCGTTCTTTCAAGGTGCCGCTTGTGCCCTGGATTCCGCTTTTAGCGGCGGCGGCCTGCGGTTACTTGCTTATCAGCCTGCCGGGAATCACCTGGATCGCTTTCCTGGTGTGGATGGCGCTGGGACTGATCGTTTATTTCTCTTACGGGCGCAAGCATAGCCACTTGGCGGACAAGCCGGCAGAATAATGCATATTCCGGAAGAAAAGTGTTGAAATTAAGGCGAGTTACGAACAATCCAAGAAGATGAGGAGAGAACTTTCCTAATGAAAGGATCCTTGATTTTGGGGCTGCTCGCCGCTTTTCTTCTGGGCCCGGTGACCGGAGGGGTCGCATACGGTGCTGGAGCCCCGGCTTTGCCCGACAAACCGGATCAGGCTGTCGCCCTCGCGGCCTCCGCCGATCATCCTTATCACTTCGGCTTCAAAAAAAGCGTCGGCGGACAGCTTCCCTCCATCGACCAAGAGGGGTTTAAAGAGATCGTGGACAAGCACGGGGCGGTCTTTCTCGCAGACACGACCCGCAAAGATCTGTTCCTTACCTTTGATAACGGGTACGAGAACGGTTACACCGCGCCGATTCTGGATACCTTGAAGACGAAAAAGGTGCCGGCGGTCTTCTTTATTACAGGCCATTACGTAAAGGATCAGCCGGAGCTGGTCAGACGTATGGCCGCGGAAGGTCATTTGGTGGGGAATCACTCCTGGAGCCATCCGGACATGACGACGATTTCCGACAGCCAAATCAAGGAAGAATTGGACCGGGTGAAGGAGGCTTCCGCCAAGCTCACGGGGACGGAGCGTATGGCCTATCTCCGGCCGCCGCGGGGAATATTCAGCGACCGGGTGCTGAGGGTCACCAAGGAGCTCGGATATACGAACGTCTTTTGGTCGGTCGCTTATAAAGACTGGGACGTGAACGACCAGAAAGGGGCGCCCTATGCCTACCGGAAGGTCATCGACCAACTGCATCCTGGGGCGGTGATCCTGCTGCACTCGGTATCCAAGGATAACGCCGCCGCGTTGGGCGCGATCATCGACGAGGCCCGACGCCAGGGCTATGAGTTCCGCAGCCTGGATGAGCTGATGCGGAGCCGGTCGGAGAAACAACCCTCCGCGGCCCCCGGACAACCGACAAACTGAATCATGGACCGCTTGAGCCGGATGACCGTTGAATCCGCGCCAGGCGGTCTTTTTTTGTGGGAAAATCCGGTTTCTTGACATTGGTTTGAACGGCTCCTATAATTAGGTTTGCTAATAAATATTATACCTAATTATTAAATTGTATAAATAATAGGAGGGATCGAGTGAATATGGGCGATGAACCGGGAGCCCAGCGGTTAATGGAGGCGATAGCCCGATTCCGAAGGGCGGACTGGCACAAGAAGGTGCTGGAAGGCTATAAGCCTAGCGAGCTCCGCGTCCTGTCCATGATTGAAAAAGGGGGCTTGGAAGACGCGCGGGGCGTCACCATTTCGGCGATCAGCGAGATGATGCGGGTCAGTGCCCC
Source organism: Paenibacillus sanfengchensis (assembly GCF_036864765.1). Classification (NCBI taxonomy): domain Bacteria; kingdom Bacillati; phylum Bacillota; class Bacilli; order Caryophanales; family Paenibacillaceae; genus Paenibacillus; species Paenibacillus sanfengchensis. Next base: position 237,388 of record NZ_JBAGJC010000002.1, on the reverse strand, counting down.
CACCGTAACTCCGCTCGTCCGCAGTTTGGAGTCCATGGGCCTGGTCGTCCGTTTGCATGACGAGGAGGACCGGCGGGTTGTCCGGGTCAGGCTGACGGAGAAGGGGGAGCGGATCCGCGAGGAAAGCCGGGAAGTTTATACCCGTCATTTCAAGGAGCTGCACGATTATTTAGGCGAAACGCGGAGCGATCAACTGGCCGATTTGCTTGAACTCGTATATCGCTTTTTGGAACAGAAGCATGAGCGGGATCGCCGTACGGAACAAAACGAAATATAAAGAAAAAGTGGAGATGATGGAGAATGATCAAACTTTTCCGGCATTTGAAACCATACTGGCTGCTGGTGGGGGCGGTTTTGGTCCTCGTATTTTTTCAAACGCTCTCCGAGCTGTACCTCCCGACGCTGATGTCCGATATTGTGGACACCGGGGTCGTCAAGGGCGACACGCCGTACATTTGGCGGGTTGGACTTTTCATGCTGCTGGTGGCGCTCGGGGGAATGGCCTGCTCGATCGCGGCCAGCTACTATTCGTCCAAAGCGGCTTCCGGGTTCGGCATGAGCCTGCGGGCCAAGGTGTTCGGCCATGTGACCAATTTTTCGCTGGAGGAGTTCGATAAGCTGGGAACAGCCTCGCTGATTACCAGGACGACGAACGACATCACCCAGGTTCAGCAGGTGCTGATTATGATGCTGCGGATGATGGTCATGGCGCCGATGATGTGCATTGGCGGGATCATTATGGCCGTATCCAAGGATGCGAAGCTGTCGCTCATCTTCGTCGTTATTATGCCCGTGCTTGCGGGCGCCATCTTCCTGATTGCCGGCAAAGGGATCCCGCTGTTCAAGGCGATCCAGAAAAAGATCGACCGCCTCAACCTGGTCATGCGCGAAGCGCTCACCGGAATTCGGGTCATCCGGTCCTTCAACCGGATCCCGCACGAGCAGAAACGGTTTGCCGCGGCGAACGCCGATTTGACGGAAACGTCGATCAAGGTCAACAAGATCATGGCGTTCATGATGCCGGTGATGATGCTGGTGTTGAACGTGTCTTCCGTAGCGATCATCTGGTTCGGCGGGTTAAGAATCAATGGGGACCATATGCAGGTCGGCGACCTCATGGCCTTTTTGCAGTATGCGATGCAAATCATGTTCTCTTTGATTATGGTGTCCATGATGTTCGTTATGGTGCCTCGAGCTTCGGCCTCGGCGGTGCGGATCAACGAAGTACTGGAGATGGCGTCGGCTATTAAGGACACAGGGGTAACGAAGACGCCGGCCTCCCAAAAAGGGTATGTGGAATTCCGCGATGTCACGTTCAGTTATCCGGGGGCGGAAGAGCCGGCAGTGCAGAATATTTCTTTTAGCGCGAGCCCTGGTGAAGTTACGGCGATCATTGGCGGTACGGGCTCGGGCAAATCGACGCTCATCAGCCTGATCCCGCGGTTCTACGACGTGAAGAGCGGCCAGGTGCTGGTCGATGGCGTAGACGTCAGAGAGATGCCGCAGGCGGATCTCCGGGCCAAGATCGGATTTGTGCCGCAGAAGGCCGTTCTGTTTACGGGGACGATTCGGGAAAATATCCGCTACGGCAAGGAGGACGCCACGGACGAGGAAGTGCGGCATGCGGCGGAAATCGCCCAGGCGGCCGATTTTATCGGTGAAATGGAGAACGGATATGATTCCGTTATCGCCCAGGGCGGCACGAATGTTTCGGGCGGCCAGAAGCAGCGTCTGTCCATCGCCCGCGCGCTGGTGCGGGGCGCTGAAATTTACATTTTTGACGACAGCTTCTCGGCGCTGGATTTCAAAACCGATGCCAGGCTGCGCGCCGCCTTGAAGGTGGAAACCCGCGAATCGACAGTTATCATCGTGGCGCAGCGCGTCAGCACCGTCATGGATGCGGACCGGATTATCGTGATGAACGAGAGCCGGGTGGCCGGGATCGGAACGCACCGCGAACTGATGGAAACTTGCGACGTTTACCGGGAAATCGTGTATTCGCAGCTTTCGGAGGAGGAGATCGCATGAGCGGGGAACAATCGGAAAAGATGCCGCAGCGCAGCGGAGGAAGACGCGGAGGACACGGCCCGGGCGGGCCCGGCATGGCGATGCCGGTGGAGAAGGCCAAAGACTTCAAGGGGACATTGAAGAGACTCATCCGCTATTTGCGTCCCCATAAAGTGCAGCTCGGCGCTGTTTTGGTGATGGCCGTACTAAGCACGATCTTCAGTATCGTCAGCCCCAAAGTGATGGGGGAGGCGACAACGAAGCTGTTTGAAGGGATATACGGCAAGCTACAGGGAATTCCCGGGGCAAGCATCGATTTTCAATATATTTGGGAAATCATTCTGTATCTGATCGGTCTGTATTTACTTAGTTCCTTGTTCAGCTATGTCCAGCAGTACTTAATGGCCGGCGTGGCCCAGAAGACCGTCTACGATTTGCGCCAGGACGTCAACGGGAAACTGAACAAGCTGCCTCTGAAATACTTCGATGCCCGGACGCACGGGGAAATTCTGAGCCGGGTTACGAATGATGTGGACAATATCAGCAACACCTTGCAGCAGAGTTTGACCCAGTTGATCACTTCGATCCTGACGATCATCGGCGTTATCGTGATGATGCTGACGATCAGCCCGCTTCTGACCTTGATCGCAATCCTGACTTTGCCGGTCAGCGTGCTCGCGATCACCTCGATCGCCAAGCGGTCGCAGAAACAGTTCGTCCGGCAGCAAAAAGAGCTGGGCCAACTGAACGGCCACGTCGAGGAAATGTACACCGGGCACAAGATCATTAAAGTGTTCGGCCGCGAGCGCAAATCGCAGCAGCAATTCGACGAAATCAACGGCCGGCTGTACGAGGCCGGCTGGAAGGCGCAGTTTATTTCCGGCGTGATCATGCCGATCATGAGCTTTATCGGCAACATCGGATATGTGCTCATCTCGGTAGTCGGCGGCATTCTCGTCACCAAACAGACGATCAAGATTGGCGATGTGCAGGCGTTTATCCAATATGCCCGGCAGTTTACGATGCCGATCACCCAGACCGCGAACATCGCCAATATTATTCAATCCACCGTGGCTTCGGCGGAACGCGTGTTTGAAATATTGGACGAGGCCGAGGAGACGCCGGAAGCCGCGAAGCCGGCCCGGATTGAGGAGCCGAAGGGGAATGTCGTGTTCGATCATGTGAAATTCGGCTATGAGCCGAATCAGATCTTGATCGAGGATATGAACATCCGCGTATCCCCGGGACAAACCATCGCCATTGTCGGACCGACGGGAGCGGGCAAAACGACGCTGATCAACCTGCTGATGCGCTTCTACGAAGTGAACGGCGGTGCGATCACCATCGACGGCGTGAACATTACCGAAATGAAGCGCGGCGATTTGCGCAGCCTGTTCGGTATGGTGCTTCAGGACACCTGGCTGTTCAACGGTACGATCCGTGAAAATATCGCCTACGGCCGGGAGGGAGCTACGGAGAAGGAGGTGGTCCAAGCCGCCAAGGCGGCCCATGCCGACCACTTCATCCGCACGCTGCCCGGCGGGTATGACACGGTGCTGAATGAAGAGGCGTCCAACATTTCGCAGGGACAAAAGCAGTTGCTGACAATAGCGCGGGCGATTCTGGCCGACCCGGCGATTCTGATTCTCGACGAGGCGACCAGCAGCGTCGATACGCGGACGGAAGTCTACATCCAGAAAGCGATGAACGAGCTGATGAAAGGCAGAACGAGCTTCGTCATCGCCCACCGGCTGTCGACGATCCGGGATGCCGATCTCATTCTCGTGATGAACCACGGAACGGTGATCGAGCAGGGGACGCATGAGCAACTGCTGGAGCAAGACGGATTTTACGCCGACCTGTACAACAGCCAGTTTACGAAAGGCGGCATGGATCAGGAGGCCGGGTAACATGCCTCCCCCGTCCGGTTTTATAGGACAATGAATAACGGAAGACCCCTGGACGATGAACTAGGCACGGCATACGTGTGTCCATCTAGGGGTCTTTTCTTTTTTGTCTGAAAAAGGAGTTGGCGTAGCCGGCCGCGCTCCGGGTGCTAGTCCTCCCCCGCGAGGCGGCGCAGCTCGGTCTCCTTCCGAATCCGGATCAGCCTACGGTTGACGGACACGATTCCCGCGTCTGTCAGCTGTCCCAGCTTGCGGCTGAGGGTTTCCGGCGTGGTGCCGATCACTCCCGCAAGCTCTTTTTTGCTGACCGGCAGCTTGAATTCTTCCGCGCGCGGGGCGGACTTTTGCCGGAAATAGAGCAGCATCTTGGCCAGCCGCCGATCGGCCTCCAGCAGCGTCAGCACGGAAGCCCAACTGTCAGCCTCCTCCAGCTGGGCGCTCAGGGCACTCATAAACCGGGCCGCCGTGTCGGGACTCCGCCGCAGTACCTCCAGGAAATCCGTCCGATGGATGCGGCAAATATCGGCCTCATCGATCGTGCTTGCGCTGGCATAGTGGGGCTTCTCCTGCAGCAGCGAGAATTGACCGAAGAAATCCCCGGGAAAAAGCAGGCGTAAAATATGCTCTTTGCCGTTGTCCGCCATTTTGGTCAGCTTGACGACTCCCCGGCTTAAGACATAAAGGGTATCCGATCGCTCCCCTTCCCGGAAGATCACCCGCCCCTTGGGCGCATGCCGGGACCGCATCAGGGAGTGAAGCATATGAACCTCCTCCGGCCGAAGCTGACTGAAGACCGGAACCCGGGAGAGGCAGGAGGGAACGGAATGCTCGGAGCAGCGGGAGATCGCGCAGGCTGTCGAAAACGAAGGGGCCCCCGTATTATCAAGGCCGGCAATAGGGTCATGAGTGTGAGTATCAACCATTTTTCATCATCTCCGATGGCATCTTTTCCTTAAATCTATCAGCGGATATGCCATGCCCTTGTGACTGGAATCACAAAGTAGATGAAACAGCCATACCGCTAAGAGCGAGCCAGCAGGTACACACCCACAAGGATGACGGCCACTCCGGCCAGCTTGGTCGGCGTAATCGTCTCGTTGAACATGAAATAGGCCGGTATCATGGCCAGTACGTACGCAAAGGCCTGCATCGGATACGCCACACTTAACGGCATCCGCGTCAGCACCGCGAACCAGAGCAGAGTGGCGATGCCGTACAGCGCGACCCCTCCGATTACGGCGGGCGACGTCGCCAGCTTGGCCCAGTTCAGGCCGCCCGAACGGCCGAGCCCAATTTTAAACAGCATCTGGCCGGTGACCAGAAGCACAATATTGCCGAGCAAAAGAAGGTAACTAATCGTTTTGTCCATGAAGAGCCTCCTGTTCCTGAAGAATCGCCGATTCCAGAGTAAGGCGCAGGGCCTGCGCCCCATTATATCAGTTTATATCCATAAAAGAAGGGGCGCAATGGTACAACGCTCGGGAACGTCATGGGATGGGAATCAATCGACCATGGCCAAGTACTGCTCCAGCATCGCGTCGATCCGATGCTGAAGCTCATCGCGGGCCGCCTGCAGCTCGGTCAGCCGCCCCGCGTCGCAGGCGGCCTCCGGCGCCAGCATGGCGGCGTCGATCGCGGCCAGCTCCGCCTCGGCGGCGGCGATGTCGCGCTCCAGCTTGCTCACCGCCGCCGGATTGGCCTTCGGCCTGCCGTTCCCGCCGCTGGCGCCAGCCCTCGGCCCGTTGCTAGGCCCGTCGGTTTCGCTGTCCGCCCGCCGCTCCGGTTCCGCGGGGCGCAGCGCCGTTTCCGCCACGGCTCCGGCTGCTGCCGCTGTCGCCTCCTGCTTCATCCGCTCCGCGCGGAAGTCGTCGAAGTTGCCGATCGTGACGCGAAGCTGCCCATGCTCCAGATGCCAGACCTGCCCGGCGATTTTATTGATGAAATACCGGTCGTGCGAAACGGCGAGCAGGGTGCCGGCATACTCCTCCAGCGCCTCTTCCAGCGCCTCGCGCGAGTCGATATCCAAATGGTTGGTCGGCTCGTCGAGCAGCAGCAGATTTGGCTTGCGGTGCATCAGGATCGCCAGCCTTAGCCGCGTCCATTCTCCGCCGGACAGGCTGCTCACCTTTTTGAAAACGTCGCTGCCGTAAAAGAGGAAGCGCGCCAACTGATTCCGGGCCTCTCCGGTTTCCATGCCGAGCTCGTCGCGGAAATATTGCAGCACCGTGCCGTCCTCGTCGGCAGGGGCGGATTCCTGCGCCAGGTAGCCGGTTTCCACCCGCGACCCGAGCCGGATTTCCCCTTCGTCAGGGCTTTGCCCGCCAAGGATGCTTTTCAGCAGCGTACTCTTGCCGGTGCCGTTGGCACCGATCAGAGCGGCAGCTTCCCCGTACCGCAGCGTTCGGGTAATCCCCCGATACAGCACGCGCCCGCCGGCGGATTGGCCGACCTCGGACAGAATGATCGCGTCTTTGCCCGAGCGGTCCGACTGTTCCAACTGAAGATCGATTCGCTTGCGCTCCAGAATCGGCTTTTTCAGCTTGACCATCCGGTCCAGCGCTTTTTGCATGGAAGCGGCGCGCCGATGAAATCCCGGATTCGGCGGATTCGAGCGATTTCCCCACTCGATCAGCTGTTTTATGGTTTCCTGCATCTTTTTAATTTTCTTCTGCTGTTCCTGGAAATCCGCAAACTGCTGAAGCAGCCGTGCTTCCTTTTCTTCTTTGTACTTGCTGTAATTGCAGTGGTAGGTGAAAGCTTCGCCATCTTCGATCTCAATGATTTTCTCCGCCACGGCGTCCAGAAAATAACGGTCATGGGAGATCACCACGACGGTTCCGCTAAAGGAGCGGATGAAACCTTCCAGCCATTCGATGGCGGCCATATCGAGATGGTTGGTTGGCTCGTCGAGCAGCAGGAGGTCCGGGTTTTGCAGCAGAATGACGGCCAGGCCGACCTTGGTCTTCTCTCCGCCCGATAGGGACGCGAACGGCCGCGCGTACTGCTGCTTCGGAATGCCGATGCCCGCCGCGATGCGCTCGATGTTCGCCTGCATCTCGTATCCGCCGCCGCGCTCGAAACTTTCCTGTAGGCGGCCGTACTGCTTCAGCAGCGCCTCCATATCGGATTCCCGCCCGTTGGTGGCCGCGGCGGACATTTCCTCTTCGAGCCTGGTCATTTCGGCTTGGCTGCCAGCAGAGGCTGGAAGGCCGACCGCAACACGTCGTAGACGGTTTCCTCGTTGCCGTAGTCGGGGATCTGGGCGAGAGAGGCGATCACCGCCCCCCTGCGGATGCTCAGTTGGCCTTGATCGGGGGCCTCGCTGCCCGTGAGGAGCCGCATGAGCGTAGTCTTGCCCGTTCCGTTTCTGCCGATCAGGCCAACGGTTTCGCCTTCTTTGATCTCGAACGATACATCGCTGAGTACCAGCTCGGCGCCGTAATATTTCTGGATATGGTTGCATTGAATCATCATTATTATTTTTCTCTCCTTCGGATATCGCCGCCCCGAAGAATAACAAAAAAGGCTGCAGGAAATCCTGCAGCCTTCCGGACACACGCATTTTTCTTAATCCGTGAGGTCAGGGTAGGAGCGGCATTTCGCAATCGTTTTTGGATATCGAGTTCTTAAAAATGGACAGACCTATCCCGTTGATAGATACAGCATAGATAATGCCAAACATTGCCAATGGCAGTTGGCCCACTCGACTCCACGCAAACTTGCGATCCACTCTACCCACCTCCATTTCTGAAACAAGATGTAAAAAATTATATGGGATTATGTTGGAAAAATCAAGCACAATAGTGAGCCATTTAGCTTCACAGAATTTTAATGTTTCAGGGAGCTTTTTATCGGGTAATAGTTGGTTTGTTGTTTATTTCCTCCTTTTTTTCCTTTATAATCTTCGTTAGACAAAAAAGCGGCCCTTTGTTTTGCGGCCGCCATTACGTCAATTTAGAAGAGAATAAGGGGAGCCTAATTGGAAAGAACAACAGCGAAGCAAATTTTTGATGAATTGCTGGAAGTGTCAGGCAGCAGGGTCTCCGTTTTGATAAAATCCAGATTCCCTGGCGGGCGCAACGTCGGCGGGAAATACAGCATCGGGGATCATTCGGTGACGATGTACCTCGGCGAGATCAAGAAGCAGTGCATGACGCTGTTCGGCTCGCTTGACGGGTACGAGGCGATGCTGCGCATCGTATTCGCCCACGAACTCGGGCATGCCGAAGATCCCTTGCTTAGCGATTTAAGCGAAGAAATGGATACGTGCGAAACCATGCTGGAACGGAAGCGGATCGCCCTGCGGATTGAGGAGAACGCTTGGGATTACGCGCGCAATCTGGTGCCTGTCCAAGACCGGCAGATGATGGAGACGGTGATATTCTACTCCTTGGAGGCTTACCGCGAAGCGATTGTGCTGGAAACGGCCCAGGAAATTGCCTAAGTCGGATAAAATTGCAGGTAATATGATCGGAGAAATTTATAGGCCGGCTTCCCTTGGAAAGCCGGGCAGGTGAATAAGGGCATTTTGCGGCGCTAGCATTGCATTAACCCTGACAGATGATTACAACGGAGCTTGATGCCTTAATCGCTTTTAAAGAACTTCGCAAAAAAGTACAGGCCTCTAAACAAGGTTCTGCAGTTAGGAAGTCTAACGGCCGTGAGAGCCGTTATGTTGCGATTGAATCACGTAATGGGATTTTAACGGTCGTGTGGACCGTTATTTACCTTCATTTCGACCAAAACAGCCATACTTATATGAAATAGGGGCCGTGGCGGCCGTTAGAATTTGGAGTCAGCGCAAACAGGGCAAATAGCGGCTGTGGCGACCGTTAGCATGGTTTAGAGGGGGAGACGACGATCTAAGTTCGACATGCTGCTTGCCAAAGCGGCGGATTGACCCCAAATGGGCAGCATCAAGGAAGGTTTGATGCAACGTCATTGCATTTTGCGGCGCTATTTTGTCGGATTCGGCTGGGCGGTGCGGAATAGCAGCTTTATAGGGCTTTATTTTGGGGAAAAGCGGAACAAGGAACCGCCTATTGTGAACACATCGGAATTACTTAATAATCCACATGGAAAATAATTACACAACATCTCCGTAAGCCATCATGTAAGCTTTGGTGCAATGCCAGTGCCCAAAAGGCCACTATCAATCCAATATGGGACATTGCTCCAAAAAACAAGGGTTAAACCCCGGAAGGCCGGCGGTTCAACCCTTGTTTTTTATTTAACCGAGATATCTCCCGAAGTAGTTCTTACCTTGATGACATCTTTCGTGACCATAGGGGAGTCGGGGGCTTTTACGTCCCCGGAGGTCGCTTTTAAATCGTATATGCCCTGGAAGCCGGGGTCATTGGATAATTTGACATCGCCCGAAGTGACGGAAATGTCCAGGGAGTCGGAGCGTTGGCCGGTCAGCGTGATGCTGCCGGATTGATTCTTGATGGTCCCGTCTCCGGTAAAATCCTTAATATCGATATCGCCGGAGGTCAAGTCGGCTTCAAGCGATCCGTTCACGCCATTGAACGAAAGATTACCTGAGGTGCCGTGGGCCTTCAGGGTACCTTCCAAATTCTCGACCTCCATATTGCCGGATCCGTTTTTGAGTTCGGCTTCTCCCTGTACATCGGCGGCTTCGAGATTTCCTGACGTGGCCTTAAGCAGCAAATGCTCGGTCATTACGTCGGAGGCGGTCAGATTCCCCGAAGTGGTCGTCAGTTGAATGTCTTTGGCGCGAAGCCCTGTAAACCGGCCGCTGTTGGACTGCAGGTCGAACTTGATCTGATCCAGCATGCCGGGGTCGGCCAGGGCGACGGTCATATGCTGCCTCAAACTTTGAAAGTTAATGGTCAGGAAGGTCAGTTTGAAATCTTCCTTTAAGCTCATCGTTACGTCGGGTCCTGTGAAGGAAGTGTTCTTTAATTTGTCGATCAACTCCTGCTCCATGTTGCCGCTGAGTTCGATATAGTCGGTTCCGTCCGGGCTTTCGATAAACTCAACGTCCATATCGTAGCTGCTTTCCACTTTCAAGGATTGGAGATCGGAAACAACCCATTTTTGTTCATAATGGGGCTTTTCATTCCCAAATTTGAAGCCTTGGTAAGCCATGCCGGCAAAACCGGCAATGATCAAAGCGACGGCCACGATAGACCATTTTTTCGTATTCCTTTTCATGCTTTTTCCCCTCCATTGGCTGTCCGGACATTCCAGGCCCAATAAGTTTTACTGATATGAATCAACCATTTATAAAAAGGCTTCGAAGCGAGCGCCAGAAGGATGCCTAATCCCATAAAAACGAGAACGGCATAGTTCTTGGCCGGTAAAACGCTGTTACCGACGAGATAATCGAGGCCGAGCAACACCGGACTGAGCAGCATGCCCGCCACGGCCATAGCCAGGCTGACTCCGAGCATCCATAGCGAGATCAGCAGCGGCACGGTAACCATATTCAAAAAGAACAGCCCGGTATATACCATCGCCGTGGCGAATCCGCCGCGGCCCGGTTTGGCTGCGTGAGCGATCGGGGGACCCGCCGGTTCGGGTACGGCGTTCGGATTGAACCAGTATACGGGTTCTTTGGCGGAAAAGCGCCCGTCGATGGCTTCTTTGGCCAGCTCGGCCGGATTGCCGAGTTCCATGGCGATTTCTTCTTCCGTCTTGCCGTTTTGCAGGGCAAAGGTGAAGTGAGCTTCATAGTCTTCCATCAGTTCATTGCGTTCTTCCGGCGGCAAAACCGACAAATGATCATGAAGTTGGGCTAAAAATTCGCTCTTATTCATAAGCGGCTTCCTCTCTCGATTAGATTTGATACACTTTTGACGAATTGCTTCCACTCCACGATGAGTTTCCGCATGTAATGTTCACCTTCGGGCGTCAGCTTGTAATATTTGCGCGGCGGTCCTTCCGAAGATTCCTGCAGATAGGTCGTGCAATACCCTTCACCCACCAGCCTGCGGAGCAGGGGATACAGGGCGCCTTCCGCGACCTCGATATGCCGGGAGACGGATTGGGCCAGTTCATAACCGTACCGGTCATGTTCGTGGATCAGCACCAGAACGCATAATTCCAAGGCGCCTTTCTTGAATTGGACGCTTATATCCAACGACATCGCCTCATTTTCGCTGTTTATTGTATACCAGTACTGAATATTGATTAGTATCACTGGGAACATACTATCATACAGTACTGAATAATGCAACATAGTGAACACAGATTAGGCCGAAAGGTTAAAAAAAGAGGCGACCCGGATGAATCGAGTTCTCCGGTCGCCTCGTTCTGCTGAAGATGATCTTGCGCGTGATTATTGGGGACTAAAGCGGCTTAAGGTTTTCCGTTGCCGGACCCTCGATGACGGCTCCGGTGTGATCGAACCGGGAGCCGTGGCACGGGCAATCCCAGGTGCGTTCGGCTTGATTCCAATTACATTCGCACCCCATATGCGTGCAGGTTGTATCGACAAGGTGAAGCTGGCCGTCGGGGTCTCTGTAAGCGCCCGCTCTTTTGCCGAGATGCCTTACGGTGCCCCCTTCGTCCACTCCGAGCTCCTCAGGCTTGCGGTCGATGATTTCCACCTTCCCGGCAATCAATTGTTTGGCGACGTCGGCGTTTTGAACCGTGATGTTTTTAATGCCCGGGTTGGCTTTGAATCGGGAAGGGGTGAACAAATCCGCATAGCGGTTCTCTTTTCCCTGAATCAAGTCGGACAGAAGCAGGGCGGACAAAGTGCTGCTGGTCATGCCCCATTTGGCGAAACCGGTGGCCACATAAATATGGGGATGGTCCGAAGTAACCGGCCCGATATACGGGACTTGGTCAATGGTGACCAGATCCTGCGCGGACCAACGGTAAGGGATCGACTTGATGCCGAAGGTCAAACCGCCGAACTTTTCCAGTTCCTCATAATGCTTGATCGTACAGTCGCTTTGTCCGGTTTTATGCGATTCGCCGCCGACCAGAATCAACTGTTTGCCATCGAACTCGGCGGCGCGGAGCGAACGTTTCGGATTTCCGCAGTTGATGTACATGCCGCCTTCAAACGGCGTCTCCGGTTCGATGGCCACCGCGTAGGAACGGTCGGCATGAAGCCTGGTAAAGTAAAGCCCGCCGCCGTCGAAGAAAGGATAATGCGAGGCGGAAATCGCGTGGCGGCAGGTAATGATGACGCCGGACTCCGTCTTGAGCAGCAGTTTTCCGTCCCTCATTTCTTCGGCGGAATCGGACATGGTGGTATTCTCGTAAAATTTGCCGCCTTGCTTGGTCACGAAATCCACCAATGTACGCAAATATTGAAGCGGGTGAAACCGGGCCTGGTCCGGCATCCGGATCGCCCCGAGGGCCTCTACCGGCAAAGGGAGAGAGTCCTCCCACTTGCCCGGAAGATTCAGCTTTTCGTAAGCCGCCCATTCATTTTTGAGCTGCCTTAACTGATCTTCGGAGTCGGCGTACAAGTAGGCGTCCTCCCGCTTGAATTGACAATCGATCAGGTGCTCGCGGACAGTTTCATCCACGAAGTGCAGCGCTTCCTCATTGGCCTCAAAATACAATCTGGCCGCCTCTTCGCCAAAATGGGAGATCAGGCTGTCGTAAATCATGCCGTGCTGGGAGGTGATTTTTGCGGTGGTGTAACCCGTGGTTCCGTCCAGAATGTTCCCCGCGTCGATCACGGCAACGCTCAGACCGGCTTTGACAAGAAGGTAGGCCGCCGTGATTCCGGTAATTCCCGCCCCGGCGATCAAAACATCGGTTTGGATATCTTCCCGGAGAGCGGGGAAGGAAGGAAACGAGGTCGTGTCCTTCCATAGCGATTTCGGGTATTGAGGCAGCCCCGTTGCATCTTGCGGCGTGCTGTTCATTAAGTTGCTCCTCCTTACGGTTTTTTCTCATTATTACCACCTTGAGACCTTTAGAAACGAGCGAGGAAGGAGGCTGGGAATTTCGCATGAAAACGGAATGAAAAGCAGATACTGGACAAAGGAAAGCGATACTGGGGGAATTTCTTTCAACCGGGAAATCGTCGATCCAAACAGACTGGAAAGAGATGATTCTATCGCTGCTGTCGGGGGATACGGTTCTGCTGCTGGACGGGTGTATGGACCGCACTTGTCGTTAACGGTCCGTTTTTCCGCTGCTCAGCATGGTCGGCAAAGCTTCGGTCGCGGATTTTATTCAACGGACCGATATTCTCGTGGTTATGGTGTTGGTGATCGGCGTATTTTTCAAAATCAGCATTTTCTATTACGCCTCGGCGGTGAGCATTTCCGAGATGTTTCGGCTTCCTTACCGCCAGGTGCTTTACCCGGTCGCGATCATCATCCTGCTGCAGTCCGCTATGCCGGCCCGCTCGTTCAGCGAGCACCTGAGCAAAGGGGGCAGGTGCTTTATCTGATCGATCCGGTATTTTTCGTTTTTCGTCATCCTGCCCGTCATTCTCATGGTGGCCGGATCCATATACAAACGCAGATCAAGAGCCTGAATCGGCCTTGGCGTTCGGCTTTTTATTGGGGCGCTTCAGCAGGCGGACGAGATCCGGGACCACCAGCGTTATAAACAAGGCGGCAATCGTTATTTTTTGCGTGGGGCTGATCATGGCATAGTTCAGATTTTGCCCAAAATTGCTCCAGGGCTGTCCGACCAAAACGTCAATGAACACGATATAGGCGATACTCAACGTCAGAAAGAGCAGGAACATCAAGTATTTTTTCAGCAAACTCGGTTCAACTCCTTTTAGGCTAATATGAAGAGATCCGACCGAGGTCATGCGCGGGTCACAGGGAGCCGAAATTGACGAATGATGAAATAAGACTTATACTAATTCTAAAATAATGATATTCAAAGGAATGATCATAGATATGAAATCCCTAAATCTGACGACCCAGCGCCAGGCCGTATACGATGTCGTTCGGAATGCGCACGATCATCCCACCGCGGCTGAAGTCATGAACCGCCTTGTTGAGCAGGGCTATAACTTTGCGTACGGGACTGTATATAATTCCCTTCGGTATTTGACGGAAAAGGAATTGATCCGCGAATTGAAGCTTGGGGAAGCCGCGAGCCGCTATGATGCGAAAATGGACGATCACCAGCACATTTTATGCGAAGTATGCGGGCGCGTCGACGAAGTGATGACCCAAGTGCCGGAGGATTGGAGCGAAGCCGTCGCCAAGGAAACCGGGTATGATGTTCATCATGCCCATGTCGTATTCGGAGGAGTGTGCCCGTCATGCCGGCAGAAGAAGTGAAGGAGCGTGATCGTATGACCGCAGGAAATAAGGCGCCGTTCAGGCGGCCGGAGGAATTCGGAATGACGTTGACCGACGAGAGCTATGAAGGTCCCCAAATGTGCCCGGTCACGCAGCGAGTTATTCTGGTCAGCCCTTTTCCCGGCGGCATTCACGAGCTTGTCCGCGATTTGTCGGAGGGCTGCTTCGATGTACTGGTGTTCCACCACTGGGAGCAGGGGATCCGCAATGCGCAGGCTGCGGACCTGCTGATTTTCGATCTAACGCCGTACCGCGATGCCGAGGAGATTCTGCCCATCAAATCGATCGCTCAGGAAGCCGGAAACGTGCCGTCCTTGCTGCTGGTGAATGATCGGCTTCTCCCTGGACTGGATCAGACGCTCATGAACCAGGAGCTGTTGGTTTGGCCGGCTCGCCCCGGCGAAATCGTCTACCATGCCCAGCGGATCATCCGCAACGGCGGCAAGCGCGCACAGGCCTCCCGGCTGCTGACGGGAACCTCTCCGGCTATCTTCAAGGACCTGTGGATCGATCGCAAGAAGATGGCGGTTTACCGCAACGGTTCCAAAATCGCCCTGACCAAAACGGAATACGAGCTGCTGGTTAAGCTGCTCGAACAGGAGGGGCGCGTCCTCTCGCGGGAGGAGCTGTTAGCCGAGGTCTGGGGTACTTCCTTCCTGGGCGGGAGCAACATCGTGGATGTGCACATCAAGAGTCTCCGCAAGAAACTCGGCGATCGCGCCGTGAACTCCACTTACATCTCCACGGTAAGAGGCGTGGGCTATCGGTTGGCGGATTAAAGGCATAGCGTATGGGGGAGACCCCTCCGCAAGAGGCTTGGCACTAGTGCGGGCTCAAAAATCAGGGATTGGCCCGCTTTTCCCAACAATAGCACCCGAAAAAGCCGTTATTCCACATCGCCCAGCTGAATTCAACAAAATAGCGCTGCATCAGGCCCTTATTATTTCTTAACGAAAGAAAATCCCGTTAATTTCGGAGACGTCCGATTTACGCAACAAGGAAGTGAAAAGGGTGGACCTAGTGGGTATAGGGAAGTTGATGAAGGGTTCGTGGTTATGAGGTACTCGGGAGCAGGGTTAGTTAGTTGAGTAAATAAGGTTCGTATGTGTTGTTCAGGTACAGTGGAGGGGAGAGGGAGTTGCGAGTTGACCAGGATTGAAGGGGTGTCCGGTCCGGCTCCCTGGACCGTTGCGCTTTACTGTATTGGTGATGGATTAACGGGAAAACCTCCCGTTAAAATACCGCTCTTGGCCCTTGGATCCGATTTAGCTGGAAAAGCTCTAGCTATTTCGCGATCCAATTGCCGATATACACAATTTCAGGAAAATTAGCAGGAGGTTTTCCAGTTAATTCCCCTCAACAGCCGTATAGGCACCAAATTAACGGGAGGAATTCCCGTTAATTTGAATTAAATAATTCAACCTATTAGCCTATTATAGTTAATGTTTGGACTATGCTAGATGGAAGCTACCGCTCCCAGGAGCGATTGGCCTTGAAATTGAAATAAACATGACTTCTTTCAAAATGTCGTTTAATCTGGAATAAATGATATGGCTGCCGGTCGGCCGAGACTTAGGGGGAGATTTATGGCACGCAGGTTAGAGGGCAAAAGGGTGGCAATCACCGGTCCGCGAAGAGCCGAGGAATTGGGGAAGCTCGTGGAGAACATGGGGGGAGTTCCCCTCTTTAGGCCGGCGCAAGGAACGGTGCTGCTGGATGACCTGGATTTGCGGAACGGTCTTGTATCCTGGGTGAACCAGCCGCCGGACTGGTCGATTTTCACCACGGGAGCAGGCATCGACGCGCTGTTCGATATGGCCGACGACATGGGGATCGCCGCGGCCTACTGGGACATTCTCCGCCGCGGGCATATCGCCGCCAGGGGTTACAAAACAGCGAACGTTTTGAAAAAACGGGAGCTTACCCCGCTTGTACGGGATGACGATGGCAGTACCGAGGGGTTAATCCGCGGGCTGTCGCAGCATTCTTTTGCGGGAAAAGAAGTGGTTCTGCAGTTGTACGGTGATCCCGCGCCACGTCTGACAAGCTGGCTTGAGCAGCAAGGGGCCGCATGCCGGCAACTCTTGCCCTACCGTCATATCGCTCCGCCCGCCGAGGATTTGGAACGGCTGTTATCCGATATCACCGGCGGCCAGGTGGACGCCGTGACCTTTACAAGCGGCCCGCAGGTCAGGTTTCTGATGGAACACGCCTCCAGGCAAGGGAAGCTTGCGGCGCTTATGGAAGCGCTGGAAGGGCCGGTAATCGCGGTGGCGGTCGGCAAGGTTACGGCCCAGGGGCTGTTTGAAGCAGGTGTTCCGCGCGTCGTGGCCCCCCGCGAGGAGCGGATGGGCAGCATGATGGTGGAACTGGCCCGTTATTATGCCGGAGAATCGGAAGCCCGGAGCAACCCGGATCGCTGGTAAAACAAAAATTTTAAACCGCAACGAGTACATCCAGGCGAGCCATAGGGTATTACTAAGTATGGGGGCTATTTCTTTCATGCAATTCAATTCCATGACGGAAAGGATGTTGTACATGAGCGATCTGTTAAAGAAGGCCATCTCGCTCGGATGGGGACTTACGATTGTCAGCAAGGAGAAGGTCGAGAGCCTTGTCGACGATTTGGTCAAGCGCGGCGAAATTGCCCCTTCGGAATCCAAGCAGCTTGTGGAACGTCTGATCGATAGGGGAGCGGAGGAGCAAAGCCGCTTAAAGGAATTGGTGAATGAGCAAGTAAAGTCTGCGCTTCAAACGATGGGGCTCGCTTCGGCGAAAGAAGTGGAGGAACTGACGCGGCGGGTGGCCGAGCTGGAAATTAAACTGGCCGAGCTGCAGCAGCCGTAACGATGGGGATCCGTGTCCGTCATTCCGGCCGGTACCGGGAGATTGCCATGGCGCTGGGGCGCCATGGCTTTGGCTATATGGCCGAAGAAATCGGGCTCACCCGCCTGTTTGCCGCTCCGCATCGTTGGATCTTTAAAACGGAGCCGGAGAGTTTGACATTGGCGGAACGCATCCGCCTGGTGCTGGAGGAAC
The DNA here is from genome assembly GCF_036864765.1 of Paenibacillus sanfengchensis. Lineage (NCBI taxonomy): Bacteria > Bacillati > Bacillota > Bacilli > Caryophanales > Paenibacillaceae > Paenibacillus > Paenibacillus sanfengchensis. Next base: position 220,173 of record NZ_JBAGJC010000002.1, on the reverse strand, counting down.
TCGGTCCAACGTTTATTAAGCTGGGCCAATTGGCCAGTACCCGGTCCGACCTGCTTCCGGAACCGGTGATCGCCGAACTAGTTAAATTGCAGGATCAGGTCCCGCCTTTTTCGGCGGAGGAATCCTTGAGCATTATAGAGCAGGAGTTTGGCATGCCCGCCTCCGAACTGCTGGACCATTTTGAGGAAACCCCCATCGCCGCCGCGTCCATCGGACAGGTCCATAAAGGACGGCTGGTTACGGGAGAAGAAGTCGCCATCAAAATCCAGCGGCCCGGCGTCGTCCCGCAGGTAGAGCGGGACTTGGATATTTTGAAGAATTTCACCTCCATGGCGCAAAAAAGATGGCCCTGGGTAGAACATTATCAAATCCCTCAGATGGTTGAAGAATTTGCCCGTTCCATTTCGGCGGAGTTGGACTACAGCATCGAGGGCCGCAATATGGAGAAAATCCGCCGGCAGTTTACGGACAGCGAGAAGATCAGCATTCCCCGCGTACATTGGCACTGCTCGACGTCCAAAGTATTGACGATGGATTTCGTTGAGGGGATTCATCTAAATCGGCCGGCCGAACTGAAGCGAAGCGGCTTCGATACCCGACAAATCGCCGAGACGCTGGTGAACGCGATGCTGCATCAGATATTTACGGGAGGATTCTTCCACGCCGATCCCCACCCGGGCAACCTCCTGATTACGCCGGACGGGAAGTTGGCCTTCATCGATTTCGGGATGATCGGGCGGCTCAGTCCGGAGATGCGCGATCATTTATCCTCGCTGGTCATCGCTTTGATGCGGCGGAGCAACGAGGGTATGCTCCGGGCCATCCTGCGGATGGGGCTGTTGGAAGAATCCGCCGACCTGAACGGCCTGCGGAATGATCTGAACCGCTTGCATGACCGCTACTATGATATTCCGTTTGCGGAAATCAGCATCGGGGAGGCACTGAACGATTTGTTTGCGACCGCCCAGCGGCACCGCATCGTGCTTCCCCCGGATTTCCTCCTCCTGGGCAAGGCGCTGCTCACCCTGGAGGGGGTGGCCATCAGCCTGGATCCGCACCTGAGCATTCTTGATTTGGCCGAGCCGTTCGGCAAAAAACTGCTGCGCGAGAAGTTCGACACCCGCCGCCTCGGCAAACGTTTCGTCGGCGGAGCGATCGATCTGGCGGACGCGCTGACGGCTTTGCCCCAGCAGGTCGACCGCCTGTTCACCTTGATCGGCAAAGGAAAAGTAAAGATGGAGGTAAGCGTTACCGACACGGAGCAATTTCTGAAAAAGCTGGACCAAATCTCGAATAGGCTCTCCTTCAGTATCGTACTGCTGGCATTCAGTATCATTATGGTCGGGCTCATTGTCGGTTCCTCCTTGACGCGCAGACCGACCGTGCTGTGGAATATTCCCGCGATCGAGATCGGTTTTATCGTCGCTGCCCTGATGGTCATCTGGCTGCTTTACTCGATATTCAAGTCCGGCAGGTTTTAGCCGAAAAAAATCCCGCCATTATGCGCAAAAGGCCCTTATTTACCGGGTGAACTCCGTGAGCGGTCCTTGGGGCCGAAGCGCGGAGTTCTTTTCATACCGGGGGAAGTGATGAAAACTTGCATGCCGGACGGAATTTTGGGGCAATCTCTGGTACAATAGGAGGGCCCGCAGAATATCAGATGAAGCGGCGACTAATTAATGAGGTGAATTTTTTGGCGAATTTTCAAAGTATGGGCCTCTCCAAGGCCATTTTGCAAATATTGCGGGGACAAGGGATCTTGAATCCAACCCCGGTGCAGGAGAAGGCTATCCCCGAACTGCTCGCGGGAGAAGACGTGATCGTTCAGGCCCAAACGGGGACGGGGAAAACGCTGGCGTTCCTGCTCCCGATTATGGAAAAAATTCGGGCGGATCGCCCCGAAGCGCAGGCGCTGATCATTACCCCGACGCGCGAGCTTGCGCTGCAAATCACCGCGGAAGCGCGTAAGCTGGCGGAGGCCCGCGAGGGGATGTCCGTGCTCGCCGCTTACGGCGGCCAGGACGTGGAACGGCAGCTGCGCAAGCTCCAGAACGGAACGCAGCTCGTCATCGGTACGCCGGGGCGGCTGCTCGACCACTTGCGCCGCGGCTCGCTGACGTTGGGCGCCGTGCGCATGCTGGTGCTGGACGAAGCGGATCAGATGCTGCACATGGGCTTCTTGGCGGAGGTGGAGGAGATTATCCGCCTTGTGCCGCGCAGCCGCCAGACCATGCTGTTCTCGGCGACGATGCCCGATAACGTGAGGCATCTGGCCAGAACGTATATGCAGCAGCCCCGGGATATCCGGATCGCGGAGACGTCGCGGGTGACGCTGGACAGCATCAAGCAGATCGTCGTGGAGTGCACCGACCGCACCAAGCAGGAGGCGCTCATCACGATGATCCGCCAGCACCGGCCGTATCTGGCGGTGATCTTTTGCCGGACGAAGCGGCGGGCAAGCACGCTGAACGAGGCGCTGCAGGGAGCCGGCTTCGCCTCGGACGAGTTGCACGGCGACCTGTCGCAATCCAAGCGCGAGCAGGTGATGCGCGCCTTCCGCGAGGCCAAGCTCGAGCTGCTGGTGGCGACCGATGTCGCCGCCCGGGGCATCGATGTCGAGGGCGTGACGCATGTGTTCAACTACGACATTCCGCAGGATGTCGACAGTTACATTCACCGGATCGGCCGGACGGGCCGGGCCGGGGAGAAGGGGATCGCGGTGACCTTCGCGGCCCCGAAGGATGTGGAAGCGCTCCGTAACATCGAGCGCGGCATTTCCCGCCGCCTGGAGCGGCGGCGGTATGAGAAGGGCGGCGTGGAAGCCGTAGGCAACGCCGCCCAGAGCCGCCGCGGCGCAGGCGAAGCGGCGGAGCGCGGCCGCGCGCAAGGCGAGCGCCGCGGGGAAGGCTCGGCCGCCGGCCGGCGGAAGCCGGGCACGGCGCCCGGCAAGGGCGGCAGCGGGCGCGGCCAAGGCGGCGGCCGGGAGCAGCAGGGCGGACGGCGCGGCCGGAATGATGGCGGCCGCCGGGGACGCTAGGCTTTTCGCCGATTTGCCCCGCCAGGAAAAAAATGTACCGCGGGAACTTAATCGCAAATCTACACGTTATATAGAGAAGCGGCGAACTTATGGTGGGAGGAATCAAGATGAGAAACCGGACGGGCAAGAGAGTAGGATATGCTCTTGTCTTTGTACTAATGACGATGATGCTCAGCGCTTGTTCCAGCGACATCCCGGAGGCCGCAAAGACGGTGAACTCGGGAGTCTCGGAGAATACCGGAAACGCCGGCAACGAGGAGTCCGTGGGGGATTTAACTGTCGTGGATACCGTAAAAGCGGGGAGTAAGGCGAGCGACGAAAAGTCCGTGAAGTCCGATACAACGGGAACGAAAAATCAAAGCAAACCGAACCCGCAAGGCTCGAAAGACGGGGCAAAGGGCGGGAGCAAAGCCGCAGCGGCGGATCCGGACAGTGTGGCCGTGCTGGTCAACAAGGAATACGCGCTTCCGGAGGATCACAAGCCGGATGATCTGGTCTATCCGGATGTCCGTTTTACGTTCAAAGAAAAGATCGAAAAACGCAAATTGCGCAAGGAAGCGGCCTCCGCGCTGGAGGAGCTGTTTGCGGGAGCCGAGAAAGACAGTATTTACCTGGCCGGCGTTTCGGCCTATCGGTCGCATAGCACGCAGACATCGCTTTTTAACCGATATGTCAAAAGAGACGGGCTGGAGAAAGCCAAAACCTACAGCGCCGTTCCCGGGCACAGCGAACATGAGACCGGATTGGCGATCGACGTGAGCGGGAGCGACGGTAAATGTGCGGCCGAAGATTGTTTCGGCGGTACCAAGGAAGCCGATTGGCTGGCAAAGTACGCGCATGAATACGGGTTTATCATTCGCTATCCGAAAGGAAAAGAAAATATCACCGGATATAAATACGAACCATGGCATCTGCGTTATGTAGGCAAGGAGATCGCCGCGGATATCGTTGAGCGCGAGATCACGCTGGAGGAGTATTACGACGCCGTACCGGTTTCCGCGAACCCTTAACCTGACGGGCGGCAAATTCCAACGCGCCAATCTGGTTCACCGCCCTTCGAACGGGTTATGTACTAACAAACCGCATAACTCATTCAAGGAGGCAATCAGCATGTCCGAACACAACCATGTAGTGAACAAGGATGGCGAAATGGCGCTGGGAAAAGTGGATGATGCCCTGAACCGGATTGATGATGAGCGGAAGGAAGAAATTTTGCAGAGCTTCGAAACGTTTAAAAAATACCTGGGGGAGCGGGTCAAACTCGCCCAATCCATAGGGATGAGCGAAGAGACGATGGCGCAGGCCGCCGAGAAAGTCGGCAATTACCTCGCCGCGAGGGAAGAGCCGCGCAACCGTGAGGAGAAGCTGCTGCAGGAGTTATGGAATGCCGGCGGGCAGGAGCACCGTCATGCGCTGGCGCATATGCTGGTCAGACTGGCACAAAAAGCGCATTAAGCGTGGAAATGCAGAGAAGTAGTTTCAGGGCGCCTTTTGGGCGTCCTTTTTTACGTTACAGGGAGAAGTTCCTGTTGACAAATGATAATGATTATCAGTATCTTTAAAAAGTAAGATATGAAGATCCGATGAAGATGAAAAGGCAAACGAAATTGAAGATTCATACTTCGCACCGGATATGGAGCAAAGTTGCCGGGTTGCGGCACGTGGACCCGTTTTTCAGGTCATATACATGAAAGGAAGATGAATGATGGCAACATTGAATACCTCGCATCTGGATATCGCCTATGAGGACCGGTTGATCGTTCAGGACCTGAATATATCCATCCCGCAAGGGAAAATAACGGCATTGGTCGGAGCCAACGGCTCGGGGAAATCGACGATTTTGAAGACGATGGCCCGCATCCTGCACCCTAAGGGAGGCAGTGTGCTGCTGGACGGCAAGTCCATCCACAAGCAGTCTACCCGGGAAGTTGCCAAACAGTTGGCGATTTTGCCGCAAAACCCTACCGCGCCCGAGGGGCTGACGGTTTATGAACTGGTGTCCTATGGCCGGTTCCCGCACCAAAAAGGGTTCGGGGGTCTGAAGGCGGAGGATCGGGAAGTCATCAACTGGGCTATCGAGGCGACCGGCATGAATGAGTTCAGCGACCGGGCCCTGGAGCAACTGTCCGGCGGGCAGCGTCAACGGGCCTGGATTGCCATGGCTCTGGCTCAAGAGACGGATATCTTGTTCCTTGATGAACCGACCACGTTCCTCGATATGGCGCATCAACTCGAAGTGCTGCAACTTCTGGAGGAACTGAATGCGGAATCGGGGCGGACCATCGTGATGGTGGTCCACGATTTAAACCATGCCGCGAGATATGCCCATCATATGATTGCCATTAAGAAGGGGCAGGCGATCGCCGTGGGAGCACCCGAAGAAGTGGTGACTTCCGAGGTGCTTCGCGAAGTATTCGGCATTGAAGCGGACATCGTGACCGACCCCCGCAGCGGGGTACCGCTCTGTCTGCCGTATGAGCTCTATCGGGCTGCGACGGAAGGCCGGGTTCGGACCGGGAAAAAAGGGATCCTGGACGGCAAAGTAGCCTCCATTCTTTAAAGATGACGGTTTATAGATCGGGAGGGAGCTGGAGATGACGATCAATTTTGAGCTGTTGGACCGCGCGCTCTCCATCGTAACGAAAGAAGGGGAGAACGCGCTTGTCACGGTTTCGGCGGAACGGCTGACCGAACCGGAGCAAGCTCGGCAACTGCTCACCCTTTACCGGGAACAGATTAAAGGACGGGACATCCAGGTCGCTTCGACTTATTACGCCGCGTGCTGGCGCGTGATCCCCGCTGCTCTGCTGTACATGCTGACCGCATGCGACGGCAGGGTAGATTTCTCTCTGCAAAATCTCACTATTCAAATTGATATAGTAAATAATTATCCGCGGGTCTTTTTTGTGCTGAAACGAACCGACGTGCTTCCCTGGCCGACCGGTCCGGCGGAGTCATGGCGCGAGCGTGAGTTGGGCGGTTTTGTGCAGGAAACGCTCCGTCCGGTTCTGGAAACGGCCTCATCGATATCAGGATTGCCGCTGGGGCAAATCTGGGGACAGATACCGCTGGGGGTTGAGTTTTACTTGAATTACATGGCGGACCAACTGGGCGATCTGCCGCTGAAGGAACGGCTTGGCGAGCAGTACGTTTTTTTTAGCAAGCAACTGGGGCCGGAATGGTTCGGTTTGAAACGGAATCCGTTTGATGTCAAGGCGATCTGGCTGGATGATCCTTATCGGCCCGGGGAGCGGACGAGAATGAAGCCGACCTGCTGCCTGGCTTACCGGACGGATACCGGGCATGGTTACTGCTACGGTTGTCCCAAAATCTCGAAGGAAGAGCGGGAAAGAAAGCGTCGGGAGATTTTGGCGGCTGCGGCCTCGAACGGGTAGCGTCTGTCTTTTTACATCATAGAAACGAAAGGGATGTCATGAATATGTCGTTACAATTGAGGAAACGAAACGGAATTATAGGGTTGATAGCCGTGTTTGCGCTAGTTTTGGTTATGGCGGGTTGCGGTAACGCGAAACAGAACACGGGCGCTGCGAATTCGGCCGGGAATGGGGCGTCCGCAGGGAATGCCGCGGGGAATTCCGCCGAGCAAAAAGGCGCAAATGCCAAGACGGATATCGGAATAGGCCACGAGATCAAGCACGCCTTGGGAACGGCCAAGATCGAAGGGACTCCGAAGAGGATTGTTGCTCTGGAATATACTTATGCCGAGGATTTGCTGGCCTTGGGCATTCAGCCTGTTGGGGTGGCGGACGTCAAAGGCTATCAAACCTGGGTCAATACGACCCCCGGGCTGGATGACAGCGTTCAGGATGTGGGAACCCGTCAGGAGCCTAACCTGGAAGCGATTATGGCCCTGGAGCCGGATTTGATTCTCACCACGGATTTCCGGTCGAAGGACATTTACGACAAGTTGGAGGGAATTGCACCAACGTTGGCTTTTAGCCCTTATCAAGACGAGAACGGCGTGGATCAGTATCAGGAAATGATCGATACGTTCAATACGATCGCCGAGGTGGTCGGCAAGCAGGAGGAAGCCAAGCAGGTGTTGGCGGATTTGGACAAGACGTATCAAGAGGCCGCGGAGAAAATCAAGGCGGCGGGCAAGGAGAATGCCGCGGTTACCTTGGTTCAGGCCTTCAGTAATCAGAATTCGCCGGTTTTCCGGATTTTTACGGATAACTCGATGGCGATCAAAATCCTGAATAAAATCGGTCTTCAAAACGCGTTTAAGGACCCGGCGTTTGAAGTTTACGGTTATGCCGAGAAATCGGTCGAAGCCTTTCCGGCGGTGCAGGACTCGGAGTTTCTGTATATCGTGCAGCAGGATGACAACGTGTTCGAAACGCATTTGAAAGGGAACTCGGTCTGGAAGAATCTGAATTTTGTCAAAGAGAACCGTACCTATGCGCTGGGGGGAGACTCATGGGTGTTCGGCGGTCCGCTGTCCGCGAAGACGCTTGTTGATAAAGCCGTCTCCGTGATCGCGCCATGAGTACGGTGACCGGGCTAACCTCGAAAAAAGCGGCAGCCCCTCAGAAGCGGACCTCCCGGGGTTCGCTTTTTCTTGTGTTTGCGGCGGGTCCGCTGATCCTGGCGCTGCTGCTGTGCCTACAAATTACGCAGGGCACCGCGGGCATCTCCCTGGCCCTGATCCGGGATGCGCTGTTTCATCCGGCCCCGGAGGATCCGCTTCATCAAATCGTCCGGGGGGTCCGCCTTCCCCGGGCTGTGATAGGGGCACTGGCGGGAGCCGCGCTCTCCGTGGCGGGCGTCCTGCTGCAGACGCTGACCCGCAATCCGCTTGCTTCCGCCGGGACGCTGGGGATCAACGCCGGAGCTTACCTGGCGGTCGTGGTGGCGACGATCTTTTTCCCTTCGGTGATGGGCGGGTTCCCGCTGCTGACCGCGATGGCCGGCGGGCTGCTTGCCGGGGGGATCGTGTTTCTGCTGGCCGGGCAGCGGCGAAGCGGGCCGGTACGGTTGGCCCTGGGCGGCATGTCCCTGACGCTCGTGCTTTCATCGTTGACGGGAACGCTGCAACTGCTGTTTGAAAATGAGACGGCAGGCTTGTTCCTGTGGGGCTCCGGCTCATTGATTCAGAACGACTGGCAGAACGTGACGGCGATCTGGCCGTGGATTGTGGGCGGACTGCTGCTCGCCGCGCTGTTCAGCCGCAACCTCGACGTCCTCCTGATGGACGAGGAGGTCGGCAAATCGCTGGGGCAGCGCATCGGTCTGACCCGAACCGCCAGCGTGCTGACGGCCGTCCTGCTGGCCGCAGTCACCGTCAGCGCGGTGGGGCCGATCGGCTTCGTCGGCCTGATTGCGCCGCATTTGCTGCGGCTGATGGGGCTGCATCGCCACCGGCTGCTGATTCCCGGCGCCGCGATCTGGGGCGCGATCGTGCTGGTGGCGGCCGACCTGGCCGTGCTGCTGTTGGAGCCGGCCTTCGGCCTGCTGCCGGCCGGCTCGGCCACGGCGGCGCTCGGCGCGCCGTGGCTGGTTTGGCTCGTGTACCGCATGAAGCCGACGCGCGGCGACGTGCAGGGCGCGTCCTCCGGCATGGGAGCGGGCTTCCGCCGCTCCCTGCCGTATCCCGCCCTGCTGGCGGGGGCGGGGCTGCTGCTGTTGCTCGCGCTGGGCGCCGGCCTCGTCTTCGGCGGCAAGACCGTGCCGCTGCCGGAGCTGTGGGCCGCCTTTACGGGCGAGGCCAGCAAGATCACCCGTTACATGGTGATCGAAACGCGGCTGCCCCGCCTGCTGATCGCGGCCCTCGCCGGGGCCTCGCTGGCCGCGAGCGGGACGCTGCTGCAGGGCGTCGTGCGCAATCCGCTCGCCGATCCTTCGGTGATCGGCGTGACGTCCGGCGCCGGCCTGGGCGCGCTCGTCTTCCTGATTCTGCTGCCCCAGCTGCCGGGCTCGCTGGTGCCGGCGGCCGCCTTCACCGGCGCGGTGGGCGCGGCGCTGGTGATCTTCGCGATCAGCCGCAAGGGCGGCCTGCAGCCGGCCAAAGTCGCGCTGATCGGCATGGCCGTCTCCGCTTTCGCCTCGGCCGGCATTCAAGCGCTGGTGGTCAAGGCGCAGCTGCGGGTGGCCTCGGCGCTCACCTGGCTCTCGGGCAGCACCTATGCCCGAGGCTGGGAGGAGCTCGCCTGGCTGTTCGCCTGGCCGCTGGTGCTGCTGCCGCTCGCGTGGGCGCTCGCCCGCCGGCTGGACCTGCTCGCGCTCGGGGACGCCTCCGCGATCAACCTCGGCGTCTCCGCCGGACGGACGCGCCTGCTCGGCGGCCTGCTGGGCGCGGCGCTGGCGGCCTCGGCCGTCGCGACGGTCGGCACCGTCGGCTTCGTCGGCCTGCTTGCGCCGCATGCGGCCCGCTTGCTAGTGCCGAACGCGAACCGCAAGCTAGTCTTGCTTTCGGCCCTGCTGGGGGCCGTGTTCCTGGTGCTTGCGGATCTCGTGGGGCGGGTGCTGCTCGCCCCCAAGGAAATTCCATCCGGCCTAGTCGTGGCTCTGCTGGGCGCGCCGTACTTCCTCTGGTTGATGCGGACGGCCGGGGCCCCCTCCGGCAGCAAATAAAACCGTGCACTCATAAAAAAGATGGAAAACCGACCGGAAAACACCGGCCGGTTTTTTCGCGTTCGGCGGGTAATTTTGCGTGGGGGCAGGAACAATAGGGACAGCGGTAATTATTTTGGACTAGTAGGGACATAGTGTGGACCGACAGCGATCGGATTGAGCCGCGGTTGAAATTATTTAAAATTGTGAATATTTTAAGAACGCGCACTTTTCTGCTTGCAATGTGAAAAATGTCACACTATAATAGAATCATGAGGTGAACAAATTCACAAAGTCTTTATTTTATAAGTGACATATTTCACATGAGATAATCCTGGACGTTACGATTTATCGAACGTTAGGAAATTGAGGAGGAAGAAACCATGAAAGTCGCCGTTATCGGATGTACCCACGCAGGAACCGCAGCCATTGTAAATACCGCGAAGCTTTACCCGGAAGCCGAGATTACCGTTTATGAACGCAATGATAATATTTCGTTCCTTTCGTGCGGGATTGCCCTTTATGTAGGGGGGATGGTTAAGGATCCCCAGGGCCTTTTCTACTCGTCGCCGGCCCAGCTCGCTGAGCTTGGCGTCAAAACAAACATGCGGCATGAAGTCATCGCGGTCGATACGGAGACCAAAACGCTTCGGGCCCGCAACCTGGAGAATGGAACCGAATTTGACGATACGTTCGACAAGCTGATTGTGACGACGGGATCGTGGCCGGTCGTTCCGAAATTCGAAGGCATTGAGCTCGAAAATATCCTGCTCTCGAAGAACTTCAATCACTCGAACACCATCATAGAAAAGTCGGAACAAGCCAATCATATCGTTGTGGTGGGTGCCGGTTACATCGGTGTTGAACTGGTCGAAGCCTTCCAATTGAACGGGAAAAAGGTAACGTTGATCGATGCGGAAGAGCGCATCCTCAGCAAGTACCTCGACGCCGAGTATACGGACAAAATCGAAGGATCGCTCAGTGAGCATGGAATCACTCTGGCTTTGAACCAAAAAGTGACCAAGTTTGTCGGCGAGGAAGGAAAAGTAACCAAAGTGGTCACGGACCGCGGCGAATATACCGCCGATCTTGTGATTCTGTGCATCGGCTTCCGCCCGAACACCGAATTGTTGAAAGGTCAAGTCGACATGCTGGGCAACGGAGCAATCATCGTGGACGAGTACATGCGGACGAGCAAGCCTGACGTTTACGCAGCGGGCGACAGCTGTGCGGTCTTTTACAACCCGACCCGGGAGCATGCTTACATTCCGCTGGCCACTAACGCCGTTCGGATGGGTACCCTGGTTGCCCGCAACCTGGTTACGCCGACCGTTAAATATATGGGAACGCAAGGCACATCGGGGATTAAAATCTATGAGGACAATATCGCGGGTACCGGGATGACGGAAGCCTCGGCCAAAGAGGCGGGCATCGACGCGGAAGCGGTCATGATTACCGATAACTACCGTCCGGAATTTATGCCGACCCATGAACCGGTTATGCTGAAGGTCGTTTACGAAAAAGGAACGCGCCGGATTCTCGGAGCTCAAATCATGTCGAAGGTGGATCTGACCCAGTCGATCAACACGATTTCGGTTTGTATCCAAAACGGCATGAAAATGGAGGAACTGGCGTTCGTCGACTTCTTCTTCCAGCCGCACTACAACAAACCGTGGAATTTCCTCAACAGTGCCGGACTGGGTGCGCTGCCGGAAGTGCCGGCCCGCAAGGCCGTTACCGTTTAAAATTTAGCCGATTTGTATATCACAGCCGCCTCGGTTTCAACCCCGGGTGGCTGTTTTTCATTTTCGGCATAAGCTCGCCCAATACCCATTTGGGTAGCCGATTGAGGGATAAGGGGGCGTGTAGCAGCTCCAAGCATTTTTTGTGGTTAAAATTGTGAAATGTTTCACTTTTGAAAACGGTAACGTGACTTATGTTACTTATCCGCACCAGGGGCCAAGATACAATGGACGTAAAGACCGCAGTTTATGAACTGCTTCTAAAGGAGAATGGAGAGAATGGCTTACAACAAACCGGATCAAATTGCGAAAGTGACGGTGGAAATGGGCGTAAAGAAAGCCCACAATCCGCTGTTGACGGTGCTGATTCTGGGCTTTTTGGGCGGGGCCTTTATCGCGCTTGGATTTTTGCTGGATATCCGCGTGATCGCCAGCGCGCCGAAGGAGTGGGGCAGTTTCGCCACCTTTATCGGCGCGGCGGTGTTCCCGATCGGCCTGATCCTCGTGCTGCTTGCCGGAGGCGAACTGTTGACCGGAAATATGATGGCTGTGCCGCTGTCGCGGATGGCGCGCAAGATCACAGCCGGGGAGATGTGCAAAAACCTGGTGCTCATTACGTTGAGCAACTTTGTCGGCGCTCTGTTTGTCGCCTATTTCTTCGGTCATATCGTCGGATTGACCGCGGAAGGCGCGTACCTCGAGAAGCTTGTGGATATGGCCGGACATAAGCTGGATGCCGGATTCGTGCAGGCCTTTGTGTCCGGGATCGGCTGCAACTGGCTGGTGGCGCTGGCCGTTTGGCTTTCTTACGGGGCTGACAATATGAGCGGTAAAATCCTCGGCATCTGGTTCCCGACGATGGCCTTTGTCGCTATCGGATTTCAGCACGTTGTGGCAAATATGTTTCTGATTCCGGCGGCGATATTTGAGGGATATTTCTCCTGGGGGGAGTACCTCAAAAACTTTGTGCCGGTTTGGCTCGGCAACCTGACGGGAGGCGCCCTGTTCGTCGCCGGCGCGTATTGGGCGGCATACCTGAAAGATGGAGGAAAGAAAGAGCAGGCCTCCGGCGATGCCGTGGCCGCGCCGCTAAGCAAGCACGCGTAAGAAGCCGGTTGCCGCTGTGGCTCGATTGAGAGACGGTCTCCTGCGGAGGCCGTCTTTTTGATTTAGTCTTTAGATTAGCGGCTTTTAGAGGCGCTATTTCGGGCTGATTCGGCTCCGCAGTAAGATTAGCGGTCCAAAAGGGTCTTATTTCCCGGCACCGGACTCCAAAATCGTTTTTTGCCCGCTTTTTCCTAAAATAAGACCCTGAAAGCCCGCTATTTCACCTTTATGAAGCGAATTCGACAAATTAGCGGCGCAAAAGGCCTTTATTGACCCGTACCGGCTTACTCCTCCTGTCTCTGTTCGAGATGTGCATGGGAGGGACTAGGTGCCGAAATCCCTCCTGTTACCAGTGCCCTCTGTCAGGCAACCTTGATTACATAAAATCCCTGCAAATTTGCATCTTTTTCCACATCCCCTCGTGAATCTGCCTAAAATACCTGCAGATTTGCATCCTTTTGGAGTTGAAGGAGTATGTCTTATGGGGAACCTGTAGACATCGTTCCGTCTTTTTTCTAAGATTATAGAATCTGCAAGTTTGAGATAGGGGATGAAGCCATGATTCGCGAGGAGAACGGAATTTTTCCCGCGGTGTGTCCATTGGATTGCCCGGATACCTGCGGTTTGTTACTGCATAAAGAGAACGGAAAAATCGTCAAGGTGACGGGGAATCCCGCTCACCCGATTACCCAGGGAGCCATCTGCAACAAGGTACGGAACATGGCTGAGCGGGTGTATCATCCGGAGCGGGTGCTTTACCCGCTCAAGCGGGTCGGGGCCAAAGGCGAAGGGAAATTCGAGCGGATTTCCTGGGACGAGGCGATTGCCGAAATCGCCGGACGGTACAAGGAGCTTATCCGCGAGCATGGACCCGAGTCGATTATGCCGTACAGCTTCTACGGCAACATGGGGATCCTCAGCGTTGACGGCATGGATCGGCGCTTTTTCAACCGGCTGGGGGCTTCCCAGCTGCAGCAGGGGATTTGCAATTCCGCCGGAAGTGCCGGCTGGAAGTATACGATGGGCTTCGCTGGGGGCACCAGTCCGGAGGATACGGTAAAGGCGAAGCTTATTATCATTTGGGGCGGCAATCTGGTCAGCACAAACATGCACCAGATCGCCTTGATCGAAAAAGCCCGCAAGCAGGGGGCGAAGCTCGTTGTGATCGACGTCCATCGCAACCGCACAGGGCAGCGGGCGGATTGGTTTATCCCGCTGTATCCGGGGACGGACAGCGCGCTCGCGCTCGGCATGATGCATGTCCTGTTCGAACGCGGCCTCGTCAACGAATCGTTCATGGAGCGCTATACAACCGGGCACGCCGAACTGCGTGAGCATGTGAAAGCCTACACGCCGGAGTGCGTCTCGGCGATTACCGGCATCCCGGCGGATGACATCGTCAAGCTGGCCGTGCTGTACGGCGAAACCTCTCCGGCCTACATCCATATCGGCAACGGGCTGCAGCACCATGACAACGGCGGAATGACGGTGCGGACCATCAGCTGTTTGCCGGCGCTGACCGGGCAGTGGCTCGTTCCCGGCGGAGGGGCTTACAAGTCTAACGGAGCTTATAACAAAATGAACGCGGAGGCGTTGGAACGCCCGGATTTGCGGAAGAATCCGGAGGCCCGGACGATAAACATGAACCGCATCGGCGAGGCGCTGCTGACGCTGGACCCGCCGCTTTATGCGCTGTTCGTATACTGCGCGAACCCGGCGGTCGTTGCCCCGGATACCGGCAAGGTGGAGCGCGGCTTAAGCCGTGAGGACTTGTTTACCGTCGTGCATGATCTGTTCCTGACGGATACGGCCAAGTATGCGGATATTGTTTTGCCGGCGACGTCCACCTTTGAAAATACGGACCTCTACGCTTCCTATTGGCATCATTACGTACAGATCCAGGAGCCGGTCATTCCCGCTCAGGGCGAGAGCAAGAGCAATGTCGAGGTGTTTCGGCTTCTGGCGGCCGCATTGGGATTTGAGGAGGAGGCGTTCCGCGATACGGAGGAGGACATGATCCGCCTGGCGCTGGATTATCCGGCCAACCCTTACTTGCGGACCATTACGCTGGAAGGATTGAAGGAGCAGCGGATAGTCAAGCTGGACATGGCGCACAAGGAGCGGTATTTGGACAGCTTGCCGACACCTTCGGGCAAGATTGAACTATACTCGGCCCAAATGGCCAAGGAGGGCCTCCCTCCGCTGCCGACTTACACTCCGCTGCACGAAGGGTACGACGGGGAGAACCGGCCGGGAGAGCGGGAAGCGTATCCGCTGATGTTCATCTCGCCGCCGAATCACAGCTTCCTGAATTCCACGTTTGGCAATGTGGAGAAGCTTACGGCGCTGGAAAAGCAGCCTACCCTGCAAATCCATCCGGAGGATGCGGCGGCTCGGAGCATTGAGGACGGGGACCGGGTCCTCGTGTGGAATGATCGGGGAAGTTATGAAGTCGTGGCGGCCGTGACCGATAAAATGCTGCCGGGTGTCGTCATCAGCCAGGGGCTTTGGTGGAAGCAGGACGGCAAACGGAGCCGGGCAAACGCGTTAACTGCGGATCGGCTCGCCGATATGGGCGGGGGAGCCGTCTTCTTTTCGACTGTTGTTGATGTAAAGCGGCAATAGATGTACTTGCCGACTTTCCTCTTTTCGGCGATACTATGATAATCTGGGCGTAATAATAGTTGCATTCACGGTGATAGCTATACGGTACGGAGGAGCCCGCAAGGGCTCCTTTTGTATTTTTAAGGATAAAAGTCTTGGTTGAGCGTGGAGCGGGTGAAGGAGGAGAAATGCCTATGAAATGGTTGCAATCGTATCCGCGGGAGGTCAAAATTTTTCTGGTGGCGAGTCTGATCAGCTCGGCCGGGGGATCTTTAATGTGGCCGCTGATCACGATGTTCGTATTCAAGGTGCTGGGGCGAACCGTAACGGACGCCGGTCTGGTCATCCTGGTGATGTCTCTGGGAGGGATTGTCGGGCAAGTCCTCGGCGGCTCCCTGTATCATAAACTGGGCGTAAAAAAGCTGATTGTCGGCGGGATAGGCCTGTACGCGCTGTTTCTGCTGCTGCTGCCGTACGGGAGCGGCAATTGGTCTCTATTCATCGTACTGATGGGACTCGTCGGATTCTTCAACGCGATGTCCATGCCTGCGATTCAGGCTTTTATCGGCTTCAGGTTTGCGGAGCGGCGGGGGGAATTGTTCAATGTCATCTATGTGGCGAACAATATCGGCGTTGCGCTGGGTACCGCGCTAAGCGGATTTTTGGCGCAGATTTCTTATAATATGAGCTTTACTTTGAACGGGTTGATTTCGGCCGGGTTTGCGCTGTTTTTCTGGTTTTATTTGAACAAAGTTCAAAAAAACGAGGGAGAGGTTCAACTCCAGAAGCGTAAAATCGCCCCGGAAGGGCAGGATACCTGGAAGCTGCTTGGCCGATACAATGTTTATCTGTTTATGGGGATCGGCTCCTTCTTTCTGTGGCTGGGCAATTGCATCTGGAATAACGGGGTTTCGCCCTTTACGCTGTCACAGGGCATGCCGGAATGGAATTACAGTATCCTGTGGACGCTGAACGGGATCTTGATCTTTGTCGGCCAACCGTTTATTTTATGGATAAAACGGACGCTCGCAGGCTCGGCGGAAGCGCAGCTTACGGCCAGCGCCATCTTTTATTTTCTCGGATATGTCACGATGCTGTGCTTCCCCACGTACCCAAGCATGGTCGCGGCGATGATTCTGACCACCTTTGGCGAGATGCTGATCTCTCCGGCCATTCCGTCGTTCATTTCCGACCGGACGGGCAAGGCCGCGCCTTTTTATCTGGGCGTCGTCGGCGGGATGGGAGCTGCCGGAAAAGTGGTCGGTCCTTACGCTATGGGCGTGCTGTTCGACTGGAACGGTTTTGTGCCGGTGGCCTGGTTGGCCGTCATGATCTCCGTTTTGTCCGTTGGCGCGTTCTTGATCCACTCCTCGTTGAACCGAAGCGCCCGGGGGGAAATAGCGGACAGCATTTAAATAAAATGTGTATAAAAAGCTAAGTAAGGAGCATATTTGTATGTCAGATCTAATATGGACCCGCTTCTCGCAAATGCGGGATGCCGAAGCTTTGATGGAGCTGGACAGGCTTGTGTGGGTGGAAAACACAACCCCCTCGCCGATCGTCTGGAACTCCAGGGAACACTATTTGCAGAAATGCCCGCCGGGAACTCAACTGGTTGCCGGAATTGGGGAACAGCTATGCGGGTATGTGGGTTTCGATTATCCGACACCGTTGGAGAGCAACCGGCATGTCTATGAGCTGAACATTGCGGTTCACCCTGATTATCAGGGGCGTGGGGTTGGGCGCAAGTTGATGGAGGATATTAAGGAAATAGCCGCAGAGCGGGGTGTCCGGAAGCTGTGCCTGCGGGTACTGGCATCCAATCCCGGGGGAATGGCTTTTTACAAGAAGTGCGGATTTATGGAACAGGGGCGGCTGGTTGATGAGTTTTTTATCGGCGGCCAATACGTCGATGATATCCTGATGTGGTGTCCCGTCGGCAGCCATTGAACATTTGGCGAGATATCGGTATATTTAGAAGAAGAAAAATCGGAGAAACGTAAGGCAGAGATTCCATGAATGGAAAGGTTGATCACCATGGAGAACAATAACTTGACTCCTCCCAATTTTATTAAAAATATTATTACGGAAGATTTAAAAACCGGAAAAGTGGACAAGGTCGTAACCCGGTTCCCGCCGGAGCCGAATGGCTATCTACATATCGGACATGCCAAAGCGATCTGGATCAATTTCACGCTGGCCGACGAATTCGGAGGCCGTACCCATCTGCGGTTTGACGATACGAACCCGGTTAAGGAAGATATCGAATACGTCAACTCCATCAAAGAGGATGTGAAGTGGCTCGGCTTCGAGTGGGAAGAGCTTCACTATGCTTCGAATTATTTTGAGGAGATGTATAACCGGGCCGTCCTGCTGATCAAAAAAGGCAAGGCCTATGTGGACGACCTCAGCGCCGACCAAATCCGCGAAACCCGCGGGACCTTGACGGAGCCGGGGCAAAACAGCCCCTACCGGGATCGGTCGGTCGAGGAAAACCTGGACCTGTTCGCCCGGATGCGCGCTGGGGAATTCAAGGACGGAGAGAAAGTGCTGCGGGCCAAAATCGATATGGCGTCGCCGAACATCAACCTCCGGGATCCGGTCATTTACCGGATTGTGCATGCGACCCATCACAATACAGGGGATCAATGGTGCATTTACCCGATGTATTCCTACGCCCATCCGCTGGAGGATGCGGTCGAAGGCGTGACCCATTCCCTGTGCACCACGGAGTTCGAGGATCAACGCCCGTTCTATGACTGGGTTATCGCCGAAACGGAGATGCCGAATGTACCGCATCAATATGAGTTCGGCCGGTTGAACCTGGAGCAAACCGTCACGAGCAAACGGAAGCTCAAGATGCTGGTCGACGAGGGGGTCGTCGACGGCTGGGACGATCCGCGCATGCCGACGATCTCGGGGCTTCGCCGCCGGGGCTATACGCCGGAGGCCATCAAGGCGTTCGTCTACGAAGCGGGCATTTCCAAGGCTTACGGTGCGATCGATGTCAAAATGCTGGAGCATTTTGTCCGTGAGGACCTCAAGCTGAAGGCGCCGCGGACGATGGCGGTTGTCGATCCGCTGAAGGTGGTCATTACAAACTATCCCGAAGGGCAAACGGAGCTGCTGGACGCGGAAAACAACAGCGAAAATGAAGAGATGGGGCATCGGCAAATTCCGTTTTCCCGCGAAATTTATATTGAACGCGACGATTTCATGGAGGATCCGCCGAGTAAATACTTCCGGTTGTTCCCCGGAAATGAAGTGCGTTTGAAGCACGCCTACTTTATCAAGTGCCACGACGTGATCAAGGATGAGAACGGCGAGATTAAGGAGATCCACTGCACTTATGATCCGGAGACGAAAAGCGGAAGCGGGTTTACCGGTCGTAAAGTGAAGGGGACGATCCACTGGGTGGACGCCGGCGCCGCCGTACCTGCGGAATTCCGCTTGTATGAGCCGTTGATTCTGGATGAGGAACCCGAGGAAGAGGGGGCGGAGGAGAAGCCGTTCCTGGAGCGGATCAACCCGAATTCCCTGACGATCAAGCAAGGCTTCGTGGAACCGGGAATGAAGGATGCGGAGCCGCATGACAAGTTCCAATTTTTCCGTCACGGCTATTTCAACGTCGATCCGAAGTATTCCAAACAGGGACATCCGGTGTTTAATTTGATCGTTTCGCTGAAAAGTTCGTTTCAACTGCCAAAGTAAGATGGTATAATGTAGGTGGATTGAATTTAAATAATTAAATATTTTGGTTTTATGGAGGAGCCTGGTCAAACCGGGCTCCTTTTTGTCTTTTTTAGGCATGATAACTAAAAAAAATACTGGAGGAGTGCGAATGTTCTTTTTTACGATTCTTATTATTTTATTGGCGACGAAACTGGCGGGGGACCTGAGCGCGCGCTTGGGCCAGCCCGCGGTCGTGGGGAAGCTGCTGGTCGGAATTGTGATTGGCCCGGCTTTGCTCGGATGGGTGGAGAATTCGCATATCATTGAGGAATTGAGCGAAATCGGTGTGCTTTTGCTAATGTTTATGGCCGGTTTGGAGACCGATCTGGGTGATTTAAAACGCGCCTATAAGTCGGCGACGGCGGTGGCTGTTGGCGGAATCATCGTACCTTTTGTCGGCGGTTATATTACGGGGGCTGTAATTGGGCTGACGGTTTCTCAGGCGATATTTATGGGGCTGTTGCTCTCGGCCACATCAGTCAGTATCTCCGTCCAGTCGTTGAAAGATTTGAATTTGTTGAACAGCAGGGAAAGTACAACGCTTCTCGGGGCGGCCATCATCGACGATATTCTGGTAGTGGTTCTGCTGGCATTCGTGATGAGCCTGTTCGGGGGAGAGGAAGTCAACTTGACGCTCGTCATCGGCAAGAAATTGATCTTCTTCCTCATTGCCGGATTGTTCATCTGGAAGGGGGCAAAATGGGTCATGAAGTGGCTGGCTCCGCTGCGGGTTTCCGAGTCGATTATCAGCGGCGGGCTAATCCTTTGCTTTTTTCTGGCTTTTGTGGCCGAAGAGCTTGGCGTGGCGGGCATTATCGGGGCGTTTGCGGCGGGTTTGGCCATCTCGCAAACCGACTATAAAAAAGAAGTGGAGCATAAACTCGAGCCGATCGCTTATACGATATTCGTGCCGATTTTCTTCGTAAGCGTGGGCTTTTCCGTTTCGTTCGAAGGATTGGGATCGCAATGGGGCTTGCTGATTGTTCTTTTCATGGTGGCCCTGCTGACCAAGCTGGTCGGCTCCGGGCTCGGGGCCAAGTTGACCGGGTTTTCGTGGTCATCTTCGGCCGGGATCGGCTCGGGGATGGTATCGCGCGGGGAGGTGGCGCTGATTATTGCTACCATCGGGCTGGAGAGCGGACTATTGCAGCAAAAGTATTTTACGGTCCTCGTCATCGTGGTCATTTTGACCACATTAGTCACGCCGTTTCTG
The DNA here is from genome assembly GCF_036864765.1 of Paenibacillus sanfengchensis. NCBI lineage: Bacteria > Bacillati > Bacillota > Bacilli > Caryophanales > Paenibacillaceae > Paenibacillus > Paenibacillus sanfengchensis. Next base: position 200,165 of record NZ_JBAGJC010000002.1, on the reverse strand, counting down.
CTAAAACAAACCCTGGGACGGCACGCCGCCCAACAAGGCCGCTGACCCGCCGATCCTCGCCCGGAAATCGGGACAGCCTCGGTCAGACGCTGCCGCGCTCGATAAGACGGAACTGAAGTTCCTCGGTTACCGGAGGCAGGGCCGGATTTTGGATCCGGCTATACACGATGTTAAAAGCCTGTGTGCCGATATCCCGGAGGCGGTTGTCGATCGTGGTGATGCCGAATACTTCGGAGATCGGCTGGTTATCGAACCCGACGATGGCGAGGTCCTCCGGTATGCGGAAGCCGTGCTCCCTGATCGCGACGAGGAATCCGGCGGCAATCTCATCCCCGTTGAGCAGCAGGGCGGTAGGCCGCTCCTTCATGCCCAGCAGCCAATCGGCCACCAGGCGGCCGTCGCGGATCTCGCTGCAGCCGTCCAGCATCCACTCGTCGCGCGCCTCGCCGCCGAGTTCCTTCAGAATATCGGCGTAAGCTTTGCGGCGCCGCAGGCTGTTTTGACTATTCCGGCGGTTCAGGGTAAAACCGATCCGGCGGTGGCCGCGCTCCCAAAGATAGCGGATGGCATTCCGGAAGCTGGCGTAGTGGTCATAGTAGACCGAAGAAAGTTTGGGCAGAGGAACGTCTTCACAGAGGACGATCGGACCGTATTCGGCATAACCTTCCACCTGATCGAGGGACAGGGAGCGCGAGCAGATAATGACGCCGTCGATCCGCTTATTCCGCAGCAGATCGAGCACTTTGATCTCCTCCTCCGGGCGATAGCCGGTCTGGCAGAGGATCAACTGATAGTTATGTTGAAGCGCTTCGGCGGCGATGCCGTCCACGAGCCTGGAGAAGTAGGAGGTCTGGATTTGGGGAAGGATGATGCCGATCGTCTGCGTCGTGCCTTTGACGAGATGGACGGCATTCATGTTACGGGCATATTGAAGCCGTTCGATGGCCTCTTCGACCGCTTTCCGCTTGCTCTCGCTGACATAGGGATGCGCGTTCAGCACCCGGGAGACCGTGGTGACGGAAACACCGGCGGCTTTGGCGATTTGTTTGATATTGGCCAAACGCGGGACGCCCCCTTCCTGGAAACATGACAAAATTTAAGAAACGCTTGATCTGAAAAGCATTTCATAATATAGACTTAGCTTAAAGGCTCGGAAACAGCGGCGTAACCGCCTTTGCATGGCGGGCGTAACGCTGCCGGGCCCATTTTTGGCCGTATATCCCAAGCGAGTTAGTCTTCTTCTTCGCTTCGCGCCATCGCCGGGGAGTATCCGTTTTTGCGGAGCCGGTTCCACATCAGGCCAAAGCCGATGGCCCCGATGACCGTGAGAATGACCCCCATTTTATACATCACCACAGGCCCGAAGTTCTGAAAAATCCAACCGCCGAGCAGACCGGCCATGACTCCGGTTATGCCGCTGAGAGCAACCGTATAGACCGCCTGTCCGGCGGAACGAAGCGGCCTGGGGAGCAGCAGCGCGGTCAGCCGGGTCCCTACGTGAAAAAAACCGCCGAAAGTAACGGCGTGCAGCACCTGAATCAGGATGACCTGCAACGGGCTGGTCGCTCCGGACATCAAACTCCAGCGCAGCGCAAACAGCAGACTTACCGCGGTAAGGCAGCCCATGAGGTAAGTCAGCTTTTTCTTCAAAAAGAGGTTCAGAAGGACGAAAGCGCCCACTTCAAAAAAGGTGGAGAGAAAAAACGCAACGCCGATTTGAAACCGGGTTCCTCCGAGATCGCTCATAAACAGCGGCAAAAAAATACTGTTGATGGCATTCGGCAACGAGACAAGCACACCAAACAGAACGAACGCGACAAAATACTTATTCTGCAGCGTTCGGCGAATTTCGACGGGCGAAATGATCGGCGTGTTCGTCGTTTTGCGGATCGTCGGCAACAGCAACGCGGACCCGATCGCCAGCATCAAGGTTACGCTGAACAGCAGAGAGATTCCGTTTTGTCCGACGCTGTCGATGATCGGTCCGGCCGTCAGGGCGACGAAGGTCCATCCCAGCGAGCCCCATAACCGGTAGGCTCCGAATTTCTGTCCCACCTCTTCGATATATCCCAAGGTCAGACTGTTCGTATGGGCCAGCAGAGGGGTCTGGAAAAAGAAAAGCAGAATCATCGATAAATACAGCATCGGGTACGTGTTCACTTTGAAAACGAGGTGGCCGACGATCAGCAAGCCGACCATCATCATTAAGAGCATCACGCGAATGTTCCGTCCGCGATCGCTTAAATATCTCCAAAAGGGATGTGCCAGCAGGGACACAAGCGGACCGGCGGCCATCAGACTGCCGATTTCGAGCTTGTCCATGCCGATATCCAGCAAATATAATTGAAAGAACGCGGCAAAGATGACCATGGTGCCGTAAGTGAAAAAGTTAAGCAGCCCCAAGGGCAGTTTTATTGTGGAAAAGGGTTGGGTTTTGTCCCGCAAGCGTGCCATTCCTTTCTGTCCGACTCCATTTTTGGTGTGCAGCGAAAAATGACTATGTCCTCAATGTAACATACACCTGAAAGGGGATACAAACCAACTTCTCTTTGTTTTGCCAGTTTTTAGATGGGTGGGGTTTAAAATGACGATTACAGCGGTTATTCTTGCCGGAGGGCAATCCAGGCGGATGGGCCGAAACAAGGCGTTGCTGTCGGTGGGGGGAGTCCCCGTCATCGAGAAGCTCGTCAAGGAACTGAGTTATGTAACGGATACGGTTTTGATCGCGGGCGGACCCAGAGAAACGTATTCTTATTTGGAAGCGGAGATCGTCTCCGATACGTTCCCGGGGGCGGGGCCATTGGCCGGCTTGCATGCCGGATTGAAGGCGGCCGGGACGACCTGGACCGTTTTTGTGGCATGCGATATGCCGTTTGCCTCCCGGGAAGCAGTCCGGTGGCTGGCGGACCGGACCCTGCTGGCGGAGAAGGAAGGCAAGGAAGCCGTGATTCCGGTCATTGAAGGAAGGGAGCAGCCGCTGCTCGCGGCCTATCGGCGAAGCGTGCTTCCGGGATTGGAAGAAACGCTGAGGGAGGGGCGTCTGAAGCTGACCCGCTGGACGGAAGGGCTGAAGGCCGACTATACGGACGGGGCGGCTATGGCCAGCGCGGCGGGCATTCCCGCTGAGCGGATTCCTTTCAACATGAACCGGCCCGAAGACTATCGGCAAGCTTTGACATGGACGGATGTTCCTCCCCGCGGAGAAGTTTAGGAGATGTTGCGAGATTGTCAAAAAGATCACATAAAGCGCTTACATTTTGCGGTATAATAATGATGTAAGATACATGATCCCCCTTAATCATGTGTCGGTATAATTGATGAGAGATGATTTCCGTCATGCAGGAAGTCATCTTTTTTTAACCGGTGAATACATTTGTTGTGTCAAGCTATATAAGCAGGGAGATGACAATATGACCACACTGTACAAGAGACCGATGGAAATCCCGGAAGATCAGATCCGCTGGATGGAGCTCCGGGGTTGGGTGTACCCGTTGCTGACGGATTTTTTGAGCCGTCCCCCCCGCATGTCCTTGATTGTCCAATGGCGGAACCGGATGGAGCGGAAGAGCCCGGTTATTCCCATGAGCCGGGGCGGCAGAAGGCTGAAGGAGTATCTGGAGCGAATCCGCGAAGAGGACTTGCGTTTGGCGTGCGCCGATGAAGCGGAGGAATACAAGCGGTTGTTTATGGGGCATCAGGCGGTGTTGACTGCCCGCGAGAGCCTGTTTCGCGCCAAGGAGGAGGGCGTCGTCGCCTTTTCCTGTCTCGCCGGGATCCGGGATTTCTATTTGGAGAACAGTGTGGTATTTAACAAGATTTCGGGAGAGAGCGACGACCATATCGCCCTGGAGCTGGAGTTTATGGCCGTGCTGAGCGAGGAAATGTTGGGAAGAAGGAACCTTCCCGGACCCTGCCGGGACTTGATCCGGGTGCAGATCGCCTTTTTGGAATCGCACCTCATGCCATGGGCTCCGCGCTTTGCGGCCGACTTGGCCGCGGCGACCACGAGTCCGCTCTATACGGGACTGGCTGAATTGCTTGCGGAATTTCTCGAAATGGACTTGGAGCAGCTGTATTTGTGGCATAGCAGATTGGAATAGGGCAACGGGGAAGAGTAAGGCAGGGCGGGACTGACTCCGCCCGGCCTTTTTTTGTCTTTCAGTAGGAAGAAACTCAAGCTTCATGTAAAATGGAAGGGAGAAACGTGCAGAATAGAAAAGGAGTACAAACATGAGGCGTGGACTACAAATTATTTTGATCGCAGCAATCCTCTTTGCCTTCTATTTTTTCGGCTTCGGGATTTTCGGGAAGTTCGGGGGGATGCTCGTCAGTATATTTCAAACTTTGACCGTGATCACGATCGGTCTTGCCATATTCATGGAGAACCGTAACCCTTCCAGTACGATGGCCTGGATTTTGGTGCTGGCTTTGCTGCCGGTTGTCGGTTTAATCCTTTATTTTTTACTGGGCCAGAACTATTTCAAACGGCGGAAGTTCGATAAAAAAGCGGAAGAGGACCGCAAAAGCTACGAGCGCATCGATCATAACGGCAGTATGCTGCCGCGTGACTTGTCACAGTTTACGCCGGGACAGCAGCGGCTGCTGCAAATGTCGCAGCGGATCGCCAAGACCCCTTTTTCCATGGCCACCCGCACACAGGTACTGACTAATGGGGAAGAGACGTTCTCGATGCTTCTGAAGGAATTGAAAAAAGCGCAGCATCACATTCATATGGAATACTACATATACCGAGCGGACGACATCGGCCGGGAAATCCAAAAGACGCTGATCGAAAAGGCCAGAGCCGGGGTAGAGGTCCGCTTTATGTTCGACGCGGTGGGGAGCTTGGGACTGCCGAAATCGTTTGTGAACGAACTGCGGGATGCCGGGGTCAAGGTGGGCATCTTCGGTGAAGTGCGTTTTCTCGCATTATCCAGCCGGGTGAACTATCGGAATCACCGGAAGATTGTCGTGATCGACGGCAATACGGGCTTTATCGGCGGGCTTAATGTGGGGGACGAATATTTGAGCCGCAGCAAAACCTACGGTTTTTGGCGCGACACCCACATGCTTGTCAAAGGGGAGGCCGTGCGGTCGATGCAGGTCATTTTTCTGCAGGACTGGCAGTATGTGACCGACGAAAGGATCATGGACCTCGAATATTTGTCGCCGGAATTGGAAATGGGCTGCAGCGGCGCGGTTCAGGTCATTCCGAGCGGGCCGGACAACGAGAGCAAGACGCTGAAAAATATTTTCTTCGCCATGATTACTTCGGCCAAAAAGTCGGTCTGGCTGGCGACACCGTATTTTATCCCGGATGAGGATATTCTGACGGCTTTGCGGGTAGCCGCGCTATCCGGCATCGACGTGCGGATCTTGTTTCCGGCCAAGCCGGACAAGTGGCTGCCGTTCCTGGCTTCCCACTCCTATTTCCCGTCGCTTTTGGAGGCCGGGGTGAAGATTTTCGAGTATGAGAAAGGTTTCCTGCACTCCAAATTGCTGATCGTGGACGGCGAGGTGGCGACGGTGGGGACGGCCAATATGGACATGCGCAGCTTCCATCTGAATTTTGAGGTCAATGTCCTGCTCGTCCAGACCGACAGTATTTCCAAGATCGTTCAGGATTTCGAACGCGATTTGCTGTCGACGACGCGGATCAAGCGGAAGGCTTTTATGAAGAAAAAGATTGTCATCCGGTTTATGGAATCGGCGGCAAGGCTGATGTCCCCTTTGTTGTAGGCGGGGGCAAGAGCGTCCAATTCCGGCGGAAGCGAGTGATCGCGTAATTTAAGGAGGAACGAAGATGGCAGACACATCCGGGCGCAAGTCCGAACATATCCGAATTTGCCTGGAGGAGCGGGTAGAGGGCGAAGGGATCCGGACCGGTTTCGAAAAATACAGGTTTCGACATAATGCGCTGCCTGAGCTGAATTTTGAAGAGGTTAGCCTGAAAACGACGTTTCTCGGCGCCCCGGTACGGACGCCGCTGCTCATCAGTTCGATGACAGGCGGGAGCGAGCTCGCCGGGCGAATCAACGACCGCCTGGCGGAAGCGGCGGAGCGGCGGGGCTGGGCGATGGGCGTCGGCTCGGTGCGCGCGGCGGTGGAACGGGGGGAGCTGGCTCCCACGTTCGCGGTCCGGCGCAAGGCGCCGAGCATCCCGATCATCGCCAATTTGGGCGCGGTCCAGCTTGCCTACGGCTTCGGCGCGGAGGAATGCAGGCGCGCCGTGGAGATCGCCGAAGCGGACATGCTGGTGCTTCACTTGAACAGCTTGCAGGAAGTGTTCCAGCCGGAGGGGAACACTGCTTTTGCCGGGCTGCTCGCCCGGATGGAGGCGGTCTGCCGGGCGCTGCCGGTTCCCGTCGGCGTCAAGGAGGTCGGCTGGGGCATTGACGGGGCCACGGCCAAACGGCTTCGGGAAGCCGGCGTGGCCTTCATCGATGTGGCCGGCGCCGGAGGCACCTCCTGGAGCCAGGTCGAGAAATTCCGCGGCGCCGATCCGGTGCGCCGCGCGGCCGCGGAAGCGTTCGCGGATTGGGGCATCCCCACCGCCGAATGCATCCGCGAGGTCCGGGCGGCGCTGCCGGACGCCGCCCTGATCGGCAGCGGCGGCCTGAACACCGGCGTGGACGCCGCCAAAGCGCTGGCGCTTGGCGCGGACCTGGCCGGGTTCGGCCGGGCGCTGCTGGAACCGGCGGTGCATTCGGAGGAGCGGCTCGATGCGCTCCTGGAGCGCGTCGAGCTGGAGCTTCGCACCGCCATGTTCGGGATCGGCGCCGGGACGGTGGCGGCGCTGCGCAATACGCCGCGCCTGGTCCGGCGCGAGTAGGGGGACAAGCCAATGAAAGCGTCCATCTGGAAATGGAACCGGCGTATGGCTGCAGGCACGGCGATCGGGGCCGTGATGTACGGATTAACGAGTTGGATCGGCATCCCGATCGTGCCGGATACCGATCTCCGGCCGGCCATCGCGCTCTTGGCGATATTCGGCGCGATTTTCGGGCCGATTTCCGGCCTGATTGCCGGATTCACCGGACACGTCATCAACGATTTGCTCTTCGCCAGCGAGGTTTCCTGGGGCTGGGCCCTGGCCTCAGGCATCACGGGCGCCTGTATGGGGCTGGTTTGCTTCGTGAGGGACTTCGATCCGGAAGCCGGGAAAATCCGCGGGGGCCATCTGCTGCTATTGCTCATTTTCGGGGTGATCGGCATTTTCGGGTCGCTCGCGTTCACGGGGTGGTTCGATATTTACGTGATGAGATTTCCCGATGAAATCGCCATAACCCAGGTAATATCGGCCGGGATCGCCAATATGTTCGTCTTCATCGTCCTGGGCCTCCCGGCGGTCTGGGCGTACGGCAACCGGCACAAGTCCGTTGCCGTTTAACCGGCAGGGCCTTTCAAGACATGCTGGCAGGGATCTTTGCCGGTAGCCGGGGGAACGGACAGGGAGGATACGGGGGACACTTGAGAATTAACGGGAAAACCTCCTGTTAATCTGATTCAAGAAGTCCCTGCAAGGAAATTTACCTGGAAAACCTCCCTTTAATTTGCGGCATAGCGACTCATTTGCCGGTTCCGAGCAAAATTAGCTGGAGAAAATCCCGTTAAATCAGTATCCGAGGGGAAAAAAGTAAAATTAGCGGGAGGAATTCCCGTTAATTCTGTTTAAGATCTGGAGAACGGGCACTAACGTTGCATTAAACCTGACATGATGCTGATCATGTGGAGCTTATTCGCCGACTTAACTGCCTTTTGGGACGTTATTACGGTCCGATTCGGTTCCAGGGGAGTCATAACGGTCAAAAAAGACCTTATTGCCCTGCCCTGGGCCCCGAAATCACGGTTTGGCCTGTTTTTTCCTGAAATAAGGCTCTAAATGAACGTTATTCCATACCGATGAGCCGATTTCGCCAAAATAGCGCCACAAAAGGCACTTAGGCACCTGCCCCACTTCAAAGGGAGGAACTAACCGCTGCCAAATTTCTTCCCAGTATTAGGCGCAGCCGATTCAAAGAGCCGCCGAATGCGGGATTTGCCGGATTTTGCAGGCTGTTCTTGAAATCTGCCCGGGGGATAGGTACTATGGTTGAAGAAGATGAGCAATTACAAGAATGAGGAGTTGTCATAGATATGGCTTTAAAGGCTGGAATCGTGGGCCTTCCGAACGTCGGAAAATCCACGCTGTTTAACGCAATTACGCAGGCGGGGGCGGAATCCGCGAACTATCCCTTCTGTACGATCGATCCGAACGTTGGGGTCGTGGAAGTGCCGGACCCGCGTCTGGACAAGTTGACGGAGTTGGTCGTGCCCAACCGGACGGTGCCGACGGCGTTCGAATTCGTGGATATCGCGGGGCTGGTGCGCGGAGCGAGCAAGGGCGAAGGCTTAGGCAATAAGTTTTTGGCCCACATCCGCGAGGTCGATGCCATCGTTCACGTGGTTCGCTGCTTTGAGGACGAGAACATCACGCATGTGGACGGCAAGATCAACCCGATCAGCGATATTCAGACGATCAATCTGGAGCTGATCCTGGCGGACCTCGACAGCGTAGAGAAGCGGATTGAACGTTCCCGCAAAAATATGAAGGGCGGCAACAAGCAGTATGCGCAGGAAGTGGAGCTGCTGGAGCGGATCAAAGAAGCGCTCTACAACGACCAGCCGGCGCGCAGCGTGGAGCTGACCGACGATGAGAAGCTGATCATCCGCGATCTGCACCTGCTGACGCTGAAGCCGGTGCTTTACGCGGCCAACGTCAGCGAGGACGGCGTGGCCGATGCGGAGGACAATCCGTACGTGCAGCAGGTTCGTGAATTCGCGGCGGCGGAGAATGCCGAGGTCGTTCCGATCAGCGCCAAGGTGGAGGCGGAAATCGCCGAGCTGGAGGGCGAGGACAAGGCGATGTTCCTGGAGGAGCTCGGCCTGCAAGCGTCCGGTCTGGACCGCTTGATTCAAGCGGCATACCGTTTATTAGGGCTTTATACGTATTTTACCGCCGGGGTTCAGGAGGTTCGCGCCTGGACGATCCGCAAAGGGACGAAAGCGCCGGCCGCGGCGGGCGTGATTCACTCCGACTTTGAGCGCGGCTTTATCCGCGCGGAGGTCGTGTCCTATGACGATCTCGTAGCTGCCGGTTCGATGAATGCGGCCAAGGAACGCGGGCAACTCCGCCTGGAAGGCAAGGAGTATGTTGTTCAGGACGGCGACGTCATGCATTTCCGGTTTAACGTGTAAGGGGCTTTCATTAGAGGCCATCTAGCGCCGATAAAAACGGGTCTGCCGCTGTTGCGGCAGGCTTTTTTTATAAAAAGGGTGGGCGCACGATTCCCCACTATTCAAGCGACGATCCCTATGGTATAATATAAAGTCGTTTACCTAATAATTTTTGTAAAAAATGATCGATTTATTTTCTTCGAGAAAATTGTCATAGAGAGAGGTGACTTCCCTTGTTGGACCGACTACAATCCCTGGCTGACCGGTACGAGAAGCTGAGCGAGCTGCTCTGCGATCCGGACGTGGCCAATGATACCAAGAAGCTTCGGGATTACTCCAAAGAACAATCCGATTTACAGCCGGCTTATGAGGCGTACACCGAATACAAGCAGGTCATTGAAGAGCTGGAAGCCGCCAAAGCAATGCAGGCGGAGAAGCTGGATGATGAGATGCGCGAAATGGTCAAAATGGAAATAGAAGACCTTACGGCCCGACAGCAGGAGCTGGAGGAAAAAATCCGCGTCCTGCTGCTGCCGAAGGACCCGAACGACGACAAGAACGTGATCGTCGAAATCCGCGGGGCGGCCGGAGGCGACGAAGCGGCGCTGTTCGCGGCCGATCTGTACCGTATGTACACCCGTTATGCGGATACGCAAGGCTGGAAAGTGGACGTTATGGACGTCAACGAAAGCGACCTCGGCGGTTTTAAAGAGGTTATTTTCATGATCAACGGACGCGGCGCCTACAGCAAGATGAAGTATGAGAGCGGCGCCCACCGCGTGCAGCGGATTCCGTCGACGGAGTCCGGCGGGCGGATTCATACCTCGACTTCGACGGTAGCGGTGATGCCGGAGGCCGAGGAAGTCGATGTCGAAATCCTCGACAAAGATATTCGCGTCGATACGTTCTGTTCCAGCGGCGCGGGCGGCCAGTCCGTCAACACGACGAAATCGGCGGTCCGGGTTACGCACATCCCTACCGGTATCGTGGCGACGTGCCAGGACGGCAAATCGCAGAACTCCAATAAGGAAAAGGCGCTGCAGGTGCTGCGGGCGCGGATTTCGGATATGAAACGGCAGGAAGAGGAAGCGAAATATGCCGGCGAACGCAAGAGCAAAGTGGGAACCGGGGACCGCAGCGAGCGGATTCGGACGTACAATTTCCCGCAAAGCCGGGTGACGGATCACCGGATCGGGCTGACCCTGCATAAGCTGGATCAGGTCATGAACGGAGAGATCGAGGAAATCGTGTCGGCGCTGACAATTGCGGAACAGGCCGAACTGATGGATAAAGGAGAATAAACTTGAACGGTAACGGATATGTGTTATCTGGAGACCTGAATATTTCGGAAGCCCGCAGAGAGGCTTCTTCTTTTTTGGCGGCGCACGGCGTGGCCGAGCCGGAGTCGAATGCCGAGCTGCTGCTGCGGCATGTGCTCGGTTTGGAGGGCGCGGCGTATCTGGCCGCGCTGCGCGATCCGTTCCCGGACGGGCGCAAAGCCGCGTGGGAAGAGGCCATCCGCCGCAAAGCGGCGGGCGAGCCGGCGCAGTATATCATCGGGGAACAGGATTTCTACGGCCTGACCTTCAAGGTCACGCCGGCCGTCCTGATTCCCCGACCGGAAACGGAGCTGCTCGTGGAAGCGATCGTCCAGGCGGCCGATCGCCTGTGGCCCGGTGGCGCTCCGCAGGCCGCCGACATCGGCACCGGCAGCGGCGCGATCGCTGCCGCCCTGGCCCACCTGCGCCCGTCCTGGAGTATTTCGGCGAGCGATATCTCGCCGGAAGCGCTCGCGGTGGCGCGGGAAAATGTCCGGCGGCTCGGCCTGGCCGTCGCTTTCAAGCAGGGCAACCTGCTTGAACCGTTCGCGGGCGAGCCGCTGGACATCGTGGTCAGCAATCCGCCGTATATCCCGGCGGTTACGATCGCGCACCTGCAACCCGAGGTGCGCGACCACGAGCCGCGCGGCGCGCTCGACGGCGGTCCGGACGGGCTGGCGCCCTACCGGACCATGATGGCGCAACTGCCGCTGCTGCCCCGGCCGCCCCGGCTGATCGGCTTCGAGCTCGGTATGGGGCAGGCCGGGGAGGTCGCCGAGCTACTGCGCCGTACCGGCTGCTGGAGCGAGATCGTTACGATCCCGGATCTGGCCGGCATCGACCGGCACGTATTGGGCATCGCCTGAGGGGCGGTGCTTTTTTCGTTCGCTTGATCGGAATGCGGCTTCATCTTATTCCCATATCCAAATTTTTTGCGGAAGGATTGGGCAGAACGCCCAATAGACTTTAACTGGAGAATTCCTATACAATGGGAAGAGGATAAAATCAGGATGGGCGGAGGACAGAGGAATGCTGACCAAGTTAAAAAAAATTGACTATACAATCGTGTTCATCCTGCTGCTTCTGATGGGGATCAGTATTGCGGTGCTTTATAGCGCCACATCGGGTACGAAATACGACGGGTACCATCTTCGGATGTTCGTCTATTATTTGCTGGGGTTTGCGGTTTTCTTTTCCGTATCCCTGATAGATTTCAGGCTGTTTATCAAATATGCGTTTTACATCTACCTGTCCGGGATCGGCCTGCTCATCATCGTTATGTTTGCCGGTAATACGTACCATAATGCCACCGGCTGGCTTACGCTTCCCGGGGGTCTCAGCTTCCAGCCGGCGGAGTTTTTCAAACTGCTGCTCGTTCTGTTTTTGGGCTTCATGCTGCTGCGGAAACGAAAACCGAAGCTGATGTTTTGGCGCGATGTCGTGCCGATTCTGCTGGTGACCTTTATTCCGTTTCTGCTGGTCATGGCTCAAAACGACCTGGGCAACGCGCTTAGCTATCTCGTCATTTTGGCCGGGATGCTGTGGATCGGCAACATTAAGTATATCCATGCTTTGATCGCCCTGGTGCTTTTTGCCGGCTCCGTATATGGAGGAATTACGGCTTACAAGGCGTATCACGAACAGGTTTACAAATTTTTCGAAGAAATCGGGCGGGCCCACTGGATGGCGCGAATCGACCCCTGGCTGATGCCGGAAAAAGCCTCAAAGGACGCGATCTACCATACGCAAAACGCCAAGCTGGCGATCGCTTCCGGAGGGATGACCGGCGAAGGATACCTGCAGGGGGAAACCGTCCAGTCGGAACGCGTTCCGCTCACATATTCCGACTCCATTTTCGTGGTCATTGCCGAAGAGTTTGGATTTATCGGGAGTTCGTTGCTCCTGCTGCTTTATTTTGTGCTGATTCATCGGCTGATTTTAATCTCCCTGGATTGCCGGGACCGAAGCGGACCTTATATCATCGTAGGGATCGTCGCGATGTTTCTGTACCAGGTTTTTGAAAATATCGGCATGTTTATCGGCCTGATGCCTCTGACCGGGATTACACTCCCGTTCGTCAGCTACGGAGGAACCTCACTTTTGATCAACATGGCCTGTATCGGCGTCGCAATGAGCATCCGGATTCACGGGCAAGAAGTGGAGGATGAGCAGCGGTTTCCGACCACGCGTTACACAAGGGTTAAACCGCAAAATCAGTAAAGTTAGCACAGGCAGTCCCTTGGGGATTGCCTTTTTTGTGGGGCATGTACTCCCGCCTATCTTTCGATTTCATAGATTCATAGGTTTACTTCTCTCCTAAACGGACATACTGATAGACATCATAGAACGTAGGGAGAGGAAGCGTCATGCGGCGGGGGAAAAAATATGGACTTATTACTTTCGGTTTAATGATTCTGCTGATGTCCTGGGAGGGGCAGAAAATAGATTCGGCCGCGGCCGAAGGGGCAATTCCCCGGCAATCGATCCGGCTGCGGATATTGGCCAATTCGGATGGAGTTGGCGATCAAATCGTGAAACGTCAGGTTCGCGATGCGGTGGTCGAACAGATGAACGCATGGGTGGGCGAGCTTGAGGACCCGCAAAGCCTGGATGCCGCACGCGGCGTGATCCGGGAGCATTTGGACGATATCGAAGAGCGGGTCGGTGAAACCTTGGCGGACAGCGGAAAAAAGTACGGTTATAAGGTGGAGCTCGGCGTGGTTCCTTTTCCGACGAAAATGTACGGTGGGGCGGTTTATCCCGCGGGCGATTACGAGGCGCTTCGCGTTACGCTGGGGGAAGGGAACGGCAAGAATTGGTGGTGCGTGTTGTTTCCGCCCCTGTGCTTTGTCGATGCGGGCAGCGGCGACGCCCTGCAAAATAGCAAGGGCAGCGTAAGCGCCGCAGCTGACGGAGGAGCGGCGCAGCCGGTTCAGGCCGAGCCGGAGGAGACGAAGGTGCGCTTCTTTTTGTGGGATATGCTGGTTCGCTTGTGGGACTGGATTGCCGGACTTTTTCGATAAAAAATATTAGGCTTCCTTTGAAACCGTGCAGATGAAGGCTCTGCACGGTTTTGTTTCGGTTATAATAGAAGGGTTCATATTATAAAGAGTTGGGAAGGATTGCCATGGAACATCATAACTTGATGACGAACAGTGAAGCGGGACAACCCCGGCCGACGCGCTTGTGGGATGTGTCCGTTCTAATAGAAGGAACAACACCGGAGGTTCAGGCTCGCCGGGAAGCTGAGCGGGGCTTGGCCGAAGCGGGCGAGGTGCTTGCGGCGGGCGGAACGGTAGCCTTTCCGACCGAGACGGTCTACGGTCTCGGAGCGGATGCGCGGAACACGGCGGCGGTGGAGGCGGTCTTTGCCGCCAAAGGGCGGCCGTCCGACAATCCGCTGATCGTGCATATTGCGGACTTCAGCCAGCTGGAGGGCCTCGTCACCGAAGTGAACGAGACGGCGCGGCGGCTGATGGATGCTTTTTGGCCGGGGCCGCTTACGCTGGTGCTGCCCGCGGCCCCCGGCGCCGTCTCGCCCCGCGTGACAGCGGGGCTGGACACCGTGGCCGTGCGGATGCCGGCCCACGACATCGCGCTGCGGCTGATCGCCGCAGCGGGGTGCCCGGTGGCGGCGCCCAGCGCCAACCGGTCGGGGCGCCCGAGCCCGACGCTGGCGAGCCACGTCGGGGATGACCTGGCCGGCCGCATTGACGGCATCGTCGACGGCGGGCCCACGGGGGTGGGCCTGGAGTCGACGGTGGTGGTGGCCGGCGGCGACGGGGTGGTCACCGTGCTCCGCCCCGGCGGGATCACGGCCGAGCAGCTCGCCCGCCATGCGGCGGACGTGCGGCTGGACGCCGCCCTGCAAAGCGCCGCCGAGGCGGGCGGCCGCGAGAATGACATGCCGGCGCCGCGCTCGCCGGGCATGAAGTACACGCACTACGCCCCCCGCGGGGCGCTGCGTGTGGTGGCCGGCGCCGCCCCGGACCGGGTGGCGGCCGCCATCCAGGCCGAGCTCGATGCGGCCAAGGCGCGCGGGGAGGTCACGGGCGTGCTCGCCTTTGACGAGCACCTTCCGCTCTACCGCGCCGACTGCTTGCTTTCGCTCGGCAGCCTGACGGCGCTGGAGACGGCGGCGCATCGTCTTTACGCGGCGCTCCGCCGCTTCGACGACGGCGGCGTCACCTACATTCTGGCCGAGTCCTGCCCGCAGGAGGGACTCGGCTCCGCCGTGATGAACCGCCTGCTTAAAGCGGCGGGCGGAAAGGTAATAAAGGCATAGGAAGACATCCATAAATAGGGGAGGCGGAAGCGAAATGATATCGATCGGGTTGACCGGCTGGGGAGATCATGAAGCGCTGTATCCGCAGGGGACCCCGGCCAGAATGAAATTGGCGCTGTATGCGAGGCATTTCCCGGTCGTGGAGGTGGACAGCTCGTTCTATGCCGTTTTGGGCGAGCACACTTACAGAAGATGGTTAGACGAAACGCCGGCCGGTTTTACGTTTATCCTGAAGGCTTACCGGGGGATGACGGGGCATAACCGCGGCAAAAGCCCCTACGGCGGGCCGGGCGAAATGTTTCAGGCTTACCTCGATTCGATTCGCCCGGTGGCGGAATCGGGCAGGCTGAAAGCCGTTATGTTTCAATTTCCGCCCTGGTTCGATTGTACGGCCGACAACATCCGGCGCCTGCGCGCGGTGAGAAAATGGATGGGAGACCTGCCGCTGGCCCTGGAATTCCGCCACCAGAGCTGGTATGGGCCAGAGGTACGCGACAGTACGATATCCTTCATGCGCGAGGAGGGCTGGGTTCATATAATTTGCGATGAACCGCAGGCGGGACCGGGCTCGGTTCCCGCCGTGCTGGAACCGACCGATCCGAATCTGACGATCGTCCGACTTCACGGACGGAATGAGGGCGGCTGGCTGCAGGGCGGAGCGCCGAACTGGCGGGAGATTCGCAATCTGTACCGTTACAACCGCGATGAACTGCTGGATTGGCGTGATAAGCTGGCGGTGTTGGAGGAGAAAGGCACGCGGGAAATCTGCATGATTTTTAACAATAATTCCGGCGGGGACGCCGCTCCGAACGCGCTGGAAATGATGGAGCTTTTAGGGATGGAAACGGCGGGCCTGCCGCCTCAGCAGCTTGATTTGTTTGGCGAAACCGAATAACGATCATGACTTTCCCTTTGTCCGCATATGGTGGTACAAGTAGTTTTTTAGACATGGGAGAGTGGCTGGGATGACAGAGGCTTTTGCGCGGTTAGGGGAATTGGCGACCGTTCTGCTGATGGCCGTGGCCTTGGGAATGGATGCTTTTTCGCTCGGCGTCGGCATCGGTATGAAAGGGGTGGGGAGAACGGATGCGGTCCGCATCGGTGTGACCGTAGCCCTTTTTCATATTCTCATGCCCTTGATCGGCATTTCCGCCGGTCAGTATGTCGGCGAGTTGCTCGGCCATCTGGCGCGGTATGCTTCGGGAGGGCTGCTGCTGCTTTTGGGCGCCCACATGATTTTCAGTTCCGTGAAGGGCAGCGGGTTTCAATCGATCAATCACCGTACTTTGTGGGGAGTCGTTCTTTTTTCGCTGAGCGTAAGCATCGATTCCTTTTCTGTCGGGGTATCCCTGGGGATGTTTCGTTCCGACTTGCTGTTGACGGTGCTGGCTTTTGGCATTTGCGGCGGATTGATGTCCCTGATGGGTCTGGCTCTCGGGCGAAGCGTCGGCCGGAATCTCGGGGAATACGGCGAGGCGGCCGGCGGAGCGATCTTGTTCACGTTTGGACTCCTGTTTATCTTTTGATACAATAACACTGATCCGAACCGAAGAAATATTCGGCGATTTGACGGAGGTGACTAGCGAATGCGGATTTTATTTGTTTGTACGGGAAATACATGCCGGAGCCCGATGGCTGAAGGAATGATGCGCCAAATCGCCAAAGAGCGGGGGCTTGATGTGGAGGTGCGCTCCGCAGGAGTGGCCGCAAGCGATGGATCATCGATGTCTCGTCATGCGGAATCGGTTCTGAAAGAGCAGGGAATTATGGACCGGATCGTATCGACCTCGCTGCATGGGGAGTTGATCGAGTGGGCCGATTTGATTCTGGCGTTGACGGAAGGGCACAAACGGCAGATCGTGTATACATTTCCGGCCGCGGTGGATAAAACATATACTTTAAAAGAATATGTCGAGGACGATCTTGATGTATTGGCCGAAAAGGAAGAGTTGCAGCGTCTGGTTGCCGAGCTGGAACTGGACCGGGCGCTTGGCAAGCAGGCGGATGAAGCGAACCGGCGCAGATTGACCGAGCTGCTTCAGCGCTTGCCGGTCTATGATATTTCCGATCCTTTCGGCGGTTCGCGGGAGGAATACCATCGGACCGCGACGGAAATCCGAGCGGCTTTGGAAAAATTGGCCGACAAGCTGAAGCCGGATCGGAATCATCCCGGAAATACCGCCTGGGGATGAAAAGCCGGTTGCATTTGTGAGGCGTATGCTTTATTCTTAAGCTAGAAATGAAGATCCGATGTGACTGGCGACGAAAGTGGATGAAACCACGGTGGAGCATCGGAATATACGGCCGGTCGCCTGGGCAAAGAGCACGACGCGTTGGTAGCGTCATGCTCTTTTTTCGTAAGCGGACTTCTTTATCGTCAATATTCTTGCCGTTTTAGGTATAATAAGGTTAGGTGTTTGACGAGAACCGACATTTTCGGAAAGAAGGGGTAAGCCATGGAAACGCCAAATGCTGGGGAAATCCGGGCGCAAGTTGCTGGAATCCTGGAGGAGCTGGCGCAGGCTGCCGGGCTCCGGCAGGGGCATGTCGCCGTATTCGGAGTAAGCACGAGCGAGGTGGCGGGAGCGAGGATCGGTACAGGCGGCGCGGAGCATATTGCGGCCGAGCTGTTCGCCGGGATTGACGAGGTTCGCCGAAAGTACGGGTTCGATGTCGCTTTTCAATGCTGCGAGCACCTGAACCGCTCGCTTGTGGTGGAACGGGCTGTATTGGAGCGTCTCGGGCTTACGGAGGTAGCTGCGGTTCCCGTACCGAAGGCCGGCGGCTCGATGGCGGCGGTCGCCTACCGCAGCTTGTCCGAACCCTGTCTTGCCGAGAGCATTGAAGCCCACGCCGGTCTGGATATCGGAGAGACCTTGATCGGCATGCATCTGCGCCGCGTCGCGGTCCCCTTCCGGCCCGGCTTGCGGTATGTCGGCAAGGCCCGGGTCAACGCGGCTTGGACGCGTCCAAAGTTGATCGGAGGAGAGCGTGCGGTATATGCGCTGCCTCAAACCGAGGACTCGCGTTTGTGTGACTGAAGTTATTCATTATTTTAGCATAGGAGGACTATGGATATGGATCAATTGAGAAAGCAAGACCCGGCGGTATTGGAAGCGATGAATCTGGAGCTGAAGCGTCAGCGGAACAACATTGAACTGATCGCCTCGGAGAACATTGTCAGTGAAGCGGTTATGGAAGCGATGGGCTCCGTGCTGACCAACAAATATGCGGAAGGCTATCCGGGGAAACGCTACTACGGCGGTTGCGAACGCGTCGATATCGTGGAAAATATCGCCCGCGACCGGGCGAAGGAGCTATTCGGCGCCGAGCATGCCAATGTGCAGCCGCACTCCGGCGCGCAGGCTAATATGGCTGTCTATCTCGCCGCGCTGAAACCGGGGGATACCGTGCTCGGCATGAACCTGGCGCACGGCGGACACTTGACGCACGGCAGTCCGGTAAACGCCTCCGGCCTTCTGTACAATTTCGTGGCGTACGGCGTACAGGAAGACTCCTTCCTGATCGATTACGACGAAGTGCGCAAAGCCGCGTTTAAGCATCGTCCCCGTATGATCGTTGCGGGAGCGAGCGCTTACCCGCGCATCATCGACTTTGAAAAGCTCGCTTCCATCGCCAATGATGTCGGCGCTTTGTTCATGGTCGATATGGCGCATATCGCGGGCCTCGTCGCTGCCGGGCTGCATCCGAATCCGGTGCCGCATGCCCATTTTGTGACGACAACGACGCATAAAACGCTGCGCGGACCGCGCGGCGGCCTGATTTTGTGCCGCCAGCCATGGGCGACGGCGATCGACAAGGCGGTGTTCCCGGGTACGCAGGGCGGACCGCTGATGCATGTGATCGCCTCCAAAGCGGTGGCGCTCGGCGAGGCGCTTCAGCCTTCCTTTAAGACGTATGCGGAGAACGTGGTCAAAAATGCCAAAGTCCTCGCGGAGACTATGATAGCGGAAGGTTTGAACATCGTTTCCGGCGGCACGGACAACCACTTGATGCTGGTGGATACGCGCAACCTGAACATCACGGGCAAAGACGCCGAGCACGTGCTTGATTCGATCGGCATTACGGTCAACAAAAACGCGATTCCGTTCGATCCGACCAGCCCGTTCGTGACCAGCGGCATCCGTATCGGTACGCCGGCCGTAACCTCCCGTGGAATGGACGAGGAAGCGATGAAAGTCATCGGTCGGACGATCGCGCTGGTTCTGAAGAATCCTAAAGACGAGGCGTCTTTGGAGAAAGCCCGTCAGCAAGTTGTCGAATTAACCGATAAATTCCCGATTTATCCGGAACTTAGCTACGAATAAGCGCCTGATTTAGCGGAAGGTTGACCCGTTGGTACGGGTCGGCCTTTTTTTTTCGGAGAAATCCCTATATCTTGCTAGCTAAATATGCAATAATTAACCCATGATAGCGCATACAAAACAATGACCTCCGGGTGAGAACATGATATCAAGCAGACAACAGCGAATGCTCAAACAATTGATGGAGAACGACGGGACCACTTATATATCTTTGCAAAATTTGGCGGATGAGTATGGGATCTCTTTGCGTACGGTGCGAAATGACTTGCTGGGGCTGGAGGATTGGCTCATGGAACGGGGGGTGCGCCTGGAGCGCGATCGTACCGCCGGTGTCCGGCTTCGGCTCGGCGGCGACCAGTCCAAGCGGCTTGCCGCGCAGACGCAGCAGCGTCCCGATTACATGGATGCGAAGCATCGGATCGGCTTGCTGCTCAAGCAGCTTCTGCAAGAGGCGAAGCTGCCCGTCAAAGAGGTAATGAAGGAGTTCGGGATCAGCAAAAATACGCTGTTGCAAGATTTAGGCGAAATTAAGCGGCGGTTGGAGCTCTGGGAGTTAACCCTGGTCCGGGACCGGGGAGTGCTTTACGTCACGGGTGCGGAGAAACTCAAACGAAGCGCTTATTTAAGTTTGCTGCGTGCTGAGATGACCGACGACCGATTGTTCCGATATATTCTGGATCAACGGGAATATGGGGAACCGCGGTTACCGGTCACCCCCTGGAAGGATTGGTTCAACACCGAGGATACGGCTATGCTGTTCGATACGATGCAACGCCTGGAGGAGAAGATGGGCGTTCAATTTACGGATGCCGGGTACTCCACCCTAATTCTTCACATCCTCATGGCGATGGAACGATTGCGGGGGACGCATTCGATCGAGATGGATCCCGAATCCCTGTCCGAGCTAAAAGGCCATGATGCGTATGAATTGGTGAGGACAGAGGCGGGCCCGCGGATTGAGGAGCATTTTAGGGTGAAGCTTCCCGCGGCGGAAATCGGTTATATCACTCAGCATATTCTCGGCGCTCAAAAACAAAGTCTGCCGGCCGAGGAGCAAATGATTGTCGAACTGGCCGAGCAAATGGTGGTTCGCATCGAGCGGGATTTGGGGCGAAAGCTGCAGTTATCCGACCAAATTGTCCAGGGATTGGCCATTCATTTGAAACCGGCCATTTACCGGGCCAAGTTCGGGCTGCAATCGAAAAATCCGTTGATGCGGCAATTGGAAGCCCAGTACGGATCATTGCTCGATTTGGTGGAGCGGGTTGTAAATGACGTGATGGAACCCTGGTCCGTTCTTTTTGATCGGGACGAGGTCGGTTATATCATGCTTCATATCGGAAGCGGGCTGATCCCTCCGCAGGCTCCTCTGCGCAAGCGCGTGGCGATCGTATGCGGTTCGGGTCTCGGCACTTCGGCCATGTTGAAGCGGCGGATGGCCGTGGTTTTTCCCCAGGTTGATGTTGCCGGAACATACTCGTATAAAGAGTCGGCAAGCATCAAGATCGGCGAAGTGGATGCCATCGTCAGCACGATGGAAATCAGCCAAGCTTTGCAGGTGCCCTGGGTGAAAGTGTCCCCGCTTCTCGACGAATCGGACCAGAAGCGAATCGCAAGCTTCTTGGGTGTCGCGCCTTCGGGCGAATCCGCTGCGGCTGCTGCCTCCGTTCAAGCGGTTAATGACATCCTCGAGGCGGTTGAGCGAAATGCCCATATCCATAACCGCAACGGCTTGCTGGAGGAACTGCTGTACTTGTTCCAGGGCGGAGGCGGTCGGGATCAGCGGCCGGCCGGGGAGTATACTCTTACTTCGTTATTACCGCCGGATTCCATCCGCCTTGGATTAGCCTCCGTTCCGTGGGAGGAAGCCGTTCGGGAGGGAAACCGGATTCTGATGGCAAAAGGGGTTTCGGACGCAAAATACGGAGATGCCCTGGTCGAAATCATCCACTCCAATAAGCATTCTTTTATCATCCGATCCGGGGTGGCCTTTCCCCACGTATATATGCCGGAGTGTGTGGCGAAAACGGGGTTCAGCTTAATGACCTTTCGCGAGGCGCTGGCGTTCGGGCCCTCCGCTCAGCCGGTTTGGCTCGTTATTACGCTGGCGGCCATCGATAAGGAGCGGCATGTGACCGCGCTCGGGACATTGCTGGAGGTGATGAACGACGAATCGTTCATGGCCGATTTGAGGCAAACCGCAGATGCGGATAGCCTGTGGCGAAGGCTGCGGGAGAAGGAGGGCAAATGAAAAAGATCGTCATTGCTTGCAACAGCGGTCTGGGGACCAGCCTGATGATCCGGTTAAATGTGGAGGCCCTTATGAAGGAGTTGAGCGTACAGGCTCAAATCGAGCATACGGATATCACCTCGTTGGATGCTTATGATGCGGATCTGATTATAGGTTCCAGCTATGTTATAGAATCACTGCACCTGGCCGGGACGGCTGAACTGATCGGACTGGAGGACATTACCGACCGGCAGCATCTGAAAGCACGGCTCATGGAGTGCAACACGCTCCGGGACTGGTTCGCCTAACAAACGAAATGAAATTGATGAATATCTAGACGGGAGGTTACCCCATGAATGCGACGCAAGTCATCAGCAAGGGACTACTCGGGGAACCTGCCCTGCTGCTCGGATTAATCGCGTTTATCGGACTGCTGCTGCAGAAGCAGTCGTTTCAACGGCTTATTCACGGCACGATCAAGACCATGCTCGGGTACACTTTGCTGCAAATCGGCGCCAACGCCGCCGGCTCATCCTTATCCAATTTATCGGCGGTCATTCAGAAAGGATTTCAAATTATCGGGATCATCCCGCATAACGAGACGATAACCGCGTTGGCCCAGATTAATTACGGGGAAGAGATTGCGCTTATTATGCTGGCCGGGATGATCGTCCACCTCTTGATCGCCCGTCTGACTCCGGTCAAATACATCTTTCTGACGGGGCATCATATGCTGTTCATGGCCTCGCTGCTGGCGGGTGTACTGGTTTCGATGTCCATGCCGCTATGGCAGGTGATGGCGGGCGGCGGTTTGGTATTGGCTTTGTGCATGTCGTTTGCTCCGCTGATCGCCCAGCCTTATGTTCGACGGGTGACGGGAAACGATGACTTTGCACTGGGACACTTCAATAGCGTCGGATATGTTCTAAGCGGATTTATCGCCTCGTGGTTCAAGAAGGGGCCGGAGCCGCCGGAGTCGCCTGGACTGCAAAAGCTCCGGTCTTTTTTTCAGGATCATATGGTCGTGATTACAGGGTTTACGTTTGTCCTCTTCCTCTTTTCGGGACTGTTCGCCTCTTCCGGAGGGATTGCCGAGATGTTCTCCGGCCGCCATCTTCTGGTCGTTTCCCTGATCCAGGCAACCTGGTTCGCGGGAGGGTGCTACGTCATCCTGGCGGGCGTACGCATGCTCCTGTCCGAAATCGTCCCCGCTTTCAAAGGGATTGCCGACCGAGTTGTTCCGGGGGCTATCCCCGCTCTGGATTGCCCGGTGCTGTTCAAGTTTTCGCCTTTTTCGGCCATGGTCGGTTTTCTTCTGAGTTTCGCTGGGGGGCTTGTGGCGATGGCCGTGCTCTTCCAGGTTCAGTACACGGTGATCATCCCCGGGGTAATCCCGCACTTTTTCTCGGGGGGAACGGCCGGCGTTATCGCGTATAAGATGGGAGGCCGCAAAGGCTTGGTCGTCGCTTCGCTATGCCACGGATTTGCGATTACCATGCTTCCGACATTACTGATTCCCCTGCTAACCAATCTCGGTTATTTGCGGGCGACCTTCGCCGATAGCGATTTTTCGGTCATCGGTGTGATGGTCCATAAGTTATTCGGTTGGTTGTTGGGATAGCGGTTGTCTTAAATCCAGAGGCTGTCCCAAAAGTAGACTTTTTTCAGACTTAAAGAGGCAATCCTTCAAAAGTAAAGCGGCCGTTCAAGGAAGTTATCCTTGGACGGCCGCTTTGCTGTTTTGGTCCGCTGTGTGCTTTTTCAGCAGGTTGTGGGCAAGAGAAAGCCATCCATCCGAGCTCCAGGCTTGTTTTCTCAAGCCTTCGAAGCAGGAACCGCCGGATGACTTTTGGGACTGCCGCGCTGTTATGTATCTTGCATCTATATAGGTTGAACTATTGATTTGCATATTAGACAGCGGTGTAAAGGGGGCTTATCACACTCTTGACCTGCAACTAAGGGCTTGGTGGCTCGAATTAAAGGGAATTGTTCCCGTTAATTTGGTGCGTAAGCGGCTGCAGAGGCGAATTAGCTGGAAAACCTCCCGCTAATTCGCCTGAAATAGCGTATATCAGCAATAGGGCCGCAAAATAGATGGAGCTTTTCCAGCTAAATCCGATCAAAGAACAAATAGTCGTACATTAACAGGACTTTTTCCCGTTAATGGTGTGGACTCCGACGGTGGGATCAGCCCGTTCTTTCTTTTCGGAAGAAAAAACATCTTAAAGTTTGTCTATCGAGTCCAGAATCCGTTGACCGGGGATTCATACTTCTCCCGCAATGCGATGACAACAGCCCCTTTTCGGGTCCGCCCGTTTTTTTGCCGCAAGAAGTGGCAAAGACTTGGACTCACAGTATTGTAAGCGCAACCAATATAATTGAATCATAAATGATAAAGGGGGATTTCAAGATGAGTAAAAAGAGATGGATGAGTTCAGTAGCCGTATTGGCGGTGGCAGCGCTGCTCTTTACAGGTTGCGGGTCAACCGGAGGAAACTCCGGCGCAGCGGGGGATAAGGCGGGGCAGAATGCCGGGGCTGCGGACAAGCCGCAAGGCAAATTGACGGTTTATGTCGGCTTTCAGGAAGACCACGCGGTAGCCGCCATCAAAAAATTTACGGAAGACACCGGAATCGAGGCGAGTATGATTCGGATGTCGGCGGGGGAAATTCTCGCTAAGATCCGGGCCGAGAAAGACAACCCGCAGGCGGATGTCTGGTATGGGGGACCGGCCGATACGTTCGTCCAAGCGGCAAACGAGGGATTGCTGCAGCCTTACCAGTCGCCTGTGGCCGAAAAGATAGATGCCAAGTACAAGGACCCGGACGGCTATTGGACGGGCGTATATGTCGGAGCGGTCGGCTTTGCGTCCAATAAGGATTTTCTGGCGAAGAAAGGCGTGGAGGCTCCGCGGCGATGGGAGGACCTTCTGAATCCGGCCTTTAAAGGCGAAATCGTCATGGCGGACCCGGCGTCTTCCGGTACGGCTTATACGGCGATGTATTCCGTCTTGAAGGTGATGGGGAGCGAGGAGAGCGGCTTCGATTACCTAAAAAAACTGCACCCCCAAGTACAGCAGTATACGACAAGCGGCTCCGCTCCAGGCCGGATGGTCGGCATGGGAGAAGCCGGCGTAGGCATTTTGTTCGCGCACGACATTATTAAATACCAGGAAGAAGGCTTCGACAGCCTTGTGATGACGGTTCCTGAGGACGGTACGGGATACGAGACGGGATCGATCGGCATCATCAAAAACACCAAAAACGAAGAGCTCGCCCAGAAATTTGTCGATTGGGCCTTGTCACCGGCCGCTCAGGAACTTGGCAAGACGGTGGGAAGCTTCCAAAACTTGACGAATCCGGATGCCGTAGGACCGGAACAGGCTTTGAATTTGTCCGATATTCGTATGGTTGATTACGACGTAGTTGAAGCCGGTAAAGAACGTCAACGCCTGATCGACAAATGGAGCGCCGAGGTCAAAAAATAAATAACTGGGGACTACCTCCAAAGTTGTTATCTAGAGAGGAGAGAGCTTGAATGAGCGCCATGTTCAAGAGATTCAAGCGCGAGCCGCTCCTGCCGATTCTTATCGTGTTGGTCATGCTCTGCTTACTCGTTTTTATCGTATATCCATTATTCCAAATCTTTAAATCCAGCTTCGTCGGTTCGTCCGGCGAGGTTGGTCTGGAGGGTTACCTGCGTGTCCTCTCCGGAGGAGGATTGTTCCAGGCCCTGGTTAATTCGCTGGTGCTGGCCGTCCTAACGGCCACGCTGTCCACGGCCATCGCCTATGTTTTCGCCTATACGTTTGCCTATGTAAAGGTACCCTTTAAAAAGTTGTTTAACGGAATCGCTATCTTGCCGGTGATTTCACCGCCGTTTGTCATCGCGTTGTCCGCGATGCTGTTGTTCGGAAAACAAGGATTGGTGACCAAAAATTTGCTTGGCCTCGAGAACGCCAACATTTACGGGCTGCATGGGTTGGTCCTCGTGCAGACGCTATCGTTTTTTCCCATCGCGTTTCTGACGCTGTCGGGCTTGCTTCGCTCGATTAGTCCTTCCCTGGAAGAGGCGAGTCAAAATATGGGGGCCAGCCGCTTAAAAACGTTTCTCAGCGTGACGTTGCCGCTATCCGTTCCGGGGATCGCCAATGCATTCTTGCTTGTATTTGTTCAGTCTCTTGCGGATTTCGGCAACCCCATGACGATCGGAGGAAATTACTCTACGGTGGCCAGAGAAATCTATTTGCAGGCGGTAGGGAGCTATAATTTGCAGGCGGGCGCGGCGCTGGCCATGATTTTGCTGACCGTGACGATTATCGTGTATATCCTGCAAAACTTCTGGGTCGGCAAGAAAAGCTATGTCACGGTAACGGGCAAGCCGACCGGACAGCGCAGAATGATCGAGTCCGGGGCTGTCAAACACGGGTTATTCATTTTTTGTATGATAATGTCACTCGTCGTTATCGCCTTTTACACACTTGTCCCCGTCGGTTCGTTTATCAAGCTGTGGGGGATCAATAACAGCCTTACCCTGGATCATTACAAATACGTTTTCTCCATAGGGCAGAAGGCGGTAAAAGATACGCTGACGCTGGCCATCGTCGCCACGCCGATCGCGGGGCTTTTGGGAATGATTATTGCGTTCCTGATCGTCCGTAAAAGATTCATAGGCAAAAGAGCGCTCGAAGTCATCAGCATGCTGTCGATTGCCGTACCGGGAACGGTGATCGGGATCGGCTACATTCTGGCCTTCAATAAGGCACCGCTCGCCTTAACCGGAACGGGACTGATTATCGTGGCCGCGTTTGTCGTACGCTCTATGCCGGTCGGCATTCGCTCGGGTGTCGCCGCCTTGCAGCAGATCGACCCGAGCATCGAAGAGGCCGCGACCAACCTGGGGGCCGGGGGGAGCAAAGTGTTCACCAGCGTAGTGCTCCCGTTGATCAAGTCCGCCTTTTTCAGCGGTCTCGTCAACAGCTTTGTTAAAAGCATGACCGCGATGAGCGCCGTCATTTTCCTCATTTCGGCCAAATATAACCTGATAACCGCATCGATTCTGGCGCAGGTCGAGGCGGGACGGATCGGTGTGGCCAGCGCTTACTGTACCATCCTGATTCTCATCATGATTGTGGCGTTGGCGTTAATCAACTTGCTGGTGAAATGGATGGGCGGTAAAGAACGCTCCGTTTAAAGGGCGTCCATTCTTGAAGGAGGTATTGTTCATGGCTAAATCTGTAACGCTCCAAAATATATCGAAGGCTTTCTTGAATGATAGAGGGGAACGATCGTACGCGGTCAAAGGGGTGGACCTCAACATCGGGGAGGGGGAGTTCGTTACCCTTCTCGGCCCGTCGGGCTGCGGAAAAACGACGACACTTCGCATGATCGCCGGATTTGAAGACATCACCGAGGGGCACATTTATTTCGGTAATGAAGCGGTGGACCAGATTCCCCCGAACCGAAGAGACTGTACGATGGTGTTTCAATCCTATGCCTTGTTTCCTCATTTGAACGTCTTCGACAACATCTCGTACGGGCTTAAGATTAAAAAGATGTCCAAACCCGATATCATCTCGAAAGTTGAATCCGTATTGGATATAATGAATCTGCGGGATTATCGGGATCGGATGCCCAATCAATTGTCGGGCGGGCAGCAGCAGCGGGTGGCCTTGGCCCGGGCGCTCGTAATGGAGCCCGGCGTACTGCTGTTCGACGAACCGCTGTCTAACCTGGATGCCAAGCTGCGTCTGGTCATGCGGGATGAAATTCGGCGGATTCAACAGCAGATCGGCATTACGGCGGTTTATGTCACACATGATCAAAGCGAAGCGATGAGCATGAGCGATAAGGTTATCGTTATGAATAAAGGGAAAATCGAGCAAATGGGTACGCCGATGGAGATTTATCAGCGCCCCAAAACGCAGTTCGTGGCGGATTTTATCGGAACCGCCAATTTTATGGAGGGTACGGTCAAAGGGACGGAGGAAGGCAGGCTGCTGGTGGATACGGCCGCTGGATTATTGCGAGTTCACCGGGACGGTTTTAAGACGGGGGACCGCGTGACCGTCGTTATCCGACCGGAAGCCGTATCCTTGGGAAACGGGCCGGAGCGTAAGGGAATCGTACAAAAAAGCGTGTTTATGGGACAAACGCAAGAATACGAAGTACAGTTTGGAGGCCAGCTGTTCCAAATAACCGAGCACAATCCGATTCAGGAGAAGGTCCACACGGTCGGAGCCTCCGTTTCCGTGGAATTTGCCGAAGATGCGCTGCATGTGATTTAACCCCAAGCATAGGACTCGGGACGACATCAAGAAAAGGGGGACGGGCGGCATGAAACGAATAATGTTAGGCATACTTCTGCTGTCCCTTCTGTTCACCTTATTGTCGGCCTGCGGCAAGGAAAGACAAGGAACGTTAACGGTATACGCCGGTTTGTACGAGGATCATGCTATAAAGGCGATCGAAACCTTCCAAAAACAGACCGGCATCAAAGTGAATTATGTGCGTATGTCGAGCGGGGAAATTCTGGCGCGAATCCGCGCGGAGCGGAATGCGCCGAAAGCCAGTATATGGTATGGCGGCCCGGCGGATACCTTTATTCAGGCGAAGACAGAGGGTTTGCTGGAGCCATACAATTCCAAACAGGCCGAGTCGATCCCTCCGGAGTATCGGGACCCTGACGGATATTGGACAGGCATTTATATTGGTTCCATCGCCTTTGTGTCCAACAAAACCTGGCTGCAGGAGGTGGGGCTGCAAGCTCCTCACTCGTGGAGCGACTTGCTGAAGCCGGAGTACCGGGGGATGATTTCGATGGCGGATCCCCGCTCATCGGGAACGGCCTACACGACGATGGCTACGTTGGTGCAGTTGTTTGGCGAGGATGAGGCGTTTGATTACTTGCGGCGGCTTCATCGGCAAAGCATCGTTTACACCACATCCGGCAGCGTTCCCGGACGAACGGTGGGCATGGGGGATTCGGGAACGGCTGTCATGTTCGCCCATGATGCACTCAAATATTACAAAGAGGGGTTCCAGGATCTCATCATTAGCTTTCCTAATGAAGGAACCGGCTATGAAATCGGGGCGGTCGGCGTAATCAAAGGTGGGCCGAACCAGAAAGAGGCCCGGGAGTTCGTCGATTGGGCATTGACCAAACAGGCTCAGGATCTGGGTAAGCAGGTCGGGAATTATCAGCAGTTGACCAATCCGGATGCTGTTCCTCCCGAAGAAGCTATCCCTTTGGAGAAGCTAAATGCCATTTCATACGACCTTGAATGGGCCGGGAGGAACCGTGAACGCCTGATCCAAAAGTGGACCACCCGGGTGCTGGGTCTGGGAGATGAATAGTAAGCGCTGAACAGCAGGCTTTACCGTTTTTTTTGGTATGGAATATGCGAATCCCCCTGTCCTGTCCCTCCCTTACTGCATAAGATATCATGCGGCGGGAACCGGAATCGTCCTCCGTGGATGGTTCGGTTAACCCGAATTCGGGAGAGGCAGGACGGAGGAGGTTTTGCAGGTGGGCTACCATTATACGGCGATCGGGGATTCATTGACGACGGGGGCGGGAGCTTGGCTTAGCGGCGGATTTGCCCCCGTCTATCGGCGCATGGCCGAAAGACGTCTCCGTACCTCGATAAACTATGAGAATTTAGGGATTAACGGGTTGACCTCGCAGAGGCTGCTTGCAAAGATTCAGGGGGACCCGCGATTCCGGGCGGCGCTTCGGCGGGCCGATATCATCACCGTATCGATCGGCGCGAACGATCTACGGCCTTATGCCGGAGCCGTCCGCGGCGGATCCCGGCTAGACGCTTCCCGCATCCCGCAAGCGCTGGGCCGGACGAAGGAGAATGTAAGGCAAATTGTCCATGACGTGTACCGGATAAAATCCGGGCAGCCTAGGCCGTTCATCATTCGGATGGTGGGCGTGTACAATCCCTTTCCGAACAGGGAAGCGGGAAGGTTTGCGCGTCAGTACAATTCGTTTCTCTATTCCCTGGGAGGGCCAAATTACCGCGTGGCCGACATTTATTCGGCGTTCGAAGGCAACGAACGGAATTTGCTCTTTTTGGATGGGGTTCACCCGAACGCGAGGGGCTACCGTGTCATTGCCCAGGAACTGGACCGGCTTGGCTACCTGCCTTTGCGGTAAGCATGAGGAAATGTGTCGAATAAAAGGGAAGGAAGGCCGACCAGTTTTACTGGTTGGTTTTTTTTGCGGATAAGTAGTTGACAGCGAGAGAGAGGAGGATATAATTAAGTCAAATGGTAACAAATAACATTCGAGAAACGCTCCACCTTAATGTTTTTCTTCAAAGGGTATACTTCGGCCAATTGGGCAAACGCTTGCATTATTGCTTTTATTCAGCAGCTATGCTTCCTCCTACTTTTCTGCACCTCACCGTTAGATGGCAAACTCAGGATTTTCATGATGACACGTTTTTTTATTCTCAAAAATGCAAACGGTTGCACGAAACATCTCGTTTTGTTTGGATGTATGGGTCAATACGAAGACAGGAGATGAGAGTTAAAGATGGAGTTGATTGCCTTGATTCAGGTATTTGTAAGCGTTTTATTCGGGGTGTCTTCTGCAGCCAAACTGAGCAAATTGTCATCCTTCAGAGACACGCTAAGGCAGCTTAGAATCGCTCCTTTATGGACGAAAAGGGCTGGAGCCGCCATTCCTTTGGCCGAGTTGGCCGTTTGTGTGCTATTGTGGTTCCCTATTACTTTGCGAATTGGTGCGGTGCTTGCTCTGCTTCTGCTCTGTGCCTTTGCGTGGGGGGCCTGGAGAGCCAAAGGCAGAATGGTGATCTACCAGTGGTTTGGGGGGCTTATTTCGGAAAAGTTTGGCATGGCGCTGCATATCAGACATTTTGTCCTCTTCCTCTTGAGCGTTTATCTTCTTGTTGCGCCGGTCCCGTCCGCACGGGCCTCGGCTTCTTTTGGGGAAATAGGGCTGGCGGTACTCTCTTCCTTAGGGATCTTGGTAATTTATGCATTGGGTTTAACGCTGCGACAGTACCATCAGCTCTACCAGGAATAGAACAACAACCGACTAAAGGAGTGACATGTTATGCCGGACATGTATGAAATCTCGTATTTGCTCTTATGGGTCATCGTGATTCTGATTTCTTACGTCGTGATTGTCATTTTAAAGAGCGCCATCACAGCCAGAAGTATGCTCTATGAACAACAAGAGGGCTTGCCTGAAGGGGCGGAGTTTCCGCTTGGCGGCCGTCTCCCCATGGATGGAAAAGCCGTTCTCCTCAAGGACCATGGCAAGCTCGGTACACTTATATTTTTGACTTCTTCCCAATGCTTGGCTTGCAAAAAGCTGTACTCGGTCATTAACGATGTACAGAAGAAAATGCCGGTGTATCAGTACCTGTTTATGATGTCCGGTCCGGAGGACGAGGTAAACGCAGCGATCAAGGAGTATGAACTCCAGGTTCCGATTATTCATGTGGAAAATTTCAAGGACCTGCAAACGCCCTTCGTTCCGTTTGGATACTATGTCTCCCCGGATGGCTTGATCCGAGCGAAGGGAATTATAAACAACGAAGGCCATCTGCAGGCACTGGTCTCGCATGGGGAAGAGCGAGTTTCGGCGTAAGGGGAAGGATCGGTGGAACGATAAAATGTGCACTTCCTTGAACTAAGTTAGCTAAGGCGGTTTCAGCCTTAACTATAAAAAAATCTATTGAAAGGAGGTGAAAAAAATATGTGTTCTGGAGCTTATTTGTATCAATATTGTCAGTCGTCCAGTATGTGTTCTTCTACTTCAGGTAAGCAATTGTGTTTCTACTATTCGAGTGGTTGCTCTACGTGCAGATGCTCTGATTGCTAAGTTAACAAGTTTAAGTCTGCCGTTAAAACATAACGGCAGACTCCCGGCTTATTCTAAGTACCCGTACTTTTCAAGTATTGGATACAGGGGGGGCTATTTTGAAAAACAAATTTCTGATGATACTTGGTGTTATGTTCATTTTTCTGAGCGCATGTTCGCCTAACCGAGAAATCCTCCAATACGAAGGCGATCCAAAGATGAAAGCTACGTTAAAGATCATGACGATTAATAGTGAAGCGAACGTGATGAAGGATTTCGGAGATATGTTTAACGCGAAATATCCCAATATAGAATTAAAGGTTATTAACTATAACTCTAACAATTATAAAAAAATCATTGAAGATGAAAAGCCGGATGTTTTCAGCCTTTCTCCCCAGGAATTTGAACAATATCTTGCGGATGACAGGTTGTACGATCTCGATGCCTTGCTTAATCAGGATGCTTTTGATCTTAAAGGGTTTCATCCGGAAGTTATTAATTACTTAAGGCATTTGGGAAATGGGAAACTGTATGGACTTTCTCCCCATTTTCAGAGTAAGGCCCTTTATTATAATAAGGATTTATTTGATAAATACGGCATTCCCTATCCGCAAGATCAGATGACTTGGAAGGATGTTTTTCAGTTAGCTGAACGTTTTCCTGAAGAGGATGGCATAAGTGGGCTATATATAAGAAATTTTTACACATTATCAGAAGAAATTGCACGAAGCGAACATGTAACCAAGGTCAATGACAAGGATATGAAGGTAACGCTTAACACTGAGTCATACAGGAAAATTTTTGAAATGATTCTGAAAGCTTATGAATCTCGGGCAATTTCTTTGCCGGACATCGACTTGTTTGAAGTATACGATCCCTTTATCAAAGGATCGAGTGCGATGACCTTCGATTACTATTACTACATAAATAATAATATTAATTGGGCGAAAACGGAAAAAGGAGCTGATTTTCATTTGAATTGGGATTTGGCTTCCGCCCCGGTGAATGAGGTAAGTCGTGATACATCTCCGTACTTCAATTTATTCGGTATTTTCTCAGTGAGTGCCGAGTCCGAGCAAAAACAGGCTGCTTGGGAATTGGTTAAATTTGTCAATAGTAGAGAAGTAGCTAAGGCAAAATCAAGAACAACAGGAATTGTTCCATCTTCGCGAACCGACTACATTTATAATCCGGAAGGCAAACGGATGGATGCTTTCTATAATTTGAAACCTGTGATGAACTCTCAAAATATCAATTCCGATTTGTTCCCGAAAGGTTTTTTTGGAGGATTGGAAGGGATCATTAATTCTGAAGGTAAAGCGGCAATGGTCGGTGCTAAAACTTTAGACGAAGCGATGGCTTCCATGCAGGAGCGGGGACAGCGATTATTGGACCGGAAGTAGCTTACCTTAGAATGATTCGGGCTAACGCCTAGATGCAAACTAAGAAGAAAGAGTGTAGCCGAAGTGAACCATAAAGGAGTCCTTCGAGGATTGTTATTCGAGATCGTTCCGTTTATATGGAAGTCGGCTCCTGTCCGATTGGCCGTGATGATGGTCACTCGTATTGTGGAGGCTTTGCAGCCGGCCGTTCAAATTTATCTGACCCAACGGCTGGTGGAGCAAGCTGCCTTATTGTTTCAAGGGAATAAGGAAATGCTGCTGCCCGCGCTGACGACGATAGGTTGGCAGGCCTTGTTTTTTCTGACTGCTCTGGGCTTAAGGTCGCTTGCTCATATGCTTCTTCTGGTAATTAAACAAAAAGCGCAGTTTCGATTGGACCGGGAGATCGCCGAAAAATGCTCGAGGTTGGACTATATTTACTTCGAGCAGTCCGAATACTACGACCGCCTGCAGAGAGTCACTCAAGGACTTGCTTATCGCGGGCTATCTGTGTTGGATCATTTTTTTCTGGTGTTGCAAAGCCTCATTACGTTAACTTCACTGCTTGCGGTTCTGGCCGGGTTTCATGGACTGCTGTCCGCAGGCGTACTGTGTTTGATTATCCCTTCCTTCCTGATCAATATGAAGCTGGGCCAAAAAAGATACAAGCAGATGATCGCTCAGACGCCTTCAAGCCGTAAAGTCCATTATTTCATGGGTTTAATGACCGGCAGGGAGTCCGCCAAAGAAATGAAGCTGTTCAGATTGTATCCTTACATCATCGACCAATGGGGAAAGTTGTATTGGAGAAATGCGAAAGAAAAGGCTGCGTTAGAGAAGTCGGGCCAATGGCTCGGCGGTTTCTCCGAGTTTTTCTCTTATGCGTTTACGGCGCTTTCTACCGTGATTGTCCTTTTAATGAGTTATACGGGCGGCCTTACGATCGGTTTTTTTGTGGCAATGATCCAGACCGTGACGACAGCGAAGGACAGCGTGATGCTGATCGCCGCCAATTTGTCGGGCATTTACGAAAACGCTCTGTTTACCAGCGAACTGATCCAATTTCTGCACCTTCCGGATAAAAAGCCGGATGCGTGCACGGGGTTGCCGGAGTTATCGTCAGAACCCCATGAAGCGGTAAAAGAGGGTCTTGTGGTAGCGGGGCTAAGCTTCGCCTATCCCAATCAGCGGATGCCGGCTTTGACGGATGTCGGGTTTCACATCAAGCCCGGACAGCGGGTGGCTATTGTCGGACATAACGGGGCGGGAAAGAGTACTTTAGCCAAATGCCTGCTTGGCCTATACAAGCCTCAATACGGAAGGGTCCTCTGGAACGGCAAGGAGATTTCCGCGGATGACGAATGCAAGCCGATCAGTGCCGTTTTCCAAGACTTTATGCAATATCAATTAACATTGAAAGAAAATATCGGATTCGGACAGATTACAGCGCTGGAGGATCAAGAACGGTTGGAGATTGCGGCAGTCAAGACTGGAGTGGATTCGATCTCCCGCTCGCTTCCGCATGGATATGAAACGCTCCTTGGCTACGAATATGAAGGGGGCAAAGAATTGTCCCAAGGGCAATGGCAAAGGGTGGCGTTAAGCCGCTCCTTCTTTAACACGGATGCCGAGCTTGTTATATATGACGAGCCCACTTCCGCATTAGACCCGATTGCCGAGGCCGCCTTGTTTGAACGATTTTCCGAATTGGTCGAAGGGAAAACGAGTATTATGATCTCCCATCGGCTGGGAAGTTGCCGCCATGCGGATCTGATTCTGGTGCTGAAAGACGGACGTCTGGTCGAACAGGGGACACATTTGCAACTGCTTCAGCGCCAAGGGGAGTATGCGCGCATGTACAAGGCCCAGTCCCAATGGTATGACATGAAGGGAGTGATCGCGTGAAAAAAACACTGGATTCATTAAAAACGCTGTTTGTTTCCTCAAGAGCCAAGGGGTCCAATACGGCCCTCACGGAAGGGAAGCTCCCCCGGGGTGGAAATGACGGCGATTTTCTTCCTTTATTTAAGGGGAGAGACCAGATGGGAAGGAAGGTGAGGTCAGAGACGTTTCCCGGCCGGATCACGAAATTGATTTTTTTAAGCGATAGCTGCGCCTCGTGTATTGAAGTGCTAAAACGTCTTGATCACTCCCCCCGAAATAAGCATTGTCTGGTTATAAAAGGGGATCCCGAGCCTTACTCAAACGCCGATTTGGAGGATATATCGTACGACTTCCCTATTTTCAGGTCAACCAAGGTCGTAGCGATGTTTGGAATTCAACGTGTCCCCACCATCGTAACAGTAAGTGCAGAGGGAAGAATTGAACGAGTCGACGAGTTGACCGATCCCGGGCAGTTGGAGGATTGCTTGGAGCCGTCCTCTCCGGTTTGGCCGAGACGCAATCAGGGACTGCCTGTAGGCAGTGTGTTCCCGGATGCTCTATCGCGTGCGGGTCATGCTCAAGAGGGAGCGGGGGAGGGGGCCGTCGTTCTTTTTTTATCTGTCGACTGCTTGTCGTGCCTGGACATTTTCTCCAAAATCCATTTGCTTGTTGAAAAATGGACCGATATGCGGATAGTCCTCTACATACAGGGCGAGGAGGTCAAGGTGAAAATGCTTCTGGAAGAAAATCGCATATCGCTCCCGTTTTTTCTATATGATCCGGGCCTAAGAGGAACATTCAGAACGTTGGTTTTTCCGTATCTGTACGTTCTCTCCGCTGAAGGCCGTATCTTATCAAGGGGATCCCTTAAGGATGCGGAGGAGCTTGATATATGGATGGCCATGGCTGTTGAGCAAGGAGGGCGGGAGCATGATTAGTGACCACGGTCTGGCAATCGGCAGTTTCATCCCCAATTTAGAGTACGTGGATCAGAGCGGCAAAACTTTGAGTATGCACTCCATCCCGGGCAGAAAGGTGCTGCTGTTTATTTCCATGCACTGCATCCGATGCCTGGAGCTGGTGCCCGAACTTCAGCAAATACACCGGCCTTCTGTCCGCTTTATTCTTTTTTCTACGGGGAGCGATGAAGATCATAAGGAGTTGGCCGAATTTCTTCAGTGGAAGTGGCCGATCTTATCCCTCTCTCCGGAGCAAATGGAAAAGGACTTTCTCATCCGCACCTTTCCTTTTGGTCTCGTTGTCGATGAGCATCAGCGGGTTTGCAGTAAAGGAACGGTCTATACTTCGCGTGAATTGCTTGAGCTGGCTGGAACACGTGGAGGGGGCAGCCTCATAAGTACCTTAATAAAGGATGGGATGAGATGATGACATGATGAACCCTTTATATTTTGACTACTGCGCTTCCACGCCTCTGCATCCTCGGGTGATTCAGACCATGCTGGATTCCGCCCAACATTGTTATGCCAATCCGTCATCCGTGCATGAAATGGGGTTTAAGGCCAGTCTTCGGGTGGAAGAGTCCAGGGAGCAGATAGCGCGGCTGCTTCAAGTCCAACCTCAGGAAATTATATTTACATCCGGGGCCACGGAGAGCAATAACCTTGCGATTTTGGGCGTGATTCGTGCCTGGATGAAGAAGACGGGGCGAACTCCCCATCTTATGATCTCCGAAATTGAACATTCATCCGTATACCAATGCGGTAAGCAACTGGCAGAGCAAGGGGTTGAGGTGTCGTTTCTTCCCGTCAACCGCAAAGGGATCGTTGATCCCGCTTCCGTGAAGGAGTCACTGCAAGCCAACACCATCCTTGTGAGCGTGATGCATGTGAACAATGAAACAGGGACCGTACAGCCCGTTGCCGAAATCGCGGGGTTACTCCGATCAATGCCTCATGTTCTGTTTCACGTAGATGGCGTACAGGGGTTTGGCAAAACGCCGGTGGAACTTGAACATATCGACCTCTATACCTTGTCGGGCCATAAAATCGGGGGACCCAAAGGCATCGGGCTGCTTATGGCCAAAGAACATATCGAACTTGAGCCGCTCATGTACGGCGGGGGGCAGGAACAGGGCGTGAGACCGGGAACGACCAATGTTCCCGCGGTGTTGGGGCTCGCCGAAGCCATCGCGGCGGCATTGGAGGAACGGGAGAAAAAGGCCGAGTATCTGGCTTTGCTGCATGATCTGGTATATGCCGGACTGTCGGCAATTCCTGAGCTGATCATAAATAGCCCGGAGCCTCCCTTTTCTTCCCCGCATATCATCAATTTCTCGTATGCGAGAAAAGGCGTGACTTCAGCGATGATGATTAGTATGCTGGGCAAACGGGGAATCATAGTCTCCTCACAATCCGCCTGCTCGTCAAAAGCCAAACAAAGTCGGGTGCTGATGGCCATGACGCAGGATGAAACGATTTCTTCCAGCGGCATCAGACTCAGTTTGCATGAGGACGTCAAGCTCGCGGATGTCAAATATTTGGTTGCTTCCATTGAACAAACCGTTCGTCAGTTGAAATTGACAAATAAATTCGATCTGCTGAAGGAGCAACAGGCAAACCGCTGAATTATCTCCTAGTTGCTGCATGAATCAAGATGCTGCCAATCCCTTCGATAACATGGTATAATCTCAAGCAAATACTGATGTGTTAAACGTTAGTCATATCTGACTTTCGGGTAAAATTACGGGAGGTTGGCATAACATTGAAACTACTTGGGGCTATTGAAGCCGGCGGGACCAAATTCGTATGCGGGATCGGTCATGAGGACGGTACCATTCTGGAACGCGTCAGTTTTCCGACCACGACACCGGAAGAGACGATGGGGCGGGTACTCGATTATTTTCGGGACAAGCAGGTAGAGGCGATCGGCATTGGCTCGTTCGGCCCGATCGATCCTATTCAGGGAAGTCCGACCTATGGTCATATTACGACCACTCCGAAGCCGCACTGGAGCCACTATAGTATCGTGGGGACCATGCAAGCAGCCAAAGGCTGCAAGATCGGTTTCGACACGGACGTCAACGGGGCGGCGCTCGGGGAATTGCGTTGGGGAGCGGCCCGGGGCCTGGACAACTGTTTGTACATCACGGTCGGGACCGGCATCGGGGCGGGAGCCGCGCTGGACGGCGGATTGATTCACGGGCTGTCTCACCCGGAGATGGGGCATATTCTTCTGCGACGCCATCCGGAGGACACCTACCAAGGCACCTGTCCCTACCACGGGGACTGCCTGGAAGGCTTGGCTTCCGGACCGGCGGTTGTGAAGCGCTGGGGCGTAAATAACGGGGCCGAACTGCCGCCGGAACATCCGGCATGGGATATGGAGGCCTATTACCTGGCACAAGCCTTGATGAACTATATTCTGATCCTTTCCCCGCAAAAGATTATCATGGGCGGCGGAGTGATGAAGCAGAGCCAGCTCTTCCCGCTGATTGCCGGCAAGCTTCAAACCCTGCTGAATGGGTACATCCAGCACGCGAGCTTGCGGGAGAACATCGGCGAATATATCGTCCCACCGGGACTAGGCGATAACGCCGGGCTTGCAGGCGCCTTGGCTTTGGCGGAGGCGGCTTTGCGGAGCTGACTTCCGGCGCCGAAGGCTGGAGGGTAAGGCAAACGCATCTATAGGAAGGCTTCGTTAGACGGAATACGACT
Source organism: Paenibacillus sanfengchensis (assembly GCF_036864765.1). Lineage (NCBI taxonomy): Bacteria > Bacillati > Bacillota > Bacilli > Caryophanales > Paenibacillaceae > Paenibacillus > Paenibacillus sanfengchensis. The sequence continues at coordinate 162,010 of NZ_JBAGJC010000002.1, read as the reverse complement.
AGCGGGGCCTTTTTTGTTGCTCTTTAATTTGCATCATACAGTATAGTAGCGTTGTTATGTAACCAGCATGAAGAAGCTTGTACGACAGGTTCATCCGGTTCATGGCATTCGCAAAAAGACAGTGATATAATAAACGAGATTTGTGGAGCATTCGAGAATGAGAACGTGGCCGCAAGTGAAGACTTAGCAATAAAACCGGAGGGACAAACCATGGGAAAACTGGTGATATGCGATCACCCCTTGATTCAACACAAACTGACATTTATCCGCGATATGCGCACGAACACGAAGGATTTTCGCGAATTGGTGGATGAGGTGGCCACGCTGATGGCCTATGAAATTACGAGAGAAATCCCGCTCGAATCGATTAAAGTACAGACGCCGGTGGCTGAAGCCGAATCGCGTGTCATTTCGGGCCGCATGCTGGGACTCATTCCTATTTTACGCGCGGGGCTGGGGATGCTTGACGGCGTTTTGAAGCTACTTCCTGCAGCTAAGGTGGGCCATGTCGGCCTGTTCCGCGATCCGCAGACGCTGCAGCCGGTCGAATATTACGTGAAGCTGCCGACCGACGTGCAGGAACGCGAACTGATTGTCATCGACCCTATGTTGGCTACGGGGGGCTCGGCGATTGCGGCGATCGAGGCGTTGAAGAAGCGCGGTTGTACGCAGATTAAAATGATGAATCTGATCGCGGCCCCGGAAGGCGTAAAAGCGGTACAGGACGCTCACCCGGACGTGGACATTTATGTGGCCGCGCTGGATGAGCGGTTGGATGAACACGGGTACATCATTCCAGGGCTGGGGGATGCCGGCGACCGGTTGTACGGAACGAAATAAGAGTCGTAGCTAAGGAAGGGGACCGCCATGTCTAAAATCAAAGTGATGACGATTTTCGGCGTAAGGCCGGAAGCGATAAAAATGGCTCCGCTGATTCTGGAGCTGCAAAAACACCCCGAGGATATCGAATCGGTGGTCTGCGTAACGGCGCAGCATCGGGAAATGCTCGATCAGGTGCTGGACGTGTTCCGCATCGTTCCGGACTATGATCTTGACGTGATGAAGCCGAACCAAAGTCTGAACGAGATTACGCTTCGCGTCCTGGAGGGGCTCGAAAAGGTTCTCCGCGAGGCAAAACCGGATATCGTGCTTGTGCACGGCGACACATTGACGACATTTTTGGCCAGCTATGCGGCGTTCCTCCAGCAGATCAAAATCGGGCATGTGGAGGCCGGGCTGCGTACCTGGAACAAACTTTCTCCGTATCCGGAGGAGATGAACCGGCAATTGACCGGGGTTCTGGCGGATTTGCATTTTGCGCCGACGGATTGGTCCGCCGGGAATTTAAGGAAGGAAAATAAACCGGAGTCAAGCATATATATCACAGGCAATACAGTTACGGATGTGTTTCAATATACTGTACAGCCAAGCTATAACAATTCCGTGCTGGAATGGGCCGCGGGGAAGCGGCTTATTCTTATGACCGCACATCGGCGGGAGTCGCAGGGCGAGCCGCATAGAAACATTTTCCGGGCCGTGAAACGAATCGCGGACGAATTTGAGGATATCGCTATCGTTTACCCTGTGCATCCCAGCCCTGCGGTGAAAGAGCCGGCATTTGAAACTTTGGGCAATCATCCTCGTATTAAACTCATTGAGCCCTTGGATGTGGTGGACTTGCATAACTTCTATCCGAAAACCCACCTCATTTTGACGGACTCCGGCGGTTTGCAGGAAGAAGCGCCGTCTTTTGGCGTTCCTGTCCTTGTGCTCCGCGATACGACGGAACGTCCCGAAGGGATCGAAGCGGGTACGTTGGAACTGGTCGGCACGGATGAGGAGATGGTATATGAGCGGACAAAGGCGTTGCTCACCGATCGTGAGCTGTATGAATCCATGAGTCGGGCCGCGAACCCGTACGGCGATGGCAAGGCATCGGAACGAATTGTCAATGCGATTCGTCACCATTTTGGGGTTTTAAGCGATCGTCCAGAGCAATTTCACAGAAAATTCACAAAGTAAGCAAAATAGGTTTTGCTCCCAGGCGCGAAAAAGTATACAGTATTACTGTACGGTGTGTGCTGCTACATCAGGAAGACAAGGTCGAATTTAACATTTCGCAACTTTAAATCACTAAAAAACCTCAATTGACAAAAACTCTTCACAATTAGTAAAATAAATTGGGATTATTAGGGTGATGGAATGGGTGATCCGACAAAACCTGACAGTAAAGGCGGCCCCTGGAAGGCTGTCGCCTTGGTGACGGCGCTGGGAGCAAACCTTGCAGTATGCGCTGTTGGAGGATACTACTTGGGATCCTGGATGGATCGGCAATGGTTTGGAAATGGTCTGGGTATCGGCCTGGGCGTCCTTGTCGGTCTGGCCGTGGGAATCTTGGGCATTATCTCTCTGATCAAGTCGGTCATGGGGGGAAAAGATGGATGAACTGTCGAAATACCAGCGTGCTTTGACAGTCGGAACCCTGGTCTTCCTGATGCTCTGTTTTCTCGGAGGCGCTTTGCTGCCGAAATATCAAAGCATTTTTCTCGGAGTCGCGCTTGGCTCGGCCGTGAGCTCGATCAACGCGGTTTACCTGGGCCGAAAGGTACGGCAGGTGTCGGAGGCGGCGTTGAACGGCGGCTCCAAACGACTGAACTTAGGTTTTCTGACTCGGGCGGCTCTGGCGATTCTTGCGGTTTTTGCCGCGATAAAAAACCCTCAAATTTTAAATATGTATGCGGTTGCCGGAGGCCTGGTCTTTGCACAATTCTATTTGTTGTTTATAGGTATCCGATTTTCTCGTAAGCCAGAGTAGGGCATTCAACTTGAGAATGGGGGTGAGAGAATATGCATGAAGCTCCGATTATTGATCTGGGCGGCTTTCGTCTGGATCTGTCCATCGTCATTATGTTGGTGGTCACCTGCGCGATCGTCTTTATCGTCGCCAAGCTGGCTACCCGGAATCTGTCGGTGGAGAATCCAGGCAAACTCCAGAATTTCCTGGAGTGGGCGGCGGAATTTGTCCGGAACATGATCTCAAGCACCATGGACTGGAAGAAAGGCAAGCCGTTTCTTTCCCTCGCCATGACGATGATAATGTTCATCTTCGTCGCGAACATGCTCGGCCTTGTGTTCGGGTTTGTCACCGAGTATCATGACGCCGATAAAGCCAAAATTTTCGGAAAGGAGATTATCTCCGTCACGGAAGTTTTGCATGAGCAGCATGAGCAGCATCCGGGCGAGGAAGCTCACGCCGAGGTGGCCTGGTGGAAATCACCGACTGCCGACGTTAGCGTGACGATGGGATTGGCGTTGCTCGTGTTTTTGCTTTCCCACGGGTTGGGTCTGTTTAAGAACACGAAGAATTACTTGAAACACTACGTCCAGCCTTACCCGTTATTTTTACCGATAAACCTGATTGAACAGCTCTCCAAGCTGGTCACGCACGGTGTCCGTCTCTTTGCGAATATTTTCGCGGGCGAGGTGTTGATTTCCACCATTATGACCCTTGCGAAAGCGAGCGCTGTGGGGGCGATTTTCTCGGTGCCGCTGCTGATGGTTTGGGATGGTTTCAGTATTTTCGTCGGCGCGATTCAGGCTTTCGTCTTTGTCATCTTGATGATGGTATACATCTCGCAAAATCTTGAAACTCACGACGAGCATTAGCTTCAACTTAAGGCGTGAAGCAATTTTCACCCTGATTGAACATAAAATTTGATTTTAAATTTTAAGGAGGATATACAAATGGGAGCAATGGCATTATTGGCAGCAGCTATCGTAGCAGGATTGGGCGCATTCGGCGCAGCGCTGGGTAACGGTATGGTTATCAGCAAAACGGTGGAAGGCATGGCTCGTCAGCCAGAAGCTAAATCCACTCTGCAAACTACAATGTTTATCGGCGTAGGTCTGATCGAAGTACTTCCGATCATCGGCGTGGTCTTGGCATTCATGTTCTTTGGTAAGGCTTAATTGAATTTGAAAAAGAACTGGCGGGGAAGGCCACAGCCGTCCGCGCCTTCTTTTTAGCCCCATGGGCGGAAAGACATAACGGATGGGCTTCGGAAAGGAGTGACTTTGATTGAATTTCGTATGGGAAAACACCGTCATCGCGCTGATCGCGATCGGGATTTTATACTTTTTGCTGAATAAATACGCTTTCGGTCCGCTCTTCTCCGTGATGGAGAAACGCCGGGAATTGGTGCAGCAGCAGCTTAACGAAGCTGCACAGACCCGCGAACAGGCTGCTACTTACGTGGAAGAACAGAAATCGGCTCTTCAGGAAGCGCGCAAGGAAGCCTATGAGATTATCGAGCAATCGAAGCAAACGAGCAGCAAGCAAGCCGCACAGTTGTTGCAGCAGGCCAAGGAAGAAGCGGAGCGTTTGAAAGACGAAGCGGTTCGCGATATCCAAAGCGAGAAGAACAGAGCGGTCGAGCAGCTCCGCAGCGAAGTGGGCGCCGTGTCCGTCAAGATCGCTTCCAAGCTGATCGAGAAAGAAGTCAGCGAGGAAAAGGTGCAGGGCGAACTGGTTGACCAGTATCTTAAAGAGGTCGGTGGCCGCTCATGAGCCGCGAGATCGTAGCCGCCAAACGTTACGCCAAGGCGCTGTATGAGATCGCCGCGCAGGAAGGCCGCACGCTGGAAGTGGAGAATGAGCTTAAGGCGCTGACGTCTTCTTTTAAATCCGGTGACGAGATTGAGAGATTTATCGCTTCTCCCAATATTTCGTCGGAGACCAAGTGGGAATTGATTTCCCGGGCGATTGAAGACAAATTGTCCAAACCGGTGGTATCTTTAATGAAGCTTTTGGTGGAGCGCGGAAGAACCGAACTGCTTCCCGAGCTGCTGGAAGGGTACATTCAAATTTCCGGCGAGGCTTTGGGTATGGCTAACGCTACGGTTTATACCACGTATCCGTTAAACGAAGAAGAGAAGCAGCAAGTGGAAGCCGAATTCGGCCAGCTCGTCAAGAAGAAGATCCGGATTGAAAACGTGATCGATAAAGACTTGCTCGGTGGCATGAAAGTCAGAATCGGCGACACGCTGTACGATGGAAGTTTGGCCGGCAAGCTGGAACGGCTTGAGAAGTCTTTTCGAAGACAAGCACTGTAGATAGGGGTGAAACACTTGAGTATCAGACCTGAAGAGATCAGTTCACTGATTAAGAGTCAGATTGAACAATATAAATCGGAAATTGAAGTGGCCGAGGTTGGCACCGTTATTCAAGTAGGCGACGGTATCGCCCGTGTCCACGGACTTGAGAACGCCATGGCTAACGAACTGCTTGAGTTTGAGAATGGCGTGTTTGGTCTTGCTTTGAACCTGGAAGAAAGCAATGTCGGTGTCGTTATTCTGGGGCCATACAGCGAAATTCGCGAAGGCGATCAAGTGAAACGTACGGGGCAAATTATGCAGGTTCCGGTAGGCGAGGCTCTGCTGGGCCGCGTTGTCAACCCGCTCGGTCAACCGGTTGACGGTAAAGGTCCGATTGAGACCACGGAATTCCGTCCCGTTGAAAATAATGCCCCAGGCGTTATTGAGCGGAAATCGGTACATGAGCCGATGCAAACCGGGATCAAGGCGATCGACTCGATGGTTCCGATTGGCCGCGGCCAACGTGAGCTTATCATCGGTGACCGTCAAACCGGTAAAACGGCGATTGCCCTCGATACGATCATCAACCAAAAGGGCAACGGCGTAAAATGTATTTATGTCGCTATCGGGCAAAAGCAATCCACGGTTGTCAACGTGGTGGAAACGCTCCGTCGTCACGGTGCGCTCGACTACACGATTGTGGTTACGGCTTCCGCTTCGGAACCGTCTCCGCTCCTGTACATCGCGCCTTATGCCGGGGTAGCTATGGCCGAGTACTTCATGTACAAAGGCGAGCACGTTCTGATTATTTATGATGACTTGTCCAAGCAAGCGGCAGCTTACCGCGAATTGTCCTTGCTGCTCCGTCGTCCTCCGGGCCGCGAAGCTTATCCGGGTGACGTCTTCTATCTGCACTCCCGTCTCTTGGAACGTGCAGCGAAGCTGAGCGATGAACTCGGCGGCGGGTCGATTACCGCGCTTCCGTTTATCGAAACGCAAGCGTCCGACGTATCCGCATATATTCCGACCAATGTAATTTCCATTACGGACGGTCAAATCTTCCTGGAGTCCGACCTGTTCTATTCCGGTCAGCGTCCGGCGGTCAACGTCGGTATTTCCGTATCCCGGGTAGGGGGCTCCGCCCAAATCAAGGCGATGAAGAAGGTAGCCGGTACGCTCCGTCTCGACCTTGCCCAATACCGTGAGCTTCAAGCGTTCTCCCAATTCGGCTCCGACCTCGATAAATCGACGCAAGCGCGTCTGACCCGCGGTTCCCGGATGATGGAAATTCTGAAGCAAGGCGTTAACCAACCGCTTCCGGTAGAGGAGCAAGTCATCAGCCTATACACGGCAGTCAAAGGTTATCTGGATGACATCGCGCTTGGCGATGTGCGCCGCTTTGAAGCGGAGTTCCTGTCGTTCGCGAAGAATCAGCATGGCGAGGTGCTGCAATCGATCCGCGATACGAAAGACCTGACGGCCGATAATGAAGCGAAATTGAAGGAAGTTATCGAGAAGTTCAAGAAGGGCTTTGCGGCTTCCGTATAATAAATAACGCATAAACCGGCCCTGGCGATTTGCCGGAACGCCGGTTTGTGATTATGTTTTGGCTTCGCCAAAACTTAAGTTAATGCTTACGAAGTAACTTTGGCTTCGCCAAAGTTAAGCTTATGCTTACGAAGTAGTTTTGGCTTCGCCAAAACTTGAAGGTGGTGAAATCATGGCAAAAGGGATTCGCGAAATAAAACGCCAGATCAAGAGCATTCAGAATACCCGTCAAATCACGAAAGCGATGGAAATGGTGGCTTCGGCCAAACTGAGAAAAGCTCAGGAAAAAGCGCAGGCATCACGCCCGTATGTTGAGAAGTTGAAAGAAGTCGTGACCAGCATTGCGTCCGGCTCGGACGGCGTCTCTCACCCGATGCTTGTTTCGCGGGAGATTAAGCGTACGGCCTACATCGTGATCACATCCGACGGCGGACTGGTTGGGGGTTACAATGCGAACTTGCTTCGTACCGTCATGGATGAGATCAAGAGCAAACATGCTTCCAAGGAGGAGTACGGTTTGTTTGTGATCGGGCGGAAAGGCCGCGATTATTTGAACCGCCGGGAACTTCCGGTGGTCGAATCGGTCACCGATTTGTCTGATACGCCTAAATTCGCCGACATTAAAGCGTTGGCTTATGCGGCGGTTCAGGGCTTTGAGCTTGAACAGTATGATGAGGTCTATCTCTGCTACAGCCGGTTTATCAATGCGATCACCCAAAGGCCGACCGTGGACCGACTGCTTCCATTCGACAAAGTGGAACAAAACCATGAAGTCAAGGCTGAGGTGGAATACGAGCCATCGCCGGAAGCCGTTCTGGAAGTGCTGCTGCCGAAATATGCGGAAACACTGATTTTCAGCGCTCTTCTGGAAGGCAAAGCGAGTGAGCTTGCTGCGAAAATGACGGCGATGGGCAGTGCGACGAAAAATGCCACGAAGATTATCAACGAGCTTACCCTGACGTACAACCGCGCGCGTCAAGCGGCAATTACCCAGGAGATCACGGAAATTGTGGCAGGCGCGAACGCGCAAGGCTAATTACGCTCGGTTCTGGTAGCAACAAGCCGCGAGATTCCTTGAAGCAGAACTTCTTCCCTTATTGGATAGGCAGGCTTCAAGGATCTTTCACGGCCTTATACGGTTTGAATACAGTTTGCGGATGGGCAAAGCTCAGGGATGAACTTCCGAGTAGTTTTGTTGTGAACTTTTTCATGTGCCCCGCAAAACTTTTAGGAGGGAACGAAAAAAATGAACAAAGGACGCGTTGTTAGCGTAATGGGTCCGGTTGTTGATATCGAGTTTGACCGCGGTCAACTGCCGGAAATCTTTAACGCCATCAGAATTATGAATCAAAACGCGGAGGATGGGAAAGGCGATCTGATTCTGGAAGCGTCCAACCATCTGGGCGACAACCTGGTCCGTTGTATCGCGATGTCGTCGACGGACGGTTTGGTGCGCGGTACGGAAGCCGAGGACTTGGGTGCTCCGATCTCCGTTCCTGTAGGTGAGGTCACGCTTAGCCGGGTTTTCAACGTGCTTGGGGACACCATTGACAACAAAGGTCAAATTGACGGGGTTCTGCGTAATCCGATCCACCGCGAGCCGCCGAAATTCGAGGATTTGTCGACACAAGCCGAAATCCTGGAAACCGGGATTAAGGTTATCGACCTGCTGGCTCCCTATGCCAAGGGCGGTAAAATCGGTTTGTTCGGCGGTGCGGGCGTAGGTAAAACCGTAACGATTCAGGAATTGATCCGTAACATCGCCCATGAACATGGCGGTATTTCGGTATTTGCCGGCGTAGGGGAACGTACCCGCGAAGGTAATGACCTTTATATGGAAATGACGGAATCCGGCGTTATTGAAAAAACGGCGATGGTGTTCGGACAAATGAACGAACCTCCAGGCGCGCGTTTGCGTGTCGCATTGACCGGTTTGACGATGGCTGAGTACTTCCGCGATCAGGAAGGCCGCGACGTGCTGCTCTTTATCGATAACATTTTCCGTTTCACGCAAGCGGGTTCCGAAGTTTCGGCCTTGCTCGGCCGGATGCCTTCTGCGGTAGGTTATCAGCCTACGCTTGCGACCGAAATGGGCCAGCTTCAGGAACGGATTACGTCGACCAAAAAAGGTTCGGTTACATCGATCCAGGCGATTTACGTGCCTGCGGATGACTATACGGACCCGGCTCCTGCAACGACGTTTGCCCACTTGGACGCAACGACGAACCTGGAGCGTAAAATTTCCGAGAAAGGGATCTTCCCTGCCGTGGATCCGCTGGCTTCCAGCTCCCGGATTCTGACTCCGGAAATCGTCGGCGAAGAACATTACAATGTAGCGCAAGGCGTTAAGCAACTTTTGGCTCGTTACAAAGAGCTGCAGGATATTATCGCCATCCTGGGCATGGACGAATTGTCCGAGGATGACAAGCTGCTTGTAGCCCGTGCCCGGAAGGTCGAACGCTTCCTTTCGCAGCCATTTAACGTTGCTGAACAGTTCACCGGCCTTAAAGGGAAGTATGTGCCGATCGCTGAAACCGTACGTAGCTTTAAGGAAATTTTGGACGGCAAGCACGACAATCTTCCTGAAGCAGCCTTCCTCTTCGTCGGTCCGATTGAAGAAGCTGTGGAAAAAGCGAAAAATCTCTAATACGCACCGTTAACGCGGATGCTTCAGAAATGAACGTCCCACGAAACAGGAGGGATGAAAGTGAGTACCTTTTTATTGGAAATCGTCACACCGGAGCATGTCGTATTCTCCGAACAGGTCGAGAGCCTGACGGTCCGCGGATTGGAAGGGGAATTGGGGATTTTGCCGGGGCATATCCCCTTTGTTACCCCTTTGCAGGTAGCCACGATTGTCGTGAAAGCCGCAGGAAAAACGAAGAACATTGCGGTGCATGGAGGCTTTGTTGAGGTCCAGAGCGACAAAACGATTGTTTTGGCGGAGAGCGCGGAGCTGCCGGAAGAGATCGACGTGGAACGCGCCATTGCGGCGAGAGAACGTGCGGAACGCCGGTTGTCCGCCAGCACGCAGGATGCCATCGACCGCCGCCGGGCGGAGTTGGCGCTGCAGCGCGCGGTAACGCGGATCAATGTTTCGAGCCGCTCGAAAGAGTAGCGAGTTGGAGTCGGGTACCGGAGGGTGCCCGGCTTTTTTTATGAGGGATTCCCGATGAAACCGGACGTATGGAGCTAGGGCATAAATTCGCGGGTTCAGGAATTGCCCTCCCCTGGATTGACCATATTATCATTAAGACGTCTCAAAGCTGTCCGGTTTAGCAGCAAATCCCAATTGGAAGCGTGTCATTCCTCTAAAATATAAGCCGGTATATTCCGGAGGCTTCCAAAAATTCAATTTTCAGAAGAATAGATGAATTTGGAAACCTTTGCAAGCAAAAGAAATACTGGATTATTATCACGTGGCCAAGTATGATATATAGGTCTATAAATTTATTAGGCGTTATCCGATATATTAGGGGAGTTATATTAACCGATCAGGTCACTGCGGCATAAATATAACGTGACAGGAGGGAGTTCTTTATGAATCCGGTCGAGTCCGTCCCCGTATCGGTCGGGGTGAATGGCTTGACGGCCATACTCGTATCGCTGGCATGTGTGGCCCTGTCTTGGTGGGCGCTGCAAAACCTCAAGCTCGATTTATTCATCCGGCAACCGAAGGGGCCGCAAGGCAAACTGCTTCAACTGCTGCTTGCCGTTGTATTAGGAAGGTTCGTCGCTTCTTTCGTGCTGGAGTACTGGGGCTACACGCAAATGCTGCGCTATATGTTTTGATTCCTAAGTCATTGGTTATATGTGTGTTAGACTGTAGGGACGAGGGAGATTGTCGAATAACATCAAAACATTGTGTCAACAATGGTGAATAAGGACTACAGTTCGTTTAGACGTTCCTGGCTAGAAGACAGTGCCGTTTTCTCGGAAAAACTCGTCTTTTCGACAGGTTTAGAGCCTTGTGCGCCTCAAATGACCGATGATATGATGAAATTTAGGGAAAATGGTGAAAATGAACGCGCGGAGGGAACCAAGATGAGCAAATTTATCGTCCGCGGTGGCAATGTTTTGGCCGGGAACGTTAAAGTTAGCGGAGCTAAAAATTCAGTGCTGCCAATCATTGCAGCATCCTTGCTGGGCGAGGAAGGCGTAAGTATTATACGCGATGCCCCTCCTTTGGATGATGTGATGACTATAAATAAAGTATTGGAATCGCTAGGAGCGACCGTTACATATGACCGTGAAGTGATTACGGTCGATGCGCAAACTATCGCTTCCTGTGAAGCGCCGTACGAATGGGTACGGAAAATGCGGGCGTCTTTTCTCGTCATGGGCCCTTTGCTGACCAGAACGGGATACACCAGAATTTCATTGCCGGGAGGCTGCGCCATTGGTACAAGGCCGATCGACCAGCATCTCAAAGGATTTGAGGCCATGGGCGCGGAAATTAACCTGGGGCAGGGTTTTATTGAAGCCAGATCTCAAGGCAGACTCCGTGGGGCTAAAATTTATTTGGACGTAGCCAGTGTCGGCGCAACGGAGAATATTATGATGGCCGCAACATTGGCCGAAGGCACTACAGTGATTGAAAATGCCGCCAAGGAACCGGAAATTGTGGACCTGGCCAATTATTTGAACGGCATGGGCGCCGTCGTACGGGGAGCCGGTACCGGCGTGATTCGGATCGAAGGCGTCGAGAAGCTTCATGGTGTGGAGCACACTGTGATTCCGGATCGTGTTGAAGCGGGAACTTTCATGATCGCGGCCGCGGCAACCGGCGGCAACGTGTTCGTGGAGGGAGCGATCGCCGATCACTTGGGACCCATCATCTCGAAGCTCGAAGAAATGGGTGTGAGCGTGGAGATCCAGGAAAATGGCGTACGTGTTATGGCGGATAAGCCTTTGAAGGCGGTAGATGTCAAAACTTTGCCGTATCCGGGATTTCCGACGGATATGCAATCGCAGATGATGGCGCTGCTGCTGGTTTCTGAAGGAACCAGCGTAGTGACCGAAACGGTTTTTGAGAACCGCTTTATGCATGTGGATCAGTTCCGCCTCATGAACGCGGAGATTAAGGTAGAAGGACGCAGCGCGATCGTCACTGGCGGAGCCAAGCTTAGCGGAGCCAAGGTGTGCGCAACCGATCTGCGGGCCGGAGCCGCTTTGATTATCGCGGGTCTGGTGGCCGACGGGACAACGGAAGTAAGCGGAACGCATCATATCGACCGTGGTTATGTTCACTTGGCCGAGAAATTGTCCGGGCTGGGCGCCGATATTTGGCGGATCACGGAAAGCAAGGATGCCGCAGTCGAGAAAACAACAGTCCCCGTACAAGAGGAGCTGCCGCTTTTCAAAGTCCAGCCAACCTGGGCTTGATCTCGCGAAACGTATGATTTTATAAGTTTAGAAAACCCGACCACGCTTCTTGCGTGGTCTTTTTTGCTGTGTGGCAAAGCCACGGAAGCGAGGGGAAGTACCTAGCCGCACGCTGGCCTTGGCAGTAACGGACGCCATAGCAGTTATTTCGGCAAAAAGGATCGGTTACTGTGTCCTAACGGACCTAGTAGCGGCTATTGCTGTAATCCGGGCAAGGAACCCGCGAATTTGCAGGAATAGCCGCTATTCTGTCCATTAGAAATGGAAGGTCGCCTATTAGAGAGAAATAGCGGCTATTTTTCGCCGACGGTGCGGTTTGCACATCGATTCAACAAGCCCTACATTACAGGGGGCGCTCATCTTCTGCGGAAAGCTATCAGTTTCCCTGGTGGCATATCGCACTCCTGCTTATTGGTCGGGAAAAGTTCTAGCAATCCGATAAAACTCATATCTATAAGTATATCGGGGATTCAATAGTACCGGCAAAAAAGCTAGGTTGCCGCAAATGTACGCAGCAATGGAAGTAGCAGAGCCTACAGAACGCTGCAGCGAGAATCCGGAGGAGATGAGGTGCGAGATGAAGGAGCAAGGAAATCCGGTCCAACCGCGAGAAAAACTGATCTATGAAAAAAATAGAATTAAGGTAAAGCTGGACGAACCTGCTGTCCCCAAAGAGGAGGCGAAACCGGCACGGGTGGAGCCCCGTCCCGGGGAGGAGGCCCGCGGGGGAACGCACGGGCCGCCAAGCGCGGGCCCCGCAGCAGGGGAGACTCCGCTGCGGATGCGCCTTGCGCCCGGCGCGCCGCTGCGCCCTTCCTTCCGCAGGCGCGGAAGGAAGGGCGGGGCGCTAGCCGCCGGGCTGGCGGCGCTGGTGGCGCTGGCCGCGCTCGCGGTGCTGCTGCCGGCGCTGCTGGCCGGCCGCACCGGCGCGCCGCCGGCGCCGCACCTGCCTGCGGCCGCGCAGCCGCCGCAGGCCCGGACGCCCGCGGCCGCAGGCGGCGCGGGCGCGGAGCGGCTCGCCCCGGCGGAGGGCTCGCCCGCCGAGGGCCGGACCCTGGTGCGCGTCTATCTATCGCGCACCGGGTCCGTCGAAAGCCTGCCGCTCGAACAGTACGTGACCGGCGTACTGGCGGCCGAGATGCCGGCGGACTTTGAGCTGGAGGCGCTCAAAGCACAGGCGGTCGCGGCCCGCACCTTTATCGTCCGCCGGCTGGCAGCCCGGGATACGAGCGGCATCCCCGGCGGCAAGGCGGACGTCAAGGACACGGTAGACCATCAGGCATACCTGTCCCGGAAAACCCTGGAGAAGTGGAAGCGGGACGGGAAGACGGAACAACTGGCCAGGCTGGAACGGGCGGTTCAAGAAACACAGGGAATCGTGATGACCTACCAGGGACAACCGATTACGGCCTCCTTTTTTTCGGCGAGCGGGGGCTATACGGAGAATTCTGAGGAGTACTGGTCGCTGCGGGTGCCTTATCTTCGCAGTGTGGCCAGCCCTTGGGACGCCGGGGTGAATCCGAGAAACGAAGTAACGGTCACGCTTCCCGTCAGCGAGGTACTGGGCAAGTTGGGCCAATCCGTCCCCGTTATCCCCGTCTCCGGGGGCGGAACGGAAAAAACGGAATACTCGGATCGTCTTTTTCGCATTCTCTCCTATACTTCGGGAAGGCGTGTTAAACAAATTCTGGTAGGGGGCAAAACTTATACCGGGCGGGAGGTCCGGGAGAAGCTGGGGCTGCGCTCCAGCCAATTCAGGCTGGACGTGGACGGCAGGAACGTGAAGATTACGACCTACGGGTACGGACACGGCGTCGGCATGAGCCAATGGGGGGCGAACGGGATGGCCAAGAACGGGCATACCGCAGCCCAGATTCTCAAACACTACTATACCGGGATTTCTTTCGAAGGGGCTGCCGATCTGCTGAAATAGTTTAGATTCCCTTACTCTAAGAAATTTTTCAAAATTGATATAAAGCGAAGTATAAAAGCTCGGGCCGCGGTAACACTGGTTATTGAGGTGATGAGCAAATGAATGAACAGAACAACAAAAACAAACCCCATGAGGAATCTCCTAAAATTGCAATGGGAGAACCGGTCGTACCGGCGTCCGCATGGAAGAAACTATTGTCCAAGAGATGGGTTTACCCGGCGGTGTACATGGCAGCAGCGGCAATTATACTAACCTTAGTGTGGGTCTACCAGGATGCCAGCCAGAAGCCGATGGATTCCACACCTGCCAGCGTGACGGATTCCATGGAGTCGCCGGGCAGTCAGGACCTGCCGAACGGGGATAAAACCGCGCAAGGGACGAAGGACGGAAACGGAAAAGCGGTCGAAACGACCGCGGTCGCCGAGGATTTGGCTTGGCCGGTAGCGAAAGCGGCGGAAGTGGCGATCGTTAAACCGTTTTACGACAATGAAGCGAGCGCCGAAGACCACGAAGCTGCGCTCGTCCAGTACAATGATACGTTTATCGCCAATACCGGGATCGATTTGGCCCGTGAGGACAACCAGTCGTTTGATGTCACCGCCGCGATGAGCGGAAAAGTGACCCGGGTGGAAGAGGTTCCACTGCTCGGCTTCGTTGTAGAAATCACGCATGCCAACAATTTGAAGACCGTGTATGAAAGTTTGGCTGAGGTGAAAGCGAAGTTGAACGCCGAGGTAAAACAAGGCGACGTCATTGCAACCGCCGGCCGGAACGAGATGGAAAAAGACCTTGGCAACCACGTTCACTTTGCCGTTTATGAAAACGGGGAACTGGTTAACCCGGTCCATGTGCTTCCGAAAAATCAATAATACGGCCGATCAACCGCAAAGCGGGGAGCCTCCGAGCTCCCCGCTTTTGTCATGCGCTCGCTCCGTTTTCTCCGGGAATGCGGGCTTTCGGACAAACCCTCTGTCAAAATAATTGGCCGCGCCCGGGCTTGTCAGGCTTGGAAACAAAGAATATATAGGCACGCCCCTCATATAATGTACCAAACTATCTCGAGTAGGGAGGCGGGAGCGTGCACGATTACATCAAGGAACGGACGATAAAAATCGGTCGCTGCATTGTGGAAACTCGGCACACGGTTCGGACCATTGCCAAAGAATTCGGCGTATCGAAAAGTACGGTGCATAAAGACTTAACCGAGCGTTTGCCGGAGATCAATCCGGATTTGGCGGACCAGGTCAAGCACATTCTCGAATATCATAAGTCGATCAGGCATCTTCGGGGAGGCGAAGCGACGAAAATCAAGTACAAGAAGAAAGGACAATCGAAGCGGGAAGTGATTAGCTCGGCCCGTTAAAGAGAAATTGGATGATTTATCCTGCAAACCAAGGAATGTGATTGAACACCTCCCCCAAAGTATGGTATTTTTAAATATGGTATGAGAATGTGGATTTTTATCCAATGTTCCCGAGTTTTGCAGTTTTTTGCGACTTTTTTGTCGAATATCGGCTCCGTGATTCGGGGAAGCTTTTACCATATACTAAGCCATGAAAATACGTTTTGGGGGAGCATCGTGATGATGAGCAAGGATATTGGTATTGATTTGGGCACAGCCAATGTGCTGATTCATGTCAAGGGAAGGGGAGTCGTTCTTGACGAGCCGTCTGTGGTTGCGATCGATAGCGACGCGAAGCGCGTGCTGGCGGTCGGTGAGGAAGCCCGAAAGATGGTCGGCCGTACGCCGGGAAATATCATCGCGATCCGTCCTTTGCGGGACGGCGTAATTGCTGATTTTGAAGTTACGGAAACGATGCTCAAACATTTCATTGACCGCGTGGGGGGGCGAAGCTGGTACAGCCATCCGCGTATTTTGATTTGTGCGCCTACGAACATTACGTCCGTCGAGCAGAAATCGATTCGCGAAGCGGCGGAACACAGCGGCGCCAAAGAAGTTTTCATGGAGGAAGAGCCGAAAGCCGCCGCTATTGGCGCGGGAATGGACATATTCGAACCGAGCGGCAACATGGTTGTCGATATCGGCGGAGGGACGACGGATGTGGCGGTGCTCTCGATGGGAGACATCGTCACGGCTTCGTCCATTAAAATCGCCGGGGACAAGTTTGATGGCGCCATCATTAAATATATTAAAACGAAGTACAAGCTGTTGATCGGGGAGCGCACCGCGGAAGATATCAAAATCGCGATCGGAACCGTTCACCCGTCCGGACTCGTGGCGGAAATGGATATCCGCGGCAGGGACATGGTATCCGGGCTGCCGCTTACGATTACAGTGACGTCCGCCGAAATCCAGGAGGCCTTGGCCGATCCGGTTTCCTCGATTGTCACTGCGGCGAAATCGGTGCTGGAGCGCACTCCGCCGGAACTGTCCGCCGACATTATCGACCGCGGCGTGATTTTGACGGGCGGAGGCGCTCTGCTGAACGGATTGGACGAGCTGTTGGCCGAGGAACTTCACGTTCCGGTTTTGATCGCCGAAGATCCGATGCACTGCGTTGTCAAAGGGACAGGCATCATGCTGGACAATTTGGACCGGGTAGTTAAGAAAAAGTTCTAAACTGCCGATATAAAGGGTATACGAATGAAATCGCGAGTTGCGATTGACATAAATAGTATGAATCAATCCGGTCCGGAACATTCGCCGGCACCTTAGTTTGGAGGTTTGTCCATGTTAAGAGGGCTTTACACCGCGGCATCCGGGATGATCACGGAGCAGCGGCGGCATGACACGGTGACTCAGAATATCGCAAATATCAACACTCCGGGGTACAAGCAAGTGAATTCGGTAAACCGCTCTTTTCCGGATATGCTGGTTTCTTTGATGGGTGACAAGCAGTCCGGGTACGCCAAGCGTATCGGTAAATTGACAACGGGCGTTTTTGCGGAAGAAAGCATGTCTTCTTATGTACAGGGGGATTTGCGTGAAACGGGCAAGGCTTCGAATTTCGCGCTTATGTCCAGCCTCAGTTTAAACGACCCGACGACAGGGGAGCCGATCCCTTTCGACGCCTCGGGGAAATACGTGAATGAAGACGGCGAAGTCATCTATCGTCCGGAAGCTTTCTTTGCGGTCATGGACAATAATGATGAAGTACGTTACACTCGGGACGGCAACTTTACGGTGACCGCAACCGGTGAGTTGCTGACTTCGTCCGGGCAGCGCGTGCTCGACAGCCAAGGTAACCCTATCGTACTTGCGCAAGGACAGTCGCTGGAGCAGTTGCAATGCGATGCGCTGGGCAACTTGTTCACGTATGACGACACTGGGGCCAGAGTCGATGTCGCCACGCTTGGGGTTTCCATAGTCAACCGGCCGCAAGAATTGGTGCGGGACGGTAACGGTGTCTTCCGAGCTCAGGATCCGGAGGTTGCGGACATTCAGCCTCTTCCTCAGCAAGGGGTGGAAGGAGTGCAGGTACGTCAAGGTTATCTTGAAGTATCCAATGTCGACACGGCCCAGGCCATGGTGGACCTGCTGGCGGCACAGCGCGCATACGAATCGAATCAAAAGGTTATTCAATTTTACGATAAGAGCTTGGAGAAGGCCGTTAATGAAATCGGACGCGTATAAACCAGGCTTTAACCAAGGAGGTGCCTCATGAACAACTCCATGATCAGTGCGATGGTTTCGATGAACGGAATCCAGCAGCGCCTGGATGTGATTTCGAACAATATCGCGAACTTGGACAATACGGGCTACAAGCGACAGGAAGCTTCTTTTGAAGATACGCTGACCCGGGTGAAGCAACAGATTTCCAAAATGGATTTACCCGGGAGAGCCACTCCCCTCGGATTCGATATGGGCTTCGGATCGCGGGTAACTTCGATTACCAGCAACTTTGCCCAAGGGTCGATTAAAGAGACCGGCAATCCGACGGATTTCGCCATCGAGGGGGATGCTTTGTTTGCGGTACTGACACCGGAAGGAAAGGCCTATACGCGCGGAGGCGATTTCAACATCCAGCCGGATCCGAACGATCCGGAATCCAGCTACCTTGTTACCAAGCTGGGGCACTATGTATTGAATGCGAATGGGGATCGCATCGCGGTTCCGTCCGGCGCCAAACTGCAGGTGGATCCTCGGGGCAATATTAGCGCCGTGACTGAGGCGGGGGCAACCGCGCTCGGACGCTTTCAACTGATGACGCCGCTTCGTCCGGACGCCCTGAAATCTGTTGACGGAAATCTCTATGCTTTGGCTGCCGGGGCGGTTGAGGCGGATGTTCTGGCGGATACGACGACACTGCCGCAGGGACAGCAAGCCGCGCTTCGGCAAGGCGCGTTGGAAGGCTCCAACGTCAATCTGACTGATGAAATGGCTGAGATGATGCAAGTGCAGCGCGCTTATCAGCTTGCCGCCCGGGCATTGACCTCCAGCGAGACGATGATGGGCTTGGCGAATAACTTGCGCGGGTAGGTGGACCATCATGACCCAAGAGAATACCTCGTCTGCGGCGAAACGCAGCGGGTGGATCATCGTCCTCCGGATGCTTCTGATTCTGCTGTTTCTGGTCATCGCTCTGGTCGGGGGCGCCGCGATCGGTTATGTCGTACTGGGTAAGCAAGAGCTTTCCGGGATTTTGCAATGGAGCACATGGAAGCATGTTTTTGATCTGGTCTTTGCATCATGACCGGTTTTTCCAAGAACATTAATGCTGGATTTTTATCGCCTTATAAATAGAAGAAAACGAATGCATGGATTGGATGAAACTCCCGGGAACGGGAGTTTTCTTTTTCGGGTCATAAAATGTATAATGATGGAGGAATGTGCGCGCTGAACATCAAAAGGGCTTGATCCGCACGCGGGTAAACCGTCTGCGGATAAGCCCCTTATCTTAACCTCCGCTTCTGCAGATGCGGAGGATACTATCAGTGTAGCCGCACGCCGTATCTTTTATACGAAAAATGACCGAGGCCCAAACAGGCCAACAACCAAAATGAAATCAGCTTACAACAGCTTACAAATGGAAAGGGGTAGGTATTACATAATGCTCGATACGAAGCAAATTCAGGAGATCATTCCTCATCGGCCGCCATTTCTATTCGTGGACCGGATTATTGAGATGGAGGAAGGCAAAAGAGCGGTAGGGATCAAGAACGTGACAGTCAATGAACCGTTCTTTGCCGGGCATTTTCCCGGTTTTCCCGTGATGCCCGGCGTACTGATTACGGAGGCCCTGGCCCAGGTGGGCGCGGCGGCGATGTTGAGCGTGGAGAGCAATAAGGGGAAGATCGGCTTTTTGGCCGGTCTGGATGGCTTCCGCTTCCGCGGACAGGTTTTTCCGGGCGATACGCTCCGGCTCGAAGTGGAGATTACCCGAATGAAGGGATCGATTGGCAAGGGACACGCGGTCGCCAAAGTCGATGATAAAATTGTCGCAGAGGGTGAAATTATGTTTGCGTTATCCTAAATGGGATTTGAAATTCGTATCTAGATACCGGTAAGGAGGCTTTTTTGAAACCATGACTGAATTGAGTATAACGATTAAAGAGAAAGTGGATAGCTGGCTAAATGATCCATCCATTGATGAGGCAACCAAACAGGAGCTTCGTTCCTTGGACAACAATCCAGCGGAACTGGAAGATCGCTTCTATCGCGATCTGGAGTTCGGAACCGGCGGTTTGCGCGGTGTTATCGGAGCCGGAAGCAACCGGATAAACCGGTACACGGTGGCCCGGGCTACGCAAGGGTTTGCTCGATATATCCTGGAGGAGCATGCCGGAAAAGAGGGCCAGCCTTCTGTGGTGATTGCCCATGATTGCCGTCATTTCTCCCCGGAATTCGCCTTGGAGGCCGCGCTGGTTCTGGCCGGCAACGGAATTGTCGCCAAGCTGTTTCCGTCGCTTCGGCCAACGCCGCAGCTGTCTTTTTCCGTACGCAGCTTGAAAGCTACCGGAGGCATCGTGATTACGGCGAGCCATAACCCTCCGGAATACAACGGGTACAAGGTCTATAACGCTTCCGGGGGACAGCTGGTTCCCCACGAGGCCGAGCGGGTGATCGGAAACATTCAGGCGCTGACTTCGTTAAATGAAGTGAAGCGGTTGAGCCGGGAGGAGGCGGAAGCTAAAGGGCTTCTCGTCTGGCTGGGTGAAGCTGAAGATGAAGCTTTTGTGGAAACCGTGGCGAATACGAGCGTGAACCGGGAATTGATGGCGGCCGGCGCGGCCAAGGACATCGTCGTTGTATTCACTCCCCTGCATGGCACTGGGAATTTGCCGGTACGACGCGCGCTGGAGAAAATCGGTTTTACCCAAGTGCACATCGTTAAGGAACAAGAGCAGCCGGATGGAGATTTTTCGACCGTGAAGTCCCCGAATCCGGAGGAGCGCGAGGCGTTCACCATGGCGATCGAGCTGGGCAAAAAAATCGGCGCGGACATCCTGATCGGAACGGACCCGGATGCCGACCGGATGGGCTCGGTTGTACGTACGAAGGAAGGGGAATATGAAATTCTGACCGGTAACCAGTCAGGTTCGCTGCTCGTTCATTACGTGCTGAGCCAGATGATGGAGAGAGGGGCGTTGCCGGCGAACGGCGCGGTCGTCAAAACGATCGTGACCAGCGAATTTGGAGCGGAAATCGCCCGTCGCTATGGCGCTGCCGTCTTCAATACCCTGACCGGCTTCAAATACATCGGCGAAAAAATGAACGAATTCGAACAAACCGGTCAGCATACGTACTTGTTCGGCTATGAGGAAAGCTATGGCTATCTGGCCGGTAACTATGCCCGCGATAAGGACGCGATCGTCGCTTCAACCTTGATTTGCGAAGCTGCGGCCTATTACAAGCAGCAGGGCAAGACGCTGATCGACGTGCTGGAGGAACTGTACCAGCAATACGGCTACTACCGTGAATCGCTGGCTTCCCGCACGCTGAAAGGCAAAGACGGACTGGCGAAGATCACCGCATTGATGGAAGACTTCCGCGCCAACCCGCCGAAAGATGTGGCGGGAATCCGGGTTGCGGAAGTGCGGGATTACCTGAATGGAATCGAGGGACTGCCGAAGGAGAACGTCCTGAAGTTCCTGTTGGAGGACGGTTCCTGGTTCTGCCTCCGTCCGTCGGGAACGGAGCCGAAGATCAAATTTTATTTTGCCGTTCGCGGTACGTCGAATGAAGATGCCAAGGCACGTCTGTCCCAGTTGGAGGACGAAGTGCTCGCCCGCGTAGACGCGTAAGGCTGAATGGATTTGACGGAGAGTTCGGTGCCGCCCCGTGGAAATTTATTTATTAAGCGGGGCGGGCCATGCCGTGATTTTTTTACTTTTGAGGAGGTACCCTTGTGATTCGAAGTTGGCAGCGGTGGAATGACGCTTCCCGCAAATGGTTATGGATCTTGGTCATTGTTGGCATCGTGGCGTCTTTGCCCGTAATTATGCAGCGTGTGCAAACGGAGTCGTCGGCGAATAAAGTGGAAATCGTATTTAATTACAGAGGGCTGTTGGATATTGCCTCGTATCAGGCCAATCCGGCAGCTTACCTGGATGAACAGCTGGACAAGCTGAAAGAGGCCGGCGTCAATACGATGGCGATGTTCGAAAGCACGCTCGACGAATTGTCGAAGACGCGCCGGATCATGGTGTTTGGCGCGGCAGAGGCGGCAAAGATGACGCGGACGGTCGTTTCTCCGGACAGCAATTATACGTATATTGCTTTTACCAGCCCGGAGAATGAAGAAATCCTTGGGCCGATGATCCGAGAGGCCTTCGAGAAGCTGGATGTTTCCGTGGCTCCATGGAAATATGAGGATCACGGGGGGCTCGTAATTCAATTGGGCGCGGAGGAAGCGGCGTTGAAGCAGTTGCCGCTGGATCCCATCGCATTTGATATGCTGCGGGAGAAAGGATTCAATATTTTGCCGCGCCTGTCCGACAATGTTCCTTACGATCAAGAGTTGATGGATCAGCAGTTGGCGTTCTTCGCCGAGAACGGAGTCAAGCGGATTCTGTTTGACGGGGAAGCGGTTAAAGGGTTTCAGGATAATGAAGAGAAGAACAGCCTTCAATCCTTTGCGGACCTGCTCCGGAAACACGGGATTGGCCTTGCGGCTATCGAGAACTTGAAAGCACCGCAAAAAGGGTTAAACCAACTGGCTTATTTGTTGGATTATAACATTGTGCGCTTGCATTCCTTGGCGGATACGGAGGCTGGATCGGATAAAGCCGTATTGGCCGACCGTCTGGTTCTGGCTACCAAAGACCGGAATATTCGGATGATTTATTTGAACGCATCGCCGTCGAAGGATGCCACCAAAGCGGCTATTACAAATCCGATCAATAACCTGGTCGACGCGCTCAAAGGCCCGGAAGGGGCCATAGCGCGCATGCAGCATAACGGCTTCGAGACGGGGCAGGCGGAGGCGTTTCAAATTCATGATGCTTCCTGGCAAAAATATTTGAAAGCCATCGTCGTTTTGGGCGGAGTTGCCTTTATCGCTCTGCTGATCTCTTACTTTATCGCGCCGTTGACGCTGCTGGTGTTTTTGCTCGGGCTGATCGGTTCGGCGGGGCTTTACGTGCTGCAGCCTTCTATGCTGGAAAAGGCGCTCGCCTTGTTCGTGGCCATCAGCGGGCCGACGATCGCGACCATTCTCGCGATTCGCAAAGTGAAGGAAATCAGGGAGGCCCACCCGCGCCTGTCGGCCGGACGCCGGGCTACGCATGCGGTTGTTCTTTACGTAAAAACGGCGATTATCTCGCTGGCGGCGGTTCCGTTCGTGATCGCTTTGCTGAACAATATCACTTACAGTCTTGTGCTGGATCAATTCCGCGGCGTAGGTCTGTTGCATCTGGCTCCGATTTTGCTGGTGGCCATGTATGTTTTCCTGTATCAAGGAAGCTCGGTTTGGCAGGAACTTCGTAATTGGATGCGTATGCCGATTACGCTGATTTGGGTGGTTGCGGCTGGTGTGCTTGCCATCGTTGCGTATTATTATATGACGCGCACCGGGAATGCCGGTACGCTGCTGCCGGGAGAAGCGGCATTCCGCTCTTTCCTGGAAAACACATTCGGTGTTCGTCCGCGCAACAAGGAGTTCTTGCTGGCGCATCCGCTCTTCATCGCCGGCGTATTCGCCGCCTTCCGTTATCGTTGGGCGCTCTACGCCATGATCGTTGCGGTGATGGGGCAACTGTCCATGGTCGACACATTCGCGCATATTCATACTCCGGCGGTTCTCTCCTTGATCCGCGGGTTGCTCGGACTCGGCCTGGGACTTCTTGTTGGCCTGATCGCTATTCTGATCTGGCATATTATTGAAAGGTGCTGGGATAAATGGTCGCCGCGTCTTCTCAAACCTTAGTTCTTTCCGGTTATTACGGATACCGCAACAGCGGGGACGAAGCTGTGCTGCAGTCGATCCTGTCCGCGCTGGAGGAAGAAAGCCTGACCGCGGGAATATCCATCACACCGGTGGTATTGTCGATCGATCCCGAATGGACGTCTCGAACTTACGGCGTCCAGGCCGTCCACCGGATGAAACTGGCAGAGGTAAGGAACGCTATTAAGAACAGCGACGGTCTGATCAGCGGCGGGGGGAGCCTGCTGCAGGACGCGACCGGGCTCGGCTCGATCCCATATTATCTGGGAATTCTCAAGATCGCCCAGTGGCTGGGCAAGCCGACCTTTGTATACGCGCAGGGCATCGGGCCGGTTCGCCGCAAATTATTCCGGCCGGCGATCGCTTCGGTGTTCCGCCGCTGCGCATATGTATCGGTCCGGGATATCGAATCGGCCGAACTGCTCCGCAGCATGGGGATCCGGAAGGAGGCCGTCCAGGTCGTTCCGGACCCGGTCATGGGCTTGGCCCTGCCGGAGGCGGGGGCTGTGGGCGCTGCCACCGGCGGTGGCGAGCTGCCGGTGGTCGGGGTATCGGTCCGCTTCTGGAACACCGAGCGGACCGAACTTACGAAGCTGGCCGAAGGCCTCGCCTCGCTCTGCCGCCGCAAGCCGGTGCATATCCGGTTCCTGCCGTTTCATTTCCCCGGCGACGACGAAGCTTCGCGCTTCGTCATGGAGCGCTTGGGAAATGTGGCGGAACACGGAAGCACCGTGAGTATTGCGGCGGAGACGGAGCATCCGTACGAGATGCTTCGCGAGGTGAGCCGCTGCCGCCTGCTGATCGGAATGAGGCTGCACAGCCTCATTTACGCTGCTTCGCAGGAAGTGCCGCTGCTCGGCGTTTCGTACGATCCGAAGATCGACCATTTCCTGGGCCGCCTCGGCAGCGTGCCGGTCGGTACCACGGAGGAGCTCGATCCCCGGATCGTTGCCTCGCAAGCCGAGCGCCTGCTGCTGGAAGGCGATGTCTGGCGTACGGCGCACGCTCCGAAAATTTCGGAGCTGAAGCGCGAGGCCCGCACCCCAGCGCGGCGCATCGTAGAATTTTTAGGAAGCAAAGGGTGAGCTAGTGTGGAGACGCAACAAAAACAGGATCAGGCCATTCCCACGGTGTCCGTTTTCGGTGTATCCGTGTGCAAGTTGGGCATGGAGGACACGGTCCGGTATCTGATTGAGGCGGTCCGTTTGCGCAAGCCCCATCAGGTCATTACGGCCAATCCGATCATGCTGATGGCCGCAATGGAAGACCCCGCGTACAAGAAAATCATGCAGGAGGCCGAATTGGTTGTGCCGGACGGAACCGGGCTCGTTTGGGCCGCACAGAAGGGCGGCGATCCGGTGACGGAGCGGGTTGCGGGGTTTGACCTGCTGCATAGGCTTATGCGGGAGGGAGAGAGCCGCCGCTGGAAGGTTTACCTGCTGGGTTCAACCCCGGAAGTGATTCAGGAAGCGGCCCGGCGGTTAACATTGCAATATCCGGGGACGGAAATTGTCGGATATCGCGATGGCTACTTCAAACCGGATCAAGACCTTGAAGTGGTCGAAGCGATTAAGGCCGCTGCGCCGGATTTGCTATTTGTCGCCCGGGGCGCCGATACTCAGGAGCCGTGGATCGGAAAATACAAGCAAGCCCTGGGAGTTCCGGTGATGATGGGCGTCGGAGGAAGCCTGGATATTATTTCAGGCAAGACAAAACGGGCCCCGGTCACATTCCAGAAAATGCGGCTGGAATGGCTGTACCGCCTGCTCTCGGAGCCGACCCGCTTCCGGAGAATGCTTGCGCTGCCGAAATTCGTAGTCCGCGTACTGCGTGCGGGAGAAAACCTGACGAAAATGGGCTAAATAACCGGGTTTTTACGCAAAACAGCGTATAATTGCTCAAAAACGGGGTTTGTGTTTCTCCCGAAACGGAGTATAATTCATTCCGGCAGAACAAATGGGGGTTGAATTACACATGTGGATGATTTATACCATCGGGTTTATCGTCTCGCTGGTACTAGCATTGGGATTGACACCGCTTGTCAAGAAATTTGCGATTAAAGTAGGCGCTGTGGACGTGCCGAATGCCCGCAAGGTGCACACAACAATTATGCCGAGACTCGGTGGATTAGCGATTTTCTTGTCTTTTGTGCTTACGTTCTTCCTGGTTCTTCCGTTTCTTCCGGACAGTATTTCGGTACGCGAAGTGAATTTTATCAAAGCGTTTCTTGTGGGTGGAACGATGACGATTTTGCTTGGGGCGTTCGACGACCGGTTTGATCTGCCGGCCAAGCTGAAGTTCCTCGTTCAAATCGCCACGGCTTGCGTGGTTGTTTTCGGTTTTGACATTCGGATTGAATTTGCCAATATTCCTTTTCATACGTATGCTTCCGTGGAAGGTTGGATTGCGATCCCGTTCACGATCCTTTGGATTGTCGGCGTGACCAACGCGATCAATCTGATCGATGGTCTCGACGGGTTGGCCGCGGGGGTTTCAGCGATCGCTATCGGGACGATTACGGTGATGGCCTTTTTGATGGGCAACACCGTTGTGGCCCTGCTGTGTCTTTTGCTGCTGGGCGGCATTATCGGTTTTCTGTATTTCAACTTTCATCCGGCTAAAATATTTATGGGCGACTCCGGGGCGCTTTTCCTCGGCTTCAGCCTGGCGCTCTTGTCGCTGCTTGGCTTTAAGCAGATCGCCATCGTGTCCTTCCTGACACCGCTCATTCTCATCGGTGTTCCGCTTTCGGACACGTTGTTTGCCATCGTGCGCCGATGGATGCAGAGGAAGCCGATTTTTTCGCCGGACAAAGGACACCTGCATCACTGCTTGCGTGAAATCGGCTTCAGCCATCGTCAGACGGTGCTGATCATTTACGGGATCGCCGCATTTTTCGGCGTGCTGGCGGTTATCCAATCCTCGGCGGCGATGTATAATGCGAACTGGGTCACCTTCGTCGTCATTTGCGTGATGGTGTTCTTCCTGCAAATCGGCGCAGAGGTCATTGGCCTGATCGGCAAGACCAAACGCCCGCTGCTCAACTTTTTTGCGCGTCTGCGCATGAAGGCCGGCACTGAGCGTGGCTCGAAGTAGTTGCCGCTTTTAACGAATCGCTATAATTATGAATTATTATAGGCTTTAGGCGTATGGACTAGCCCTGTCAGCTCGATTGAGCGGCGGGGCTTTTAGCTATATATGGTGCCGGGGGAACCGGCAAATGGACTAGCCGCTATGCCCGTGAAAAGGGTATAATACATGGGACGAGTTTATTTTTTTGAAGGGAGTAATTCGGATGAGCGAGCAACTACTCCATCAGATTTTGCAGAAGTTGGATCACATTGAAACAGACGTGCAGACGATGAAGTCAGACATGCAGACGATGAAGTCAGACATGCAGACGATGAAGAAGGATGTCGTGTCATTAAAAGAGACTCAGGAGCTTATGCAGACGCAGCTTGGTGAAACCAACGCTATCGTCAGAGCGATTCGCGACAGACAGGATGAGACGGACGCGAAGCTAGATGCGCTCAGTATGGACGTTCACAAGCTCCATGGAGAGCTGTCCTCCCTAAAAGAGGGACAAGAGCGCCACGAGAAGATTTTGGAGAAGCTATCGATCCGCTCCCTTGAGCATGAGGCGGATATTCGCGAAATTAAACTGGCGAAATAGATCATTAGATATTCTTAAATAGGCCCTCCGGCTAACGTCGGATGGGTCTTTTTAAATTTTAACAATCAATTTAAGTATATTTTACCTATTTTCCTAAAATAATGGCTCCCGGCATCCGATAACAAACCTATACGACTTTTTGGACGGTTTCCGATAAACAACAAGCGGAAATCACGACATATTCACAAAGGAGAGATAAAATCATGCAACGCATCAAAAAGCCTTTCGTATGGTTCGTGCTGGCAGCCTTGATCGTCACCTTATTCCCGCCGGGAATAGTTCAAAAGGCGAGCGCGGCTACGGCTGCGAACTATTTTCTTCCGGACGATGTCACACTCAGAAACACATCTTTTCTGACTTTGGAAAATACGGCTGACCAGGTCGGAAAAGATCGCTCCAAGATGTATATTACTACAAGCCCTACGGTTAGCTTCACAGGGACATATTCCCATGTTACAGAGGAGTCTTTAAAGGTTAAAGTAGAACGCTTAACGATGAATTCGCAGAATAAAAACTGGGAGACTGACAGTTCCCAATTTAAAAACGGAAGTATTTCCAGGGATACAACTTCCACGGATTATTCGCAAAAGTTTAAGGTAACAAATCTTTCATTGTTCGCAGGTTACAACAAGATTACGCTGTCCGGTTCCCAAAATGGAATTACGCGTGAAGACACTTTTTATATTTTGTTTGATCAAGTGCCTTATGTCCAAGAATTGAAGCTGGTTGGATCCAGTTATGGCAATATTTATTTGAACGAAGGTGCAGAAGTAGTATCAGACAAAGATAATGTCTCAATTTCCGGGGAAGTGAAGAACGCTACAGAAGTAACGGTTAAGGTCAATGGCGGAACAGGCCTAGTAACGACATTAACCCAAACCGGCAAATTTTTCTCGCCTCCTCTGAACTTAAGCCCAGGCTCAAATAAAGTCGAAATTATGATTAAAAGCGGTGCGGATTCCGTTACCATCGAGCGGTCAATTTACTATTTTGATAAGAACAAACCGTTTGACAAAATCAATTTGGAGTACAACGGTAAAAGCTACGACGTAAATAATAAAGTAGCCGTGGTTACGGATAATAGTACGGCACCGACTACAGTGAACGGTACGATTGAGTTTTCCTTATTGCTGAACGATACAGGCAATACTTTTGCCAGTAAAGGTGCGTTAACACTAACGGATTTGAATAATAGTTCCGCGACTCCGGTGACTTCGTTTACCGTTACCAAAGAAACGGAAGTTCCGGCTCCAGATGGGACGACTAGAGCTTATAGAATAGTGGACGTTCGAGTGCCAATCACGTTCTCTAGCGGTGACCAAAGATTCAGCCTAAATCTGCAGTATGACAATGTATATACCACATTTGCAAATATTAACTTTAAGTATCTGCCCGGTGAGGCGGCAATAACCCATTTGAAGTATGTGAAAGATCCAGCGACTATACCGGCGGATATTAATACGCTGCCGGATTTGGACGGAGCCGAAGTGGATAAAGAAACTTTCTATATCCTCGTTGCGGCGGATCAGAATTTCGCTGCTAGCGACCTCAAGGCTGTATATATGCCAAAAGGCGATACGGGTCCTACATTGACCTCCCGCAGTGGTTCGGGTAATCAGTACGTATATGAGGTTAGCGGGTTTTCGAGCGGTAAACAGCAAGTGAAGTTTTCCATTGGTAATTCAAACGCTTCGAAAACAGCGACGATCTCCTACGCAACTAAAAACTATATCTATGTTGAAGGATTGTATGATGGTCAGGTGATTACGAAAGACTCGAGTAATTCGAATCTTTCATTGGAAATTTCGGGCGAATACCGCGATTTTGAAAATTTGTCCAATCCGCAGTTTTTTGTGAACGGGATATCTAATGACAAGTTGACATCACCAATCACTTTCAATCCGACGGTAAATGATTCTAAATTCTCTTTCTCGCTTCCAATCGATGTTAGTGGACCACTCTATTATGGCGAGAACCGGATCAAGTTCGTCGGCGTTTCGATGGATGGAAAAGGTAACTCAAGAACAGTTGTTAAAGAGTTAAGGATATATATTCAAGACACGAATGTATCAAATATTACGGTATTTCGCCCGAAAGTTTTTGATCCGTCCGTTAATTTCTCGGGTCTTAAATTGAATGATACCAGCGGAGCAAATACACAGCTTACGAATATCTTGGCGAACTCACCGGAGTTCAAATTGGTTGGTGAAAAATACGAAACAAGTGCCCAAAAATACGATCTGATTATTCAAGGATCTGGCGCTAAGATCATCAATTTGCTGCGCGGCACTGAAAATGTATTTTCTTCCCAAACGGATGGCGCCGGACTGGATGCAATATTGACTCAAACCACTATGACTGATACATCGCTCATTAGCGGTTCGATTGTCCGTAACGGACAACCGACCTTGCAATATGATATGGCCGTATTTAACGGTAAGTTCGTATTACGCATCAAAGATATTGCGCTGGACACCTTAGGAAGCCAAATTTACAACCTGGAGCTGATTAACACCACAGGGGCACGTACATCGCAAAGACTGGAAATTACTCGGGTGCTGGCTCCATATCGTATTTTGTCCCCTGTTCCTACTGTTGGGGAGCAAATTATCGTGAACAAAAACTTCGTACGCTTTGATATCGAAGCCGAAGGGGCAACTAAAGTTATTATCGATAAAGGCGAAGCGATCAAGCGGACGGATCTGCCGGATAACACACCGGCGCGCTTTATCTACGATTATGTTGGGTTGAAGCCGGACAAATCGACCAAGATCAAGATCCAAATCGTCCGTGGTGAAGAAACGCTCAATGAGACGATTGAGGTGTACTACACCAGCGCAATTGCCGTGGATTCCCAGTACATGACCGAGAAGCCGGGCACGAGTTATAGTGCGTTTAATAAAGCACTGACGTTGTCTTTCCCTAAAGGTACGGTTTTGAAAACCGCGAATGTTCCTGAGGGAGCTGTGACCAAGTTTTATCCCAACAATAAACTGCTGTTCGGGATTGCGGATCCTAAGACAGGCATCGTCGAACGCCGGAATGACTACGGAAATATTTTTAACATTGATAAAGATGAGAGAACGCCTAGTGGTCTTGCCACGCTTACCTTGCCGGAAGACTTAGTTGAATTCTTCAACTCCACGGCAAAAACAAGCAACTTTACTCGTGTCTCGAATGTATACTGGATTCATGGCGGTATCGGAGAAACCGGCAATGGAGATACGTATAAACCGGCAACCAACGGTTTGCCGCCGTATTCTATTTTGCCGCAATACTCGACTTCGCAAAACTTCCGGGATGTGATGATTCGCGAGCCGGAAAGAAAGCTTGTTCCGTCGCAACGGGGAACCTTGAAATTGCAGTATGACAAAAACGTAGTAGATGATGCAGGCACGACCGTAACGGTTTTCCGCTTTAATGAGAACTCGGAATGGGAAAACGTGGGCGGTACCGTAGATACCAAAAACAATACTATTACGGTTCCGTTCGACGATTTCGGTTACTACATGGTTATGAAACAAAGCCGCGGATATAGTGATATCACGAATCATCCATGGGGCCGCAACATTTTGAATGCCTTGTACTCCAAAGGCATCATGCAGAATGTGCAACCTAATGCTTTCGGTGCCGATGACTTGACTACCCGTGGGGAATTTGCGACATTATTGGTTAAAGGCTTAAATATTCCTTTGAACTATGACAATAAGGTACAAACTTATTTTGACGTTGTTCCTGGCGCTAAAACCGACACTTGGGAGTTCAAGTATATCGAAACAGCTTCCAGAGCGGGGATCATTACCGGGATCTCTGAAGGTTACTTCGGAGTGGAGGAGCCGGTTTCGAGAGAACAGGCTGCCATGATGGTCGCCCGGGCGCTTAAGCTGAAACTTCCGGCAAATGATGACAAGCTGAATGCAACTCTGACTAAACAATTTATGGATGCGGGCAAAATCGACCGTTACGCACGCCCGGCTGTTCAAGCCGTTTATAAGGCCAAATATATGGATGGACAAAGCGTAACAACAGCAGGCAGCAAGAAGGCTTCGATCAACTTTAATCCGAAGAACAGCATGACTCGGGCGGAAGCCGGTAAAATTGCGGTGGAACTGCTCAAGAAGAGCAAGATTTTCCCTAAAAACTTAAGCTAAACCATCAAGCTGAGAACCTGTCTATGGGAATATCGCATAGGCAGGTTTCTTTTTTCCAATTACATCATTTTGTAATTTGTTGGAGATTAAGATACAATAGTCAGAGTAATCGATATTTTTGCAAAAGGGTGAACTAATTCAGATGAAACCGATTTTATCGAAACCGCAGTTGGGCTACTCGAAAGCGAAGAGAAAGTTTGAGGATAAATCCAAAGTATTGGAGAAAAAAATTGAGGAGACAGCTAAGCTGCAGGAGGTAACCCAGGAGGTTATGGAACAGCTTGTGCTTGAGACCGGTTTCCATGATGCCTTTAACGAATTGCGGGCGGCGGAAGAAGAACTCATCGAATGGTCCCACATGACCATGAAGCATGAGAAGACGTATAAAGAAAACAGGCAGGCCATCGACGATATGTATACCAAACTGAATAGTGATCCGGCCATGCGAACGCGTATCATCCAATTGGCTATGCGTGTAAGATAATTTTATGGAAGGGATCACCTCTCTAAATTCGATAAGACGTCCATTTTGGACGTCTTATTTGCGTTTTAGTTTCATAAATTATGGGTATTGGTTATGGTAAATGTTGCTTGGTGACTGGGATATTCAAGGATGTTATACTAATTTCCGTAAGGCGGAAGGACAAGAAAAAAGATGAAGATGAGGGGAACAGTGGCAAAGGTAACAATCCTGCAATTTTTTTTCGAAACACCGCAACTTTTTGAAACCCCGTGCGTTTAACATGTAGAGCATTGACAATGATGACCTATTTAGACATTCCAAGCTGTTCCTTTTGGGGAAACTTGTCTATCTATTAGAAAATTTAGCTTTACGGCACTAGGGACTCATTGTATAATGTTTAGGTAGGATTAGGAAACTAGTCTATTTCTACATTCTATTTCCTGTGGCAATGTTTACAAGTTTCTGCGAGTTAATCGCAGACCTAATTTATAGGAAATCTGCTCAGGCTCTGGAAAGGGGGTGCAATGGCTAATGAGTAACACGAGCTATTCATTTAAAGAAAATTCTCATGCGATAGTTAATCAAGGAGGAGAAAAAAAGGTTATGAAGAAAATTTTATCCGTAGCTCTGTCTACAGCAATGGCATTCTCCATGTTTGCTTCCGTAGCATTCGGTGCAGATGCTAACTTGTCTGACGAGCAAAAGTTTAACGCTTTGAAAGAAGCCGGAATCGTGAATGGGATGCCGGACGGCGGTTCCCACTTGGAGAAGGCTTTGTCCAGAGCGGAATTGGCTAAAATCATCGTTAAGGCAACCGACTTGCCACCAGTAACTGGCGTTGCTTCTTACAAAGATAAAGGCTACACCGCTAAGCACTGGGCAGCTTCTTTCATTGAAGCCGCTACACAAGCCGGCATCATGAATGGTAAGGATGCTACTAAGAAATTGTTCGATCCTACTGGCAACGTTACTGTGCAAGAACTTGCAAAAGTTCTGACAATTGCTTTGAAACTGCCAGTTCCTGAGAAAGCTGACAACACTGCTAGTGGTTGGGCTAAAGGTTATGTAGCAGCAGCTGTCGAGAAAGGTTACATCCCTGCAGGCATCAACTACCAAGCTAATGCTACTCGCTCCCAAGCGATCGTTGCAGCTTATGCGATCTGGAATGCAAGTCAAAAACCAACAGTAAAATCTTACAAAGTAGTGGATCCAAAGAACGTTGAATTCACAATGTCCGATGGTGAAGTTGTGAAGGTTGCTTTGGAAAAAGCTCTCGAAGCTAACAAAGAAACCGAAGTGAAATTCACTTACAAGAATTTAGAATACACTGAGAAAGTTGTTTACAAAACAACCGTTGCTCAGAAGGTCGAAAGCGTTAAAGCTGACAACCTGAAACAAGTAGTTGTTAAATTTGACGGTACGGTTGACAAAGCAAGTGCCGAAGAAGAAAGCAACTATAAAATTGATGATGTTGAAATCAAAAAGGCTGAGTTGTCCGATGACAAAACAACAGTTACATTGCTGTTGACGAAGGAAGACGGCGCGCTTGATAACAAGGATGAAACTACACTGAAAATCAATAATGTGAAGAATGAAGACGGTACGGTAACATTTGCTACCGACATCAAATTCACACCAGCTGACGTGACGGCTCCTACTGTAAAAGAAGTAGTAGGTCTCGGAACTAAAGCTTTCAAAGTTAAATTCAGTGAGCCAATTACTGAAGAAGAAGGTTCGGTTTCCAGCAACTTTGAAATTGATGGCGGTGCTGTAGGCGGCTCTGTTACTTATGTTTATCCAGATACCGTAATCGTGAGTGCGAACCTGTCGGTTGGCAGCCATAAAGTATCGATCAGTGACGTAGAAGATTTCTCGGGCTTGAAAGTAGCTCCGGTTGATCACAGCTTCGAAGTTGTTGAAGATACAAAAGCTCCGGAAATCGTGTCTGTTGAAACTAACGATTTGACTGAACTTACAATTACCTTCAATGAAACGATTAAAGATATCGATGATGTTTATGTAAACACATCTTCTAACAATGCTGAATCCATCGATATCGATGATAACAAAGTCACAGTGAAACTTGATGACAAGAGCCCGATGAATTACAACAAGAACTCGGTTCATGTCAAAGGTGTAAGAGACTACAGTGATAACAAGGCGGATCGTGAATCGGAAGTGACGCCGACACTGGATACGATTCGTCCAATCATCACTAAATCCGAAGTTGATATGGATGGTAGTGACTATATCGTAACTCTGACCTTCAGTGAGAAGGTTCGTGAAGACGATGTGAAAGATCTGGATAACTATGTATTGAAAGATGAAGATGGCAAGATTGTCGATGAAGATTTCATTGATAAAGACGGCCATCCGACAAACGAAGTTGATTTGAAAGACATTGACGACAACAAAGTCATTGTAAATCTTGGCAGCGCTCTGGATAAGGATGAGGTTTACAAGCTGGAAGTTAGCGGTATTGGTGACAGAGCGTATGTAAGAAACGTCATGATGCCTCAAACGATTGAAGTCGATACTGGTAAAGCTGGTAACGATACGTTTGAAAGAGCATGGGTCGACAAAGACTATCTGTATCTCCAGTTCTCTACTGATCTTGCTACAGACGGTAACGGCAGTGCAAGAGACAAAGATAAATTTACTTTGGTAGATACTGATGGCAAACGTTATTCTTATGACGGTACGGTCAATATTTATAACGCTGACAGCATCCGTCTGGAGAAAGATGATTTCGATGGCAAAGAACCTGCAAAAGGTATGAAGATCGAAGTAGCTTACATTGCTAACAAAGACGGCG
Source organism: Paenibacillus sanfengchensis (assembly GCF_036864765.1). NCBI lineage: Bacteria > Bacillati > Bacillota > Bacilli > Caryophanales > Paenibacillaceae > Paenibacillus > Paenibacillus sanfengchensis. Next base: position 127,601 of record NZ_JBAGJC010000002.1, on the reverse strand, counting down.
ACTTGATTAAGGACAACGGTTCGTCTGTATTGGTACAAACAATTAGTGATAAGGCTACAGACAAATTGTTCGACATCGTTGTAAATGACTCTGAAGTAGTAGATGTTGATGAAGTGAAGATCAAATTCTCTGCTAAAGTCAATAGCTCCAGCGCTAAAGGCTTTGAAGTTGATGGCAAACAGCCAAATAGTTCTTCCCTTAGCAGCGATGGAAAAACTTTGACGCTTAAATTCAATAACAGCAATGAACTGAGCAAAGATGGCGCATACATTCTTAAAATTACAAGCACTAGTGCTGCTTCTGACGTATACGGTAACAAGCTGACGTCTGGCGATACTTATACTCTGCAAGATAAGATTAAACCGGAACCTAAGGGCAGTTATTTTAACGTTGAGAAGATCGAAGGAGTAACAGATGCTGTTTACTTTGACATCGCACTCACTGAAGGAATTACAATTAATAACTTTAACTCGGATTATGTGAATGGTCTGTTTAAAGTTAAGGTAGGTTCAGATACAGCAACAGTAACTGCCGTTACTTACGGTAAGAACAATGACAATACTGTATTGCGCTTGAGAGTAAATGCTTCGGAAGCATCTCTCAGCGGCAAGAAAGTTACTGTCGAATATGATACTACCAAAGGTGTAATTTACGACAGAAACAAAAATGATCTTGATGATTTCACAGCTTACAAACGCTAAGATTTCATCTAAAAAGGCAGACCTTAAGGGGTCTGCCTTTTTTACGTATACCCCCGCAGGGCGTAGCTCTAGGGCGGTCATTTCATAATTGCAGTCGCAAGAATACGGTGAAACCCGCAGGAGTTAACATAGGACATAAATCGAGAGTCACGAAATTCCGGAAAATCGGAGAGGCTAAGCTGCAAGGAGAAGGGGAAATGATGCATATGTTAATATGTGAGAGGGCGGAGTTAACCGCCCACCTCCTACTTTTTATGCCCATTATGGGCGTCAGCTTAAATGAGGGGTCGTCAAGTCAGGAATTAACGTAAGGGGCCAACTAAGGCAAAAACACTGTTTAAAAAGGTTAAGAAATCCAGTCAGGGATCACTTGTATTATGGACCTTAAATAAAGGGATACCCACAATTCATTAATTTGTGATATTAATTCATCTTGAGTTCATATTTATATATTTAACTAAGTTTAAACTTTTTTTAAGCTTTTACGTATATAATATATATACGACTTTTTATTAGGAGGTTTGGACTTGAACAAAGCAAAATCGTTAGTAGCATCAATAGCTGTAATGGCTTTATTAGCCCAAGGTACTACAGGGATTGTAGATGCTGCCTCAACAACACCGAAGAAGACGACCCAGACGAAGCAAAAATCATCGGTTAAAACACTTAACAATTTGAATGCGGTGAAGGTAACATCCAAAAGTACCGTGAGACTTAGTAATGTCAATATTTTATCCCAAGAAGAAGGCAGTGTGTTAACCTATACGTTAACCTATAATAATAATGACAGTAAGACTTTGTCTCTGGTGGATTATTGGACAAAAGTGAAGACGAATTCAGGGACGGTTTATTCCGTAACTGCAATAAGCGCTGATAAAGACAAGAAAAAGGTTGTCCCCGGTTCTTCTCTCAGCGTGACGTATACCGCCAAAATTGCCAAAGGGTTAAAGTATAGTGATTTGAACTTTCAAGTCATTAAATGGAATTTCAGTGTAGCAGGATATGAGCAATTACTGGGCAGCATAAAAATTCCTTCTACATACTCTGTTACTACTCCCGTAAAGAGTTCGGCAAAATTGAATTTGAATGGCTCCTCTGCGGCAGCTAAAGTTAATTCCGTTAATATTTTGGGGCTGAACGACAATAAATATGTATATGTGGAACTAAATCTTCAAAATACAAGCTCTAAAACTTTGGAAAATCCGAATCTTAAATTTGTTGTCCAAACCGCCGGCGGGACGCCTTTTGCCCTATCCGCGGATTCGACAAGCTCGAATTATCAAATTTTGCCGCAAGAAACGAAAACGCTGAATTTAATAGCTAAAGTTCCAAAATCGGTAAATCTAAAAAATCTACAGCTTTTGATGGCGCAAAACGATGAAACAACCAAAAACGATTTGCCGATCGCGTCGATGGACTTGGGAATTACGACAGGTCAATTTACCAAAACGGCCGTGAATAAAGAAAAGGCCTTAACTGTCGATAACAACAAAATTACGACCAAGATCAATAGCGTCTCCAGAAACCAAAGCTTTGGAGAAAGTACACTGTCTATCCAGTTTGAGTTGGCGAACAAAGGGCATAGCACGATTACGCTCCCCAACTATTCGTTTGAAGTGCAGGTTGGCTCGAAGACATATCCGCTTACGGCCAGCGGTTTAACAGGCACAGCGTTGGGGCCCGACGAATCGCAGATCATTTCTATTGATGGTATAATTCCTGTTATCGCTAATGAAGAGGAAATGGAGCTTATCCTGAAAACACCGACAGGGACTTCCACGGCAGAGGATCCGAGCGGAACAAAAGCCACGACGGGTAGCTATCCGATTGCTCTTTACAGTTTCCCTGAGTTTGAGGAAAGGCAGTCTACAGCGGGAGGACAGGAGCGTACCGTCAAAAACAACGATGGGGTCTATGGCGTAACCTTGGATAGTGTTCAAAAACTGCCGTGGGATACCGGAAATATTTTAACTTCCAAAATTACGATTACGAATAAGGGGAACAAGGCAGCCAAACTTCCGGAATTTGTTGGAGCTTATAAAATGGATGGGGCCAACATCAGCAGTACAGTGCAACTGATAAACAGCAATACCACCCGGATCTTGGGAGAGGGTGAGAAGGCGGATGTTTACGTCGTTGCCAACATCCCATCCGACTTGAATTTCTCGCAAATGCAGGTGCAATTGCAGCAGAAGACAGGAACCGATTCTACTAGCAATTGGGTGATGTTTACTAAATACGGCAAGACTAGCGACTTGAAACTGGTTGCCGACGGCGGTTTGTTTGATCTGAATACAGCTGGGAAAAAAGCGGACCTGCAAACACGGAAGACGTACTTGTACAAAGGAACGACTTACGACGTGTTATATACGGAGCTTGTTCTCCGCAACCAGGAAGATAAGCAAAGCAATCTTTCCCGCTTGACGGGGTACTACCGAACCAAGGATGGACAGTACTACAAGGCAACGGCAAATCAGGTTACGCGTACAGTCGGACCTAAAGCTGCCAGTATTGTAACTTTCTCTGCCCAAATCCCTAAAGCGGCGGATGTTGCCAACTGGGATCTGGTTATCGGAGAGAGTATTTCGGAAAACAAATTTACAAGTACGGCGGAAGAGGCGGTTACGGGTTACGTCAACGCTTCGGCGATGGAGTTAACTTTGGATAGCCGTGATTTGCAGAATTCTTTGAAAAATATCGAACTGTTCCCTTACACGCTAAACATCGCGAATATAGAAGGAAAAACGAGCGGTTCCGGATTGGAAGTAAGCTTCAAATATGAACTTAAACGCGATTTGAACTTTGAAATGGGCGAATTCCAGCATAAGTATCTATTGGAGGTTGTCGATTCCAGCGGAGCGAGATTTGAAAAGGAAATCGAGCTGGAAAAAGACTTTGAGCTTGTCACCAATAGAGATTACTCATATGTTATTAACGATCCGATTTTTACGGCCATTAGAACGGGTTCGTTCCAATTCTCAGTCTACGATCTCTACCAAGGTGTTAAAACAAAGCTTGCCACTCAAGCCGTCGGGTACGGTGAAACCGATCTGTAACTTGACTATTTTTATCAAAAACAAGGCCAAAGTCATAAACGACTTTGGCCTTGTTCCATTCTCGTGAAACGAATATGATAGAATCATCAAAGGAGAGATTAGAGGAGGAACAGCATGAAGACACCATGGAAAGTAGCTGCGGCCGCTGTTGTGGTTGGCGGAGGAATATGGGCAGGTTCTTTAATGAATTTGACGGCAGAAGGGGCGGGAGCCTCTACCCAGCCGGGAACCGCTGATGATCCGGTGGTTACGAAGAGCTATGTGGATCAAGCCATCCAACAGGCCCTAAAGGGCGGAGGGGCGACTACAACTCCGTCTACACCTTCTAAACCAACCGCACCTGCAAAAACCGACAATAACGAAAGCGGTAGCGCCAGTACAGAAGCCATCGAGATTGTTGATGTGAAGCCGGGGAAGATTCTCATCGCCTCGGCGGGCGCGGAATTTATCGTCCGATCCGGCAAAGCGGTGATCTACAGCGAAGATTCCAATGGTGTTGCGGATTTGACTGACGGGAAGGATGTCGGCAACGGGGGAACTGTAGCGAATAACCACTTGCTTTCGTTTCCGCGTGCAGGACGCGGGATTCAGGTTGCTGAGGGGAGCAAGTATAATCTAACCGTTATGGTTCGAGGCGGTTATTCGGTCAAGTAAGGAATTAACATACGACCGCATGTTTTTGCCAGATGTAACAAACATTAAAAGGGCTAGGTGAAGGGTCGGTGCACATACTACTCCTGAGATAAAAATTTTGCAGGAGGTGCATCCCTTTATGGCAAGAAGCAACCGTAAAATCGTACCGGAAAGCCGTCAGATGATCAATCAAATGAAGTATGAGATTGCTGCGGAATTCGGGCTTCCTGTTGCAAATACCATGGGTTTAGCGGGGTCCGCAGATGCCGAATTTGCCGGTGAACTCGGCGCTTATGGATCAGGTAACTCGGGAATGGAATGGAAATACATGACTTCCCGGGAGAATGGCTCGGTCGGAGGGGAAATTACGAAACGTCTTGTCGCTGAGGCGCAGAAACAGCTTCTTTTGTAAAAACTACGGACTTGTCCCTTATTTCTTTTGACATGACCTGGCAAATACGTTAATATGACTTTTGAGGATTGTCAATTCAACCTTTTCCGCTAAGGGAAAGGTTCATTTTTTGATTTGGGTAAAAATTCACCCGATCGCCGATCCTCGAGGATTCACGGTATCATATTTAGTATTGGATACTTGGGCTTTTGCCATACTATCCATAGGGGAGGTTGATTTTCATGTCCATCCAAGGGCGACACTTATTTACTTCCGAGTCCGTAACTGAAGGGCACCCGGATAAAATTTGCGACCAAATCTCCGATGCGGTTCTTGACGCATTCCTTGAGAACGATCCTTACGCTCGCGTGGCGTGCGAAGTTTCCGTAGCTACCGGGCTTGTACTCGTCATCGGCGAAATCAGCACCAAGTCGGAATATGTGGATATTCCGGCCATCGTGCGTAAAACGGTGAAGGAGATCGGATATACCCGGGCTAAGTACGGATTCGATTCCAATACTTGCGCCGTTTTGACATCGCTGAACGAGCAATCCGCGGATATTGCGCAAGGCGTTAATGCGGCGCTCGAAAACCGTGATCCGGCTCAAGTGGATAAAGAAACCGAAAATATCGGCGCAGGTGACCAAGGCTTGATGTTCGGTTTTGCAACAAATGAGACGCCGGAATTGATGCCGTTGCCGATCGCCTTGTCCCATCGTATTGCCCGCCGTCTTTCCGAGGTGCGCAAGGATGGTACGCTGGATTACCTCCGTCCGGACGGTAAAACCCAGGTGACCATCGAGTACATCGATGGCAGACCAAAGCGTGTGGACACCATCGTCGTATCCACGCAGCATGCCGAAGAAATTGCGCTGGAGCAAATCCAGAAAGATATTAAAGAAAAAGTCATTCTCCCTGTGGTTCCAGCCGAGCTGCTGGATGGAGAAACCAAATATTTCATTAACCCTACAGGCCGTTTTGTTATTGGCGGTCCTCAAGGCGACGCCGGTCTGACAGGCCGTAAGATTATTGTCGACACGTACGGCGGATATGCTCGCCATGGCGGCGGTGCCTTCTCCGGGAAGGACCCGACCAAGGTGGACCGTTCGGCAGCTTATGCAGCCCGGTACGTAGCGAAAAACCTCGTTGCCGCCGGCTTGGCCGACAAGGTGGAAATTCAACTCGCTTATGCCATCGGCGTAGCAAACCCGGTCTCCATTAACGTAGACACATATGGAACAGGGAAAATTGCAGAAGAGAAGCTGGTTGAACTGGTACGCGAAAACTTTGATCTTCGCCCGGCCGGCATTATCCGTATGCTGGATCTTCGTCGTCCGATCTACCGCCAAACCGCCGCTTACGGTCATTTCGGCCGCACGGATATCGACCTTCCTTGGGAGCGTGTCGATAAGGCGGAGGCTTTGAAGGCTCAAGCCGGGATCTAAAGGGTGAAAACACAAACAGGGTATCTTGTTCCATTTGGAGATAAGGTATCCTGTTTTTATTTTTTTGAAATATGTCTATCACAGAGTCCTAAACTTCACCCCCACATATGCCGTTAATAAATATAGGTGTGCGCTTTATGGCCTATGGCGTGAAATACATAAGCGATGCAGGTGAAAGGGGAACTTTACGAATGAAACGAAAAGTATCGGCATTGTTGGCCGTTTTTATGGTCATCAATCTATTAAGTGCTTGGGGGAGCTTGTCGGTTTCGGCTGCCGTCCCTCCAACGGATTTGGTTAGTTCAAGCCCGGTTAACGGGGAAAGTAACGTGCCTATCAATACCAAAATCAAGATGAGGTTTAATCAAAAGGTGACTTCGAAAGGATCGATTTGGCTGACCAAGAGCAATACGGGTAGCTCGCAAACCATTAACGCTACGGTTACCACGGCAACCTATGAAGTAGAGTTGTCTCCATTGGGACAGCTTGAGTACAATACCCTCTATACGGTACAAGTTCCTAAGGGGACCTTTACCGGAGAGGACGGTACGATAAATGACGCGGAGTACTGGTCTTTTCAAACTGTTGCCGGCAGCAGCACAGGTTCTATTACAGTGTCTTCCTTCAATCCGTCCGCCGGAAGCACGAATGTAAGCGTCAATGTGCAGCCCAGCATACAGTTTAATAGAAATGTAAAGCTGAATACTTCGCAAGGGGGGCTTACGCTTCGTAGATCCAATAGCTCGGCTTCCATTCCGATTAGCGTAACGTCAAATGGGTATAGCACAGTCACGATTAATCCGAAGTCCAGCCTTGAGCCGGGAACAAGATATTATGTGGAAGCCGATCGTTACGGGATCGTGGATGCCAGCAATAGTTCCAATTATTTTGAGGGCTTTTCCGGAAGCAGCCGCTGGTACTTTACTACGGCCTCCGATAATGATAAAACGGCACCACTTCTCCAGAATGCCACCATGTACAACAATACCAGAATTCGTTTGCAGTATAATGAGCGACTCGATTCCTCCATCAATATTCCAGATTCGAGCTTTACGGTGACAGTAAACGGGGAGAATCGCCGGGTTGACGATGTCTCTGTTTCCGGAGACTATGTGTATGTCGAGTTGAGGACTGGAGTAGCCGTAGGGCAAGACGTTAAAATCAGCTATACAGGTCAAACGATTAGAGATCGGGCGGGAAATGCGGCGGCAACTTTTTCGAATAGAGCGGTAACCAACGGGATTGACTCGGTTAGTCCGAAACCAACTGACGGTAGAGTTAGCGGGAGTGAAATAACCTTGTATTTTACCGATTCGCTAAAGAGCCCATCAAGCAATGCCTATCAGCAGTTCACCGTCACGGCAGATGGCAAAACTAAAAGCGTCAACAGACTAACTCATAGTGGATCGACGATTACATTGTACCTATCCAGTTCCGTCTCCAACGGAGAAGTGGTAAAAGTCTCATATACACCTGGATCCTATCCGTTACAGGATTACAGAGGTATGGAGATTGCAGGATTTAACGATTATTTTGTCCGGAATTACTATGATTCTGTGGCGCCTGTATTTAAGAGTGCGCAAGGATCGGATAGAACCGTAATTCTGAACTACAATGAAGCCTTAAGAACGACCCGATTGCCTTTAAAAAGCCAATTTTCGGTGTTGGTAAATAATGCGCCCGTATATGTAAATGCTGTAGAGATTATAGATAACCAAGTAAAGCTAACGTTGGCCTCTTCTTTTACACAAAATCAAGCAGTAACGGTATCCTACGTGGCAGGCGGGAGCGATGGAATCGCTGACCTGAACGGAAACCTGGCGGGGTATATCAACCTGCAGCCGGTCACCTATGCAGCGGTAGCCGAGGGGGTGCGTTCCGCCACAGTTACGGGGGATACACTGACGATAACATACAACAACACGCTACGGGGGATGTCTTACCTTCCGGTGAACCAGTTTAATGTATTCGTAGATAAACTCAGCATTGGGATCACGTCCGCCACCATTAGCGGGAATACCGTAGTTCTGAAACTGGCGACTCCCGTAACGGCCGGGCAAGTAGTTACTCTGTCTTATCTGACGGGGGCATCTTCACTTTACGATACGCTTGGCAATCAGTTGAAAAGCTTTAACAACATGGCGGTACAAAATACGGCAGGGGGTCAAACGAATTCCAATCCAACCGGACAGACGTCAACGACACCAACCTCCCAACCGGATTATCTCACGAACATGTCGAATGTTGATTTTGGCGTAGGCGGTTTTCTGCTGAATCTCAATGCGGCCCAAGCGACGGACAGCCGCTCCAAATTCGGCCAGGGAATCAAAAAATATACGATCGATACGGTTAAGCTGCAGAATGCGTACAAATACTTGACCGCGAGCAATGCGCCGACAAAGCGGATCGTGTTCGAGGTTCCTTCTACGGAGAAGGCCGCTGAAGTAGTCATTCCTGTGACCGCTTTGATGGACATGTACAGCAGCGGAAAGACCGGTACTTTTGCGGTGAAATACAATTCGGTGATGTATGAACTGCCTATCGAGAAAATCCCTTATATGGAGATCTCGAGATCCTTGAATGTATCGGCACTTACCTCCGCATTTATTACAGTACAGTTAGAACCGGTAACTAAGGTTCAGATGCCGTCAGTAAATTATAATAATGGGGTTACGACAACGCCTTTGGGAGATCCCATTCAAGTCAGCGTGACTATATCTAATGGGACTGCGGCGCAAAGCGCCGTTGAGTTGAACACTACCGGAAACATTTACATGAAAGCTTCCGACACCACGGCAAGCGGCCAAACCTTCTTGGCTCAATTCGAGTTGCTGACCAGAACGGCTTCTTTTGTGCCTTCAACGGTGAAGGGGAGCGGAAGCAGCTATGTGCTCAGCGGAAAGATCAGCGGGAACAAGGCGGTTGGACCTGCGGCGGGGTATAGTTACTTTTCGGATACACTGAAGCATTGGGCGAGTAAAGATATCACGGAGCTGGCGAGCAAGCTGATCATTGATACCCGCTCGGGCGCCAAATTTGAACCCGATAAAAACATCACCCGCGCCGAGTTCGCCGTATTTATCGCAAAAGGGCTCGGTTTGACCGCAGATGCATCCAATGCGCGCCGGTTCTCCGATGTCGCGTCCGGAAGCACTGTTGCCGGCTATATCGGTGCGGCGGCGAAAGCGGGGATTATCAACGGAACACCCGCCGGGACGTTTAAACCGGGAAGCTTCATCACCCGGGAACAGATGGCTTTGATGATGGTGCGGGCGATGGAATATGCCGGGCATGATACGAACCTGGGCACTTCTTCCGCACAGGTGCTCGGCCGCTTTAAAGACGGCTCGAAGATCCAGTCCAAGGAAACGGTGGCCAAAGCCGTCAAGGCGGGCATTATTCAGGGCGTTAATGCCTATACGTTCCGGCCTACGGGAAATGCTACCCGCGCCCAAGCCGCTGTGATGGTGAAACGGGTGTTAAACAATTTGAACTATCTGTAAAAAATTACTCTGGCTAGTTTACGCAGCCCGCTCTCTTATTCGGAGAGCGGGCTGTTTATGCTGGAATTCTTTCGATTTTGTAATTTCCACCAATTCTCATGAAATTTGCTTTTTTTCGTAACTTTTCCGCGGGATTGTAGTCTATTAAATAGGTGGAAGATTCCCGGAGTCGTCTCGGGATCATAGACAGCACACAAAGATGGGAGAGTAGCAAATAAAAATGGTAGTTCGTAGAGAAGAGACCGGAAATAGAATGAAATGGACGCAAATTGCTGCAAATAAAGGTAAAAAATGGATTATTGTATCGTTGGCGGGGTTGATCTGGATCCAGCCGGTGGTGTTACCCGAGTTGTTCGGAGGCTCGATATCGACGATTCATGCGGCGGCCAGTCAGGCCACCCGTTTAGGTGAGGAAATCGTTACGTCCGGAGCCAAGCTCGTAAAATATCGGTATACGACGACTCGCTCAGGGAAGCAAGTAAATGTGCTGGCCGACGTGATCGAGATAGATTTGAGTAACCCATACGTCCAATTGGATGTGATGACAGGCAAAGGCGGACAACTGACGACCCGGCAAACCGTTGAAGGCATGGCCAAGGAGACGGGCGCCGTGGCCGGAGTGAACGGAGATTTCTTTGCGACGGGGGGGCAAGGGGTACCGATGGGCGCCGCCGTTTCCAAAGGCACGTTGGTGACCAGTCCGGCGCAGCTTACGGGGATGTTTGCTTTTGGCGTAAATAACGGCAACACCCCGATCATCGATCGGTACATGTTTAGCGGCACCGTACTGGCTGAAGACGGCACGACCTTCCCGCTGGAGGGGATTAACCAGGAATCGTATACAACGGAGCCGGATAAGGCTCACAGCCATGTCAACAAAATGTTTATCTATACAAGCGCATGGAAATCCGAAGAGCGTCCGAAAGGGAGCGGGACGACGCCGACGGAGGTGTTGGTTCAGGGCGGAGTGATCCAGCAAATTTCTCCTCAGTCGGCGATTCCGGGGCCGGTTCCGGCGGACGGATATATTTTGCGGGCGCATGGTCAGGCGGCAGAATACATATCCGCTCATTTGGCGGTAGGACAACGGCTAGAGACAAGGTATTCGTTGGTTTCGCAAACGAGCGGCCAGGAGATAAACCCGTCCGATTTCAAAATGCTGATCGGAGGTCATACGCTTCTGGTCGATCAGGGGAAAGCGTCCTCGTTCACCCGCTCGACCACCTCGATCAGTGGGAGCAGTTCCGTGGCCCGAACCGCGGTCGGCTACTCAAAAGACGAGAAGAAGGCATATATTATTACGGTCGAAAAGAACAGCGACAGTCCCGGGATGACCTTGAAGGAACTGCAAAGCTTTATGACGTCGATCGGGGTCTGGAAAGGGCTGAACCTGGACGGCGGCGGCTCGACGACGATGGTCACTCGTCCGCTCGCCGAGACGGAGGCGGAGCTGACGTTTACGACCTCCAACGGCTCCGCGGGTCAACGCTCTGTGGCCAATGGGCTCGGCGTGTTCACGACAGCTCCGCAGGGGACGCTCAAAGGGCTGCAGGTTAGCGGGGCTTCGACTTTGCTGATCGGGCAGACGGTGTCTTTTAGCTTGAAGGGCTATGACACCTATTACAACCCGATCGATACGGCGAGCGTTCAAGCCACCTGGAAGTCGAGCAACGGGAATGTAGCTTGGACCGGGTCGGGCTTTAAAGGCATTAAGGCAGGCGCCGCAAAAATAACGGCGGTAAGCGGAGAGGCAAAGAGCAGCATGGATGTGACCGTGCTCGGCGGCAGCGATCTGGCCGGCCTGACGCCGGTAACGACATTTGCGCCGCTGGAGGCCGGAGCGACCGTCTCGGTTCCAGTGACCGCCAAATTGAAAAACGGACGAACCGTGAACGTGCCGGATGAATCGGTCAAGTGGGTGTTCTCCGGCATGAAGGCAAGCGTGCAAAGTGGTGTCCTGACGGTGCAATCCATCAATAACGGGGCCAAGGTTGCTTATGCTACGCCAAAGTATGACGGATTCAGCGGGACGCCGATCGTGCTGTCCTCTTCCGAAGAGCAGGTTTGGGAAAGCTTCGAGAATGTGAGTTATCCGGTGTCCTTTACCGGCTTGCCGACGGAGGCCAAAGGAACGGCAGCGATCGTCCAAGGAACCGGAGAGCGCGCCAAATCCAAAGTGCTTAAACTGGATTATGACCTGACCGGAGGCAGCGGCAATAAATTCGGCTATGCGCAAATCAATGGAACCGCAGGCAAGGCTATTCCGGAAGGAGCTACGTCGATGGCCATCGACGTGCTTGGAGATGCGGGCCTGAACTGGCTGCGGGCCGAGTTTGCCGGAGCGGACGGAAAGAGCGTTTATGTGGATCTTGCGCGGCCACTCGACTTTACCGGATGGAAGACATTGACGGTCGATTTGACGGCAAGCGGACTGAAGCACCCGGCCAAGCTGAAACGGCTTTATGTGGTAAACCTGGAGGACGGCCAGGATGAGCGTGCCTTGACGGGAAGCGTGTCTTTTGATAATATCCGGTTTACTGCCCCGGTGACGGGTGGAGATACGGGCCTGCCAAGCGCTACGGTGACGATGATCGCCGGGCAGAAAGCGATGACCGTAAACGGGCAAAAACAAAATATGGACGTGGCTCCGCTGTTGAAGGACGGAACGACGTATATCCCGATCAAGTATGTGGTGGATGCTTTTGGCGGGGAGGCGTTATGGAACAAAACCGCGAAGAAAATCACCGTCACGCGCGGTACCACCGTGCTTGAGTTAACCGTAGGGAAGAAAGAATTTATTCTGAATGGGGCTACGAAAAAAGCCGAGGTTTCCCCGATTATCGATAACAATAGGACTTTGGTCCCTCTTCGCTTGGTTTCGGAGCAACTAGGGATATCCGTAAATTGGGAAAAGAAAACCAAATCCATTACCCTCGAATCATGATATGATAAGTTCGGAGTATACGGACACAGGGAATGGAGAAGGGTGAAGTGGCAGACTATCAAGCTGATGCAATTGACCGCGTTATTAAAAACGCCGTAGGCGTTATGGAGAATAGCAAGCTGCAGATCCTTGAAATTCTGGACGCAGCGCGGAATGAGCTCAAGACGCTCAACAATGAGTTGCAGCAGGTCGTTAAAGAAACCGCAGAGACTGTGGAAAAGGTCGATCAACTGGAAATTAATTACCGGCGTTCCCGCATCCGGCTGACGGAAGTCAGCCGGGATTTTGTGCGGTATAAGGAAGAAGACATTAAACAGGCCTATGAGAAAGCCACCCAGCTTCAGTTGGATCTATTGATTTACCGGGAAAAAGAAATGTATTTGAAAGCACGCCGGGATGAATTACAGAAGCGGGCGCGAAATGTCGAAAAATCCGTGGAACGGGCGGAAACCGTCAGTTCGCAGATGGGGGTTGTGCTGGAATACCTGTCGGGTGAACTGGGTCAAGTGTCCCGAATTCTGGAGTCGGCCAAAAACCGACAGATAATCGGTTTAAAGATTATTTTAGCGCAAGAAGAAGAAAGAAAGCGGATCTCGCGGGAGATTCATGACGGACCGGCTCAGCTTTTGGCGAATCTAGTTCTTAGGACGGAAATTGTGGAAAGAATGCTTGCCAAGCAGGAATTTAAGATGGTACAGGACGAAATAGTAGACTTGAAGAGTCAAGTCCGTTCCAGTCTGGAAGAAATGCGGAAAGTCATTTTTAATTTGCGTCCCATGGCTTTAGATGATCTAGGTTTGATTCCGACTTTGCGCAAGTATGTACATGATTTCGAAGAGAAGACCAAAATTAGAACGACCTTCGAAACGAGAGGGAAAGAACATCGCATGTCTTCACCCATGGAGGCGGCGGTATTCAGACTGGTTCAGGAAGCTCTCACCAATGCAGCCAAGCATGCCTTTCCTACTTATGTCGGTGTCGATATCACCTATCAGGCCCAAATGGTCAAAATCGTAGTTCAAGACAATGGACTGGGATTCAAGGTCGATCAATTGGAGCAGAAGACAAAGGAGCATACCCATTTCGGTCTGATTGGGATGCGGGAACGGGTAGAATTGCTGGAAGGAAGAATGGAAATAGAGTCGACAGCGAACATAGGCACCAAAATCATTATCCACATTCCGACAAATGCAGAGAAGAGAAAGGAGCACCAGGATGGATAACCTTGTTACCAACAGTAGACAAACAATTAAAGTTCTCTTGGCAGATGATCACCAGCTGTTTCGCGAGGGATTGAAACGGATTTTGAATATGGAGGAAGATATTGAGGTCGTTGGGGAATGCGGTGACGGCTCTCAGGTTCTGGAGTGCTGCCACCAGTTAGAACCGGAGATCGTGCTCATGGACATCAACATGCCGCTCTTAAACGGAGTGGATGCGACGGCCGAGCTTCGCGACTCGCTTCCGGAAGTCAAGGTCATTATTTTATCGATTCATGATGATGAAAGTTATGTATTTGAAACCCTGCGCAAAGGGGCTACCGGTTACTTGCTGAAGGATATGGAAGCCGAATCGCTGATTAACGCGATCCGCACCGTGGCCGAAGGCAATGCCTTCATTCATCCGAAGGTAACGGGGAAATTGATTCAGCAGCTTCGCCGGATGGAGTACCTGAGTGAAACGGGCGCGATCGCCGAGGATCATGCGATTCGCGAAGCAGGCGTCAAATTTGTGGCGGGCGAAGATAATCCGCTCACGCGCCGCGAAGCGGAAGTGCTCCGATTGATGGCGGAAGGACGCAGCAATAAAATGATCGGGGAGCATTTGTTTATTAGCGAAAAAACGGTCAAGAACCATGTCAGCAGCATCCTGCAAAAAATGGATGTCGATGATCGGACGCAAGCGGTAATCAATGCGATTAAATTCGGCTGGGTAACCCTGTAAGGAAGGATGTAACAGTTAGGTCTTACAGCACGAATTAGGGATCTTTTTCGGTCTCGTGTTCCAATTTTTGTTGGAACATGAAATAAGAGGACTGCCCTCTTGTTCGTAAAAATTAGAGTAAGAGGGTTTGCCGGGGCGCGTACATAAGATTAAAATAGTTAATGTGGCTATATAAATTGAACTTGAATTTGCTAGGAGGCAGCCGTGTGGAATGTTCTTCCGATCGCTGTTGTTCCCGGATTTCTGGGTTAAGTAAAACAAGTCGGTAGAAATCCAGTCACAAAGGCGAACGCAGCCTACGCTTCCGAAGCAGCTTTCTTACAGAAAGCTTGTAGCTTCTCCAGAATCATTTCACACTCTTGCCTAAAGCTAATTTTCTAGTTCAACTTATATAGCAAGTGGTGCAGAACGGAATTGAGCAAAGTGCGTTTGGAACCGTCTTCCTTGATGCGGCATATATTGTCGCTATATAGGGGTGTTCGGCAGCCGTGGGAAAGGCCCGCCGCCGAAGGGCTCTACAAGGAGGAATGGCCATGGTTGTTCACATGGGTTGGATATTGCTCGGCTATGTGATGGCAGCACTGCTCGTGCACCTTTCTTACGGCAGGCTTCGGCGGCAACCGCCGGAGGACTCCGGAAGAACGCACTATATTTTGGTCACCCGGAATCACGGGGATCAAATGGAATGGTATTTAAGAGCTTTATCATGGTATGCGCGGATTCGTGGCGAGTCCGTTAAAGTGACGGTGCTGGACGAATATTCTCAAGATGATACCCGTAGGATCGTGCAAAGGTTGCGGAATCAGCCGGGGATCGAACTGGCGCTGCGGTCATGGAGAGCGTCAGGCGATGCCGGGATGAGCGGGTCTGGCGCGCTGGCGGAAGAAGAGACCCTGATTTATGTGGATCTTCGCAAGCCGCAGGAGGCGGCAAAAATCCCCTATGTCCAGGTATGAATTAATTTATAGAGAACATGAGTTGAAAGTGTGAAGCACACTCTTTTCAGGCTATAGGCCGGGGAGTGTGCTTTTTTGCGTTGTTTGGGCTGTTTCGGATTCTGCAGCAAGCTGAAAAATTCAATAATTTTCCTCTAATTTATATTTTTTTACTTCCATAATCGGGAGTACCTTGAAGAGGGGGTTAACAAATGAAAGTCGGGCTGTATGCGGTCAGGGGGAGTTTGCGTTGGGCATTGAGGATTACGCTGGATATGCATACCGATCTTTATTGGTGGTCAAACGGGATGGAAACGAAAGAGGAAGATGGTCATCGGCCAGATCAGGGAAAGGGGAAATTTTCCGAAGCAGGGCAGGCGGAAGGGTTGCTGCAGTTGTCCTCCGGAATGCCGCTGGGATGGGCGGTGACCCTTCGTGACGGGTTCGGTCTTCGTCCGGTCGAAACATTGGATGGATGGACGGCTCGCGATTGGATGCGATACATGGAGGAAGCCTTAGCCGCGGAACTGGAGGAGGAACGGAAGGGTATTGTAAAAGACGGAGGGCGCGGCGAGCCGGTGGGAATCCGTTCGCTGAATGAGGTGGCGAACCCGCAATGGTTGTGGACCCGAGGGCGGGGAGTGACGACCTCGGGAGCGGTCCTGCTTCGGGGGCGGGGCCACCCCGAAGCAGGGCCGCGCGAGGCGGCGCGACTCGCGGACGCGCTGACGGGGCGGTCGCTGCTGGAGGCGGAGCTCCAGCAGCTTTTGGCGGAACGCCTGCCGGAGCTGGGCCCGGCCTGGCGCTCCGCGCTGCAGCTCGCGCACCTGCAGGGGCGCGTGCAGCTCACTTCGGGCGTCGCGCGAGCGGACGCCCGGGGCGGGGCGGCCCGCCCGCTCGCGCGGCGGGCCCCGGAGCTCCGCTGTCGGCGCTGCGGCAGCGGGGTGCACCGCCGCACGCCCTGCGGGTCGTGCGGCTGCGGCGGCTGCGCCTACTGCGAGGCCTGCCTCGCGCTGGGGCGCAGCCGCTCTTGTGCGCTGCTGCTGCGCGGCAGCAGCGCCGATGTGCCGCCCGCCGCAGGCGGCGGCACGGGAAGCCCCACCGGGTCCCTGCTGGACCGGTGGGGCCTCAGCCCTGCGCAGCGCGAAGCGGCGGGCGCCGCGCTGCGGTTTTTGGCGCAGCCGGGACCGGTGGCTGCGCCAATCCCCAGGGCCGCCTCCCCCGAGGCCGGCGGCCCGCTGCGCCTGCTCCCCGCCCGGCTGCGGCCGCGCCGGGCCGCTCCGTCCGGGCCGGCGCCGGGACCGCCCCGCTTTTTGCTCTGGGCGGTGACCGGGGCGGGCAAGACGGAGATGATCTTTCCGCTGCTCCGCTACAGCCTGGACCGCGGCGGTAAAGTGCTCGTCGCGACCCCGCGGCGCGACGTGGTCCTGGAACTGGGCCCGCGGATCGCCCAGGCGTTCCCGGAGGTGCCCACCGCCGTTCTTTACGGAGGCAGCCCGCAGCGCTGGGAGGAGGCGAGGCTGTTTCTGTCGACGACCCACCAGCTCATGCGTTTTTACCAAGCGTTTGATCTGGTCATCATCGACGAAATTGACGCTTTTCCTTACCATAACCATCCAATGCTGGAGTATGCCGCAGAGCAGTCGTGCAAGCCGAGCGGACGATTTGTCTTTCTCTCGGCTACGCCCCCCGCTCCCTTGCAGCGTGAGGTTCGGAGCGGCCGGTTGCCCCATGCTAAAGTTCCGGCGCGGTTTCATGGTCACCCGCTCCCGCTGCCTCGGCGAATCGTCATAAAGCCGGTCGATGTCTGCTTGCGCCGGGGGGAGCTTCCAAAAGCCTTGCTTTCCGCTTTGGAGACATCGATGAAAAGAGGCGCGCAGATCTTTATTTTTGTGGCGCGCATTCGCCATATCGAACCTGTCGTCGCGCTTTTGCGGAGGCACTTCTCTGCTGAGGCTGTTGAAGGAACGTCATCGCAGGACAAGCAGCGGGGCGATCATGTGCTCGAGTTCCGCGCTGCCCAAACCCGAATTTTAGTGACGACCACCATTCTGGAACGTGGAGTAACCGTGCCAAAAAGCGATGTATACATACTGGATGCCGACAGCGATCTGTTCGATGAGGCCTCCCTGGTCCAGATGGCCGGACGGGCGGGAAGATCCAAGGATGATCCGAAAGGACGGGTGGTGTTCGCTTCCCCGGAATGGACCCGGTCCCAAAAAGGAGCCGTCCGCCAAATCCGCGAGATGAATGAGATGGCTCGTAAACAAGGCTTTTTAAAAGAAGATGAGGAGGTCGTGAAGAAATGAAAAATACGTCTTGTGCCTGTGAAGAGTTGCAACGCCTGGTCAGACTGAGAAATCGGGTATGGCCCGGCGGGTATCACCGGGATGGTGGAGAAGATACAGGAGCGGTGCCTGACCGTTTGGTCGGTTGCAGCCGAGAAGGAGCCGTGGTAAACGAAGAACGATCCGTTTCCTATGCGAGAATCGATTGGAGCACAGCCAAGGAAGCGGTGCTGTCTCCGCTGCATAATCTGCTTGCTCCTCCCGCTCTTCCTTGTCTGACCTGCGGCAAAATGATCTCCGGCACCGCAAAAGGCTACCCGGAAATTTGCTCCTCCTGCTACGCAGCCATCCCTTGGATTACGTCTTTGAAATGTAAAAAATGCGGGCGCCCGGTAGGCTGCCCCGATTGTACCCGGGAAGGGGCGCCGGCGCGAAATTTTGTGCTGAACCGCAGTGCGGTTTCCTACAATGCCACGATGCGGGAGTGGCTTGCCCAATATAAATTCAGAGGCAATGAGGCGTTGGGCCCCGTTCTGGCACGCATGACCGGATTTGCCGCACAGCGAATGCTTCGGGAATTGAGTGAAAAAAATGGCGGGACAGGCGACAGGTTTCGTTTCGATGCCGTAACTTTTGTGCCGGTCAGCGAGGACCGGCTGCTGGAGCGCGGGTTCAACCAGGCCAGAACGTTAGCGTTGGAGGCGGCCTCCATTCTCGGTTCCCCGCTGCTCCCTTTGCTCGAGCGTGTCCGCCATACCGAGAAGCAGAGTTTTAAAAGCCGGTGGCAGCGCCTGCGTGACCTGCAGGGGATCTTTTGCCCGGCGGAGGACGCGTGGGATCAGCTCAAACCGGCGCTCGATCGCCCTGGGGCCAAAACTTTTCCGTGGTCGGTTTTTTCACTTCATGATTCTATGGTTGCCGAAACCTCTCGTGCTAGACCGATCCGGCTGCTGTTGATTGACGATGTTTATACCACCGGAAGTACGGTCGATACCTGTGCCGGTTTGCTCCGCGAGTTATGCGAATCCGAGGGGCGTTCGGCGGAAATCTATTGCCTGACGTGGGCGAGATCCTAGTCGGAAATCTGGGAATATTTTTAAAACCCATGGACGAACTTCCCTAAATAAGGTAATCTAACAGCATAACGTAATATTGAAAGGACGAACGGTCGAATGGCTCTAAATGTAGAAAATTGTCCGCGCTGCGGAAGGCTGTTTGCCAAGAATTTCAAAGATATCTGTCCGGTTTGCATTAAGGACATCGAGAAGGAATACGAAAAGTGTCTTGAATACCTGCGTCAGGAGAAGACCGCGACGATTCAGGAGGTTTCCGACGCTACGGGGGTCTCGGTTCGGCAGATAACGAAATTCATTAAAGAAGGCCGGATCTCCATCGCCAATAATCCAAATATGATGTATCCCTGTGAAGTTTGCGGTGTGCTCATTCGTGAAGGCAATATGTGTGACGGGTGCCGGGGACGGCTTACCCGGGATTTGACCGCCGCTGCCCGGGAAGAAAGGAAAGCCGGTGAAGAGGGGAATAAAACCGGCGGAGCTTACGGCGTTATCGACAAATTCCGTGGTCCTTCGAGATAAAAATCCCGAAAGTTTGGCATAATATTCTTTATAATCCAACGGTTCGCTATTAAATATGATTCAATCCACGCCGATAAACTTAGTAAAGATTATCGGCTTTTTTATTTGGAAAGAAAGGTGGAGCCCTTATGAAAATCAATGAGACCGGACGGCTTGGTGCCATAAATAATTATCAACGGCAAGTGGATACGTATCGTAAAGACGCTGACAATAAGACCCGCCGCAAGGATGAGGTATCGATTTCCACGGAAGGGATGGAGATGCTGAAAGCTCAGGGCAACGTTCAGGACTCCGCTCGCGCGGAGCGGATCGCTGAACTGAAATCCCAGGTTTCCTCGGGAACCTATCATGTGGACGCCGGCAAGCTGGCGGAGAAGCTCGTTCCGTACTTCAAGTCTTTTACCGATAAATAATAGGGGGCGGCTATGGAAGTTCAAAAATTAATCGATGGTCTCACCCAAATGGATGAGCTCCATGTCAAGTTGCTGGAAATTATGGAGCAGAAGAAACAATCCATTCTGAACCGAAACTACGAAGAACTGGTGGGGACTCTGTCGCGGGAGTCGAAGTTGGTCAAAGTTATTGAAGAGAGCGAGAAGGAGCTTTTGGTCGCGGCGCAGGAATTTTTGCAGTCCAAGGGCATTAAATCGCGGCTTGAACTGACGATATCGGAAATTCTCCGACTGGTGTTCGACCCCGAAGAGAAGCGAGCGCTGGATGAGGCAAGAGTGAGATTAGGGAAGCGCTTGGTGGAATTGAAGCACGCGAACGCTTTAAATCAGGATTTAATCACACAATCGCTCTCCTTCATCGATTTTTCTTTGAACCTGATGATCGGTGGAGAGGACGATGGAGCGACCTATTCGCCTCCTCAAGGCCAGGACAGAAAGCCTGCAACGAGAAGTATGTTTGACACGAGAGCTTAATTATTACGAAACGTTAAAGGAGAATTGCAGATGACCTCCACTTTTCATGGCATCGAAACGAGCAAGCGCGCTCTGTTTGTAAATACCGTATCAATGCAAACGTTGGGGCATAACATCGCCAATGCCAACACCGAGGGATACACGCGGCAGCGGGTGAACCTGAGAGAGGCTAACCCGATCTGGGCGATGGGGATGACGAAGAGCCAGCAGCCCGGACAATTGGGAACCGGCGTCGAGTACACAAGCATTACGCGGATTCGGGACAGCTTCCTGGATACCCAATTCCGGCGCGAGAACCAGTTGCTGGGTTCTTGGGAAATCCAGAACGCCAGTATGACCGCCATCCAGAATATCTTGAACGAACCATCGGGCAGCGGGCTTAGCGCGGTGATGGACGATTTTTGGAATTCCTGGGAGACTTTGAACCGGGACCCTTCCTTGCTCAGTGCACGTGTGGCTGTAGCCGGTGCGGCCAGCAACATGGTGGATACGTTGAAACATATCAGCGAGGCTTTAACCAACCTGACGAATGACTTGAACAACAACATCGATAAGAAGGTAATGGAAGCCAACAATATCGTCGAAAATATTGCAAGATTGAATGTTCTGATTCGCGACAACGAGAGTTTCGGCGATAACGCCAATGATTACCGGGACCAGCGCGATTTGCTGCTGGATAAGCTGTCGACGATTGTAGATGTCCAGTATGTCGAGGACGAGAACGGTATGGTTAATATTATCTCCGCAGGTGCGAATGTATTGGAAGGCGAGAACGTTACGCCTTTGACTGTAGCGAACGCCGCCACAGCTACCGCGGGGCAACTTCACGGATACACACGGTCCCTTCAAGAAACCGATCTGATCCGCAACCAGTTGAACGGTTTGGTAGGCACTATGGTAACGGGCGAAGTTAAGGTGACCTTGAGTAACGGCTACATTACTACGAATAATATGGTGGCTTTAAACGATGTGACGGTGGATGGACTGGGCGTTATTCCTGCGGGCCAATCTATTCCGGCCGGGTCAAAGATTACGTCTTCTATGGATGTCATGGTTAAAGGTTTTAATGGACTGCATCAATTGGGATATACCTTAACGCAACCGACGACCTCCGGCATTCCTTTCTTTACGTCCGCTAGCGGGAATTTTACGATCGACAGCATTCAAGTGAATCCGGAGATTCTGGCGGACACGAATAAAATTGCCGCATCCTCGCAATATGAGACCGTGAACGGCGTAAACAAAGTTATTCGCGGGAACAGCGACGTGGCCAACGCATTGGCGAGTATGCGAGACGCGATCTTTACTTTCCCAGATGCGCTTACCTCCATGTCCCAGGGATCGACGGATGATTATTTCCGCGCGTTGACGGCCGATCTCGGGATTCGGGCCAGCAATACGGAACGGAACCATCAGAACGAACAAACGATGACCGATAATTTGCAAATGCAGCGTCAATCCGTGAGCGGGGTTTCCATGGATGAAGAGCTTGCCGATATGATTCGTTTTCAGCAAGCGTATAATGCGGCCGCCCGGAACATGACTACCGTCGATGAAATGCTGGATCGGGTTATCAATCAGATGGGACGGGTAGGGTTATAAAATCAAAGTTAGCTGACTAGCTTTACGAAGGAGGTTCATCCATGCGCGTAACAGGCATGATGCAAAATATTCAGCTTTTGAAAAACTTGCGCAACATTAATACATCCATGACCACAGGGCAGCAGCAGCTGACTACCGGTCAAAAAATCAGCAGACCGAGTGACGATCCGATCGGCACGGGATATCAAATGCGTTATGACACCGACCTTGCGCGAAGCGAGGAGTTTTTGACGAATGCCAAGACAGGTTCGGAAATCCTGAAAACGATGGATTCCTTGCTGCAGCAGGCTTCGGATGTTTTGAAACGTGCGCGTACGTTGACCATGCAAGCGGCTAACGGAACTTATGCTCTGGAACAGAGACAAACCATTGCCGCTGAAATTAAGCAATTGAAAGAACAGATGGTGACGATCGGTAACAGTACCTATAACGGAAGATACCTGTTTAATGGACAAAAAACGGATCAGGCGCCATACACAGCTGCTGGAGCATCCGGCGAAAAGACGGATCCGGGCTTGTTCTATCTGAATGTAAGTCCTTCCGTAAAGGTACCGGTTAGTATAACGGGTGAGGTTGTATTCGGAGCTGCCGGGACGGACAACGTATTTAAGGTGTTGGATGATCTTGCTACTGCTCTCAATACGGATAACCGTACTGGTATAAGTGCCGCATTAGGGAAGATTGATGCGTCGGCGGACCGTTTATCGGTAAGCTGGGCGGAAATCGGGGCCCGGATGAATCGGTTTGAGTTGATGGAGAATCGGATTTCCGATGATCAAGTCAGTTTAAAAGAGCAGCGTGCGCATGTGGCCGACGTGGATGTCCCTACCGCGATTATTGATCTAAAGTCCAAGGAGACGGTACTGCAGGCCGCTCTTTCAACGGGAGCAAGAATTATGCAGACCTCGCTTGTTGACTTCCTAAGATAATAGGTGCGGCTGTGAAGCGAAGGAGGAAATATGCCAGGGATTCAACCTATGCTGTCAAGTGATTGGGGAGCTTATCGCCCAGCTGAACTGAATATTCGGATGAAATCGGCCGAAATGGATACGGATTGGACTAGCGTGTTTAACGATCTGGAATTAAAGCGACCGATGACGTTAGCAAAAGAAATAGAACAGCAAGCCTGGTCAATGGCAATTGAGAATGTGGCCATCAAAGCTCAGGAAGGCGACCGAATGATGAACATTGCCGCCGGGGAGAAAAATGTCTTTGGAAGGATCGCCCACGATCGTTACATGCGCAATGGACAAAAGGAAGTGACGGTTGAGGCCATTCCTCACCAGGGCGTTGTTATAGATTTTCGCATCTATCCACCCGAAATTTCGATCGATCCGAGAGGGGCCCTTCCAAAATGAAAAAAATGCATAGTGAGGCATATGGAATGCTTGAAGTTGAAGACAGCCAGATCTATCTGTTTGAATCGGGAATTCTGGGAATTCCCGATATCCGGCAGTATGCCCTGCTTCCGATGGAAGGCACTCCTTTTTTTGTTCTGCACGCGCTTGGGGAAGAAGTCAGCTTTATTTTGCTGCCATCGCACGAGGCTGTGGAGGATTACAGCTTCCGCATTACCGACGAGACCATCGGCCTGCTTGAATTGAAATCACCGGAAGATGTCGGGGTGATGTTAATTGTGAACATTAATCAGGACGAGCTCTATGTTAACCTGATGGCTCCGATTCTCCTCTCTCCACATTCCCAGAAAGGTTGCCAATATATTATCAAGGATCAGGAGCTACCGGTCCGTCATCCATTGGTGCCGAAGGGGGAAGCCTAAATGTTGGTGCTGAGACGAAAAGTCGGCGAGACGGTGATGATCGGCAGTGATATTCAAGTGCAAATTTTGGGGATCGAAGGGGATCAGATCAAGCTAGGGTTTTTGGCCCCCAAAGATGTACAGATTTTAAGGCAAGAACTATACGAAGGTATTGTTGCCGAGAATTTGGCAGCTAAGGAACACACAACTCAATTACAACAAGAACAAATCCTGAACCTGCTGAAAAATTTTAAAATATAAATTCATTTTTAGGGCAGGTGGGTTTGGATGAATATCAACGTGAACCGCGTGGATGCTAATTTTTCAGACACCGTAAGATCAGCGGAACTTGGAATCAAAAAAAGCGCACCGTCTCTGTCAGACAACAGTGCTAACATCAATGAGCTGAAAGCGCAAAAGTTTTTAAAAGAGCAGCAAGAAGAACTTGAAAAGCAAGCTAAAAAATTAAACGAATCGATCGCGTCGACCGGCAAAGAGCTAAAGTTTAAATACAACGATGAAGCCGAAGAATTGTATGTGGAAATCATCGATTCGAAAACGAAGGAGGTCCTGACCAGCCTCCCTCCGGAGTTTTTGATTGAGCTGTCTGTGAAAATGAAGGAAATGATAGGCATGTTTTTTGATAAAAAAATTTAAGTCACGGAAAGGATGATACTTATGCCAACAGTTACGTTTCCCGGCTTAGCCTCCGGGTTTAACTCGAAAGAATACATTGATGCGGTTATGAAAGCAGAGAGAATTCCCTATAACAAGCTGGAAGAAAAGAAGGAAATTACGACAGCTTATAAAGGTGTTTTTGACAACCTGAGAACTAAGTTAAATAAGTTTAAGGATGCTGCTGCGGACTTAAAGTTAGCCGGCAGTTTTACGGTGAACAATGCCACGGTATCGGATGCTACGAAAATGACGGTAACCGCGGGTGAGTCTGCTTTAGCGGGCAGTTATGCAATTAAGGTGGGTAATCTGGCTAAGCAAGGGGTCTATCAAAGTAAAGTCATGCAACAGAATGCTGATATTAGTGGCTTAGTCGGTCAGAAAATTCAGTTGAAATTGTCGGATTCGGAAATTACGGAAATTGAATTGACAGGTGCAAATATCGACGAAGTACTAAATAACTTGGCTAAAAGCATCAATAGCAATACTAAATCCGGAGTTTCCGCTTCGATCGTGCAAACTTCATCTACTGAAAAGAGGTTGGTCCTTACCTCCAAAGAAACCGGTGCGGCTCATGAAATCAATTTTATGGATCCCATTACGAATTGGAGCACATTGACTCCAGAAGACAGAAAACAGGTTTTGCAGCCGACAGGGGATCACCCTGTAATTTTCATGTCGAGTGCCGTAAAATCGGCGTTGGGTTTCGACGCCGCTGATGCACATATTCAAACAGCCAGTGATGCGCAATTGACAATTAACGGAGTAGCCGTGAGCAGTGCTTCCAATTCGATTAAGGACGCAATACCGGGTGTAACGATGCAATTGACCGCCATTGGAGATTCGACAGTAAAGGTCAGCCAAGACACGGATAAGATCGTGGGCAAAGTACAAGCATTCGTGAATGCCTATAATGATATTGTTAAGACAATAAAAGCAAATACACCTAAGTCCAGTAAGAACAGTGATGGATCCTTAACTTTGACATTACAAGGTGATTCGACTTTAAGGTCGCTGCGCAATGAGCTTGGTTCTTGGATGGACAGCATTGTAGGGAATGTCCAAGGTTTCAAACTGCTAAGTGATATTGGACTGGAAGTGGATAAAGGCGTTAAAACTGCTGCTGATATGACAGGTGAAATCAAGTTTGATGCCGAACTGTTTAAGAGTAAGTTGGCCGAGAATCCGGAAGCCGTGCAGAAGATGTTCACGGCCAGTACAACTAATGGGGATGCAGTTGATGGAATAGGTGCCCTTTTTGAAAAAAATCTGACACCTTGGACTCGGAGTACCGACGGCTATATGGCATCACGAATCACCGCGTACGAATCGGATATCAAATTTATTACAGAACAATTGGACAATATGGATTTGAGATTAAAAAAGAGACAAGCGACACTGGAAAGCAAATTTGTGAACATGGAAAAAGTGATGTCGGGTTTGAACAATCAATTGACATGGATTAAAGGTCAGGTAGCATCCCTGACTAAATCTTCATCATCCAATTAATGGGAGTTGGAGCTAGTGGCTTTTAACACAGCAGGTTACCAAGCATATCAGAAGAATAAATACCAGACGGCTTCCCCTCATCGGTTAACACTAATGCTTTACAATGGTGCCATCCAATTTGCTGGTCAGGCCGGGGCTGCTATTCAGCAAAATAACATTGTGGATACAAATACTTATATCCAAAAGACTCAGGATATCATCTATGAGTTGATCTCCTCTCTTAACATGAAAGAGGGAGGGGAAATTGCACGAAATTTGCGGCAGTTATATTTTTATATGATAGACAAGCTGATCGACGCAAATATAAAGAAACGTGTAGATTTGATTAAGGAAGTTATAGATCTGCTGAACGAGCTAAGAGAAGCTTGGGACCAGATTGGAAAAGGAGGTACACTTGGACAATCTTGAGTCGGTGATTTCACTGTTGGCAGAGCGAAAAAGTCTGTATGGCAAGTTGCTGCAATGTTCTAGAGCACAGCTTGGCCTATTTGACCGATTAAGAAGTGAAGAGGAACTTCCTGTCGAGTTCCTGGAATTACAGGACCAGTGGGAGAGTACTTCGTCGAATATTAATGAGATACAGAAGAAGTTGGAAGAAACGGCACCGGAACAGGGTATTCAAGACTCGGGACTGGTAGAGATTATGCAAGAGTGCATCGAGAATATGAGTCTGCTGCAACAGAAGTTGACAACCTACAAGGAGAGTTTAAATGGGGACTTTCAAAATATCAGAGATCAAAGAACCCTGATGAACGCTTACTATGGAATTACCCGCAAAACACCAATTTCATTTTATTTCGATGAAAAAAAATAAAAAATTCTCCTAAAGACCTAAACAATTAGTTTCTTCCGCCGATATAAATAATAGGCCACAAGGATGTAGCCAATATAAACCAATCATGGAGGATGATTACGATGGGAATGTTTATCAACACTAACGTTGGCGCGATTAACGCTAACCGCAACCTGAACTTCAACAACACGAATATGAGCAAGACGATGGAAAAGCTGGCTTCCGGCTACCGCATCAACCGTGCTGCTGACGATGCTGCAGGTTTGGCAATCTCTGAAAAGATGATTTATCAAATCAACGGTTTGAACCAGGCGCAACGCAACGCGCAAGACGGCATCTCCCTCTTGCAAACGGCTGAAGGTGACTTGACTGAAGTTCACTCCATGCTGCAACGTATGAACACGCTGGCTAACCAATCGGCGAACGGTACTTACCAAACTGAAGACCGTAATAAGATCCAACTTGAGGTTGCAGAACTTGTTAAAGAAATTGACCGTATTGTTGACAACTCCAAATTTAACGGAGTTAACTTGCTGAACGCAAGCGCTACTGTTACTTTCCAAATTGGTGTTAATAACAACGAGACATTGGATGCGAAATTGGCTGACAACAATACTGCGGTTCTCTTTAGTGCAGCAACTTTGAATGTTGCTACAGTAACGGGTGCAAGAAGTGCAATGGCGGTTATCTCCAAAGCAATCAATACAGTATCTCAAAACCGTGCGCAACTTGGTGCTTACCAAAACCGTTTGGAACACACCATCAACAGCTTGGGTGTAACTTCCGAGAACTTGTCGGCTGCTAACTCCCGGATCAAGGATGCCGATATGGCAACTGAAATGACGGCATTCACGAAGAACCAAATCCTGGTTCAAGCGGGTACGGCTATGTTGGCACAAGCTAACTCCGCACCTCAAGCAGTTCTTAAGCTTCTTGGTTAATAACCGGGAAAAAGGCCTCCAAAATTTGGAGGCCTTTTTTTTTATTGTTCTATACAGACCGTTGCTGGATAAACCGATAAAATAAGTAATACTCGAAAAAAGGTGTGTAGTTCATGAATATAAAAGTAGATCAAGCCAAGCAGATCTCCGTAGTGAATTTTAAGGAAGAATTTGAGAAATCGTGGATGAGCTGTTTGACAGATATATATCATGAGGATAGATTAATTCATCATGTGGATATCGATGGACAAATTTATTATAGCGATTACGAAAACCACATTAAGAGTAATGTGGACTTGATTAAAGAAATTCACATTATTACTTTTTCGAGGCTAGAAAGTATAGCCGAAACTGAAACTGCTTTATCAGAATATTTGGTCAAGTACGTTCCCGGGATGGAGGAAATTACGAACAAGCTTTACGGAGACGTGTCTCCTGAAACATGGGAAGAATTTGCTGCCGGGTTAAAAGGTCTCCAATGGATCGTGAGCTCGTTAGAGTTTTTAAGGTTTTTATATACACCAGGATCGGAAAAAAGTGCACATATTCAGGATTATTGCTCTCGATTATCCCAAATCGTGAAAGAGCTTGATAAGGAGATGCAAAGTAACAATTTAGTAGGTGTAGCGGACCTGTTGCAGTATGAGCTATTGCCTTGTCTAAATGATTTTTTGTCTGAAGAAAAATAAGGAAGGTTCGTGGATATGGACGTATTCGATAAAAATTTGAAATTCCTTGAGCAGAATTATCCCCAGTTACTTCCGGTTATTCAGGGAAACGATATGGGTTCCTGTACCCGAGTTTTCACCAAAAAGCAAGAGCCAAACATCATTTTGAATACGGAAGGAGCGGAAGTCTATCTTCATAGCAAATATAACGCCGAGGAAGAAGCGCGAAAATGGGCTCTTTCTCTTGATGAACAAGATATTTATTCCGAACACTTGTTAATTGTAGGCTGCGGTTTGGGGTTTTTTTTAGAGCAACTGCTTGATCATTCGAAGTCCTCTTCAATTTATGTTTATGAACCGAATATTCAAGTTTTGAAAGAGTGGGCTCAGAGCAGAGATATGTCGAAGGCTTTATCTAATCCGAAAGTTCGTTTATTTGTGGTCGGGGAGGACGAGTTTTTTCAAACCGTGGTGGCTCATAGTATTTCTTCTTATGTAATAAACACGATCAGCATTGTTTCTCCACCTGTATATAAAAGAATGTATCCAAACATGGTAGTTGAATTACAGCAGAAAACGAGAGATGCTCTTCATGCTCATAGAACGAATCAGGCAACGCTTAGTACTTTCAATAAAGAATGGCTTGAAAATGTATTGTATAATTTACCTTATGCTAGACAAGTAGACTCGGCAGCTAAGCTTAAAGATCGTGCCAAGGGAGCAACGGCCATTATTGTTGGATCTGGCCCCTCCTTAAAATATGATATCGATTATCTGAAATCTGCGGAATCTAAGTGTCTTATTATAGCGGCGGGTTCAAGTATTCAAGCCTTGGAACACCATGGAATTACCCCTCATATTGTCGTGTCTATGGATGGAGGCCTCCCTAATTACAAGGTCTTCCAAAACATTGATACAGGGAGGGTTCCTCTGGTATTTTGTTCTCAGATCAATTACCAAATCGTTGAAAATTACAAGGCTCCATTATTCTGTTCGGCATTAGATACGGACGAAGTAACCCCATATGTCGTCGGCCAAGAATCACTACCTAAATTTCAATCAACTACATCGGTCACAGGTACTGCGATGCAGTTGGCAGTTTACATGGGAGTTTCTGAAATTGTTTTAACAGGACAGGATCTTTCCTACCCTGGACACCAATATTATTCTTCAGGTGTGAATCATATCTCTTCCAACATAATAGAACGGGAACTAAATGGAGCTAAAGAGTTAGTGCCAAATGTGGATGGTGGAGAAAACCCGACTACTTTGAAAATGAAAGTAACCTTAAATGATCTTGGGTTATTAGTTCAATTAATTCATATGCAGGGGGTTAAGGTAATCAATGCTTCCAAACACGGAGCATTAATTCAAGGCACGGAATGGAGAACAATGGAGGAGTTATTGCCTCAGTGGTTAAAGAAAGAAGACCAAGATTTTAGAATTGAAAGATTCGCATCATCATCTTCTTCTGAAGAGAAATTAGAACATTTATCTAAGGTTAAAACCGATATTCAATCCCTATATGTGAAAACAAAAGAACAAAACAAACGAATTAACCGAATGGCGGATCTGATTAAACAGTTAGCGGATAAATCGGAAAGCGGAAATATAAACACACTTTCAAAAAGATTAAATGAAGTGGACAAATTGTGGACAACGATTACCAGACAAGATGTTTTTAAATTATTTTATTCATTTTTACTAAAACACCACATTGATGTTTATATGCGACATGTAACTACTATTGTCGAAACTCAAAATCAACGACAGAAAGCAGCACTTATAGTGGAACATCTAGGCAAGCTGGTAAAAGCGATGAACGACTTGACTCCGGAGATATATGAAATTCTGAATAAAAGCATGGATCGAGTCGACTTACTAAAAGATAGATTAGGTGATGTCAGCTATGAACGGACAATTTAGAGGGGCGAAAGTATTAATCGTAGGCGGTACAGGTACAATTGGTCAAAGCTTGCTTCGCGAAATATTAGTAGACAATCCTGAAGTTGTTCGTTTGTTGAGCCGGGATGAATTTAAGCAGTTTCAGTTACAGCATGAATATAAGGAATACACGAATATTCGTTACCTAATTGGAGATATCCGTGATTATAATCGATTGGAAAGAGCTATGCAGGACATAGATTATGTATTCCATACTGCTGCTATGAAGCATGTTCCTGCGTGTGAATATAACCCTTTTGAAGCCGTACAAACCAATGTTCTGGGTACACAAAATGTCATCCAAGCCGCATTAACCTGCAATGTGAAGAAAGTGATTTTTACGAGCACGGATAAAGCCATTTCACCTACAAATACTTATGGAGCATCAAAACTCATGGCTGAAAGGTTAATTGCCGCGGCTCAATATCAGGCAGGTTCAAAGCAAACTAAATTTGCTGCTGTACGATTTGGAAATGTTATGGGATCCAGAGGTTCGGTTATCCCGCTGTTTGAGTGGCAAATTGAAGAAAAAAGAAAAATTACAGTTACCTGCAAAGAAATGACAAGATTTATGATGAGTTTGAAACAGGCAACCGAACTAACTTTAAAGGCTATGGAGATCGCCCAAGGCGGTGAGATTTTTGTTCTAAAGATGCCTGTTGTTAGACTTATTGATTTGGCACACGTTGTCATTGAGCAGACTAGTTCTAAATTAAACCTTGAACGATCAAGTATCGTGATAGAGGAAGTTGGTCTTCGCCCAGGGGAGAAAATGTTTGAAGAATTAATGACCGAAGAGGAAGCTAGATATGCTGTAGAAACTGATGACATGTTTATTATTCAAAATTCTTTTATGGAAAAACGAGACTATTCAGGCGCTTTCCCGGCAAAAATTCAAGGTTACAGTTCACATAGTTCTACTCCCGTTGATATTCAACAGCTTCATTTATTAATTAGTGATAAAAAGTAGAAATTATTTCATGAGGTGGGACAATGAAAATCTTATTAACAGGCGGGGCCGGATTCATTGGTCGTTGGGTAGCGAAACAACTATTAGATGGGGGTCACCAACTTTGGATACTGGACGATCTTTCAAACGGTAGAGAGGAAAACATCAGAGAGTTTTTGGATCATCCAGGAATGAAAAGGTTTATTATAGGATCTATTCTGGACGAAGCCTTGTTAACAGATCTTTTTGAAAAAAATCAATTTGAATTGTGCTATCATCTGGCTGCTTCGATTAATGTGCAAGATTCGATTGATGACCCTAGTACGACATTTAAAAATGACACTGTAGGCACCTTTTATATTTTGGAACAGTGTCGAAAGCATAATACTAAAGTTGTGTTTATGAGTACTTGCATGGTGTATGATCGGTGTAATGATGATCAAGGTATAAGTGAGGTGCACCCTACGAAGCCGGCATCCCCGTATGCTGGGGCAAAGGTAGCAGCAGAAAACATGGTACTGTCTTATTACTATGCGTACGGGCTACCAACAGTAGTTATTCGCCCTTTTAATACTTATGGGCCTTATCAGAAGACTGGTGGCGAAGGTGGAGTTGTTGCAATATTTTTGAAAAATCATTTGAATGGATACGACTTGAATATTTATGGTACCGGTACTCAAACCCGTGATTTGTTATATGTAGAGGATTGTGCTCGCTTTGTAATCCAAGCGGGATTGTCATCCTCTGTTAATGGAGAAATTGTAAATGCGGGTCTTGGGAAAGATATATCTATTAATGATTTGGCATTAATAATTACTAATGATAAAACAAAGATAAAGCATGTAGATCATATTCACCCTCAAAGTGAAATCCAAAAATTATTATGTAACTCGAATAAAGCAAAACGATTATTAAACTGGAAGCCTGAGATCAGCTTAGAAGTTGGGCTTGAACTTACAAAAAAATGGATTGAAGAGACGGGTATGATATAATGTCTACCCGTATTTCTATCTACCAGAAATCGTTGAGAGGTTGATTAGAAATGAAAACAGTTGCAATAGTTCAGGCAAGAATGGGATCCTCAAGATTACCAGGAAAGGTAATGAAGAAACTACAGGATAAAACGGTTTTAGGCCAGGTAATTACAAGACTTAAAGCGGTCGGACAAATTGACGAAATTGTTATTGCTACTACCTCAAATTCAGAAGATGATGTAATTGTTACGGAAGCTGAACAGTATAATGTGTCCTATTTTAGAGGAAGCGAAGAAAACGTTTTGTCCAGGTATTATCTAGCAGCTTCAGCTCTGTCAGCAGATGTAATTGTAAGAATTACCTCCGACTGTCCTCTTATAGATCCTGTTATCACAGGAAATACCATAGATTTGTTCAACAGATCAAACGTAGACTATGCTAGCAATAAAATGATAACAACCTTTCCTAGAGGGCTTGATACAGAGGTATTTACTTTTAATGCGTTAAAAAAATCATATGAGGGCGCATATAATGAGATTCATAGGGAACATGTTACCCCTTATATCTATTTACATCCCGATCAGTTTAAAGTAGCAGATTACACATGGCATATTGATTATTCCAAATATAGATGGACATTAGACACTGTCGAAGATTATCAATTAATTTCTAGAATTTACTATGATCTGTATAGTCCGGGTAGTATTTTTTCATGGCTTGAAGCAATTGAGTTAGTGAAACGTAAACCCGAGCTTTGTCTTATCAATCAACATATTGAACAGAAAAAATTGGGAGAATAGCTCATTATGGGCCATAAAGGAAAATTGCTTATTATAGGATCAACCGGAATGCTAGGAAGATCTTTGACAGCAGAAGCTATAAATAGAGGATATGACACTTATACAGCGTCAAGATCTTCAAGTGATCTATATATTGATATAACTGATGTTAATAGTATTATGGTGGTTGTGGATAAAGTTAACCCCGATATCATTATAAATGCAGCGGCTATTGTTAACTTAACCGAATGTGAGATTGATCCAGGTAAAGCTTATCTTGTAAATGCTCGTCCTGCTGCAATTCTTGCCGATATATCTAGTGCCAGAGGGATCTATAATATACACATTTCAACGGATCACTATTTTAGTGGCGATTTCATGCAATTGCATGATGAGAAGTATCCTGTACGTTTGCTAAATGAATATGCAAGAACCAAGTATGCTGGCGAAACATATGCCCTAACCTGTCCGAAATCTTTAGTCGTACGAACTAATATTGTCGGCTTTAGAGGACGCGCGGACCAACAAACTTTTGTTGAATGGGTGATTTATTCCTTGAGGAATGAACATAAAATGACCTTATTCGACGATTTCTATACTTCGAGTATTTCTACTAAACAATTATCTAGAACGCTGTTTGATGTTATAGATCGGCGGGAAATATACGGAACTCTCAATATTGCAAGCAAGGGAGCTTATAGCAAAAAAGATTTTATTGAGAAATTAGCTAGGTGCTTTGGTTATGGTTTAGTTCATTCATATAGCGGAAGCGTTCATGATTTGCCGGGGGTTCAAAGAGCCGATAGTTTAGGACTTAACGTTTCAAGAGTTGAAAAGATTGTTGGGTATGAAATGCCATATTTAGATGATGTTATAAACCAGTTGTATGAAGATTACATGGAGGAACAAAAGAATGGACTATGCCAATAAGGTGCTTATTAATAACAGAAAGATTTCATTAAGCGAACCCGTTTACTTCATTGCAGATATTGCTGCCAATCATGATGGTGATCTAGCACGGGCAAAAGAACTGATTTGGATGGCTAAAGAAGCGGGTGCAGATGCTGCGAAATTCCAGCATTTCAAGGCGGATAAGATTGTAAGTGATTTTGGTTTTCGACAGTTAAATGGGCAAGTAGGTCACCAGGCTTCATGGAAGCAAAGTGTATTTGATACGTATAAGCAATACGAATGTAACCGTAACTGGAATGAGGAATTAGCGCTGACTGCCCAGAAGGCAGGCATAGACTTTATGACAACTCCATATGATTATGAGGCTGTTGAATTATTAGACCCTTATATTCCTGCTTATAAAATTGGTTCGGGAGACATCACCTGGACGGATTTCATCAGCTTGATAGCAAAAAGGAACAAACCAGTACTCTTAGCTACCGGTGCCTCTGAAATGCGAGATGTGGAAAGGGCAGTGGAAGCCATATTGAACTATAACGATAAAATAGTACTTATGCAGTGTAATACTAATTACACAGGTAGCCTAGAAAATTTTAAATATGTAAATCTAAATGTTTTAAAAACATATGCGGTTAGATACCCGCAAATGATACTTGGGTTATCTGATCATACACCAGGGCATTCCACTGTGTTAGGAGCCGTTGCGTTAGGTGCACGAGTTATCGAAAAACACTTCACAGATGATAATTTTCGAATTGGCCCAGATCATCCCTTTTCAATGAATCCTCAAACATGGTATGAAATGATGCAGAGATGTAGAGAGCTTGAAGCGTCCTTAGGAACAGGAGTCAAATATGTCGAGGACAATGAGCTAGAGACCGTTGTTATACAGCGACGCTGCGTTCGCCTTAACAAAGATGTTGCATGTGGTGAAATTATAACTGAGGCTGACATCGAAGTGTTGAGACCGGCTCCGAAAGGAGCGCTCCAACCATATGAAGTAAATTTAGCTATAGGCAGGAAGTTGAAGGTTTCGAAATTAAAAGGCGATGCCTTGTATGAAATGGATTTGGTGGATTAATGTTAATCGGAACATGTGCAGGGTTAAGGGCAGTTGAAAAGGAAGATTTGAAGAAATTACTTTATTGGAGGAATCAACCGGAATTCAGGAGATATTTTCGAGAGTATCGAGAATTAAGTTTTTCAAATCAATTATCGTGGTATGAAAATGTTGTTCTCAAAGATAAAAGCACCATAATGTTTTCTATTGAGGAGTTATCAACAGGAGAATTAATTGGCGCTTGTGGCCTTTGTTATATTGATTGGGTTAATAAAAACGCAGATTTTTCAATATATATTGGAAAAGATAATCTATATATTGATGAATATTACGCCGATGATGCCGCGAAAGTTATGATCAATTATGGCTTTGATGAACTTGGCCTTCATCGTCTTTGGAGTGAAATATACGATTTAGATCTTTCAAAGCAGAAGTTATTTAAGAGATTAGGCTTTGAATTGGAAGGGAGACACCGCCACAGCCATTGGTCAGAAGGTAAGTGGAGTGACTCGTTATATTATGGTTTGATAAACACGAAAGGTTGATGACATTGATACGGAGATATGGAAAATCATTTACAGATATTGCAGATATAAAAGGACATTTTTTTTCAGAAAATGAGAATTTGGTTAGGAACAATTATAAAATGGCGGAAATATATAAATCGCAGCCTAGAAGGGAACGTTGTAAAAATTGTGACAATATTCTAAATGATAATGTTTATTTTACAAAACAAAAAATAGATTACTATCTGTGTTCTAATTGTAATCACTTAAATGGCGCTTATGAGGATACTGAAGACTTTGCCAGTGCAATATATGTCGAAGAGGTGACTAATTATTCAGTCACATACACTAATGAAAGCTTACAAAAGTATATAGAAAGAATGGATAGAGTTTATAAACCCAAAGCTGAATTTCTAATACATTGTCTTGATAACCTTGGAATAGAATATCGAAACAAATCTTTTTGTGACTTAGGAGCTGGCTCAGGCTATTTTATATATGCTTTAAATAAATTATTTGGCATTAATAAAATTAAAGGCTACGAAGTTTCAACAAAACAGGTCGAGCTGGGTAACATTATGCTGCAAAGCGAGTTCATCTATAACATTAATATTTCGGGTCTCCAGAGTGTTATTGATAATTCTACTAGTAATATTTTTTCAATGATAGGAGTACTAGAACATCTAACAAATCCTAGGGATATCTTATCCAGTTTAAGAGTAAATCCAAATGTTGAATTTTTATATTTATCGCTCCCGTTGTTTTCATATTCCGTTTTTTTTGAATTAGTAAATCAAGATGTGTTTAATCGTCATTTATCCGGCGGACATACTCATTTATATACTATGGAATCAATAGAATACCTTTGTAATGAATTTAATTTTGATATCGTAGGACAGTGGCAATTTGGAACTGACTTTATGGATCTTTATAGGCACATGGTGGTAAGAATGCACGAACTAAATGTTAGCTCCGAAGCAATTAACTTATTTGGTAGCAAGTTTACTGAAGTGTTAGATGATCTACAAAAGACAGCGGATAAACAACACTTTTCTTCTGAGATTCATCTATTACTGCAAAAACGATTGTAGTGCCCTCTGAAACTTCTTTGGTCGGTATTTTAGAGGGATATATTTCGACTTAGGGGCATGTTCTTTTAGCTAATGATGAGTCAATTATGTCCTGCCGGTGACAGAGCAAAAGGTAAGTAAAAGGTAAGTACTTGCGAGTGACTGCAAGTTAAGCAAGCGGCCTCAATTTCATTCGATTGAGGTCGCTTGAACTTTTTATACATGAAATTTTTTACCTGGTTTTCGAAAATTACGAAAACTCAGAGGAGTATTGTTTAAGTTGCTTGGTTGAGGCGTTGGCGTTTATATGCTTAAATTGACTTTTTAAAATGCTCATAACAATGAGCTAGTATTTCTAGATCACTGCGATAGTTGTCGCTATCATTATTTATATTAGCCTTATAGAAGTTTTCATTCGAGCATAATTCATACGCTTGTTCGTATAATTTTCGATAGTCTGTGCCTGTTTTTTTATAATATACGTTTATTGAAACTGTTGTTAGGAACAAGGTTTTTGCACAAAGATGAAGGTACATTTCCCTAAGCAAATCGGATTCCCTGGTGCAAATTTCTAGATCACGAAAAATATGGGTAAACCCTTCATGTTGCTCTAGTCGACCCTCGATTGATGCATAATAAGGTATGACTACTTCATTATTAATTTTTATACTATCGACTTCACTCTTTTCAGCTTTACCTTCGTTTACTAGAATAAGATCCGTGCTCTCTACATTTCCATATTGGCACAGCAGTAGTTCCCAAAACATATGAGGATACCAGTAACAAACGCTATTGTTCAGGTTTTTTTTTATGTACTCGATCCCTCTATAAATTTTGAAAAGGTTATTATTTAGAATAATACCAGACATATAATTTGAAGATAACATAAAGTTTAACAAGGCATCCCTTCCGGGATTGGCAACTAAATTTGATAGGTTGTATTGTGAGGTAGTGGAGGTCCTCATTACAGATATCTTATTGTTCGAGAGGTATAACTTATTCATAATGAAATGTAAATTATCTAGATTTATTAAATCCTCATCACTTAACAATAATATAAATTTTCCACTTGCCAATTCGCAGACTTTGCAGCAGTTAATGGAAAACCCCCGATTCTCTTCAAAGGCAAAGTATTTTAGCCTGGCGTCATCAATTTCACCTATTTTATCATAATATACTTTTGTTTCATTTTGCGTCCCATTATTAGATAAAATAACTTCAATTTCTTCATCATAGTAGGATTGCAGTAGATGAACTACATTTTCATAGGCTCTTTTTCCTCTGTTGTAACTAGGAATACAGACGCTAAGTAAAACGTGGTTGCTCTTTCGATTGTCTTTATGAATCCGGTTATTATGAATTTCATCCAAAGTATTTTGAGGCATTGAGCTACTATCAGATAAGTTGATTATATTTCTTGGGAGAAACAAATCAGAGTTGTACATATAGTGCCTGAAGCGATCAAGGTTATCAAATATTAGAGCATTAGAGATAGTTGCGTTATTTAATAATGAACCTTGCAAACAAGAAAGGAATTTTTCAATATCCTTTATTATGACGTAAGTCTTCTTGTTTCTCTTTTTTGCAGAATTTGTATATGTTAAGACATTGCTCCAATCCCAATCCTCTAATAATAAATAATCTGCAAAAACATCTAAGGTCGGGAGAGATTGTACTGGCTTGTAAGTAAATAATGTTATTTTATCTTGTATAAGTTTCTGACTCTTATTATATAAATAGTATTCATTAGATATGCCATTGGGGAGGAGCCAGAATGGTAAATCCTCAAAATCTATGATTTTCTCGACATCTAAATAATCATTCTTTTGCAAGAACTTAATATTGGCCTCATAAAGATTTCTAAATTCTTTAATGTTAGGCTTAACAAAAGCTTCTAAAATTACTTCTTCTATTTCATCTTTTGAATATCCGTATTCCTGAGCTTTCAATAGCATCTCAAAAAAAGAATTGAATTGAGACCCACTAAACAGAAAATAAGCAAAAGAGATATAAACTTTTGCTTTATATTGATGATTAATATCTTTATATTCCTTACCTTCTATCTTTTGTAAAAGATTAACATACTCCGTGTATGCTTCATCAATCAATTGACTGTCCAATAGCCTGTCTATTTTATGTAGATCCTTCTCGATTTGTTGAGCCATTACAGATAATTCTTTTTCTGTCATCTTCAATTCAGCACCTTTTTTAAGTAAATTATA
Organism: Paenibacillus sanfengchensis; assembly: GCF_036864765.1. Taxonomy (NCBI): domain Bacteria; kingdom Bacillati; phylum Bacillota; class Bacilli; order Caryophanales; family Paenibacillaceae; genus Paenibacillus; species Paenibacillus sanfengchensis. The sequence continues at coordinate 88,877 of NZ_JBAGJC010000002.1, read as the reverse complement.
GCATTAACTTTATCCAATTGAGAGGTATATAATTTTACAATTCGCCCAAAGTAATCGAATAGAAATCGGAAGAGGAATGAGTGTACCAATAAAACACTTTTTTGAGTCAGCCCATCTTTTAACAAACTCTAGCACCAAGCTGAAATTCGGTGCTTTGCCGTAGAGGGAATCGGAAATCGTGGATTCATATGCAAGTACTTTAAAACTAATAGAATTGGGATGGAGTTGGAAGGACGGGTTAAATGTAAGGAATAACAAATATAATATATCAACTGGCTGTAGGCAAAATAGAGGATAGCGTGCAGAAGTTAAACTGATTTCTGTTGCATCTGTTTCACCCCCTCTCACTCTGGTTAATAATAAAGTGGAACCCCACCATTTGCTGCTTACTAACTCACTAAAAGGTCGATTCGACATGGAGAGGCATTTATTGACAATAAAACCCTTTCCTTGGTAATTGACACTGGATTAGTTTGAGTGGTATAGTCAGAAATGTGGACTTGGTCACAGGGTCACACTCTTATTTGATAATGAAGGGAATGTTAGTGCATGCAAGGTAAAGTTAAATGGTTCAACGCAGAGAAGGGTTATGGTTTCATCGAGACTGAAGAAGGCGGCGACGTATTCGTACACTTCTCCGCAATTCAATCCGAAGGTTTCAAGACTTTGGAAGAGGGCCAATCCGTCGAGTTCGAAATTGTTGAAGGCGCTCGTGGACCGCAAGCAGCTAACGTAATCAAATTATAATCATCCGGCACAGCCGACCTACATATAACGGTACGATGGTTAACAATTGAAGATTCGCTAGCATCGACCCTGGGGGAACCTAGGGTCTTTATTTGTTTGCTCCGCAGCGGCCGTACTGAAGCTCTCTAACACGGCGTTACGCTCCACCCCACCAACCACCATCCCCCAACTTTCAGAAGAATCTCCACCGCTCTGAATCCCATTCAAAGCACGTTATCCAAGGCACCGGATAAATCAGAAACGCACGGCTCGCTTCCGGACAATCGTCGGTCATCACATACATAACCCACTTTCGACGAGTGGAAGTTCCATTCTCATAAATTGTGGCCCAGACTACAGAACTCAGCGCCCCTAAAGAAGTATCCTTTTTTTCAGAAAGGAACTACGATGGCGAGTCGATCCCTAGGCCTGATAAGCACCTCGGGCAGGGAACCTGGATAGGTACTGAAGGCACGGGTGATCTATAACATATCGCTCCGTCGCAGTTTTGCACAGTGCCCGAGCGGCAGTGGTCAAAGATATCACGGAGAGCGGGGCCCATACGGGAGTCCCGGCAAGGAGGTTAAAGGGGTGGCCAGAAAAATTTTGGTATTGGCTGATTCCGGCATGGGCTTGTATCGGTTCAGAAAAGAACTGCTGCAAAAGCTCATAGCCGAGAACTATGAAGTGCACATTTCGCTTCCTGAAGACGAGTACACCGCCCGTTTGATAGAACTGGGCTGCAAGTTTATCAATACGCGCATCGACCGCCGAGAAGCCAATCCTTTAAGGGATGGGGGGCTATTGCGCTTTTATATCCGCACGATCCGCAGCTTGAGACCGGACGCCGTGCTGACTTATTCCATGAAGCCGAATATTTACGGCGGGCTCGCCTGTCGGATGACGAACACATCTTATTTGGCCAACATCACGGGGGGAGTCGCCTTTTTGGAAAACAAGGGGTTCCTGCAAGAGATCCTGCTAAAGCTTTATAAGGCGGGTTTGAAAAATGCTTCCTGCGTGTTCTTTCAAAATGAACCGAACCGGCAGTACTTCTTAAGCAAAGGGATTGTCCGTTCGAAAACCCGGCTGCTGCCCGGTTCGGGGGTCAACCTGGAGGAGCACGGGGGCGAGGCGTATCCTCCCGACGGACTTACCCACTTTCTGTTCGTCGGCAGAATCATGAAAGCGAAAGGGGTCGGCGAGCTGCTGGAAGCGGCCAAGCGGATCAGGCGCCAGCATCCCGACGTACGATTTCATCTCGTGGGCGGCATGGAGGAGAAGCATTTCGGTAGAAAGCTGGCGGAATACGAAAATTACGGGATTATTAAATACCACGGCGAACAGAGGGATGTCCGCTCATACATCAAAAATGCGCACGCGGTGATCTTGCCGTCTTATCACGAAGGCGCCTCCAATGTCCTGCTTGAAGCGGCGTCCACTTGCCGGCCTGTATTGGCCTCCCGGGTGACGGGGTGCCGGGAAACGTTCGACGAAGGGATCAGCGGGCTCGGTTTTGAAGCCAAAAACGCGAACAGTTTAATGGATGCAATCCACCGGTTCATTGAATTGCCCTATGCGGAGAAGGAGTATATGGGAATCGCGGGGCGGGCCAAGATGGTCAAGGAATATGACCGGAGCGTCATAATCAATACTTATATAGAGGAAATAGGGTCAATATTTTGAATCGGTAAGCCCGCCTGGCTTTGTCTTTCTTTGCTCGTCTATAATGGAGATAGCAGTTCTAAAACAAATTACAATCGGCTGCTATTAGAAGTATAGACACCGGCCGAGGTATGGCCGTATTTACGAGGTGACCCGACGTGCAATTCCGCAAATTTTACAAATGGATTCCGGCCGTGATGATCATGATGCTGCTTTTCGTGTTTTCATCGCAGTCCTATCAGCAGCAGAGTCTTAAAACCGACATTGAAAAAAGCATTACACAACACTCCGTAAAGGACCGTCTAAGCGGCTTCTCGTTTACCTATGCGGGGCATGAAGTGAGTATACAGAGTTTGGGGATCGGGGGATTTATCGAGTTTTTTATCCGTAAGGCTGCCCATTTCTCCATCTACGGACTATTGGGGATGTTCGTCCTCTATGCGCTGAATTCCGGGCGGAGGGGGCGAGACTTTACTCTGGCTGTGTTCATCTCCTTCCTCTATGCTTGCTCCGACGAGGTGCACCAGGCTTTTACCCCGGATCGCACCCCAATGGTCCAGGATGTCTTGCTGGATACGGCAGGGGCCATCTGCGGCGCGCTGGTCTTGATTCTGTTTTGGCGATGGAGAACGGGGCGGAAGCTGGCGCAAGAGCGATGGAAGAGGACGCCGGAAAAAGAAAGGAAAGAAGGAGGCCCGGGAAGGGCCTCCGAATCGCGTTAAGCGTGATCGTATTGATCGCGAGATAGGATGGGGAAGTGACTTAGAAAGCAATTTACCCTCTGTTAACATTTTTTACTTTGGGCTTACATCTATGCTATAATGAAGGTGCAAAGCAAAGGAGGAGTGCCCAATGAATTACAGTATTCGTGGACAGCAAATTGAAGTGACTGAGGCCTTGAGAGAATACGTGGACAAGAAGCTCAGCCGGCTTGACAAGTACTTTGATGCACCCCCTATCTCCGATGGTAACGTCACCTTGAGTGTCGTACGAGGTTTGCACGTGGTGGAGGTTACAATTCCTCTCACCGGAGCTGTGCTTCGCGCCGAGGACCGCAGCGATGACATGTACGCATCGATCGATGCCGTTGCGGACAAGCTGGAACGGCAGATCCGCAAGCACAAGACCAAGATTAACCGCAAATTCCGCCAGGAAGGCAGCTTGAAGACGCTGTTCGTCGAGAATGGCAGCGATACCGTAGCCACGATGGAAGAAAGCGACGAGGAGCTGGAACTGGTCCGCACCAAGCGGTTTAATTTTAAACCGATGGACGTGGAAGAGGCGATTTTGCAGATGAACATGGTGGGTCATAACTTCTTTGTTTTCTCCAATATCGATACTCAGGAAATCAACGTAGTATACAAACGAAACGATGGGAAATACGGGTTGATCGAGAAGGCCTAACAATACGGAATGTCGGCTTTAAGCCTTCAACCTATCTGAATAACGGGTTAAACAGCCATTATAGCGTATCCAAACATGACGATTGTTTGAATGTCAGTGGTAATTCTTTCAATTGGAGTCAAAGGAACGAGCCTTTATCCGCCTGCGGATAGGGCTCTTTATTCGTATAGAAGAGGGTTTGACGGTTTTTTTGCCGTGACGCCGCTTGTTGCGGCACGCTCTACAAACTGTTACAATTTAGGCAAATCATCTGTTTTTGCGTGAAAGGGGTAAACCATGCTGGGAATTATGAAGAAGATATTTGGCGACACGAACGAACGTGACGTCAAACGTCTTATGAAAACGGTAGATTATATCAATACATTGGAACCGCAATTTGAAGCCCTTTCGGATGAGCAACTGAAAGCGAAGACGACTGAGTTCCGGGAACGGATCGAAAAGGGCGAAACGCTGGATGAGCTCCTGCCGGAAGCTTTTGCCACAGTGAGAGAAGCTTCGAAGAGAACGCTGGGCATGCGCCATTTTGATGTGCAAATGATCGGCGGGATGGCCTTGCACGAAGGAAGAATTTCCGAAATGAAAACCGGTGAAGGTAAAACCCTGGTCGGGACCCTGCCGGTTTATTTGAATGCGCTCCTGGGTCAAGGCGTCCATGTCGTCACCGTCAACGATTATTTGGCGCAGCGGGACAGCCAGCAAATGGGGCAAATTTATAACTTCCTCGGCATGACCGTCGGGGTAAACCTGAACGGGATGGAACATCACGAGAAACAGGAAGCCTATGCCTGTGATATCACGTACGGAACGAATAACGAATTCGGGTTTGACTACCTTCGCGACAATATGGTGCTGTACAAAGAACAGATGGTACAACGCCCGCTCTATTTCTGTATTATTGACGAAGTCGATTCCATTCTTATCGATGAAGCGCGGACGCCGCTGATCATTTCGGGACAAGCCCAGAAATCGACCGAGTTGTACTATGCGGCGGACCGTTTTGTGAAACGCCTGGAGCCTGAAGAAGACTATACCGTGGATATTAAGGTGAAAGCCGTAGCCCTGACCGAAAAAGGGGTGGCCAAAGCCGAGAAAGCGTTCGGCATCGACAACCTGTATGATCCCAACCATATTACACTGAACCACCACGTGGTACAGGCGCTTAAAGCCAACGTCATTATGCGCCGCGACGTAGACTACGTAGTCACCGAAGATGAAGTGCTGATCGTCGACGAATTTACGGGACGCATTATGCAGGGCCGCCGATACAGCGACGGTCTGCATCAGGCGATCGAAGCGAAGGAAGGCATCGATGTTCAGAACGAAAGCATGACGCTGGCCACGATCACGTTCCAGAACTACTTCCGGATGTACCGCAAGCTGGCCGGGATGACCGGTACGGCGAAAACCGAGGAAGAAGAATTCAAGAAAATCTACGGCCTGGAAGTATTGCAGGTGCCGACGAACCGGCCGAACCGCCGTCAGGACTTGCCGGACGTGGTATACAAGAGCGAGGACGGCAAGTTCAAAGCCGTGGTCGACGAAATCGTCAACCGGCACAAGAACAATCAGCCGGTGCTGGTCGGTACGGTCTCGATCGAGAACTCCGAACGCGTCGCGGAAATGCTGAAGCGTAAAGGCGTCAAGCATAAAGTCCTGAACGCGAAGTACCATGCCGAAGAGGCCGAGATCATTTCCCGCGCCGGTGAGCCGGGTGCCGTGACCATCGCTACCAACATGGCGGGCCGCGGTACGGACATCCTGCTGGGCGAAGGCGTGGCCGATTTGGGCGGGCTGCACATTATCGGGACCGAGCGGCATGAATCCCGCCGGATCGACAACCAGCTGCGCGGCCGGGCAGGCCGTCAGGGCGACCCGGGGTCGACCCAGTTCTACCTGTCCCTCGGCGATGAACTGATGAAGCGGTTCGGGGCCGACAACGTGTTGAACATGATGGACCGCCTGGGTTTTGAAGAGGATCAGCCGATCGAAAGCAAAATGATTACGCGCGCGATCGAATCCGCCCAGAAACGGGTGGAAGGCAACAACTTCGATGTGCGTAAAGTCGTATTGCAGTATGACGACGTAATGAACCAACAGCGGGAGATCATCTACAAACAACGCCGCGAGCTGCTGGAATCGGAGAACATCAAGCCGCTGATCATCGATATGATCAAGCCGGTCATTGAGCGCGTTGTCCAGGCGCACACGGCGGATGAAATTCCGGAGAACTGGGAGCTGCAAGAGGTTGCAGATTATGTGAACAGCAAGCTGCTTGAAGAAGGCGCCCTGACGAAGGATGATCTATGGGGGAAAGAACAGGAGGAAATGATCGAGTTCATTTTTGAACGTGTCATGAAGAAATACGATGTCCGCGAAGAAGCGCTCGGATCGGAAATGGTTCGCGAATTCGAGAAGGTCATCGCCCTCCGTTCGGTCGACAGTAAATGGATGGACCATATCGACGCCATGGATCAGCTGCGTCAAGGGATTCATCTTCGTGCCTACGGCGGTACGGATCCGCTTCGCGAATACCAGTTCGAAGGCTACGAGATGTTCAACCAGATGGTCGCCAGCATCCAGGAGGAAGTGGCCACGTACATCATGAAGGCGCAAGTGGAAAGCAACCAGGAGCGTCAGGCGGTCGTGGACGAGGACAAAATCTCCACCAGCGGCGAGCCGGCCGAGAAGCGTCCGGTACAGCGCGGAGAGCAGATCGGGCGCAACGATCTTTGCCCTTGCGGCAGCGGCAAGAAGTACAAACACTGCCACGGACAAAACGCTTAAGCAGCCGGAATGGGCTCGGGTAGTTTAAGAATAAAGCGGGGGGCCGTCCGTCGGATGGCATCCCCGTTTCTGCTTGCATATTATGTGATGACGAAAGGTGGAATCTCAGCATGATCGATGCTAACGTGAAACAGGACATGCGTGAAATAGCCAAGAAATTATCCAATCTTAGGGGGTCTCTTTGACTTAGACCTCAAACAGGAAATGATCGCGAACTTTGAGGAAAAGATGGCCGCCCCCGACTTCTGGGACGACAACGACAAGGCGCAGAGCGTTATTGCCGAGCTGAACGCCGTCAAGTCTTCCGTCGACCAATACAGCGCCCTGCAGCAAGAGTATGACGATGCCGAAATGATGGCGGAACTGGCCGAAGAAGAAGGCGACGAGTCGCTCGCGGAAGAAATCGCCGCCTCGGTCGCGTCGCTGCTCAAGAAGCTGGAGGAGTTCGAGCTTCAACTGCTGCTCAGCCAGCCGTACGACAAAATGAACGCCATCCTGGAGCTCCATCCGGGCGCCGGCGGCACCGAATCCCAGGATTGGGGCCAAATGCTGCTGCGGATGTATACCCGTTGGGCGGAAAAACGCGGCTTCAAAGTAGAAACGCTCGATTACCTTCCCGGTGATGAAGCCGGAATTAAGAGCGTTACCCTGCTGATCAAGGGGTATAATGCTTACGGCTACTTGAAGGCGGAAAAAGGCGTGCACCGGCTCGTCCGCATTTCGCCGTTCGACTCCTCCGGCCGCAGACATACTTCGTTCGTCTCCTGCGACGTCGTGCCGGAAATTACGGACGACGTCGAAATCGAGATCCGCACGGAGGATCTGAAGATCGATACGTACCGGGCCAGCGGCGCCGGCGGTCAGCACATCAACACGACCGACTCGGCCGTGCGGATTACCCACTTGCCGACCGGTATCGTGGTGACGTGCCAGAACGAGCGTTCGCAGATCAAGAACCGGGAGCGTGCGATGACGATGCTCCGTTCCAAGCTGTACGAGCGCAAGCTGGAAGAGCAGCAGAAGGAACTGGACGAGATTCGCGGCGAGCAATCCGATATCGCGTGGGGCAGCCAGATCCGTTCCTATGTTTTTCATCCGTACAGCATGGTTAAGGACCATCGGACTTCCGTGGAAACCGGGAATGTCGGAGCCGTCATGGACGGCGATCTGGACGCGTTTATCGACGGGTATTTGCGGAGCCAGATCAAAACTGAGGCCAACTAAGTCGGAGAATGATTTAAAGATAAGTGTCGACAGTCCTACACTAAGAGAAAGCCTTTATGCCGGAGACAAGCGGAATTCCCGCTGTTCCCTCCGGCCGGGCCGCCTCCGGGGTGTAGGAATTTTTTTGGATGAGTGAGGAGGGGCAGGGGTGCCGCCAAAAACCCGCAAACGCAGATTCAATGAATACATTCCCGTTACCGGCCCGGTGAGGCATACGATGGATACCCTGATGATTATCGTCGGTTCGTTCATTACCGCGCTCGCTTTTAACCTGTTTCTCGTGCCGAACCATATCGCTTCCGGCGGGGTGTCCGGTTTGTCGGTTATCGCCCAGTCGCTGTTCGGCATCGAGCCCGCTTATACGCAGTGGGCTTTGAACATTCCGCTTTTTATCGCGGGCTTCCTGCTGCTGGGGCGCAATTACGCGATCCGCTCCCTGCTCGGCACGGTGATTCTGCCGTTGTTCGTGTTAATGACCCGGGTTTTTCCCGTTCCGACCACCGACCCGCTGCTGGCTTCTCTCTACGGGGGAATCGGCGTCGGTCTGGGACTCGGGATCGTGTTCCGGGGCCGCGGTTCGACAGGCGGGCTATCCACCCTGGCTCAAATCATTCAAAAATACAGCGGACTCAGCCTGTCGGTCTGCGTCGTCCTGATGGACGGGACGGTGATCGCCCTGGCCGGGTTTGTTCTTTCTCCGGAAAAGGCGCTGTACGCATTGATCGGCCTTTACATCACCGGCAAAATCATCGATTCCATCGAATTGGGCTTCAATTACACGAAAGTGGCGTATATTATCGCGGAAAATACCGAGGCTATCGCCCAAGCGGTTCTCTCTGAGCTGGACCGGGGGTTGACGAAGCTGAACGCCCGTGGCGGCTATACGGGGGATGACCGGACCGTGTTGATGGTCGTCGTCGGCCAGAGCGAAGTCACGCGGCTTAAGACGCTCGTCCAGAAGCTGGAGCCCTCCGCTTTTGTCATCATTACCAACGCCCACGAAGTGTTGGGCAAGGGTTTCAAGCGCTCGGAGCAGGCATAGGAAGCTGTGAGGCGGGGCCCTAGCCCAGTGGGCCGACCTGCAAGCAAAGGCTGGCGGGCTGCCGTAGAAGCCGGAATGCTGCAGCAACCGGATTGCCGCAAAAGCCGGACTGCAGCAAGCTGCCAGACACCGGACCGCCGCAAAAGGCCGGACTGTTGCAAAAGCTGCCAGACGCCGGACCGCCGCAAAAGCCGGACTGTTGCAAAAGCTGCCAGACGCCGGACTGCCGCAAATGCCGTAGCTGCCGGACCGCCAAAATTAGCAAAAAGATGCAATAGTGCAGGAATTTCACGGCATTTGCAAGTCATCAAGCGGAAAGATGCGATAGTGCGGGAATTTTTGGAAGATCGGGGATATGGATACTTTTCTGACGAAAAAAACTGCAGATTTGCAGGAATTTTTTAATTCGGTCTCCAAACGACGAAAATTCCTGCAGATTTGCAGGAATTTCGGTTCACGAAATGGGCGCGCGCTCCCGGCTGACAAGCCGGCCAGGTGAATAAGGGCCTGTGTTTGGATTCGGCACCGGGTTTGATGCAACCTCAGTGCGGGTTAAAGGGATTTTCCTTTTTAACCCGCACTTTTTTTTATAAATTACAGCAAGACTTCCTCCGTATTCGCATCATTAAAGTTATAGGAGTCGTAGAAGTTGGTTACGATCCACTGACCGTCCTCCAAATAGGTAAGTTCAAGCGTTTGCTGAATACTGGTATCTTCGGTCTTCTTGGTTGAAGGGTCGGCTGAAGGATGAACCGACTCGCTCAAATCCACCTTCATGTTGACCGTCGCTTTATACTCCCCGTCCCAGCCCGACAGCTTAATGCTGTCCAAGTCGAACGCGATTTTCTTCACCTTTGCACTGTAAACCGCCTTCTCCGCTTTCAATTCCTGAATCAGCGAATGAATCGCCTGTTTGACCGGTTCCGACAGATGAGCCGCCTTAGAGGTGTCCTGCGTGTTCATGGCCGTTACCATCTCTTGAAAAAACGTCTTTGCGGCCGCCTGAACGGTTTGCCGGAACGCATCATTTTCCGGTTCGAGCCCTATCCGGATGTAGGAATCCCGGATGGGGAGTTTCTCGCTCCGGATCAGGCCCCACGGATATTCTTTCTGTATATACACCTCACTGCTGCCGTCCAGCAGGAGCGGGCCGATCTCCTTGAAATTACCGGTGGTGAGTCCAGTATCCTTGTCATCGATAAAAATAGCGGCATCCTGCTCATCGGACACCACGGTGATGTAGCTGCCCTCCAAATCCAGGTTGACGTCATAATAGCGGAGAGCATCGCCGAAGGTGACGGTCTCTTTCTTTTCGATCGCGGCAAACTTGCCTTCGTATTCCGCAAGTATCTCATGCGTTCCGGGGATCAGCGGCCCGATTTTCTCGCCGAGGTAATCTTCGTCTGAAGTCATCATTTCTTTCCCGTCGACCGATATTTTGGTTCCCTCAAAGGTTGTTTCGACATAGGGATAAATGGGCGCCACAACCAACGTGTAATTATCGAAGAGCCACAGTTTTTTCCCCGACTTCTTCACCTGAACGATGTTGCTGTCAGATTCCTCCGAATCGGTAAATTCGCCCTCGGCCTTTTTGGCTTTCGCCGCTTGATCACGCAGCCTTTGGACCAGGGCAGTGCGGCTGAACTCGTCTTTTTTCAAGTAATTCAGCAGCGGGATAACGGTATCTTTATTGATGGTCAGAGCCTTGTCCTCCGGCTGGAGGAGGGAGGCGAGCGCAGCGGCGTCGCCCTTTTTGATGGCTTGTTCAAAACGGGATACGACCCGGTTGCCATCGGTCAAATAGGCCCCGGCGGCATACAAGCCGCCGAGTATAACGACAAAGACCAGAACGCTAAGGGTGACCCATTTATGGCGTTTGATCCAGGACATGGCCGAGGCCGCTCTCTTTTTCCGCTGGATCGGAGCCTCCGTTCCGGAAATCCCGGGCGCTTCGGAAGCGAGAGCTTCAATCGGCATCATTTCCTGCGCAGCGGCGGACTCGGCGGCAGGAACCGTCGGTGCCAGATCCGGATCTTCCACCACAGTGCCGCATTCGGGGCAAAATCGCGAGCCCGGAGCAAGCTTTACACCACATTCGCTACAGTAGTTCACCATAGATTGTTTTCCCTCCCAAATCTCCGTTATAGAAGGCCGCCCATTAAAGCGTCAATCCCGAAATCGGCAAATTTGAAGAGAATATAGCCGAACGCGATGCTGGCGATGACGGCGCCGTACAGTGGGTCCAATCCGCCGCCCGATTCCTTCCGGCTGCCAATAACGACCGCAATGATCGCTGTGAAAATGAACGTCAGGGCAAGCGAGAAAAAGAAGAGCGAAACGTTTGGACTGAACTGCAGGATAATGCTGAGATTACATAGCGCCAAGGCGGCGGTTGCCGGTACGAGCAACGTCCCCAGCTTGGTGGTCACGGACCTGTAGTCGCTGGCCACACGGGCCAACCGGATGAGTCCAAACGCGATCGCGCTGGCCAGAAGCAGGGCGATCAGGATTAAAATAAACGGCTTGATGACGCCGCCGATAAACGGCAGATGAAAAAACGGGTTCCGCAGGCTCGTAAGGTAAAACGCGAGCGGGAGCAATAGCGAGGTGAGTACCATCGTAATGATCCCATTGGTAAAATGCGACTTGTCCAAAGTGGCGGCCGTGCCGAACGGGTTCATCAACGCCTTCAAATAATAGGCGAAATACTGCTTGCTGATTACCGTTCCCTGCTGGACGACCTGACTTTTTTTCACTTGCTCCCAGCTTTTCGCCATCGACGGCAGCTCGGGAATATCCGTTGATCCGGATGAGGCAGCCTGCTGCACGCCGGAAGCCGGCCTTGCTTGGGATGCCGGGTTCGCGTTGGTTACAGGGTTCCCATGGATGGTTGGGCTCCCGTCAGGCGTTGGGTTCGTGTGGGCATGGGATGCCGGTTCTGTTGGAGCAGCCGTTCCCGGTACCCGGGCAGGGTTGTCCAAGCCGGGGGCAGCGGAATTCGAATTCGACGGGAACGTAAAGGTGACAATGTCCCCGGTTTCCGAGGTCGCCGCCGACTGGCTCGGGTTGGACGGACCGGACTCCTCTGTCAAGGGACTTCCGCATTTGACGCAGAATCTTCCCTTTTCATAAATTTGACCACATTGCATACAAATCATATGTATTTCAACCTCCTCAAGAAATAAGGCACATAACTCCAGAATAGTAGTATGACGGGAAGAATACAAACCATAAAATGGAAAAGAATATGAAAGAGACTGATATGCCGCGAAAATTTCCCGTTGTATATATATTAATATGAATGTATAATAATACGTACTTACGAATGAAGGGGCCCGATTCTTAAATACCAAGCGTCCTTGAGAGGAGAAAGAGAGGCAGAAGGTGAGCATGGAGAAAGTCAAAGTTGCCATTGTCGGTTCCACGGGGTATGGCGGTGTGGAGCTGATTCGTTTTTTATTGGGACATCCGCAGGTGGAGATTGCCTCGGTCATTTCCGCATCCAGTGCGGGAGCACCGATCACGGAAGGGTTTCCGCATCTGTCGGACATCGTAACCCGGCCGTTGGACGGGGTCGATCCGCGGGAAATCGCCGAAAAAGCCGACGTGGTGTTCACCGCCACTCCTTCCGGCGTCAGCGGGAAACTGGTTCCGCAGCTGTTGGACGCCGGGCTCAAGGTAATCGATCTGTCGGGCGACTTCCGGATCAAGGATGGCGCGGTATACGAGACGTGGTATAAGCATGAAGCGCCGAAAGCGGAGCTGCTCGAAAAAGCGGTCTACGGCCTGTCCGAGATCAACGGAGCCCAGGTCAAGGGGGCCGGCTTGATTTCCAATCCCGGCTGTTATCCGACGGCCACGCTTTTGGGCCTGATTCCGGTGCTGCGTGAGGGATGGATCGATCCCGCATCGATCATTATCGACGCCAAATCGGGCGTTTCCGGCGCGGGCCGGGGCACCAGCCTGACGACGCATTACGCGGAAATCAATGAGAACCTGAAGGTTTACAAAGTCAACAAGCATCAGCATATCCCGGAAATTGAACAATGCCTGTCGGAGGCGGCCGGCGAAGCGGTGACCGTGACGTTCACCACCCATCTGACGCCGATGACGCGGGGCATCATGAGTACGATGTACACCAGTTTAAAAGGAAACTATACCGAGGAAAACCTCGTGGAACTATACCGCCAATATTACGAAGGACGGCCGTTCGTCCGCATCAGAGAGTCCGGGAAATGGCCGGCGACCAAAGAAGTGTTCGGGTCCAATTATTGCGATATCGGCTTTGCCGTCGACCCGCGAACCGGGCGTCTGACGATCATTTCGGTGATCGATAATGTCGTCAAGGGAGCCGCCGGGCAGGCGATCCAGAACCTGAACCTGATGATGGGCTGGGACGAAGTGCTGGGCCTTCAATTGAGTCCGGTGTATCCGTAAATCGTTCTATGGGCCATTCCAAATAAAAAGATAAGGTGCCAAATCGAAAGGAGAACGTCATGGGAGTAGTTAGTTTGTTTAGCGTGGCGCCGGAGGGTTCCATTACCTCGCCGAAGGGATTTCGGGCCGGCGGCCTGCATTGCGGCCTGAAGAAAACGACGCGCAACGATCTCGGCGCGATCGTGTGCGAGGTGCCCGCGGTGGCGGCGGCCGTCTATACGACGAACGTGTTCCAGGCCGCCCCGTTGAAAGTGACGCGAGAGAGTCTCGCGTCCGGCGGGCGGCGGCTGAAAGCCGTCGTCGTCAACAGCGGCAACGCCAACGCCTGCACCGGGCAGCAGGGCGAGGCCGATGCCTACGCCATGCGCGCCGCGGCGGCCGCGGCCTTCGGGCTCGCCGAGCACGAAGTCGCCGTCGCCTCCACGGGCGTCATCGGCGAACTGCTGCCGATGGACCGCGTCGAAGGCGGCATCGCCGGCTTGCCGGGCGTGCTGTCCGGCGGCGGCGACGGCGCCGAGCAGTTCTGCCAGGCGATTCTTACCACCGACCTCGTGAAGAAGGAGGTGTGCGTGAGCCTGGCGGTGGACGGCCGCGAGGTGCGGATCGCCGGGGCGGCCAAGGGCTCGGGCATGATCCATCCGAACATGGCGACGATGCTCGCCTTCGTGACGACCGATGCCGCCGTCGAGCCGCAGGCGCTGCAAAGCCTGCTCGGCACCACCACCGACGTGACGTTCAACATGATCACGGTCGACGGGGATACGAGCACGAACGACATGTTGGTCGCCATGGCCAGCGGGCTGGCGGGCAACCGGGAGCTGGCGCCGGGCCATCCCGACTGGGAGGCCTTCGCGGCCGGGTTTCGCCATGTGTGCCAGACGCTGGCACAGGCGATCGCCCGCGACGGCGAAGGCGCCACGCGCCTGGTTGAAGTGACGGTGGAAGGCGCCGTCACCGATGCTTCCGCGCGCGTCATCGCCAAGACGATCGTCGGCTCCAGCCTGGTGAAGTCGGCCGTTTTCGGGGCCGACGCCAACTGGGGCCGCATCATCGCGGCGGTCGGCCGCGCCGGGGAGCCGGTGAATCCGGATACCGTCGATATCCGGCTGGGCGACATCGTCGTTTTGGCCGGCTCGCGCCCGATTCCTTTTGACGAGGATGAGACACTGGCCTATCTCCAGGGCGATACGGTTGCGATTCACGTCGACCTGCACGGGGGCAGCGGCCGCGCGACGGCCTGGGGCTGCGATTTGACTTATGACTATGTGAGAATCAATGCGGCTTATCGGACATAGGCGGCGGAGATGAATGAAATATTCAATCTATATAGGTTGAACTAAAGAATTGGCGATAGGCGAGGATGTGAAATGGTTTCGGAGATACGATGCTAACATCCACGATTGTAGATATAAAGCGCCACCGTCGGAGTCTACACACTAACGGGAAAACCTCCCGTTAATATATCGCTCATGACCCTTGGATCGGATTTAGCTGGAAAAGCTCCATCTATTTCGCGGCCTAATTGCCGATATACACAATTTCAGGCGAATTAGCGGGAGGTTTTCCAGCTAAATCGCCTCTGCAACCGCATAGGCACCAAATTAACGGGAAGAATTCCCTTTAATTCAAACCAAAGAATTAAGAAAAGAATCCTTTACACGCATGTCTAATATGCAGATTCTAGTTCAACCTATCTAGAGTCCCATTAGGAAGCGTTACATGCAGGAAAAGATGCAAATCTGCAGGAATTAAGCGCCTTTTTGATAAAAGCTATTTTTTCAGAAAATTCCTGTAGAATTGCAGCAATCTTGTAAATTACTGTACTGCTCGGGAAAAACAGCAGATATGCAGGAATTCTATTGTGAATAAGTGATTCGGTGCGCGAAAGCTGCAGCTGCGGTCGCGTACAGTCCGATAAAGGGTGTATTTTGCTAAAAATGATATTGTGAACCTTGAGAGGGGGAGAACGGGAGTGAGAATCGTACTGGAAGGCGGTCAATTGTCCGCCGGAGCGCCGGGGATCGCGGTTAAACGGACATTTGTCATGAAATGCGGGGGCAGCACGCTGGAGGAACTGCCGGATTCGTTCTACGAGGACTTGGCCGGACTTCAGGAGGACGGGATTCAACCCGTAATCGTCCATGGCGGCGGGCCGGCGATCTCCGAGAATTTGGGCAAACTGGGGATTGAGTCGCGTTTTGTGAACGGGCTCCGCTATACCTCCGAAGAGGTGCTCGACGTGGTGGAGATGGTGCTTGCGGGCAGCATCAACAAAAAGATCGTTCGCCGGATCGGGCAAGCGGGCGGAAAAGCGGTCGGCTTGTCCGGTGTGGACGGCGGCCTGATTCAGGCGAAGCCGGTCGTGAACGCCGCGGAAGTCGGACTTGTCGGCGAGGTTACCGGCGTCAATGCCGAGCTGATTGAAGGTGTGGCGGAGCTCGGCTTTATTCCGGTCATTGCTCCGGTGGGCATGGATGGCGGCGGACAGCGCTACAACATCAACGCCGATACGGCGGCCGGGGCTGTCGCTTCGGTGCTCGGTGTGCAGCGGATGATCGTGGTGACCGATGTGCCGGGCATTTTGAAGACGGTGAACGGGGAAAAAAGAGTGCTCCCGACGGTGACCGTCCAGCAGATCGAGGACATGATTCATACCGGTGAAATTTACGGCGGCATGATTCCGAAGGTCCGGGCGGCCGTTGCCTGCATCAGCGGTAAAGTGAACGAAGTCGTTATCGTCGACGGCAGTGTGCCCGGCGTGCTGGGCAAGGTGCTGGCCGGAGAGGCGATCGGTACGAAAATCGTGCGTATGCAGTAAGCATCTTGGAACGTATGCCAAGGAGAAGGAGATGGAGAAATGACGCAAAGCGCATTGTTTACGACCTATGCCCGCTATCCGCTGAATCTGGTCAAAGGGCACGGAAGCTGGGTCTGGGACGATCAGGGCAACCGGTATCTGGACTTCATGAGCGGCCTGGCCGTCACTAATCTGGGGCACGCTCCGGAGAAAGTCAAAGAGAAGGTCAAAGCCCAGCTCGACGAGCTGTGGCATATTTCAAACCTGTTTCAGATTCCCCAGCAGGAAAAAGCGGCGCGGTTGCTTACGGAAGTCAGCTGCGCGGATGCGGTCTTTTTCTGCAACAGCGGGGCGGAAGCGAACGAAGCGGCCATCAAGCTGGCCCGCCGCTACCATCAGAAGGTGAAGGGTGCGGACCGCTATGAAATCATTACGTTCGAGCAGTCCTTCCACGGCCGGACCCTGGCCACGCTGACCGCCACCGGCCAGCAGAAAGTGAAGGACGGGTTCCTTCCGCTGCCGGAAGGTTTCAAAACGGTGCCCCTGCATGACCTGGACGCGCTCCGGGCGGCGATCGGGCCGAAGACGGCGGCCGTCATGCTGGAACTGGTGCAGGCCGAGGGCGGCGTGTACCCGGTGGAGCGCGAGTTTGTTCAGGGGCTTGCGGCGCTCTGCAAACGGGAAGGGCTGCTGCTGATCCTCGACGAGGTGCAGACCGGCATGGGCCGGACCGGAACCTGGTTCGCGCATCAGCAGTACGGCGTGGAGCCGGATATTTTCACCACGGCCAAGGGGATTGCCAGCGGACTTCCGGCCGGCGCGATGCTGGCGAAGGACTACCTGCGCGAAGCGTTCACGCCGGGAACGCATGCCTCGACCTTCGGCGGCAACCCGGTTTCGGCGGCGGCGGTGATCGCCACGATCGAGACGATGCGCGAAGAGCGCGTGCCGGAACGGGCGGCGGAGGCGAGCGCCTATTTGATGGAACAGCTGCGCGGGGCCTTGGCGGATCAGCCGTTCGTGAAAGACATTCGCGGCCTTGGCTTGATCATCGGCATCGAGTGTGCCGGTCCGGTCGGAGAGATCGTGATCGCGGGCCAGCAAAACAAGCTGCTGTTCGTGACCGCCGGGCCGAACGTCATCCGGCTGCTGCCAAATTTGCTCGTGTCGCGGGAGGAAATCGACCAGGCGGTGGGGACACTGACCGATTTGATCGCCGACCATGCCGCCAAGGATGCCGTAAAGGAGGAAATGAAATTATGAGCCTGACGGAACAGAAAAAATTCAATCTTACCGGACGCGATTTTCTGGAGCTGGATGACTACTCCACCGAGGAGATTCAATACTTGATCGAGCTGGCGATCGAAATCAAAGCCAAGCAGAAGCGCGGTGAGGCTTATCAGTCGCTGAAGGGGAAAACGATCGGGCTGATTTTTGAAAAATCGTCGACCCGTACTCGCGTGTCTTTTGAAGTGGGGATGTACCAGCTCGGCGGCCATGCGCTCTTTTTGAGCAAAAATGATATCCAGTTGGGCCGCGGTGAGACGATCGCAGATACGGCGGGCGTCATGTCCCGCTACCTGGACGGGATTATGATCCGCACCTTCGGCCATGATAAAGTGGTGGATTTGGCGCGGTACTCCACGGTTCCCGTGATTAACGGACTCAGCGATCTGGCTCATCCGTGCCAGGTGCTGGCGGACTACCAAACGATCTATGAACATAAAGGCGTGCTGAAAGGGCTCAAGCTGGCCTATATCGGCGACGGCAATAATATGGCGAACTCGCTCATGATCGGTGGAGCCAAGCTCGGCGTGCACGTATCGGTGGCGAGTCCGGAAGGGTATGAGCCGGATGAGCAAGTTGTGGCGGCCGCGCGGGAAATTGCCCAAGCGACGGGAGCGGTCATCGAGGTGCTGCGCGATCCCCGGGAAGCGGTGAAGGATGCCGATGTGATTTACACCGACGTCTGGGCCAGCATGGGGTTTGAGGAAGAGCAGAAGGCCCGCGAGGCGGCATTCGCTGCTTACCAGGTGGACGAGAAACTTGCCGGGTACGCCAAGCCGGATTATTTGTTTATGCACTGCCTGCCGGCGCATCGCGGCGAGGAAGTCAGCGAGGGCGTCATCGACGGCGGGCATTCGATTATTTTTGACCAGGCGGAAAACCGGCTGCATGCGCAAAAAGCGCTGATGGCGGCTTTGATGGGATAAAAGGAGGATTTACGATCATGGCAAAGGAAAAAATCGTATTGGCGTATTCGGGCGGCCTGGATACGTCGGTGATTTTGAAATGGTTAAAAGAGACTTACGACGCGGAAATCATCGCCTTTACGGCGGATATCGGACAGAAGGAAGAACTGGACGGGTTGGAGGAAAAGGCGCTGGCCACCGGAGCTTCCAAAGTATACATCGATGACCTTCGCGAAGAATTCGCCAAGGACTTCATTTATCCGATGTTCCAGGCTGGAGCGCTCTACGAGGGGCAGTATCTGCTCGGTACGAGCATCGCCCGTCCGCTGATCGCGAAGCGCATGGTGGAGATCGCGCGGGCCGAAGGCGCGACGGCGATTGCTCACGGCGCTACGGGCAAGGGCAACGACCAGGTGCGCTTCGAGCTCGCGGCGGCGGCGCTGGCGCCGGAAATCGCCGTGATCGCCCCTTGGCGGCTCAGCGAGTTCCGCGACCGGTTCCCGGGCCGCGCGGAAATGATCGCCTACGCCGAAGCGAACGGCATTCCGGTGACCGCCTCGGCCGCCAAGCCGTACTCGATGGACCGCAACCTGCTGCATATCAGTTACGAGAGCGGCGTGTTGGAGGATCCTTGGTTTGACCCGTCGGCGCCGGAGAACAAGGAGATGTTCCTGCTGAGCGCCTCCCCGGAGGATGCGCCGGACCAGCCGGAATACCTGGAGCTGGAATTCGAGCAGGGCAACTGCGTCGCGCTGAACGGCGAGCGGCTGGATCCGCTCCGCGTCATGGAGAAGCTGAACGAACTGGGCGGCAAGCATGGGATCGGGCGCGTTGATATGGTGGAGAACCGCTTTGTCGGCATGAAGAGCCGGGGCGTATACGAGACACCGGGCGGCACGATTTTGTTCACGGCCCACCGCAAAATGGAGTCGCTGACGATGGACCGCGAGGTCATGAACCTGCGCGACAGTTTAATTACCCGTTACAGCACGCTCGTATACAACGGGTTCTGGTTCGCCCCGGAACGGCTTGCCCTGCAGGCCCTGGTTACCGAGAGCCAGAAGAACGTGACGGGCACCGTTCGCGTCAAGCTGTACAAGGGCAATATTATTGCGGCCGGCGTAAAAAGTCCGGTAAGCTTGTATAATCCGGACATCGCGACGATGGAAGCCGATCCGACCCAAGCTTACGATCAGGGCGACGCGACCGGGTTTATCCGGTTGAACGCGCTGCGTTTAAAAGTGGGATCGGGTGTCGAGCAGAACAAGCAATAGATTTTTCACAACGTTTACTATACACAATTTTAGATATAAAGCACCGCCGTCGGAGTTTAAGCACTAACGGGAAAACCTCCCGTTAATGTACCGCTCCTGGCGCTTGGATCGGATTTAGCTGGAAAAGCTCCATCTATTTCGCGGCCCGACTATCGATATACGCAATTTCAAGTGAATTAGCGGGAGGTTTTCCGGCTAATTTGCCACTGCAGCCGCATAGGCACCAAATTAACGGGAAGAATTCACGTTAATTTTGAACAACCGAATTAGCTGTAGGCAAGAGTGTGAAAAGAACCTTCGGACCGCTGCCTGATGTGCAATTCAATAAGTTCAACCTATACGGGGCGTTTAACAATGGCGATAAACAGATTGATTTCAGAGCGTATAGAACTAAGGAGTGAATCAGGTGAGCAAGCTGTGGGGTGGACGTTTTACGAAGCAAACGAACCGTCTGGTGGAAGAGTACACCGCTTCGATCGGATTTGACAAGGCGCTGGCGGAGGAGGACGTACAGGGAAGTCTGGCGCATGTGACGATGCTGGGCAAATGCGGCATCCTGCCGGCGGACGACGTGGACAAAATCAAGGACGGCCTCCATGCCGTCCTGAACAAAATCCGTCGGGGCGAGTTGGAGTACACCGTTTCGGACGAGGACATTCACATGAATATCGAGAAGCAGCTGATCGACGAAGTCGGCTCGGTCGGAGGCAAGCTGCATACCGGACGCAGCCGCAACGACCAGGTGGCGACGGATATGCACCTTTACTTGCGCAAACGGGTCGTCGAATTTGCGGGACTGCTCCATGATCTCCAGGAGGCGTTGATCGGACAGGCCAAGGCGAACCAGACCACGATCGTTCCTGGGTATACCCACCTGCAGCGAGCGCAGCCGATCTTGTTCGCCCATCATTTGATGGCTTACGTCTCCATGTTCCAGCGGGATATCGAGCGTTTGCAGGACAGCTACAAGCGCATTAACGTGCTGCCTCTGGGCGCCGGGGCACTGGCGGGCACGACGTTTCCGATCGACCGTCATTTCGTGGCCGAACAGCTGAATTTTGGCGCGGTCTACGAGAACAGTTTGGACGCGGTCAGCGACCGGGACTTTATCCTCGAATTTTTGGCCGACGCCTCCATCTTGATGATGCACCTGTCGCGGCTTAGCGAGGAGCTGGTTCTGTGGAGCAGTACCGAATTCCGGTTTATCGAACTCGATGATGCCTTCTGTACGGGCAGTTCCATTATGCCGCAGAAGAAGAACCCGGACGTGCCTGAACTCGTGCGCGGCAAAACGGGCCGGGTCTACGGTAACCTGATGGGCCTGCTCACCGTGTTAAAGTCGCTGCCGCTTGCCTATAACAAAGATATGCAAGAGGACAAGGAAGGCATGTTCGACACGGTGGCTACCTTGCAGGGAGCGCTGCAGCTGTTCGCCCCGATGATCGCAACCATGAAGGTGAACGGGGAGCGGATGCGCGAAGCGGTGAACAAGGATTTCTCCAATGCGACGGATATCGCCGATTTCCTGGCGGGCAAAGGGCTGCCGTTCCGGCAGGCGCATGAGGTCATCGGCAAAACGGTGCTGTACTGCATTCAGAACGGGAAGTTTTTGCTGGATCTGACGCTGGAGGAGTTCAAACAGTTTTCGCCCCTGTTCGACGAAACGATTTATGGGGTGCTTCAGCCCGAAGCGGTCGTCAACGCGCGGAATGTATACGGCGGAACCGCCTCGGATCAGGTGGCGGCGGCGATTGCCCGGGCCGAAACGAAGCTGGCGGAAACGGGCGAATGGGTTCGGACCTATATGGAAAAAAGCAAATAATCCATCGGGCGGGGAACAGCCTTCGTCTGCAGCATTGCTGCTGACGGAGGCTGCTTTTAGTTTTGCGATGAAAATGAAATAAAATTTTCACTTTTATTTTCAAAAATATATAAAAAGATAGTCAATTTTTGTCGAAATAATGTTATATAGCTCACTGTAATTATAAGGTGGGCCAGCTGAGGCCACCACCGCGGTAGCACCTGGGATATTTTACAAGAATCATTGCCGCTTTACCGGCCTTATATTTATCTGAAGTACATACAAAGTAGAGACTTACTGAGAGAGAGGGAAAAAAGTATGAAGACGCTATTTAAGCGTATGAGAACTCTGCTGGAAATTCGTACGCTGCGCAACCGGATGCTTCTGCTGTTTGCGGTAACATTGATCATCCCGAATCTGGTGATCGCCTATTCCAGCTTGAACAGTGCCAGCGGACAGCTGCGCGCCAAGATGGATCAAAGCACCGAATCGAACGTCAAGTTGGTCAACGACTTGCTAGGCCAAATCGTGGAAGCTGAGGTCAGAAACGTCGAGCAGCTCGTTATGGAGCTAACCTCGCAGGGGATTGAAGATAAATCCCCGGAGCTGCGCAAGCACATCGAGCTTTTTATGGAGAAGCATCCCGAGCTTGAGCTGATGACTGTAGGCACGCAGAGCGGAGCCTGGATGAAAGCTCCGGATCCGGGGCAGGAGGATTACGATCCGCGAAAGCGGGACTGGTTCAAGAAGGCGCTCGCCGCGCCGAATGAGACGCTGATTCTCGATCCGTTCACGTCTGCGACGACCGGCAACTACAATTTGTATATCAGCCGGGCTTTGCCGGATGGACAAGGGGCGATCACGGTCTCCTTGAACATGGCGGAGCTGAACAAAAAAGTGGCCAGCTTGCGGTTAGGCAGTAAAGGTTACATCTACATCATGGACGCAACGGGCAAAATCGTGGCCGATCCGACCGCAAAAAGCGGGGAGCCTGCCACCGGGGACCAGGTGGCCAAAATTCTGGCCGGCCAATCGGGTTTTCTCCATTATACCAGCCCGTTGACCGGAGAACCGCAAAGCAGCTACTATACGACGAACGAGCTGACCCGCTTCAAAATCGTCGGGCTGCTGGAGACCAATGAGTTTACCGAAGCGTCGATGCCGATTTTCTGGACTTCGCTGGTCGTATTGGCCGTGTCCCTGCTGGTGGCCGGCGTGATCTTGTTCTTCGTCATCCGCAGCATCACCCGTCCGATCGAAGCGCTGAATCTTTCCGCAAAGCGGGTGGGCGAAGGCTATCTGAACGAGCAGGTGATCACCAAACGCCGCGACGAGATCGGGCAACTGGCGGGCAATTACAATGAGATGGTCAGCTCGATCCGCTCCATGGTGCTCGGCATTTCGGAGCTGTCCAGCCAGGTTGCCGCTTCCAGTGAGGAGCTGACGGCCGGAACGGAGCAGAACTCCAAGGCGGTCGAGCATGTGGTGAACCTGGTGCAGGAGACATCAGAGGATGCGGAGAGACAGGCCGCGATGTCCTTGGAAAGCGCGAAGACGATGGAGGAGATGTCGCTGGGCATCCGCAAAATCGCGGAAGCATCGGGCAACATCGTGGAATCCTCGCGCCATACGGAGGAGGACGTGAGGTTCGGCAGCGAGAAGGTTAGTCATGTAAGCGAGCAAATGGAGGAAATCCGGCGTTCCACGCGGGTGTCGGCGGGCTTGATGCATCAGATGAATGAGCTGAGCGCTCAAGTGGCCGGCATGAGCAGCGCCATCTCCGAGATCGCCAACCAGACGAACCTGCTGGCCCTGAATGCGGCGATTGAAGCGGCTCGGGCGGGCGAGGATGGCAGAGGCTTTGCGGTCGTGGCGGGCGAAGTGCGCAAGCTGGCGGAGCAGTCCCGGGGGACGGCCGAACGGATTCAGGACAGCATCGGGCAGATGACCGAATTGACGGCCAAAGCCTACGAGGTGATGAACCGCGAGGTCAACGAGAGCGTTGAACGAGGCATTTCCGTCACGGAGGCGGCGCGAACCGCGTTCCAGCAAATCGAGGCTTCGACGAAGCAAATCGCCGAACAGATTCATGAGGTCTCGGCCATTACGGAGCAAATGTCGGCCAGCGCCGACGAAATTGCCGCATCGGTGACCCAAATGGCCGATACCTCCTCGAGAAGTCTGGAATCGTTCCAGAGCGTAACCGCGGCCACACAGGAGCAGTTGGCTTCGATGGAGGAAATCTCCTCCGCGTCGGACGGCTTGGCCCGGATGGCGGCGGACATGCATGCCCAAATCGATCATTTTAAATTGGAATAGACGTTTTCAGGGAAAAGCGTGCTATCGGGGTCCCAACTCAGCTTGGGGCCCGGGGCACGCTTTTTTTGACTGGAAAATTAATTTACGGGAAAAACTCCCGTTTTCTCGTATGAGCCGGAGGCCAGCCCTCCCTTTGAAGCCAGTCAGGTGAATAAGGGTCTTATGCGGCGCTATTTTGTCGAATTCGTATGAACTGGTTTCGGAGTTACGTTGCCGACATCCACAATTATAGATATAAAGCCCCAGCGTCAGAGTCCACATCATTAACGGGAAAATCTCCCGTTAAAGTACCGCTCTTGGCTCTTCGATCTGATTTAGCTGGAAAAACTCCATCTATTTAGCGGCCCTATTGCCGATATAGACAATTTCAGGCGAAATAGCGGGAGGTTTTCCAGCTAATTCGCCTCTGCAGCCGCATACGTGCTATATTAACGGGAAGAATTCCCTTTAATTCAATGAGTTGCAGGTGAAGAGTGGGAAAAGAACCCATTACAACGTTGTCTAGTGCTCCATCAGACATCGCGTTAGGAGAAAATGAGAATCCGCTGCTTCAACTATAATTTGGAGTTAGTGAGATACTCGAAAAGTACGCAGTCTCAAGCCCACAGATATCCAAATCCGCATTAAGCCCACGGCTATCAAGGTGCCTAGCGCACTACCAACTCCAACTCTAACTCCGAAATATGCAAATCTGCAGGTATTTCTAGCGGTTTTAGAGAAACGGGCCTATTTCGTGTAAAATTCCTGCAGAATTGCAGGAATCCTGAAATTTTTATTCCAAACAGAAAAAAAACATACACATATGCAGGAATTCTATGTTATCAAGGTTGTCTGACGGGGACTAGTATGCAAATCATTAGTTCAAACTATATAGCGGATTTTTAGGTCCTTATTTTGGGGCTCGTAACCGTAAAATAAGCCCCTTTTTGATCGCGGTAATTCCGCCGCAGTCGAATTGGACCGCAATAGTGCCCTAAGAGAGAGGCCGCTATTTACGACGGGCGGCTAGTGAATTTAGCGGCAGTGAGAACCGCTCGTTTACAACGTAACAATGTTATGTTACATTAAAAAGCAAGAAAGGAGTCTGGTGATGACGGAGGAATTGATCTCAAAGAAGGAATTGCTTGATGTCACAGGAATCTCTTATGGCCAGCTGTACCGTTGGAAGCGGAAAAACCTGATCCCGGAACATTGGTTCATCCGCAAATCTTCCTTCACGGGCCAGGAGACCTTTTTTCCCCGGGAGAAAATAATGCGGCGCATTGACCGGATATTGAACATGAAGGACGACCTGTCGCTCGATGCGTTGGCGGATGTATTTTCCCCCAGCCCGGGAGAAATCAGCCTGAGTGTTGGGGAAATATTGGAACGAAACATTGTGTCGTCGGTTTCTTTGAACCTGTATTTGGAAACTGTGGAGTCGGTACAACAGCCTATTCTCGGCTTTGAAATAATATTAAAGATTTATGTGCTCGACAAGCTGCTGCGCAGCGGGGACATTTCTTTGGATGAGGGGCGGATCCTGATCCGGACGCTGGAGGCGTATTTTCCCGGAAAAACCGGCAGGGAATGCGGAATCAGGCTAACCCGGAAGATGGGAGTGGCGGCTTTTATGCTGGTGCCGGGCGACGGAGAGGTTTATTTCGACAGTGAGGTTAAAACGGTAGCAAGGTTGTCCATGCCGGCTTGCACCGAAGAATTGAAATTAAGAATGGGCGGGAGTGAAGGCGCGTGAGCGACTTGAAAATCAATGGCCTGGGGCAGGCCGTTGGAGGAACCTACGGAAAGATCAGCATCGACGGGATCGGGACTCTAAACGGGGATACGGTTTGCGATTCCTTGACGGTGAACGGTACGTTGAAGGCGAAGCAATCGATTCAAGGCGGCGACATCCGCGTTAACGGCAGCAGCTCGGTCGGCGGTACGGTCGAAGGCGGACGTTTGCGGGTGGACGGCACGCTCAAGGTTGGCGGGGACGTTCGCTCAGAGCGGATGGATATCAACGGGATGCTGCGGATCGGAGGCGGCGCTGTCGGTGAAATTCTCGAGATCGATGGCGGCTTGAAAGCGGTCGGGAATGTGGAATTTGAAACCGTGCAGGTGTACGGCGGCATCCAGGTCGGTGGCATGCTGAACGCGGGAACGCTGGAGATCAAGATGGCGGGAGTTTGCCAGGCCCGGGAGATTGGAGGGGAACGGATCCGGGTAGAGGCCAAGAAAGGGTCCCGGAAACTGCTCGCGCTGTTTTCGTCTTCCCTGGGCGCCCGCCTGAGGGCGGATGTGATCGAGGGCGACGATATCGTGCTTGAGGATACCACGGCGGATGTGGTACGGGGCAGCCGAGTGCGGATCGGCCCGGGGTGCGAAATCGGCGTTGTCGAGTACAGGCACGTATTTGAGGCGGATCCCAAGGCGGCGGTAGGAAGAGCGGTGCAACTATAAACGTTTTTTTTATCAAAGGAGGTTGGGGAAGATGCATGAATCCACCCGTGAACCGCAACAGGCGGACATGAAGCTGGTCGGCAACAATACGGCGAGCGGAGGCGTATACCGGAACGTAAGCATTACCGGAGACGTGGAGATTGGCGGGGGTGTCGATTTCCGTTCTTTCAAATGTATCGGGAATGCCAATGTGGACGGAAGCTTGCGCGGCGGAGAACTGAAGACGACGGGGAATCTGGGGGTAAAAGGCTCGTTGGAGGCGGCCCGCATCAGGCTTACCGGGGACATGGAGGTAAAGGGTGCACTCACCGGAGAAGAGATCCATATTTTTGGGGGATGCGCGGTAAAGGCCGGAATCCAGGGGGGACAATTTCATTTGAAAGGGTCGCTCCAAAGCGAGGGTATGCTGAATGCCGAGCATGTAAATATCCGTTTGCTGGGCAGAAGTACAGTTGGCGAGATCGTCGGAACCCGCGTGGAGATCAAGCTGCATGCCTCGCATAAATGGGTGCCCTGGCTGCCTCTCAGGGACGCTCCGGAGCTTGCGGCTAACGTCATTGAAGGGGATATCGTTTATTTGGAAAATACGGTGGCCAAAGCGGTCCGCGGCGAACAGGTGACGATCGGTCCGAACTGCCGGATTGAACTTGTGGAATACCGCACCGGATTTCATCAGGATTCGTGTTCTGAAGTGGCGCGTAGTGTGCGGCACAGCGAAAAATAGAGGTATTGGAGAAAAAACGCCGGAATCCCCTCGTCTTTTTCGGAGAGACGTGAGAATAGCGGCGTTTTTTTGTGATACCCGTCTGCAAAAAAATTAAGCGGGATTAACATACCCTTTTCGCCCGGCCGCATATCCCATCACGATGGTGAGCAGGGAGAGGGCAGTAATCGTCGCAAGCGGGACTGTCCATCCGCCGCTTTGATCGTGAAGGAAGCCGAATAGCGTCGGCCCGACCGCGGCGAGCAGGTAGCCGATCGACTGGGCCATACCGGACAATTCGGCAGCCTGGTCGGCCGAGTGGGCGCGAAGCCCGAAGAACATGATGACCAGGCTGAAGGTTGTGCCGCAGCCGAGGCCGATCAGCATGATGAAGAGCATGGCCAAGGATGCGGGGCCGAGCCATACCCCGGCAAAACCGGCCAGGAACAGGGCGGAGGAAGCGGCGGCGAGCCATTTTTGACTCTGGGTACGCGCCGCGATCAGCGGCATGGTAAAGGAGCCGACCATGCTGAGCAGTTGCATGATGGACAGCATCCATCCGGCCTGCTCCATGCTCATGCCCCGTTCATGCAGAATTTCCGGCAGCCAGGAAATGCCGATATAGAACATGACCGATTGCAGGCCCATGAACAAGGTGACTTGCCAGGCGACCCGGGAGCGCCAGACCGCTCCGGATTTCCGATAGGGTCCTGCCGGGGCGCCTGTGCTCTTCCGGTTGGCGGCGTACCGGCGCACCAGCGGAATCCAGACGAGGGCGGTCGCCGCCGAGAGCAGGATCCAGAAGCCGAGCGCCCCGCGCCATCCCAGAAAAGTCCGGGCCAGCGGCATGCTGACGCCCGAGGAAATGGCCGACCACATGTTCATGAAAGACGTGTACAGCGACGTCATCAGACCGATCCGCAGCGGAAAATCCCGCTTGATCACGCCGGGGACCAGCACATTGGCGACGGCGATCGCACTGCCGACTAGCGCGGTACCGCCGAACAGGGCGGGAACGGACGGCAGGGAACGAAGCAGGATCCCTCCGGTCATGATGACCATGCAAACGAGCAGCGTCGATTCGCTGCCCCAGCGCGCCGCCAGCCGCGGCGCGGCCAGAGCGAATACGGCGAAGGCGAGCAGCGGTAGTGTGGTCAGCATCCCGGACAGGGTATGCGACAGGCCAGTGGCGCGCTGGATCTCGCCGATCAGCGGCCCCACGCCCGTGATCGGCGAGCGCAGCGTCGCTGCCGTGAGCAGGATGGCCGCGACCGCCAGAGCCGTTCCAGCGCCGCGCGGGAGGTTGCCCGCTGCGGGTGATGGGGCCGGATTGGACTCGGCCGGCGTTGAATCGGGCATTTTACCGTTTGCCGAGTTGTCGGCCGATGCGGTAACTGAAGGAGAAACTGGTGCTGCTGTGCTATTCGTCGAAATAGACTCCTCTTTTTGAAGGAGATCGGGAATCGTTGGATTAGACTTCATTATGAGATAAATCCTTTCTGTGTAATTCTGCTTGATCCTGAGCCGAACATCGGAAATCAGGTGGGTTTACCTTACCACAAGAGAAGAAAATTAATCAACAGCAGCTTCCATCCCTCGTCAGGGACTTCAGACAATGACGGAGTAGGGTGAGCTTGTGGAATTGCGGGAGACTATTATGGTAAAATCTGTGGTGAAATAAGGTTAAATCGAGAATGGTGAATATTTGGAGAAGAGTCGTGGAGCACACGCCTTTTGCCGCGGAGATAGAAATCCCGGGCAAGGGGCGTTTTTTAATGGCGAAAAGGAGGTAAATCGAATGGCATTCCTGGAGGCGCACGAAGTTTATATGAAAGAACACTTGGCAGTGAGGGAGAGGGAACGGGAGAGAAGGCTGCTGGAAGGGCGCGGTTATGGTCCCCACTGGAGGAATGTCAGCCGCATCCAGTTTTCCGATCATTGCCGGAGGCAGAACGATTTGGTGATCGATGGCTGGAAGGTGCTGAGATTCTCCTATACGATGTCAAAGATAGCCCCCGCCACTGCCAGCAGAAAATCCAGCAATTTCTCGAGCGCTGGCTCGGTGAGGACAAGGCTGGGCCGGAGACGGATTGCTGGAAAAGGAGGTCGTCCGACTGTTTATGCGGACCGGCCGTCCTTTAACGCCGGGGGAGGTAGGCCGGCATATGGGGTTCGGTGAGAAGAAGACCAGGGCGGTGCTGTTCAGCCTGGCCCGAAAAAAATGGATCCAGCCCCATAGCGGCAAGGAGCGAATTCGCTCATACCGGCTGAGTTTGGAGGGGCGGGATCTCACTTTCTGATGTGGAACAGGGAGCGTGCGAGCGGTTTCCCTTGTGGAGCCATTCAATAGGATAAGTGCCTTTTGGGGCGCTATTTTGTCGAATTCGGCTCGTCAGTGTGAAATAGCGGCCTTTTGGGGCCTTGTTTTTGGAAAATACGGGCCGGAACCTGATTTCAGGGGCCGAAGCAGGCAAATAAGGCCGTTCTGGACTGCTATTATTCCGGCGGTACCGAATCGGCCCGCAATAGCGCCCCAAAACGTCGCTATTGCGGGCGGCGGTGGCGGCTAGGGGAATTGCGGAGCGCCGACGCCGTCCTCCAGCAGAGCGGGAGGACGCCCTTCCGCCGCCGGCGGCTTGCCGCTGCCCGGCGTGCGGCCGCCTTCGCGGGCGTTTCCGCCGCGCTGCGCGTCACGCTCGGCGCGCGCATCGCCAGCACCGCCCGCGTCGTCCGGCGCCGCGCCTGTGCCGCCGCCCGCGCCGGGCGGCACGGCGATTACGTTCGGCTGCGCCGGGTACGTGTCGCGCGACAGCCGGATGCGCTCGGCGATCCGGCCGTCGACGTATTTGACCCGGTACGTGTCGACGACGAACCCGGGTTTGCCCCTGACGATGACCTTGCGGCTTCCGGCGGGCAGGGCGGGATTTACGACATATTTATTTCCGGCGGGGAGGATTTTCGCTGTCTTGGATTCCATGTCGTAAAGCACGTTCCCGGGGATGTCGCCGAACAGCTTGACGGTCAATCGGCCGCTGTCCGTCCGGGCCGCGATCAAGAGGTGGTTTCCGGTCGTGTTCCGGAAACGGAAATTGATGTGGCCCTCGGCGAAAGTAGCGTCCTGTCCCAGCGGGATGTATCGGACAGGCACGGAGTGGTTGCGCCGCTCGACGATGTCCAGCCCGGCGCGGACCGCCGCGTTGTACAGCGTGCTGGACACCTGGCAGATGCCGCCGCCGACGCCGGGCACCAGGCGGCCGCCGAAGATCACCGGGGCTTCCCGGAAGCCGTACTGCTCCTCGGCGGCGCGGACGATCGCCGCGTAGTCGAACACGCCGTCCGGCGGCAGCACCAGGCCGTCGAGAGCGCGGGCCGCCGCGTCCACGTTGTGCACCCGCCCGGCAACGCTGGCCCCTAGCCCGGTCGAGAATTCGGCGATTTTGCGCCGGATGCCCTGCCGCTTGAGGGACTCGACCGTCACGGCGGGCGGCACTTCGGTCAGCGGCAGCTGTACCGAAGCGAACACGCCTTCCGCGAGGTCGCCGGGCGTGCCCAAACGTCCGGCGCCGCTGCCTTCGGCCTCCTTTGCGGCTTCGAGCATGCGCCGCTGCAGGAGGGGCCAGTCGATGCGCCGGACCGATGTGCCGGGCGAATAGCTGATGGAGTCGTCCGGGTGGATCGTGCGTACGGCGTTTACAGGGCTGCCGAACTGCCGTTTTTCCCAAGTCGGACTGAAGGTCCGTTTTAAGGCGGGAGCATGGAACGAAGTTTGCAGCGCCCATTCTTTTTTAAAATGGAATCGCGCCCGGGCCCGCTGCCATATCCCTCCCTCGGAGAGGGAGCTTAATCCGGCGCGGAAGCCCGGGGCGCTCCAGGTGATTCCCGCCTTCCGCCAGGACAGCACGATTTCCGTATCGACAAACTCCACTTGCCGCTCCTCCAAATCGGCGATTCGGGCTTCCAGCAAGTGAAGCGCCTTTTCGGCGGGGAGGCCGCCGAGCCGGAGAGAGCCGACCGCCGTGCCCGGCGGTATGAGATCCCGCGATCCATAAAGCCATAGACCGCCATAGAACAAAGCGGCGGCAAGTGCCAAGCCCGCGGCGGCCATCCATATCCGCTTGGATTTTTGCATGGAACCTCCTTTTCCGATCCGAACTTCTTTGCGATCAGGTTGTACAACCATATATATGTTTCTACTTCAGGAAACTTTCGGGTACTCAAGTGGTAACATATTTGTTACAATAGGTAACGGACTGATGAAATGGCTCGCCTTTTAAAGGAATTGGCGAGATGATGTCGAATGTACAACGTGGTAAAAAAGACAGCTTCGTCGAATTATCAACTAGGGTTTGGAATCAAGTTTAGGACGTGATCTAGTGATAGAAATGCAGGACATATGGAAGACGTACCCGAACGGTACGCATGCTTTGAAGGGCGTCTCGGTCAAGATTGACCGCAACGAATTTGTCTACCTGGTCGGCCCGTCCGGAGCGGGTAAATCGACCTTTATGAAGCTTATATATCGGGAAGAAGTCCCCACCAAAGGGCAGATTTCCGTCAACGGTTTTAATATCGGTAAGCTGAAACCTCGCAAAATTCCTTATGTTCGCCGGAATATCGGCGTTATTTTCCAGGATTTTCGCTTACTGCCCAAGCTGACGGCTTATGAGAATGTCGCTTTTGCGCTCGAGGTGATCGAAGCGCCCAAGAAAGTGATCAAGAAGCGCACGATGGAAGTGCTCGAGCTGGTCGGGTTGAAAAACAAAGCCAACCGTGACCCGTCCCAGTTGTCGGGGGGAGAACAGCAGCGCGTGGCGATTGCCCGGGCCATCGTTAACAACCCTTCCGTCATTATCGCGGACGAGCCCACAGGGAACCTCGATCCCGAAACCTCCTGGGGCATTATGCAGTTGCTGGATGAGATCAACTTCCGGGGAACGACCATCGTTATGGCCACCCATAACAAAGATATCGTGAATACGATGCGCAAGCGCGTTATCGCGATCGAGCACGGCAACATTGTCCGAGACCAGCTGAGAGGGGATTACGGTTATGAGTTTTAACACCCTCCTCAGACATTTGCGGGAAGGCGCCAAAAACGTGTTCCGGAACGGGTGGATGTCGGTAGCGTCCATTACGTCGATTATCGTCTCTCTGTTTATTTTGGGCGTATTCATAATGCTCGTGCTGAACGTCAATTCTTTTGCCGACGCGGCCGACAGCCAGGTGGAGATCAGCGCTTACCTCAATCCGGATGTGGATCAGGCGACCCGGGAGAAGCTGCAGAACGACATCGGCTTGATGACCGAGGTCAGCCGGGTCACTTTGATTCCGAAGGCGGAAGGCTTAAAGGATTTCAAGAAGAAAATGGGCAACGAGATGAAGGATCTGCTCGAAGGATATGACGATAAGACCAATCCGATCCCCGATACGCTCAAAATCGAGGTGGTTGAACCGACGACGGTGCCTTACGTGGCCAGCAAAATCAGCGCCTTGAGCGATCAGTATCCGAACGACCCTATCTACAAAGTAAGATATGGACAAGGTACGATTGAGAAATTGTTCAAAATCACGAAAGCCATCCGCAACATCGGGTTCGCTTTTGTGGGCGGTTTAGCGCTGATGGCGATGTTTTTGATCTCCAACACGATCCGCGTAACGATTCTGGCCCGGCGCCGGGAAATCGGGATTATGAAGCTGGTCGGCGCAACGAACATGTTCATCCGATGGCCGTTTTTCGTGGAGGGGGCCTTGATAGGATTCGTAGGTTCCGCCATTACCATAGTGTTATTGTTTTTTGGATACAATCAGTTGGTGGATTCCGTGAAAGCGGACATAACGCTGGCGTTTCGACTCATTCCGATCGGTGAAATCGGCTTGCAGGTGGGCGGACTGTTGCTCGGCCTCGGGCTGTTGATCGGGATTTGGGGCAGCACCATGTCCATTCGCAAATTCCTGAAGGTGTAGTCGGATAGAGTTTAGTACCTTTAGAAAAGGACGGGGAAACGATTTTGAAAAGATGGATATCCATTGTTGCCGTAATCGCTTTAGCCGCTGCAATTTTTCAACCTACTGAGGGTTTTGCCAAATCGAAGACGATCAGCCAGATCGACAAGGAGCTGAAACAGCTTCAGGAACAGGCCAGACAGGCCAAGAAACAACAGGAGAAAGCGGTGGAACAAAAACAGTCCGCCCAGCATTACGTGAACAAGAACAAGGAATACTTGAATACCGTACTGCAGCAAATCAACACCGTCAGCAATGAGTTGGCCCATATTTCGGTGGACATCGAGAATACCGAGCAACAACTGCGGGACACCGCCGTCAAGCTGGAGGAGACCAAAGCGCGGATCGCCGAGCGTTCCGATCTGTTGGACTCGCGTGTCCGTCTGATGTACACGGATGGAGCGGTCTCCTATCTGGACGTACTGCTGTCTTCGACGAGCTTCACGGATTTCCTGGAGCGGGCCGATTCGCTGCAGGCCATCGCCAACCAGGATCATACGCTGCTGGAAGAGCACAAGCATGACCGGGAATTGCTCGTTCAACAAAAGGCACAGTTAAACAACGAGTACGACAAGGTGAAGAAGCTGTACGCTGACGCGGAATCGCGGAAGAGCATTCTGGAGCAGAAGGAAGAAGAGAAGCAGCAGCTCATCGCCAAATATTACGCGGAGATCGAAGAATCCGACGATATCAGCGAGGACCAGGAGAAATTGCTCGTGGAGCTGGCGACCAAACGGGCTTCTCTGGAAAAAGAGAAGAACAAGCTGAAAGCGGCTCAGGTATATACCTATAAGCGTAAAAAATCCTCGTCCTCCTCGTCTTCTTCGGGTTCGTCGTCCGGCGGATTTCAGGGAAGCGGTGGCTCGATGGGGCTGCCGGTCACGGGAGCCCGGCTGTCTTCGGGTTACGGAAGCCGGATTCACCCGATTACGGGCAAACGGAAGACGCATACGGGGATCGACCTCGCGGCTCCCCAAGGCACGGATATCCACGCCGCGGAGGGCGGTGTCGTCATCGTCGCCGAATGGTGGAGCGGCTATGGGAATACGGTGATTATCGACCATGGCGACAATGTATGGACCTTGTACGGCCATATCCGCAACGGCGGGATCAAGGTGGAAAAGGGACAGCAGGTGAAGCGGGGCGAAAAAATCGCCGAGGTCGGCAGCACGGGGAACTCCACGGGGCCGCACTGCCACTTTGAAGTTCGGATTAACGGCAATCCGGTGGACCCGATGCCTTATTTATAATAAAATAGAAATGCCGATTAAAAACGGATCGTTGTCCGCAAGGGCGGCGCATCCGTTTTTCGTTCATGTAGTTTTATAAATAATCCGTACAAGCCGGACATATACTATGGGACGTTCTATTTTTTGGCAGGAAATTCAGAAACCGAACAAACACAGGCGGTGAAGTTAATCATGTATAAGAAACGAACAGTCGTATTTCTCATTGTCGTATCGATGCTGATCAGTTGCTTGTTTACGCTGTCTTTAACGGGTCAGTTGAGCTTTGCGGACACGGGACCGGCGCGGAGCGGGATTTTTGCCGACACGGCGGGAAGTACGACCAAAGCCGGGATTAAGAAAATCGAGACCGCGATGGAACTGGTCAAGTCCAATTATGTGGAAGGCGTGGATCAGCAAAAGCTGGTGGACGGCGCGATCGACGGGATGATGAACGCCCTCGGCGACCCGTTCTCCTCCTATATGGGGCCGGAGACCGCACAGCAGTTTTCGGAGCAGATAGAAGGTTCTTTTACCGGGATCGGGGCCGAGGTTTCAATGGAAAACGGCAATGTGGTCGTCGTCTCGCCGATCAAAGGTTCGCCGGCCGAGAAGGCCGGGATCAAACCCAAGGATATTTTGCTGTCGGTGAACGAGGAGTCTTTTGAAGGCTTGAGCCTGAATGAAGCGGTCTCCAAAATCCGCGGACCGAAAGGAACGAAAGCAAAGATCAAAGTGAAGCGGGCCGGCTCGGCCAATACGCTGGAATACACGATCGTCCGGGACGACATCGCGCTGGAAACCGTACGCGCCCGCTTGGAGAAGGGCGGCGTCGGCGTCATTGAGGTCACCGAGTTCTCGATGAACACCGCGGAACGTTTCCGCAAAGAGCTGGAGAACCTGGAGAAACAGGGGATGAAGGGCCTGGTGATCGACGTCAGAAACAACCCGGGCGGGGTGCTCGATATCGTCATCGACATGGCGGAGCAGTTCGTGCCGAAGGGGAAAATGATCGTGCAGGTCGAGGACAAGAACAAGCGCCGCGGCAAGACGGAGTCCCGCGGAAGCGGAAAGAACTATCCGGTTGCGGTCATCACCAACAAGGGCAGCGCGAGCGCGTCCGAAATTCTGGCCGGCGCGCTGCAGGAATCGGCCGGAGCCAAGCTGATCGGTGAAGCCACCTATGGCAAAGGTACGGTGCAGACGAGCTTCAACAAGGAGTTCGGCGACGGCAGTCTGCTGAAGGTGACGATTGCCAAGTGGCTGACGCCTAACGGCGAATGGATTCACAAAAAGGGGATTCAGCCGGATGTCGCGGTTTCCCAGCCGGGATATTTTTCCGTAGCGCCGATCAATAAGGAAAAAACGTTCAAGTACGATATGCTCGGCGAAGACATCAAGAGCGCACAGACGATGCTGCAGGGCCTGGGCTATGAACCGGGCCGGACCGACGGGTATTTCAGCAAAGCGACGGAGAACGCGCTCAGGAAGTTCCAACAGGAGCAGAAGCTTGAAGCCACGGGTGTGCTGGACGCCAAGACGGCCGAAACGCTTGAAGCGGCCTTGGTGAAAGAAATCCGTGATCCAAAAAATGACAACCAAATGAACCGGGCGATCGAGGAGATTCGGAAGGAAATCGAAAGCCCGGTGTCGAAGAAATAAGAAGGCTGCTTTCCGGCCTTCTTTTTTTCTGTGTACAGGGCGGAAAAAACGGCATCGCGGAAGCTCATCATCGGGGAAAAGGGAGTGAACTCTTGTGGAGCTATGGCTGGAAGGATTGTGGAATTTGATGGAAGCGGGAGTACAACTGCTCTTGCAGCCGTTTTACTATATTTCGATCATTTTAATTATGCTGTTATACCGCAGGCAGGTGATGTTGGAGCGCAAGCTGTTCCATGTCCGGCTTCACGGCTGGTTGGGCCAGACCTGGCGCACCGTACTCGGCGGCCTGCTCGCGGGTTTGGGCGTCTCGCTCGTTTCCGCGTTTATCGGCATGACGCTGACCGTGGAAGGGATGCTGTGCATCTGGGTCGCCGCGATTTTGCTGCTGCTGTTGCGGGTGCGCTATCTTTGCCTGGCTTACTCGGTCGGATTGCTTGGTGTGGTTCAATTCGGACTGAATCTGTTCCCGGGGTTTACGGGCGGAGGCTGGGTGGAAGCGTGCGTAAGCGCGGTTCGGGAACTGAACATCCCGGCGCTGCTCTGTCTGGTCGGCCTGCTTCACCTGGCCGAGGGGCTGCTGATCCGCTGGCAGGGGGCTTCTTTTGCCGGGCCGTTGTTCTTTGAGGGCAAGCGCGGCAAGCCGGTCGGCGGGTACACGATGCAGAGCCTGTGGCCGGTGCCGCTGCTTCTGCTGATCCCGGCGCAGACGGCGGGCGGGGTCCTGCCTTGGACCCCGCTGTTCGGGGGGGAAGCCTGGCAGGGCGGCTTCGCCATGATGGCCCTGCCGGTCGTCATCGGCTTCGCGGAAGTGACGACCGGCCTCTTGCCGCAGCAGAAGGCGCGGGTGACGTCAGGCCGGCTGCTCGGCTACGGGCTGATCGTCATCGCGCTGGCCCTGCTGGCGAACTGGTGGGCACCGCTGACGCTGGTGGCCGCGCTGGCCGCATTTGGGCTGCACGAGGCCCTGGTCTGGTTCAGCCGGCTGGAAGAACAGCAGCGCAGCCCGCTGTTCGTGCACCCGCAGGGCGGGCTGAAAGTGCTGGCCGTGCTGCCGGGCAGTCCGGCGGAGGAGCTCGGCATCCAGGCCGGGGAGACGATCGTGCGTGTGAACGGCGTGCCGGTTCCCACGAAAGAGGAGCTGCACGCGGCGTTGCGCATCCAGTCGGCCTTTTGCAAGCTGGAGGTCCGCAATCTCGCGGGCGAGAGCAAGTTCCTCCAGCGCGCGATCTACGCCGGCGAGCATCACCAGCTCGGCGCGATTCTGGCGCCGGACGAGCAAGCGCCGGCGACGGTTCGGCTGCAGCTGCTCTCGCTGCTGCAGCTGGTGAAGCCGCGCCGCGGCGCGCCCGCCGCCCGGCGCGGGGAGGCGCCCGCCGCCGAAGGCGAGGCGGGCGTGAGCGACGCCGCCCGCTAGCGCGCGTCGCGGGCGCTCACGCCGAATTAGCTGGAATTTCTCCCGCTAATTCGGCGTTTTTTGCGTCACTGCCCAAACTAGCTGGAAAACCTCCCGCTAATTTGGGCAGTGGCAAGGAATTTCGCCTTACGGCGGAAAAATAACTGGAGGTATTCCAGTTATTCCTGCCCCGCAGGCGGCTTACACATGAATTAACGGGAGTTTTTCCCGTTAATTCTGCCCAAACTAGAACCCCCCGTCCAAACTGGACGGGGGGTCATATTCGTTACTGCTGCAGCTGCCGCAGTACGGTGATTTCGACGCGGCGGTTTTTTTGCCGGCCCGCCGCGGTGGCGTTGTCGGCGGCCGGGCGGGTATCCGCGTACCCGGCGTATTGGAAGTCTTCCGGGTCGAGCTTCTCCCGGTCGAGGAAAAACCGCAGCACCGACAAAGCCCGCTCTCCCGACAACTCCCAGTTGTCCTTGAAATCGGAGCCTTTGCCGATCGGGAGGTTATCCGTATGGCCTTCGATGCTGATCATCGTGTCGAGCTGGCTGAACAGGCTGGCCAGTTTGGTTAGCGTTTTGGCGGAGTCGGGCTTCAGCGCGGCTTTGCCGATATCAAACAGGAAGCGGTCGCTCAGGGTAATGGAGATCCCCTTGGGCAAATCCGCTACCTGAATTTGATCCTCTAACTGGTTCTCCTTCACATAGGCTTCGATAAGACCCATCAAGTTTTGCAGTTCCTCCTCCTGTTTACGGAAGGCGAGCTCGCGGTCGGTCAGCGGTTTCTGCGACAGATCGCCGCCGTTCTGCTCCGGTTGGCCGGAGGTACTCTTCCCGTTTTGCCCGTTCGGACCGCCTTGCCCCGGACCTTGCTCTCCTTGCCCGGCGGAGTCCGTAGGGGGATTTTTAAAAGCGTGGCGATCCTCGCTCCCGAGGACACCGGTGCCTTTCTCAATCAGCGAGTCCCCATTGCTGAACGTGAGCTGCAGGGATTGCGTGACGATACCGTATTTCTCCACGTCCAGGCGGCTCATCGCATACATGACAACGAAAAAAATAAGCAGCAGCGTAATCAGATCGGCATAAGTGATCAACCAGCGGTCATGATTTTCCTTGCCGTCCCGCCGGCCCCGGCGCTGCGGTCTCGGAGTGCGGCTCATACGCTTTTCGTCTCCCCGGATTTCGCCACATCGTGGCGCGCACCCGCTATGTAGGATTCCAGCTTGCGCCGGACGAGGACCGGATGATCCCCGTTTTGCAGCGAAAGCACGCCTTCGAGCATCATTTCCATTCGGGCTACTTCCTCCTCGCCCCGGTCTTTGAGTTTGGAAGCGATCGGGAGGAAGATCAGATTCGCGCAGGCTACCCCGTACAGCGTGGCCGTAAACGCGAGGGCGATGGACGGGCCGAGCGCGGTCGGCTCGCTCAGACTGCCGAGGACGTGAATGAGGCCCATAACCGTCCCGATGATCCCCATTGTAGGGGCATAGCCTCCGGCGGATTCAAAGATTTTCGCATACCCTTCATATTTATGCTGAATGGCGTCGATTTCCAAATCCATAATTTGCTTAACCATGCTCTGCTCCGTACCATCCACGACGAGTTGAATGCTTTCCTTCAAAAAGGGGTTCGGGTGTTCCGCCGCTTTTTGCTCCAAAGCCAGCACGCCTTCGCGCCGTGCGATCGTCGACATGCCGACAAGATTCTCGATCAGCTCCGTCGTGTCCTCGTTGCGTGAGGTGAAGGCCAAGGCCAAGGCGCGCGGGACGGTTTTCAGTTTGGCGAGCGGGTAACTGACCATGACGGCGGCCAGCGTACCGCCAAGCACGATGACGGCCGAGGCGATCTGCATGAGCCCGCCGAGTTCTCCTCCTTCCCACATAAATCCGCCGATCAGCGCGGCAAGTCCAATAATGAGGCCCAGAATCGTTGCAATATCCATCGACTGTTAAACAACTCCTATTCCATGACTTATCGATTGCATCCCATTTCTAAACAAGGTATAATCAATGGGAACACTCATTCTTATTTTTGGGGATGAGCCAATAAAAAATGAGACTTCCCTGTATATCTTCAATTAAGAGATGAGAATACAGGTTAATATAAAGTGCCTGGTCCAAATCTACTGCATATAAGAAGTACATTTTCCATTTTAGACGATAAGGGTGATGTGGACAATGAGTGAAATTGTCTTAAGCAACAATAAATTCGAGCTGATTTCGGAATTTTCGCCACAGGGCGACCAACCGGGGGCCATCGAGGAATTGGTCGAGGGTGTAAAAATGGGTAAAAAGCACCAGACGCTGTTGGGAGCCACGGGTACAGGAAAAACCTTCACGATCGCCCAAACGATCGCCAAGCTCGGAAGGCCCACTCTGGTCATCGCCCATAACAAAACGCTGGCGGCCCAATTGGCCAGCGAATTCAAAGAGTTTTTCCCGAACAACTCCGTAGACTACTTCGTAAGTTACTATGACTACTACCAGCCGGAAGCCTACATTCCATCCTCCGACACCTATATCGAGAAAGATTCCAGCATTAACGAAGAGATCGATAAGCTAAGACACTCCGCGACCAGCTCGCTGTTTGAGCGGCGGGACGTCATTATTGTGGCCAGCGTGTCCTGCATTTACGGCCTCGGTTCGCCGATGGAGTACCGCAACCTTGTTCTTTCGCTGCGTGTGGGGATGGAGAAATCGCGGAACCAGATTTTGAGCCGCCTGGTGGATATCCAGTATCAGCGGAACGATATTAACTTCGTGCGCGGGACGTTCCGTGTCCGCGGCGACGTGTTGGAAGTCTTCCCGGCTTCGAAGGGCGAGCAGGCGGTGCGGGTCGAGTTTTTCGGCGACGAAATCGAACGGATTACCGAAATCGACGTCCTGACCGGAGAATTGGTCGCGGAACGCGATCATATCGCCATCTTCCCGGCTTCGCACTTTGTGACCCAGGAAGAGACGATGCGGATCGCTCTGATAAATATCGAACGCGAGTTGGAGGAACGGCTAGAGCTGTTCCGGTCCCAGGGCAAGCTGCTGGAGGCGCAGCGGCTGGAGCAGCGGACCCGCTATGATATCGAAATGATGAAGGAAGTCGGGTTCTGCTCGGGCATCGAGAACTATTCCGGACCGCTCACGTTCCGCGAACGCGGAGCTACGCCTTACACGCTGCTGGATTATTTTCCGGACGACTTTCTGATCGTGATCGACGAATCCCATGTGACGCTGCCGCAAATCCGCGCGATGTACAACGGTGACCAGGCCCGCAAAAACGTGCTCGTCGACCACGGCTTCCGCCTGCCTTCGGCGCTCGATAACCGGCCGCTCAAATTTGAAGAGTTTGAGGAGAAGGCCGGGCAGCTTATTTATGTTTCGGCGACGCCGGGGCCTTATGAAATCGAGCATTGCAATACGATGGTAGAACAGATTATCCGGCCGACAGGCTTGTTGGATCCGATCATCGAAGTGCGTCCGACGAAGGGTCAGATCGATGATTTGATCGGGGAAATCCGGGAACGGATCGACCGGGATGAGCGGGTGCTGGTGACGACGCTGACGAAGAAGATGTCGGAGGACCTCACGGATTATCTGAAAGAAATCGGCATTAAGGTCCGCTATTTGCACTCGGATATCAAAACGCTGGAGCGGATGAGCAT
Organism: Paenibacillus sanfengchensis; assembly: GCF_036864765.1. NCBI lineage: Bacteria > Bacillati > Bacillota > Bacilli > Caryophanales > Paenibacillaceae > Paenibacillus > Paenibacillus sanfengchensis. The sequence goes on along the minus strand of NZ_JBAGJC010000002.1, from coordinate 48,123 downwards.
CCTGCGCGACTTGCGCCTGGGGACGTTTCATGTTCTGATCGGGATCAACCTGCTGCGGGAAGGCCTGGATTTGCCGGAGGTTTCGCTGGTGGCGATCCTGGATGCGGATAAAGAAGGTTTCTTGCGCTCGGAGCGGTCGCTGATTCAGACGATCGGACGCGCGGCGCGGAACTCGGAAGGGCGCGTGCTGATGTACGGCGACCAGATTACGGAATCGATGGACAAAGCGATCAAGGAGACCGAGCGGCGCCGTTCCATTCAGATGGCTTACAACGAAAAGCACGGGATCACGCCGCAGACGATCCGCAAGAAAGTGCGTGACGTCATCGAGGCGACCCGGGTGGCCGAAAGCAAGAGCGATTATCTGGCCGGCGCGACGAAGGGCAAGATGTCCAAGCGCGATCGCGAGGCATTGATTGGCCGCATGGAGAAAGAAATGAAAGAAGCCGCCAAAAACCTGCAGTTCGAACGGGCTGCGGAGCTGCGTGACGCCATTATGGAACTAAAGGCGGAATAAGAGTGGGGAGATGAAACCTTGGCTAGTGAGAATATCGTCATCAAAGGCGCGAGAGCGCACAATTTAAAAAATATCAATATCACCATCCCGCGCGACCGCTTCGTCGTTTTGACGGGATTGAGCGGTTCCGGCAAGTCGTCGCTGGCGTTTGACACGATTTACGCGGAGGGACAGCGCAGATACGTGGAGTCCCTTTCCGCTTACGCCCGGCAGTTTCTAGGTCAGATGGAGAAGCCGGATGTCGATTCCATCGAGGGCTTATCCCCGGCGATTTCGATCGACCAGAAGACGACGAGCCGCAACCCTCGGTCTACCGTCGGCACGGTCACCGAGATATACGACTATCTTCGCCTGCTATTTGCACGGGTAGGCCATCCGCATTGTCCCGAGCACGGGATCGAGATCACGTCCCAATCGGTGGAACAAATGGTGGACCGGATTATGCAGTATCCCGAGAAAACCCGGCTGCAAATTCTCGCGCCGGTCGTCTCCGGCAAGAAGGGCGAGCATAAGAGTCTGTTCAGCGAGATTGCCAAACAGGGATTTGTCCGCGTCCGGGTGGACGGGGAACAGCGCGACCTCTCGGAGAACATCGAGCTGGAGAAGAATAAGAAACACTCCATCGAAGTCATTGTGGACCGGATCGTCATAAAGGAAGATGTCCGCAGCCGGCTGGCCGATTCGATCGAAACGGCGCTGAAAATGTCCGGCGGACAGCTTCTGGTGGATATTATCGGACAGGAGGAACTGCGCTTCAGTTCCAACTATGCCTGCCCGATCTGCGGATTCAGCATGGAGGAACTGTCCCCGCGCATGTTCTCGTTCAACAGTCCCTTCGGGGCTTGTCCGGAATGCGACGGTCTCGGCGTCAAGATGATTATCGATCCCGAATTGCTCGTTCCCGACAAATCCAAGTCGATCGAAGAAGGCGCGTTTGAGGCGTGGGCCGGCAGCACATCGAACTATTATCCGCAATTTTTACGGTCGGTCTGCGAGCATTTCGACATTCCGCAGAATGTGCCTGTTTCCGAGCTCAGCAAGGAACAAATGGATAGGCTGCTGTACGGTACGGGGGACACCAAAGTCCGGTTCCGCTATCAGAACGATTTCGGCATGAGCAAGGATGCTTATGTGACTTTTGAAGGGATCGTGCACAACCTGGAGCGCCGCTACCGGGACACCGCCTCGGAAGGCATTCGCGAATTTATCGAGGAGTTCATGGGAACGAAGCCTTGCGGAACCTGTAAGGGGCACCGCCTGAAGAAAGAGATTCTCGCCGTTACGGTTAATGACCAGAATATGGCCCACGTTACCTCGCTGTCTATCGGCGAAGCCATGGAATTCTTTCAGGGGCTGCAGTTGAGCGAGAAGGAAAAAGCGATCGCCCACCTGATCCTCAAGGAAATCAACAGCCGATTGGGTTTCCTTGTCAATGTGGGTCTGGAATACCTGACGCTGAGCCGGGCGGCGGGCACGCTCTCCGGCGGAGAGGCGCAGCGGATCCGTTTGGCGACGCAGATCGGTTCCAGCCTGATGGGCGTCCTGTATATTTTGGACGAGCCCAGCATCGGGCTGCATCAGCGGGATAACGACCGTTTGATCTCCACGCTTGCGCATATGCGGGATTTGGGCAATACGCTGATCGTCGTCGAGCACGACGAAGATACGATGATGGCGGCGGACTATATTATCGACATCGGTCCCGGCGCGGGCAAGCATGGAGGTCAGGTTATCGCCCAGGGGACTCCGCAGGAAGTGATGGCCGATCCGAACTCCTTGACCGGACAGTATTTGAGCGGCAAGAAGTTCATTCAGGTTCCCGAGGAGCGCCGCAAACCGGACGGACGCTGGCTGGAAGTGAAGGGCGCGAAGGAGAACAACTTGAAGAACATCAATGTCAAATTCCCGATCGGCGTATTTACGGCGGTCACCGGGGTATCGGGATCCGGCAAATCTACGCTGGTGAATGAGATTTTGTACAAAACCTTGGCACGGGATCTGAACAAGGCCAGGGTTCGTCCGGGACAATACCGTGAAATCAAAGGCCTGGAGCATGTCGACAAGGTGATTGACATCGACCAGTCCCCAATCGGCCGTACACCTCGCTCCAATCCGGCGACATATACCGGCGTTTTCGATGATATCCGCGATCTGTACTCGCAGACGAATGAAGCGAAGGTTCGCGGATACAAGAAAGGGCGGTTCAGCTTCAACATCAAGGGTGGCCGCTGTGAAGCCTGCCGGGGCGACGGGATTATCAAGATCGAGATGCACTTCCTTCCCGATGTTTATGTGCCTTGCGAGGTATGCAAAGGCAAGCGGTACAACCGGGAGACGCTGGAGGTCAAGTACAAGAACAAGAGTATTGCCGATGTGCTGGATATGACGGTCGAGGATGCGACGAAATTTTTCGAGAACATTCCGAAGATCCACCGCAAGCTTCAAACGCTGCTGGATGTCGGCCTCGGATACGTTAACTTGGGGCAACCTGCCACGACCTTGTCCGGCGGTGAAGCGCAGCGCGTGAAGCTGGCCTCCGAACTGTACCGCCGGAGTACAGGCAAGACGATTTATATCTTGGACGAGCCGACCACCGGCCTCCATGTCGACGATATCGACCGCCTGCTTACGGTGCTGCACCGCTTGGTGGATTCCGGCGAAACGGTGCTGGTGATCGAGCACAACCTGGATGTCATCAAAACCGCCGATTACCTGATCGATCTCGGTCCGGAAGGCGGCAGCGGCGGCGGTACGATCGTCGCCACGGGAACGCCGGAGGACCTCGTCCAAGTCGAGCAATCCTATACCGGGCGTTATCTGGCTCCGATCCTGGAGCGCGACAGAAAACGTACGGAAGAAATCAAGGTCCACTCTTAAGCGGAGCGGAACCAAGCCTTGAATCGAAGTTGAATCGAACCGAGTAATTCGAATTTGAAGGACCGTTCCCAGGCAGGTTGAATGAACCTGATGGGGCGGTCTTATTTTTATCCGGGGAGTAAGGAGAATGTCGAAGAGGAGGTAACCCTGTTAGTCCACTTTTGGAAAGACATATTTAGATTTTGTCCTTGAGGAGAGTACATTATATTTGAACTGAAAACTGTTCATAATGGAAGAAATGAAAGGTCAATGAGATATCTGTACGCGGAATGAAGTAAATGTAGATTTTTTTTGTCATTTCTCTTGCATCCGCATTCATGAGAAGCTAACATATAAGAAGATGGAAATTTCGTGAACATTCTCAAGGAGGGCTAGCGTATGTTACTCGCTGCAGCGGGGGAAGTAACGACGACCTTTAACGGCTTTGATATTTTTATGATTCTGTTTACGATCGTGATTTTTATCGGGGTGGTTCGTTTGCTGAGAGAGCGCCCGAAGAAGAATTTGTTTGCGATCGGATTCGGCCTGCTCAGCTTGCTGATCTTTTTGGCATCCGACGCCATCATGATTAAATCCTGGTTTAGTTAATCGGTTAAGCAGACAAGCGGGGGACAAAGAAGGGAAGGCACTTTATTCCGGGGGCGGGATGGGGTGTCTTTTTATGTGCGGCTATGCGCGATTTGGGAAGGGGACCAACGCTTTCCGTTGCCAGGTGGCTAGAGAGTAGGGCCGATGTCTGTTAAAATGGTTTAGTTATGGCGTTTATCATCTCAGGTTGCAGCATGCACCTGAAATTATCAATATAGATGAAGATGATCCGGCGGCTGACCGGGTTCTCTGTCATCCGGGAGGAAATCATGAGCCAGAAGGCATTGACTAGACAAGATGTGGAGCTGCTCGCTCCGGCGGGGGATTGGGACTGCATGCGGGCGGCGGTGGCGAACGGGGCGGACGCGGTATTTTTCGGCGTAGAGAAGTTTAATGCCCGGGCGCGCGCCAATAATTTTCGAATGGACGAGCTGCCTGAAATTATGGCTTTTTTGCATAGCTATGGGGTTAAAGGATTTTTGACGTTCAATATTCTCGTGTTTGAAAATGAACTGGCCGATGCGCAGGACTTGATCGAGCGCTGCATTGAAGCCGGCGTCGACGCGGTAATCGTACAAGATCTCGGCCTGGTGAAACTGATCCGGGAACTGTCGCCGGACTTTCCGATTCACGGATCGACGCAAATGACGATTACGTCGCCCGAAGCGGTGGAGTTTACGAAGCCTTGGAACATGGAACGAGTGGTGCTCGGACGGGAAAACAACTTGAAACAGATCCAAAAGATCGGGGAGCAGGCGAAGCTTCCGATGGAAGTGTTTGTGCACGGTGCTCTGTGCGTCTCCTATTCGGGCCAGTGCCTGACCTCGGAAATGTGGGGCGGCCGTTCGGCCAATCGCGGCGAGTGCGCGCAGGCCTGCCGATTGCCTTATGATCTGATCGTGGACGGAGAGCCGAAGCCGATGGGGGATATCGCCTATCTGCTGTCGCCCAAGGATTTGGCGGCCATCGATATCATGCCGGAGCTGATCGAAGCCGGCGTCACCTCGTTTAAGATTGAAGGGCGCTTGAAGAGCCCGGAATATGTGGCCAATGTGGTGAGCAAGTACCGGAAGGCGATTGACCGATATTTTGACGGGGACAATACCCGTCCCTCTAAAGAGGAAGTTCGCGAACTTCAACAAAGCTTTTCGCGCGGCTTTACGCATGGCTTCCTGGAAGGAACGAACAACAAGAAGCTGGTGGAAGGCACGTTTCCGAAAAGCCGCGGCGTTTATCTCGGCCGGGTGGAGCAGGTGCTTCGCGACGGGGTCGTCTGCAAGCTCGAAGCGCCGCTGAAGCGCGGCGACGGCATCGTGTTCGACGCGGGCGATCCGACGAAGAAGGAAGAAGGCGGCCGCGTCTATGATTTGCGGCGCAAGGGTGTGAAGCTGGAAGGCGAAGCCGGCGAATCGTGGATCGTCGACATCGTCCCCGGACGCAACGACGTGGATTTGCGCCGGGTGCATGTGGGCGACCGGATCTGGAAGACGAGTGATCCGGCGATGGACAAGCGGCTGCGCCAGACATTCGAGACCGACAAGCCGTACCGGGTGTTCCCGGTACATGTGCGGGCGGTCGGCCGCGCCGGCGAGCCGCTGACGACCTTCTGGACCGATGTCCAGAAGGGCACGACCGTGCGCGTCGACTCGGAGCTCACGCTCGAGGTCGCGCAAAAACGGCCGATGGACGCCGCGCTGCTAGAAGAGCAGTTCGGGCGTCTCGGCGGCACGGTGTTCCAGCTCGAGCGGCTGGACACGTCGCTGGAAGGCGACGTGATCCTGCCTATGCGAGAGCTGAACGGGGTGCGCCGGCGCGCGGTGGAACTGCTCGCCGGCGCGCGGCCGAAGCCGCCCGTGTACACGCGGGCTGCGGCTCCGGCGGCCACCCCGGCGAAGCAGGGCGGCGCGCCCGTGGCGCGCGGTGGGGCACAGCTCACCGCGCTGTGCCGCAGCCTCCCGCAAGTGGAGGCTGCGCTGGAGGCGGGCGTCGGCATGATCTACGCCGACTTCGAGTTTATCAAGCAGTTCCCGGCAGCGGTGGAGGCCGTTCGGGCCGCCGGCAAGCAGATCGCGCTGGCGACGCCGCGCATTCATATGCCGGGCGAGAACGGCTACCACAACAACATTCTGCGCCTCCAGCCGGACGCGGTGCTGGTGCGCAATACCGGCGCGCTGTATTTTTACTTGCGCCACCGGATGGAAAACCCGTCCGCCTCGCATCCGCGGCTGATCGGCGATTTTTCGCTGAACATCGCCAACCACAAGACGGTGGAACTGTTCCTCGAGGCGGGCTGCGACCTCGTCACGCCGTCCTACGATCTGAACGTCCAGCAGATGGTCGATCTGCTGCGGCGCAGCCGGACGGCCCAAATGGAAATCGTCATCCATCAGCATCTGCCGATGTTCCATACCGAACACTGTGTGTACTGTACCTTCCTGAGCGAAGGCACCGACTACACCAACTGCGGCCGCCCGTGCGAAGAGCACCGCGCCTCGCTGCAGGACCGGATCGGTATGAGCCATCCGGTGCGGGTCGACGAGGGCTGCCGCAACACGGTCTACAATGCGATTGAACAATCCGGGGCGGAATACCTGAGTCATTTCTTGGAGCTCGGGGTACCGAACTATCGGGTGGAATTCCTGGAGGAAACACCGGAGCAGGTTCACCAGGTGATTGACCTGTACAACCGTGCGCTGCGCGGAGAAATCAGCGGCACCCAGGTTTGGAAAACACTGAAAGCCACCAACCAGCTCGGCGTAACCCGGGGACAGTTGGTGAAGTAAACAAAAATCGGTTTGGATGGCCCTCCGGCGCATTTGCCTGCGTGCTCGGAGGGCATCTTTTTGCTTTAGTACACCTTATTAACGGGAAATCCTCCCGCTAATCTATTGCACCAAATTAACGGGAAGAATTCCCACTAGTTAAAGAGCAGTTCACTACGAGAGGACAGCTGTATTCGGTAGGCAAACAAAGCCGTGAAGCCGCATCACTACAGTTTTTTTTGCTTGTGACGAGGTTGTGAAAACTCAAAAAAAATGGCCGATAAACGAGATTTATCAGCACGCAAAAAATCGGTGATGTGGTATAATGAAAGCGTAACCAAAATAATGAAGGTTCAATCGAAATTCATTTATTTTCAGGAGGGTGAAAGTGATGTTTGAAGGATTCCTCGAAATGCAGTCGGTGGTTACCAAGGTTCATAATCGGCTGGAAATCGGCGGTGACCAAGAGTACCGGAAGATCGAGTACGGCACCGAACGCCATCTTCATACACCGGACCCGGACGCCTGGAAACGGTACGAAGAAACCCCGCAGTCGCTCGCATCGCGCTTTAAATTCTGGATGCATTGATCGTGGATGAATTGAAGGCTTCTCGAGGCATGCTTGCCTGGGAGGCCTTTCTTGTTGATTATCAGTCTTAGATATCCTTTGCTCTAACAAGTCAGGAGATACTTTGTCATACTGCATATCTGCCTGTCTTTTTTTTAGTTCGATTATGTTATAATGGCACCATCTTACGTATTTGGAAAGGAAGACTGACCTTCATGAAAATTCGCAAAGCGATCATCCCCGCGGCTGGACTGGGAACCCGCTTCCTGCCCGCGACCAAAGCGATGCCGAAGGAAATGCTGCCGATCGTGGATAAGCCGACGATTCAGTATATCGTGGAGGAAGCCGTAGCTTCGGGAATTGAGGATATTATCATCGTCACCGGGAAAGGCAAGCGGGCGATTGAGGATCATTTCGACAATTCGTTTGAACTCGAGCAAAACCTGTCCGAAAAGGGCAAATGGGACCTGCTGAATGAGGTTCGCAAGTCTTCGGAGATGGCCGATATTCATTATATCCGTCAGAAGGAGCCGAGGGGTCTGGGCCATGCAATATGGTGCGCCCGCAAGTTTATCGGCAATGAACCGTTTGCGGTGCTGCTCGGCGATGATATTGTGGAATCGAGAGTGCCTTGCTTGAAGCAGATGATCGATGTTTACAATTTTCAAAAAGCCTCGGTCGTGGGTGTTCAACCGGTACCTTGGGAGGAAGTGTCCAGATACGGGATTGTTGACGGAACGGAGATCGGGGATCGCGTTTATCAGGCGAAACAGTTGGTGGAGAAACCGCCGGCCGACCAAGCTCCGTCCAATTTGGCCATTATGGGAAGATACATTTTAACTCCGACGATTTTTGACATTCTGGAAGGACAGGATGAGGGGGTAGGCGGGGAAATTCAACTAACCGACGCGATTTCACGCCTGAAGGAGACCGAGCGCATTGTTGCCTATCACTTCGATGGAGTGCGTCATGACGTTGGGGAGAAGCTCGGATTTATCAAGACGACGATTCATTACGCACTGCAAAATCAAGAACTGCGGGAAGATTTGCTGGCTTACATGGCGGATCTGCTGACAGATAAAAAAATCGGCCTCTCTTAACGGAGAAGCCGATTTTTTCTTTTAAAAATTCAACATTACCAAGTTGTCGATCGTTTCTTTTTCGCTCGGATCAAGTTGGATGAGCTGATCGTAAAGTGCTTGATCGTTGCCGCCGGATTTCTGCAGCGCGGCCAAATACCAGCTGGCGATTTCCTTGTTCGTCGAATCGTTCAGATCAGGACCGAGTCCCTGCTTCAAGATGGCTGCGGCCTCGGCCGGTTGATTCATCATATACTGCATTTTCCCGGCATTGAGGGCCATGGTCGGTGTCACTGCGAACGCACCGCCCTGCATTTGCCCCTTTGGAAGGGTCTTCAAATGCTCTACGCCGTCCACGACGTGTTGATAAGCCGCCAGACCGCTTCTGAAGTATTTGTCCTTTTGGTCCGCCGCCGCTTTGCCCAAGGCCTGGTGCCCGAGCTCAAAGGATTGCGCAATCAGCTTTTCGTACCAATCCTGGTCATATACATAACGGTGAGCGTTGTCCTTCAATACTTCATAGGCCTTATCATATTCCCCTTTTGACTCATAGAGGGTGATCAACTGGTTATACATGCTCTTGTTGAAAGAGTCCTTTTTCAAAGCGTCTGTCAACAGCTTGAGATCTTGTTCATAGAAAGCCTCGTCTTTGGTTTGTTCATAGCCGGCACGCAGGACAACGTTGTAATTGAGCACCGCGTCCGGTTGGTCAGCGCGTTTCTTCAGAGCCTCTACGAATGGAGCTTGAATGGCCTGGAAGTCGGAGCTGGTTCTGATTAAAGTGATACCTTTCTCGGCAGCGCCGCTAGCCTGGATGTAAATGGCAGAGACAAAAATCAGAATCAGCGAGCCGACCACCATCACGGCACTATAGAGCGCGCGGATTCCCGAAGGTTTGATGGTCAACCGCTTGACCGGTTTACTGTCCATCGCCGCGGCCATACCGCCGAGGCCCAGAAAGACGAGCATGCTGATATAGATATAGCTCATATTAAAGTCCATTAAGCTGTGAATTAATAAGGAGAGAACGACAATAAAGTAAACGAAATAATCGTTTCGCTTCGTCTCGTCGGCACGTATATAACCTCGAATATACTTGTAGAAAATATAGGCGAGGAACGCGACCAGAACTATAAATCCGAGAATGCCGGTTTCCACGAGATACTGCATAATAAAGCTGTGCGCCTGCCGGCTGGAGTACGGGTTGTTTTGATATTTTTCGAAAATATTAGCCCATGCTCCGCCACCGGCTCCGACTACCGGATAATCTTTGATGACCTTCACAGCGTCTTTGTAAAACGTGAGACGTTCCAGCAAACTATGCTGCTGCATATTGATATTTTCGAGGCGCTGCCCAATATTCCCAGGCAGTACATTTTTAAGGTTTGTTCCGAGCAAAAGCACGGCTAGTACTACGACAGCCACCACGGAGATGAGCGGAAGCCAGAGACTCGCCAGTTTTTTTGCTGACCAGCGCTCTGTTACCTGCTCAAGCTTGGGAGCGACGAAGCGTTGGATAAGCCAGGCGATGACGGCCACCAAAGCCGAGACGACGAGGATATACCCCCAGCCCTTGGCAGGATCTCCGATCTGCCCGAGGTGGAACTGCTGCCCCAGGTCCGTGACCGGTTTGGCGATGGCAATCGTCGCAACACCGGCGATCAGACAGTACATGATCCACAAAATCTGCTTAGCCGGCTTCAGGAACAGCAGCAGGATAACGAAAACGACCGGCAGGAACACCAAACCGCCCCGCGATAGCGTCAGTAGGATCGAAAGCACGATCGGTACGAGCATAAAGGCGTGAATCGCCTGGCTGTACCATTTTTTCGAACGTGTAATCGCAAAAACCGCCACGAAGAAGAACGCCATCAAGAAGGCGGCATACGTATTCGGATACTGGAACACCGAGGCCAAACGAGGACCGTTGGAGTCCACCCAGACGGCTTGTTTATATTGGCCATTAATGACCCACTTCGTAAACCAGCCTACCATGGCCGATACGGTTCTCCCTTGGCCCAGCCAATTCAACAAGCCGAACATTACGATGAGGTAAGCCACTGTAACGATGGAAGTCTCTATTATAGAATTAGCCTGTCTATTTTGCAGTAGATAAAGACCAATAATGAAGACCATCGCATAAAGGCACTGAATCAGCACCATATTCATGGCAAAATAATGACTGGCCGCCGAGATCAGCGCCAGACAATAGGTGATCGGAATGAGCAGGACCCAAACCGCCAACCAATCCCGCTGCTCATTCAGTTTTATCTGCTTGAAGTAGGCTGCGACCCATGCCAGCATGAGCAAGCTTCCGATGAATACGGACCAAAACATCGGTTTTTCAAAGTTAAGCGCAAGTCCGTTGAAGACCCCGGCTTGGAACGGCGCCCAAACCAGAAATACAATCAGTCCAATCAACAACACCCACAACGCCGCAGGCAATTTTTCCCCATTTCTCGACGTCGCGGTTTTTTTCCCGTATACTGGATTCGACACGTTTTTTTCTCCTTTGCTAATAGATACGTTAGTATTTTAGCATAGGAAGTGGAATGGAGCTAGATTTCCACTCATAGGGGTTGCTTTTATCTTATTTCAGTTAGGGTGAGTTTTTTGAAGGGAATTATTTTGGCTGGTGGATCTGGTACGAGGTTATATCCTCTAACCAAAGCAGTATCTAAACAAATATTGCCGATTTATGATAAACCGATGATTTATTATCCACTCTCAGTGCTTATGTTAGCTGGTATTAGGGAAATTCTTATTATCTCAACTCCTCGTGACTTGCCTATATTTAAGGAGTTACTTGGTGATGGTAGTCAACTCGGCATGAGTTTTTCATATCAAGTTCAAAGTGAACCAAAAGGTTTAGCCGAGGCATTTATACTTGGTGAGGGATTTATCGGATCCCGAAATGTTTCTTTAGTGTTAGGAGATAACATTTTTTACGGTCAAAGGTTTAGTGAAATACTTAAAAAGGGCTCTTGTATCAAAAACGGTGCATTAATCTTCGGTTATTACGTAAAAAATCCTGTGGATTATGGTGTAGTTGAGTTTGATGAGCGAAATAATGTGATATCAATTGAAGAAAAACCCAAAAAGCCTAAATCTAATTACGCTATCCCAGGGCTTTATTTCTATGACAATAAGGTGGTGGAAATAGCGAAGTCTGTAACTCCGTCTCCAAGAGGTGAGCTCGAAATCACTTCTATAAATCAAGAGTATCTTAAAATGAATAACTTAAAAGTGGAACTTTTTGGTCGAGGTATGGCATGGCTTGATACCGGGACCCATCAGGGGCTACTGGAAGCAAGTAACTATGTTGAGGCAGTACAGAAAAGGCAGGGGTTATACATTGCTTGCATCGAGGAAATTGCTTACAGAATGGGATATATAACGTTAACAGAGTTGGAAAGATTGGCAGCCCCGTTGCTTAAAACCGATTACGGGGTTTATTTAACTGAAATTGTTAACGGTCAATTGTGAGTTGAAAATATTAAGAAATAATTGTGGGGTTGTTCGATGATTAATAAAGTATTTACTCTATATGGAAAATATGGTTTTTTGCTCTCTCAGTTAGTTGAACGGGATTTTAAAACAAAGTATCGAAGATCGGTTTTGGGTATTTTGTGGAGCCTGTTAAATCCATTGTTGATAATGGTTGTGCAATATATGGTTTTTTCTACTGTATTCCGATTCGATATACCCAACTATGCAGTTTATTTGTTGAGCGGGATTGTTATGTTTAACTATATGTCTGATGCAACAACACAATCGATGACCTGTATTATTCAGAATGCATCACTTATTAATAAGGTTTATATTCCCAAATATATCTACCCCTTTTCTCGTGTCGTTTCTTCTGGCGTTAATTTCTTGTTTTCTTTAGTAGCCCTTTATGTCGTAATTATAGCTAGCGGAATGACTATTACGTGGACTCACTTCGCGATCTTGTACGGAATTTTATGCCTATTCATATTTATTTGCGGAGTATCTTTTTTGCTTGCGTCAGTAATGGTGTTTTTCAGAGATACTCAGTTTTTATATAGTATTGTGCTAACGATTTGGACCTATTTAACACCAATATTTTATCCTGAAAGCATACTTCCATCTTCAATGACGACCGTGCTGAAATTAAATCCCATGTATCACTTTATAAGATTCATTAGATTTATAATTTTAGAAGGTGGTATACCGGTTGCGAAAGCATGGATAAATTGTGGGATTATTGCTGTATGCTCTTTGGTTATCGGAATAATAGTGTTTAAACGGACACAAAATAAATTTATTCTTAATTTGTGAGGAGATCAATTTGATTTCAGTAGATAATGTTTCCATGAAGTTCCGGATGGCAAATGATCGTATTATGAGTCTTAAAGAATATGTTATTAAAAAGGTATCGGGTAAAATTGAATACAAAGAATTCGTCGCATTAAACAACGTTTCGTTTTCTATTAAAAAAGGGGAAGTTGTAGGAATTATTGGCAATAATGGTGCAGGGAAAAGCACATTACTTAAAATTATTTCGGGAATATTGGCCCCTACTGAGGGAAACGTAAAAGTCATGGGTAACATTGCACCAATGTTAGAACTTGGGGCTGGATTTGATATTGATCTAACCGCTAAAGAGAATGTTTTTCTTAATGGAGCTGTACTCGGGTATTCAAAAAAATATTTAACAGAAAAATATAATGAGATAGTTGAATTTTCAGAATTGCATGAGTTTATGAATGTCCCTGTCCGTAATTTTTCTTCTGGTATGACGATGAGATTGGCATTTTCGATTGCAACACTCGTTGATCCAGATATTTTAATTGTAGATGAGATACTATCAGTCGGTGACGCTAGCTTTCAGAAGAAGAGCGCGCGGAGAATGCGCGAGTTAATGAGCGGAGGCACAACGGTTATAATGGTTTCTCATAGCATAGAACAAATAAGACAAATGTGCTCTCGAGTTATATGGCTTGACCATGGTGAGGTCAAAATGATTGGTAACGCCAATGAAGTTTGCAAAGCATATCAAAGCTATACAAGGGAACTTGTGGCTTCCCAATCAGGGGTTACAAGTGATTTTAATAATTACAAATCTAAACTATATTCACCAACGTGCATAACTAAAATCGACGAACGTTATTTTATTGTAGATTGCTGGCACCATCGTGTAATTCACAATGATAATTTATTAGATGAAATCGAGTATTGGGACACTCTACCTGTAGATTTAAATAATCCTCATTCCATTGCATCAGATGGTTCGGTGACTTTAATTGAAGATACTGGGAATGACGCGGTAAAAGTTTTAAAGATACTAGGATCCGGAGATGTTGTGGAAACACAGACAATTTCCGGGATTGGTCGACAACCTAATAAAATTGTTTATGACTGCAACACAAATCGATTTTATGGAATATCTGCGTCATCGCAGCAAATATTCGTATTAAGGAATGTTGATAATGTTGTTGAAGTTGAAAAAGTAGTTAAGCTGGATTTTCTGAAATCATCGTATGTTAGATCCATAAGCTTAATAGATGACAGTCTTTATATAGTTTCAGGACCTGGTAAGATAACTGTGGTCAACCATAAGGATTTATCATTTGATTTGGTTAATGAATACACCGTTCCTTTTGATTTTCAAGGAATGAACGAAATTATAAAAATGGGTTCATTTTTTTATATTAGTATTTACCAAAATGGTGCTGGCGATATTACGCCAGGATTAATCAGAGTCAAAGACCTACACAATATAGAAGAATCCTATGAGGATATTATGGGATTATTGGACGTAAGAGGAATACCTTATGGCTTGACTAGCCTAGATGATCGAATTTTTTTGACAGAAATTGACTCGTATTCAACAATTAAATCCTTTAGGGTAATAGAGGGTGAAATTACTGATATCCAGGTGCATTTTGATGTAGGCCGCCCTGATATGTATTCGTTAAATAGACGAGATCTTAAGTAAGGTTTTAAATTATGAGTTGGGGGGATTAAAATGGCAAAGTTAAATCTTGATTACTATATATCGAGTAATGACAACCTCTACTCTGATGGAGATATCGAACAAGAGCTATTTGAGATTTCTCAATCAATAAATGAATACGATTGGTTTCAGGATGGGAGATGGCCAGTGGTTTATCATTTTTCTCATCTCCGGCAAAATATATTAAACTGGTTTCCATTTAAGCAAAATTGCAGCATTCTAGAAATTGGAGCGGGCTGCGGGGCAATAACAGGGTTGTTTTGTGAAAAGGCAAAGAAAGTAGTTGCAGTTGAGTTAACAAAACGGCGAGCAGAGATAAATTATCAACGTCACAAACATTATGAAAATTTAGAAATTGTAGTGGGTGATATTCAAAGTATTCCTTCAGATTGGAAGTTTGATTACGTTATTGTGAATGGTGTATTGGAATATGCTGCTTATATGTTTGATAGTGCGAATCCATATAAAAAATTTTTGGAGATATCTAGTTCTCACTTGAATGAAAAGGGGAGAATACTGCTCTCTATTGAGAACAGAATAGGACTTAAATATTTTTCAGGTGCCAAGGAAGATCATACTGGTGAGTATTTTTCTGGAATTAACGGGTACATGTATGGCGAGAAGGTAAAGACTTTTTCTAAGGTAGAACTTGGTGAATTAGTTAAACAAACAAATCTTCATGTTTTGAAATACTATTACCCTTATCCTGATTACAAGTTCCCTGCAGAAATTTTTACAGATAAAACAGTGAATAAGATGGTACCTTCGGTTCCCAATTATCCTATGGATATGTCCAGAGTTACATTGTTTGAAGAACAAAAAGTCTATCAGTCCTTTATGAAGCAAAATATTGTTGATAATTTCGCCAATTCTTTTCTTGTTGAGATAGCTTTAACACCAAATGAAGAAGCAGCAAATATTTCTTATGCAAAATTAAGCGCGAATAGGAAAGAACAATTTCGCATTTGCACAATTTTTGATGATGCTATGAATTGTGTATATAAGAATGCTTTGAACTCTGAGGCATTAAAGCACTTGAGCAATATGGAACGGTACAGTGGGTTTGTATATTCCTATGATGAAACTATGAAGAATATTACTTGTAATAAAGAATCCATGGGCCTTTCATATCCCTTTCTTTCAGAGATAAGTTTAGAAGAATGTTTGATTGAATCTTATGGGGCTGATCGAGACCTTTTCTTTAAAGAAGTTTCTCGTTTTAGAGATATTTTGTTCGAAAATGTTCCTAAAGAACATCAACCACATTCTTCGGAATTTAAAGAGATTTTTGGAGAATTACGTTGTCAACAGGAACTTCATTGGGCTTCAAATCAAAACCTTGACATGATATCTGGCAATGTGTTTGTAGACGGAGATAGTTATAAGGTAATTGACTACGAGTGGCACATTGGCTGCAAATTACCGCTAGAGTTTATAATCTGGAGAATGCTTAGACAATTTATGACGGATCATTCTCTGGATTCGTCCCTGACACCATCTATAATAAATGACTTAATTCATATCAATAAGCAAACTGAGGAGTGTTTTATTAGCTGGGAAACTTATTTTGCAAGTCAGTATGTCGGAATAAAAGAGCTTTATAGACTTTCAAAGGATGTTATTCCGCTAAATATCGAGAGAGCTGTAACTCATTACTTGAAGGAAAGCAGATTGAAAACCACTTTGTTTTTTGACGTTGGTGAGGGTTATACCGATTCTAATATTGAAAGTAAATACGCAGTTCCTGTTTCTGGTTCTTTCAGAGTGTCTTTTCAAGAGGATGCATTACAGAAAGCAAAATTGTTAAGATGGGATCCTCTAGAAGGAAATGCTAGTTGGATAAAAATAAAAAGTATTGAGACAGATGGAATCGTCTCAGATATTAAGCCAATTAATGCTGAAGAGAACACAGAGGAAAAGGGGGCTAAGTTCTTTACCTTCGATCCACAGTTTGAAATTTTTGGAGATTTTACAAATGCAACGTTTTTAACGATTGATTTTTTCTGTAGTATTATCGACTGGACAGAGGGGTATCAAGAACGAGAAAAAGAAGTTTATCATTTTAGAGATCAATTAAATGAGCAATTTATGGTTAATCGTCAATTAACATTAGAAATGAGTCAATTAAGAGAACTTGTTACTGATTTACAAAGCAGGATTATTACAATTCAGCAGAACCATGAGGAAACGGAAAATCAATTAGCTTCAACAGCAAATGAACTTATATCAACTAAAGCTAATCTTGATGAGGCTATTTCTGCTCAAAAAAATGCTGAAATAGAACTAGGGGATACTAGAGCCACTTTAAATAGTACCCAAGATAAACTGGAATTTGTTGAACACACCCTAGAAAATACACAAAGACACCTTGGTCATTTAACTAATTTTGCGAGAGATCATAAGTTTAAAGCTGTTAAGAATATTCTGTTTCATGGTGAGATAACTAGGGGGACGCTTGATGAGTAAAGTAAGTATTATCATGCCTTGCTACAATGATGGTGCCTATATTGAAGAGGCCATTGCTTCTGTAAAAGCACAGACATATAAGGATATAGAATTAATTGTTGTTGACGACGGCTCTAATGATGATCACACTCTGAAGGTGTTAAATGACAAAGTAACTGATTCGGATATTAAACTTATACGTACCACTCGCCTTAGGCCGGCAGGGGCAAGAAATGCCGGAATTGCGGAAGCCACGGGAAAATACATATTACCCTTGGATTCAGATGATACTATTGAGCCGGATTATGTGGAGAAAGCGGTTAACATATTAAATACAAATAATCATGTTGGTGTAGTTTATTGTTACGCGGATTTATTCGGGGAAAGGAGTGGTAGATGGGACCTCCCGAATTATTCACTAGAAAAAATGCTTCTAGATAACATTGTTTTTGTTACCGCAATGTTCTATAAAGAAGACTGGGAGAAGGTTGGCGGATTCAATACTAATATGGAGCATGGAATGGAAGATTACGATTTCTGGCTATCTCTGTTAGAATTAGGCCGGGAAATATATCAAATTCCCGAAGTTTTATTTCATTACAGAATTAAAGCTAGTTCACGTACAACCGAATTCTTAACAAATATCAATGTTGTTAAAAAAACCTATAGTGATATTTTTTCTCAACATCCGGCCCTTTATGAAAAATATAAACATTTATATCCACTAATCATAAGAGATGCTCTAATAGAACAGATATTTTTGAACAGGGCGCTCCAAGATAGTATTACAATTTTAGAGAAGATCAAAAGAATTCCTTTACTAAAATCCATCATAAAAAAATATATTATTAAATAATAGAGGTATATTTATGATCATTTTTACATCTATTTGTGCAAATTATCTACACAAGGCTAGAACTCTTGCAAAATCGGTAAAAGATAATATTCCTGATGCTACTTTTATAATTTGTTTAACAGAAAAAGAATTATTGCCTCAGTATGAATCTCCTTATTTTGATCGAATTGTTTTATCCAAGGATGCTTGGGAGGGTAATTTTGATCGTTTTATCTTTAAACATACTATAGTCGAAGCCTCGACTGCTGTTAAAGGCCAATTTTTTCGATACTTATATACGGAATATCCAAACGAAAATAAAATTATTTATCTGGATCCAGATGTGTATGTTTACTCAGATTTTACAGAATTACGCTCTATTTTAGATACACGTCCGATCATATTATGTCCTCACCTACTTGATCCTGGGAATATTGATATGGAGCTCTCTAGTACAGCTCATGGCGTGTATAATCTTGGCTTTTTAGGAGTTAATCGTAGTGAGGAAGCCCGAAAATTTATTGATTGGTGGGCTGAAAGGCTCTACCTTTTTTGTTATGATGACATTGTTAATGGAATTTTTACTGATCAAAAGTGGATTGATTTGGCTCCTTGTTTCTTTGATGTTGAAATATTTAGGCATAGAGGCTATGATTTTGCTCCTTGGTCACTGCTGGACTGTGGAATGACAGAACAAAATAGGAACTACTTTGTTAAGGGAGATCCCTTGCGATTTATCCATTTTTCTGGTTATGGAGATTCCGCTGAAAAATGTATGAGAGATTGGCTGCCGGAGGGCTCACATCCTTTTCGAAATTTATACGCTGAATATTCAAAAATCCATGATAGTAACGACTCAGATAATATATCCAAAACTCCCTGGTCTTATGGCAGATATGATTCAAATGAAAAGATTGATGATTCGATTAGAATAGCATATCGAAAAGATTACGATGTTATGTTTAGTCTAGAGAATCCTTTTGAAATGAGTAATAAGTTTTTTTATAAAAAGTTAAAAAAATCCAAATTTCTTGGTGAATTAGGTAGTCTTTTTTTGAAAAGTAAAGAAGTTATCCGTACTTATGGATACAGAACTTTCTTTAGAAAGGCTATTAAGTATGTAAGGAGCAAATGATTTAAAGAAGGATAATAATTTTAAGGGGAAATCTCTTGATGTTTAAAGAAGCTTTTAGCCGGAATAAATATTATTGGATAGCAATCACATTAACTGTTTTGTTAGCATATGGTTTTACATTAACAAATTTCTCCATGGGCGTCGATGATGAGAGTTTTGAGAGATATTTTTTTGAAGGCATGCTTTTGGCTCAAGGAAGATGGGGCGCTCATATCACGAAATTTATATTCAATACTTATGAATTTTTACCTTTTTGGCGTGATTTTATAGGAGTTTTGCTTATTACTACAGGGGTAACTCTTTGGGGGTACATTATTCAAAAATTTTCAGGGAATTTTTTTAATAATGCATCTATAATAGTTTTCTCTTGCGTTGCGGTTAGTGCTCCTTATATAGCAGATATTTTTATTTTTATGACGACGACAGTAGAAACTGGGCTAGTGTTGTGTCTAGTTCCAATTTCACTTAATAGTTTTTATGAATATGCCTTTAATAAAAAATCACTTAAATATATTTTTATTTCGATAGTTTCGTTACTGTATGCACTCTCCTTTTCTGAACTTGCAGTGGTTTATTTTTTAATAGGAATTTTTATTTCTTGCTTTGTTACAGCACTGTATACAGAAAATAAAGATTTAAATAAATTTCAGGGTGTTTTCTTGGTGTTATTAAAAGCATTAGGCCTTATTGCTTTTGTTATATTTTTGAATAGTAATGTAGTATTGCTTTTACAACTGTTTTTTTCCGTTGAACCTTCAGGTTATACAGCCAACTATATTAAATATGATTTAAGTAGTTTTAAAAGTCTTTTGGGCTCTCTACTTGAGTTTATTTCGAATTTTGCTCATCCATCTTTTCTAATAAAAAAAATCGGCTCACTTATGGCTTTTAGTGCGAGTATATTTTTATTTATATATAGTGTAGGCGTTTCAATAAAATATAAACGATTCATGTATATGTTCTTAGGTTTGGGATGTATTTTGGCAGCATATTCTATGTATTTTTTAACTGGTAATGTTTACCTCGTAAATCGGATTTTCATAACAAATAGTGTATTTGTTGGATTTGTCGCTGCTTTACTGTACATGTTTTTTTATCATAAACATTATCTGAAAATTAAGTTTCGCGGCGCAACCATTTTGTTAATCATTTTTGTTATACTAATTCAGACGAAGTCAATGAACCAAGTTTTTTACACGGATTATTTACGGTATCAGATAGATATCGCTAAAATGAATTCAATTGTTACAGAGATCGATAAGTATCAGACAGATGATGGTGTTCGGAAAAAATTGGTGTTTATTGGTGCACCTCCAAGCTTCAATTTAAAACTTGGGGATACAGAAGGCTATTCTATGTTCCAATGGGATCGAACTTGGGGGCTTGAAAGTGAATTGAGAAATTCCAGTAGAATCTTTCGCTTTATGAATTTACATGGTTACGATGTCAAAGAATTTGAAAATTTTGATGATAAGGAGATTATTGCGAGAGCAGGGGCTATGAGTTATTACCCTAAAGAGGGATATGTAAAGGATTTTGGAGATTATTTGTTAGTTAAATTAGGACCAACTCCTTATGAGATAAGTGAACTTTCTCGCCAAGAATTTTATAAGAAATTCAATACTAGTGATTTCAACATAGAATATACAATAGATTGGTTTGCTTATCAAAATAATATTCTTAGTATAGGTGGATGGGGAAGTATAGATGGGGTTAGCCCAAAAGATACTATAATTAAAGTTGCTCTAGTAAGTGACAAACGGCAGTATTTATTAACAACAGATTCAAGAAAAGAGGACAATGATGAAGAAATTTTGAATTTAAAATCTGGTTACCGTGTTCTGTCTCTTCCTACGGGTACCCTTGAAAAGGGAAAGTATGATGTTGTTTTAATATTTGATACCCCCAATGGCAGAACATTAAAGAATATTAAGGATACAATTACAGTTGAATAATTATAAATAAAAATGGCTTGCTGAAAAATCAAAAGTCCAAAAGCAACAAGGGTTTAGATGAGTCACGTGCGGCCCCGATGGGAAGGACATACGTTTGCAGAGATCGGTGATATACTTGGCCGCTCCCGTTTGTGGCGGAATGGATTAAGCGAGAGATTGGCGTCACGATCAGTAAGTGCGGAATCAGTGCGATGCGGGGACGAATGAACTTTAGTTTAACCAAAGCAACTATACATTTGCCCAAGCCGATGAGAGGCCCAGGCATTTTTCCGTAAGCACATCTTTGTACAGTTGAAAAAGTAGGTGGAAACTGGAGAAAGATGAAACCGGACAGGTACATCATCGTGAAGAGGAAAAGGCTGATGTGGACGCCTTTATTCGCTTCCTCGAGGATCTTCTGACGGCGTATCCGAACGGAAAAATTCCCAAGATTTTAGATAACAGTCGGATTCATCAGACCACCGGGTTGCAGCCTTTTCTGAAGAAACATCTACGCCTTCACTTAGTCTTCCTGCCGACGTATAGTCTGAATTTTGGATAGTTATGTAATTCGACCAGTTTATGAAGCGAATCAATAAGCATCCGATGGAAACTATTGATCGCTTATTGATAGAATTTTATTCTTAATGCGTTCTCTATAGCTACCCCGATGAAAAGGATGGATCACATTCAGTAAGTGTCCAGCTAGACACTGCTAAATGGAATTACCTAACGGGGTACTTACGACCAGGGAAATGTACACTTATTTAAAAATGGAGTATTACAAGAGCAATTGAATAGCAGTTTATCATTATTGAAAATAGTGAGACGCCGCTATCGATTGGTAATTGGGCGAATCAAGATAGAGCATTTAGTGGTGGTGAGATCAGGGAGGCAGTGATAAGTAATGAAATTTTGTCGCAAGAAGCAATTGCGAATAGATGGAAGATTATAGGTGGGAAATGAACCAATCAATGAAGTTTATTATAGTTGGAGTGTTAAACACTATAGTAGGTTTTATAACCTATGCGGGATTTATTCAATTTGTAAACCGCAATTATTTTGTTGCGCTTGTTTTCTCCCATATTGTCGGAGTTGTCCATAGTTATCTTTGGAATAATAAATGGACTTTCAGTCAAAAAAAACATCAAGCTAAGAGTGCTGTGAAATTTGTGTTGGTTTATATATTTACGTTTTTGGTGAATTTGTTCCTATTATTCATATTAGTTGATACAATGGGTACAAATAAGTTGATTGCTCAAGGAATTGCCTTGGTTATCACAACTTTAATCAGTTTTTTTGCTCATAAGTATTGGAGTTTTCAAAATAAAGCAAGTTCAAGAGGGGTGCGGTAATGCTAAAGCAAGGAGATATTGTCTTTAATAAGGCTAGACAAAGTTATGCATTAATTAGCAACGGACAAGATCAAACGCAGGGATATGAGCTGAGCCAAAAGTTGCAGGAGAATTTTGTAGAAAAATATCATGTCGAGATAATTGATATTAACCTTAACACCCGCTTTTATCTTGATATTCGCATGAAGATAAACATAGATTTAAAAGAAGTAGAGACGGTATCAAAGTTACAGCACAAGAATCTAGAGAGAATTAAAAGACTCGAAATTCTGTCCCAAGTCGAAGAGTATTATGACTTATTCCATTCCGATCGTGGCAAAAATTTCGACTCTGAGAAATCCCCTGTCGTATACGGTGGACGTGTATACGACGAAAAAGAAATGAGAAGCTTGGTAGATTCGTCTTTAGATTTCTGGCTAACTGCCGGAAGATATAATAAACAATTTGAAAAGGAATTCGCCGAATATCTTGGTGTTAGATATGCTCTGCTGACGAACTCCGGATCATCTGCTAACTTGCTGGCTTTCTCCGCATTAACATCGCCGAAGTTGAAAGAAAAACGGATTTTCCCGGGGGATGAAGTAATCACGGTGGCTGCGGGTTTTCCGACAACGGTTGCACCCATTGTCCAAAATGGGGCAATTCCGGTATTTATCGATGTGGAATTGGGCACTTACAATATCCTGGCGGATCAGATCGAGAGTGCCATAACGCCCAAGACGAAAGCCATTATGGTTGCCCATACGATGGGGAACCCCTTTGAATTGGATAAGGTTATGGAAATCGCCGAAAAGTACGGTCTTTGGGTTGTTGAAGATAATTGCGATGCGCTAGGTTCTACTTTCAACGGGAAATTGACAGGGACGCATGGACACATTGGAACCTCCAGCTTTTATCCTCCTCACCATATGACCATGGGGGAAGGCGGCGCTGTCTATACCAATAATGCGCTTCTTAAGACGATTATTGAATCATTCCGGGATTGGGGCAGGGATTGCTGGTGTCCTTCCGGCTGCGATAACACTTGCAATAAACGTTTTGGCTGGGAATTGGGCTCTTTACCTTACGGATATGACCATAAATATACTTACTCGCATATCGGCTACAATCTTCGGGTTACCGATATGCAGGCGGCGGTTGGCGTGGAACAAATAAAAAAAGTTCCGGGTTTTGTGCAAGCCAGAAAATACAATTTCCAGCGACTTTATGAGGGGCTTAAAGACTTGGAACCATTTTTTGTTTTACCTAGAGCGACTAGAAATTCCGATCCAAGCTGGTTTGGTTTCATCTTAACGGTTAAAGATGGAGCACCTTTTACGAAAAATGAAATTGTCGGTTACCTGGAGTCTCAAAGAATTCAGACAAGAATGTTGTTTGCCGGTAACTTGACTCGTCAGCCAGCCTTTCAAGGCGTGAATTATCGGGTACATGGAGAGCTAACGAACACCGACAAAATTTTAAATGACACCTTCTTGGTAGGTGTTTATCCAGGACTAACCGATTCAATGATCGATTATGTAGTGGAGAAGATTAGAGGGTTTGTGCTAGGAAAATAGTCTACAGGAGGGTCCTGCATTGAAAGTTGTTATTCTTGCCGGTGGTTACGGCACCCGTATAAGCGAAGAGTCTCATCTCAGACCAAAGCCAATGATTGAAATCGGTCAGAAGCCGATATTATGGCATATTATGAAGCTGTACTCTCATCACGGCTTCAATGACTTTATTATTTGTCTAGGTTATAAAGGATTCTATATCAAGGAATATTTCGCCCATTATTTTCTTCATGAATCTGATGTGACGTTTGACTTCAGGAACGACAACCAATTAATTACTCATCAGCATACGGCTGAGCCTTGGAGAGTAACTCTGGTCAACACCGGTGTCGATACCATGACTGGCGGTAGGGTGAAAAGGGTGCAGGATTACATTGGTAATGAGCCATTTATGCTGACTTACGGGGATGGAGTATCAGATGTTAACATTACTGAATTAGTTAAGCACCATAAGCTGCATGGCCGACTTGCCACTGTGACTACAGTTCAACCAAGTGGGAGATTTGGGGCTCTAGATATTACTTTAAACGATGAGGTTCGAGGGTTCCAGGAAAAACCAAAAGGGGATGGATCATGGATTAACGCTGGTTTCTTCGTATTAGAACCGACGATCTTCAATTATATTTCCTCTGACGAAACAGTTCTTGAGAAAGAGCCTTTGGAGAACCTGGCAAAAGATAACGAATTAATGGGATTTAAACATGATGGTTTTTGGCAGCCGATGGATACTTTGAGGGATAAAAATTACCTTGAAGAGCTGTGGAAAACCGGGAAAGCTCCGTGGAAGACATGGGGGAAAGAATCGGTGGATGCGCTATGATCGATGTGGATTTTTGGAAAAACAAAAAGGTATTTCTAACTGGACACACTGGTTTTAAAGGTTCATGGCTTTCTCTATGGCTAACGTCAATGGGCGCGTATGTCATCGGTTATTCTTTAGAACCAAACACAAAGCCTAGTCTTTTTGAGTTGCTGAATATAGACAGACTAATTGCAAAACATGTGATCGGGGATATTAGAGACGGAGTTTCGCTCCAATTAGCATTGCAGGAGGCGGAACCCGATATAGTCATCCATATGGCTGCCCAACCTCTGGTTAGGGAATCCTACAAAAATCCCGTTGATACTTATGCTACCAATGTGATGGGGACAGTCAACCTTTTTGAGTCCGTTAGAACCTGTACCAGTGTTTCTGTTGTCGTGAATGTAACCACGGATAAATGCTACGACAATAAGGAATGGGTTTGGGGATATAGAGAAGATGAGCCGCTTGGCGGCTATGATCCTTATTCAAGCAGCAAGGCTTGTTCGGAACTGGTGACCAGTGCTTACCGCAATTCGTTTTTCAATCATGGGGATAGATTTGTAGCCGTAGCCTCGGCCCGAGCAGGAAATGTCATTGGAGGAGGGGATTGGGCGGAAGATCGTCTGGTTCCTGATTGTATACGTTCTATTTTGTCGGGAGAGTCGATCGTCATTAGAAATCCGAATTCCATCAGGCCGTGGCAGCATGTCCTTGAACCGTTAAGCGGCTATCTACTGCTGGCTCAAAATTTATATCATCACGGAAGAGAGTATTCAAGTGCTTGGAACTTTGGTCCACGTGATGAAGATGCGAAATCCGTTGAGTGGATCGTGAAGAAAATTTGCGAGAAGTGGGGCGAAGGAGCATCTTACCAAGTCGATACGAGCCCTCAGCCGCACGAAGCCAATTATTTAAAGTTAGATTGCTCGAAAGCAATAACTTATTTAAGGTGGCAACCAAGATGGAGTCTGGAACAAGCGATTGATAAAATTATTGATTTTACTTCGGCCTATGAGAGAAATGCTGCCGATATCAAAAAAATATGCCTTAAACAGATCAATGACTACCAGAACTCATAGAAGGAGGCAACATTGAATGAAGCTTTCGGACTACGTGATCGAGTTTATTCAAAAAAAAGGCGTCTCTCATGTCTTCGAGTTCATAGGTGGAGCGATCGTTCATCTGCTGGATTCGGTTTCCTTGAGAGATGATATTGAATGCGTTTCGGTAAGACACGAGCAAGCTGGCGCATTTGCCGCGGAAGCATATGCTAGAATGAATGGGGAATTAGGGGTCGCTATGGCAACAAGCGGTCCCGGTGCCTTAAACTTATTGACTGGGATCGGAAGCTGTTATTTTGATTCGGTTCCATGTCTATTTATTACAGGTCAAGTTAACACCTATGAATACAAATTTGATAGGCCTATTAGACAAATTGGCTTTCAGGAGACGGATATAGTAAGCGTTGCAAAGTCTTTAACCAAATACGCCGAACTTGTGACCGATCCCGAAAAAATTAGATTTTATCTGGAAAAGGCGGTATACTTGGCCCAAAATGGAAGGCCAGGTCCTGTTTTATTGGATATTCCCATGAATATTCAAAGAGCGAATATTAATCCAGATGAGCTGGAAAGCTTTTTTGATAGTCAGGAATATCTTAATCAGATGAACGAAGAGCCGGTAGTTTTCGAGCAACTTGAGTATATCATTTCTTTAATCAAAGATGCTAAGAGGCCGCTGGTTCTTGTCGGTGGCGGAATTCGTCTGAGCAATGCCTGTGAACAACTGGAGCAATTCCTGGATAAGACAGGCTTGCCGCTGGCAAGTTCATTAATGGGCCTTGATGTGATTCCTCACGACAATCCGCAATACGTCGGGTTGATCGGATCGTATGGAAATCGATACAGCAACCTGGTTCTAGCAAATTCCGATTTATTGATCATCCTGGGATCCCGTTTAGATAGCAGACAGACCGGAACCAGGCCTGATACGTTTGCGCGTGCCGCTAAGAAAATCCATGTTGATATAGATTCCTTGGAACTTAATAGTAAGGTCCAGGTCGATGTTTCAATCCAGGCCGATTTGCGAAGCTTTTTAACCAGTCTTAACGATGCATTGGACAGCTATGAGAGAGCGGATATCAGTGAATGGTATGGAAAAATTAATGTTTTAAAAGAAAGATATCCAACATATTCTTTTGACCCGATCGCTAATGAGATTGAGCCTAATCGGTTTATGCAATTGCTTTCTTCGAAATGCAAGGATTTTGGATCCATTTGTTTGGATGTAGGTCAACATCAAATGTGGGCGTCGCAATCTTATAAAATCTCCAAAGGACAGCGGTTGTTAAATTCCGGAGGCATGGGTGCGATGGGGTTTGCCTTACCTGCGGCCATCGGAGCTGCTTTGGCGGATAAACGGGAAGTATTGGTTATTGCTGGAGACGGCGGAATTCAATTGAACATTCAGGAGCTGGATACAATTACGCGATTGAATCTTCCCGTGAAGATTGTCGTCCTTAACAATAGCTCTTTAGGGATGGTAAGACAGTTCCAAGATTTATATATGGATGGAAGGCAACAATCGACAGTGAACAAAAATCCGTCGTTTATTGACATTGCAAGGGCCTACGGCATTCCTTCCTATCGGGTCGATTCTAAAGAGGATCTGACTGTGATCGATGACTTTCTTTCTATACAAGGCCCCTCGTTCTTGGAAGTCATACTAAAGAAGAATACGGAGGTCCATCCTAAACTAGTAGTGAATAGACCGATTGAGGATATGTTTCCTTATTTGGAACGTGACGAACTTAAAAAGCTAATGCAGATCGATTTAGTCGAGGAAATGGAGATTCCAAAGTAGGAGAGCTGTAAGCAATGATGAATGATTTGCCTAAAAAAGTAGCCGTTTTAGGAGCTTCAGGGCATATTGGAAAGAATGTTACGGAGTTTCTTAGAGAAGACCCTGAGTATCAATTGTATTTATTCGTTAGATCTCGGGGAAAAATGGTCGATTATTTGCGAAATAATGGGTCTTTCCCGAGAAGCAACCTTAAAGTATTGCCGTTTGAGGACTTCAGGAACGGGTTATATGATGTGGTCATTAATTGCGTAGGTATCGGTAATCCGAACGAACTAACTTTAGAGCCATACCGTATCTTTCAGGTGACGGAGGAATTTGATAATCTAGTTCTCGACTATATTCGAAAGCATCCCAAAACGCTGTATATTAATTTCAGTAGCGGAGCTATTTACGGTACTGACTTTGCAGAAGCAGCCTCACAAACAAAATGTGCTTCCATCGATGTTAATCAATTGGGAATCAAAGATTATTATGGAATTTCCAAACTGCATATGGAAGCCAAACACCGTAGTTTGCCGGATCATTATATTGTCGATATCAGAATTTTTGGCTTCTTTAGCAGATACATCGATATGGGATCCCGTTTTTTTCTGACCGATGTCGTTAATAGCTTGAATGATAATAAAGCATTGATGACCAACTCGCAAGACATGGTTCGTGATTATGTGCACCCATCTGATTTGAAAGAATTGATGGAACTTTGCATTCATAAGCATTCAATCAATGCAGCGTATGATGCCTACTCGTTAGAACCTGTTACTAAGTTCGAGCTTTTGGACTACTTTATTTCAGAACATAATCTGCATGTCCAATATCGACATGATGAACCCAGCCAATCGCAATCGGTTACTGGGGCAAAAAACAATTACTACTCGATTAACAAAAGTGCGGCAGAGATAGGATATACACCAAATTACAGTTCAATGCAATGTATTGCTGATGTTGTTAACCTATTGAAAACGGGGAAATCAAATGCATAAGATAAGTATTGTAACTCCTTGCTATAATGAAGAAGAAAACGTGGAGGAGTTATACAAACAGGTAAAAAAAGTTTTTAGCCAAATCGATGATTGTTTTTATGAGCATGTATTTATTGACAATGCCTCCAAAGACAACACTGTTTCTATCTTGAAAAAAATGGCCAAAAATGACAACAATGTTAAGGTTATCCTTAATTCGCGCAACTTTGGACATATCCGCTCTCCTTACCATGCACTGCTGCAGGCTGAAGGGGATGCGGTTATTTTGCTGGTTGCAGACCTACAAGATCCTCCTGGCTTGATCAAAGATTTTATTGAAAAATGGAAAGAGGGCTATAAGGTTGTCCTAGGCGTTAAGAATGAAAGTCAAGAAAGTCCGGCTATGTTCGCGATTCGAAAAATGTACTACAATTTTATCAACAGAGTTTCTGAAATTGAATTGACGAAAAACAACACCGGATTTGGCCTGTACGATAAAAAAATTATTGAAATACTTAGGGAAATTGACGATCCTTACCCTTATTTTAGAGGGCTGATTTCCGACATCGGCTTTGAGAGCTACAAAATTAATTATGTGCAGCCAGCTAGAAAAAGAGGCATAACAAAAAATAATTTCTATACCTTGTATGACATGGCGATGTTAGGGATTACGAATCACTCCAAAATTCCTTTGCGGCTAGCTGCCATGCTTGGATTTGTGATGTCTGCGTTAAGTCTGGTCGTAGCTTTAGGGTACTTAATAGCAAAGTTGTTTTTTTGGAATTCCTTTACCATGGGAATGGCGCCTTTGATTATCGGACTTTTTTTGTTTTCGTCAGTTCAGCTTTTTTTTATTGGTATATTGGGAGAATATATTGGTTCCATTCATACTCAAGTCCTTAAACGTCCTTTAGTAGTTGAGAAAGAGCGAATAAATTTTGTGAATCACGAAGATGATATCAAACGTTCCTAAAGGGCGTGCCCAAAAAAAGCCATAATCCTGTTCGGCGGTACCGGCTCACGCCTTTATCCTTTAACTAAAGTAACTGACAAGCATCTCCTCGGAAAATACCCTATGGTTTTTCATGTCGTTCATAAGCTGAAGTAAGCAAGGGCTTACCGCTGTTCTCGTAGTCACCGACAATAGCACATGGGCGATGTCGTGAGCCTACTTGGCATCGACATGGGGGGCTTCACTTACAAGGTTCAGGACGAAGCAGGGGGGATTGCGCAGGCGGCTGGGCCTGGGCGAGTAGTTTTTAGGAAGCGAGCAAGTGCTTATGTGTTTTCTGATGATATTACTTCATACCTTGTTAATTTCAGAAATCAACAAACTGGTGTAAAATTTTTATTCATAAGTACATGATCCGCCTCGTTTTGACGTCCCCGAATTTCGAGCGAACCGAATTGTTTCTACCGAGGAAAAACCAAAGCAGTCTAAATCAGACTATGCTGTAACCGGGATGTACATGTACGATCATCATGTTTTCGAGAATTATTCAGACTCTAAAACCGTCCGCCGGGGCGAACTGGAAATCACTGATGTCAATAATGCATATATTTAACGTGGAGAGCTTTCTTTTGATGTCTTGCGAGGCTGGTGGACGGATGCGGGGAACCCACGCGTCGCTGGTGCGTTTAGTGAATTCGCCAAGGATCTAGTGTTTTGGAAGAGTTTGGGAATCTTAAGCTTTAAATAGATAGGGAGGATGCACTGAGATGAAACTCACCTCAATTAAGTTGGAAGGCGCGGCATTGCTTGAACCGGTGGTACATGGGGATCACCGGGGTTTTTTTATGGAAAGTTATAATGAAGCTGTAATGCATGGTTTAGGAGTAAATTATAAATTTATTCAAGACAATCACTCCCTTTCGGCGGAGCCAGGGGTGCTAAGAGGGCTGCATTATCAATTAAATCCCAAAGCGCAAACCAAACTGGTTCGGGTTTTGTCAGGGGCGATTTATGATGTGATTCTGGATATCCGGCGCAGTTCGCCAACGTTTGGACAATGGGTTGGAGTGATCCTGAGTGAATACAACAAACGGCAATTGTTGGTACCAAAAGGATTTGCGCACGGCTTCTGTACCCTTGTTCCGAACACCCAAGTTTTATATAAAGTGGATGAATATTATTCCCCTGAGCATGATCGCGGCATATTATGGAATGATCCGGCGTTGCAGATTGACTGGCCTGTGAGTGAACCGCAGCTGTCGGACAAGGACCGACGTCATCCGTTATTTGCAGATGCCGAGATGAACTTCAATTAGGAGGATTTAAGTCATGAAACTGCTCGTTACCGGGGGCGCCGGATTTATCGGCAGCAACTTTGTGCTATATATGCTTCAAAAGTATCCGGAATACCAAATCATCAACGTTGATGCGCTTACTTACGCTGGGAATTTGGAGAACTTGAAATCCGTTGAGAATAACCCGAATCACGTATTTGTTAAGGCGGACATTACGGATGCCGAGAAAATGAACGAGTTGATTGGGCAAGGCGTCGATGTCGTAATCAATTTTGCGGCGGAATCGCATGTGGACCGGAGTATTCTGGAGCCGGATATTTTTGTGAAGACGAATGTGCTCGGAACTCAGGTGCTGCTGGAAGCGGCAAGAAAGCATAACATTACCAAGTTTGTTCAAGTTTCCACAGATGAGGTATACGGCACACTTGGGGAAACCGGCCTGTTCACGGAAGAGACGCCACTTGCTCCGAACAGCCCATACTCTGCAAGTAAAGCAGGCGGAGATCTGTTAGTCCGGGCTTACCATGAAACATTCGGTTTGCCTGTCAATATTACGCGCTGCTCCAACAACTACGGACCTTATCAGTTCCCGGAAAAATTAATTCCGTTAATGATCTCCAAGGCTTTGAACAATGAGGCTCTTCCGGTTTACGGAGACGGGCTGAATATTCGCGATTGGCTATACGTTGAGGATCATTGCAGCGCGATAGATCTGGTGATCCATCAAGGCCGTAACGGCGAGGTTTACAATATCGGTGGTAATAACGAGCGAACAAATTTGCAAATCGTTAAAACGATTTTACAGCAGTTAGGGAAGCCTGAGTCTCTAATTACCCATGTCCAAGACCGTCCTGGTCATGACCGTCGCTACGGCATTGATCCTACGAAGACGATGAACGAGTTGGGATGGAAGCCGAAGCACTCTTTTGAGACGGGGATCAAAGAAACGATTTCTTGGTATTTGGACAATAAAGAATGGTGGACACGGATTCAGTCGGGAGCTTACCAGGAGTACTATGCAAGGCAATATGGCGAACGTCTGGGTGATCAAGCATGAACATCCTGGTGACGGGAGCAGCCGGACAGTTAGGTAAAGACGTGGTGGCTCTATTTCAGAAGGCGGGTCATACGGTTCAACCTTATGATCGAGACTCGCTCGATATTACGGATCTGGACGCTTGTTTCATGAGATTAAATAAATCGAAACCGGACGCGGTGATTCATTGTGCGGCTTATACGGCGGTCGACCAAGCAGAGCAACAAGTGGAGGCCGCATATTCCGTTAACGCTGTGGGCACCCGAAATATGGTTTTGGCCAGCGAGCGGGTAGGGGCGAAGTTTTGCTATATCAGCACCGACTACGTGTTTGATGGAACCTCGCTAAGTCCTTATCATGAGTACGATAATACAAATCCTCAGAGCATTTATGGAAAATCGAAGCGTGCTGGTGAGGTGTTGGTTCAGAGCTTGTCATCCGCTTTTTTTATTGTGCGTACTTCTTGGGTTTATGGCCTGCAGAGCAATAACTTTGTCAAAACCATGCTTAAGCTGGGGAAGGAAAGACCTGAAATTAAGGTGGTTAATGATCAGAAGGGATCACCGACATATACGGTGGATTTGGCTGGTTTTCTCTTACAGCTGGTTCAGACAGAGAAATACGGGATTTATCATGCATCCAATGCGGAGGCTTGTACCTGGTATGAATTCGCCAAAGAAATTTTCGCAGAGGCTGAAAAAATGCATCCGGGGGCTTTTCCGGTGCAGGTTCATCCGTGTACAACGGCGGATTTTCCGCGTCCGGCGCCTCGCCCGATGAATTCGGTTATGGAGCATTTGGCGATTCGCACCAATGGATTCGAGGATTTGCGGCCGTGGAAGGAAGGGCTTCGGGATTTTTTGACCCAGTACTTGCAACATCATCCCCAGAAATAGTTAGTATAAACTGACGATTATATAAATACATGGTATGCTAAAAGAACATTATCTAAGTGATAGTGTTCTTTTTTATTTTTGATAAAGGAAGCGTGCTTTTATGCCACCCAAAGTTACTGTCCAAATCGTCACCTATAACAGTTCTCATGACATAGAGATGTGCCTGAATGCGGTGATCCGTCAAACGCATCCTGTTGATGAAATAATCGTCGTGGATAATGCCTCCTCGGACAATACGGTAGAGGTAGTAAAGGCATTTTTATCAAAGAGTGAATCCCGAATTCGATTGGTCCAAAACGAACTTAACACCGGTTTTGCTCCTGCCCATAACCAGGGAATCCGGCTTTCCCAATCCGACTACATTTTGGTACTAAATCCGGATGTCGTGTTAGCTCCCGATTACATTACGCTGTTGGTAGAGGTCATGGAAGAAAAACCGGATGTAGGTAGTGCCACGGGAATGCTCGTTTTTCAGGATCATCAGGACATCATCGACAGTACAGGTCTTGTGATGAACCGGATCTGGAGAGCGTTTGACCGAGGGGCGGGGGAACCGAGACAGCAATGGAGCGATCCGGGAGAGGTATTCGGCGTCTCCGGGGCAGCGGCGATCTACTCGCGAAACATGATCGATGACATTTCGATACAGGGACAGTTCTTTGATGAGGATTTTTTTGCATACAAAGAAGATGTAGATGTGGCCTGGCGCGCCGGGCTGCTTGGTTGGAAGGCCTATTATTGCGCCGAGGCGCTCGGCATTCACAAGCGGGGCTGGAAGAAAGGCGGCAGAGGCTCCAGACCGTTGTTTATACGCCAACGCTCATTCATAAACCGGTATAAAATGATCTATAAAAACCTTTCCGGCGCAAGTTGGATGAAAAACATCCCTCAATTATTTGCCTATGAAATTATGGTACACGGATATATGCTGCTGCGAGAGCCTAAAGTGCTTGGTGCCTGGATCGATTTTTGGCGGCAACTGCCGAATCTGAAGGCGAAGCGAAAGAAACTTAAGGAGAAAGTGTCTGAACGGGAAAAAAACAAGGCTTATGAGACTTCGAAGTAAGGAACTGGTTGAACCGGTTCCTTTTCGTTATTATTAAGCCTCAACCACCATTTCCCACTCCATAATTCCCCTCCCCCTCTCACATTATGCTATAATGTCGATAGATTACTATTTTTGTCAGGAGCGTTGCTGGTGGATTTATCCATAGTTATTGTCAATTACAACACGTGCCGATTGACGTTGGATTGTCTGCAATCCGTATATGCCTCTGAAACGGGGTATCGCTTTGAGGTTATTGTGGTGGACAACCACTCGCATGATGATTCGGTGGAGCAGATTCGCGAGCAGTTTCCTCAGGTCAACCTTATCGTTAATCAGGAAAATACGGGTTTCTCTTATGCGAACAATCAAGCGATGAAAATCTCCGGCGGACGTTATATTTTGCTGCTCAACTCCGATACGATTATTCAAAAGGACACGTTACAGATCATGCTGGAGTTTATGGACAGCCACCCGGAAGTGGGGGCATCGGGCTGCAAGGTGATTTTGCCCGACGGGTCGTTGGATAAGGCCTGCAAACGAGGCTTTCCTACGCCATCCGCCTCATTTTATTATGCCTTCGGGTTTTCGAAATGGTTCCCGGATAACCCCAGATTCAACCAATACCAACTAGCTTATTTGGATCCGGATCAGGAATATCCTATCGATTGTCTGGTCGGCGCCTTTATGATGGTACGCCGGGAGGCGATCGAGCAAGTGGGCATGTTGGACGAGGATTTTTTTATGTATGCGGAGGATACGGACTGGTGTTATCGGATCAAGGAGGCCGGATGGGTCAATTATTACTATCCGCGAACCACGATCGTTCACTACAAGGGAGGCAGCGCGCCTCGCAGACCGTTAAAAATCATTTACGAATTTCATCGATCCATGGTGTTGTTCTATAATAAACATTATAGGAAGAAATACAATCCTTTGGTAAGTGCAACCATCTACGCGGGGATTGGTGTACAATTTATGATGGCGGTTGTCAAATCCGCGCTTTCATTCCCGCTCAAGGGAAGCAAGAAACCGGAATCCCTGGCGACAAGATCGGATAAGGATTCAGGGGTGGGGATGAACTAACGCCTTCAGGCAATCCATTTGTTTAGCAATGCTTTTTGGGGAGTGTAGAAATGAGTTCGTCGGTATCCATGAATAATAAAATAAATTCAACCAACCTGTTAATTGCGGAGAATATTTCAATGTACAAAAAACGGACCCTTCGTTTGGAGATGTTTCTCAATGTGGTCTTGATTGGACTGGAATACCTCTTCTATATCTGCAGTTTTTTGCTGCTGTTCTTTATCCGGGTTCTTCCCGATTATAAAATCGACAGCATCACTGATCTGTTCAATCACTGGGAAACCCTGCCGGTGGGAAGAGACTATCTGCTTTTGTTGGGTGTAATCTTTACCATCTACGCCATTTATACGACCCATCACGGGCTTTACAAGTGGGATCGGGATATCAGAATTATCGATGACACCATCCAAGCGGGAAAAGCCGTCTTCTTTTCCTTCTTAATTGCCCTCGGCCTCATCTTTTTCTTGAAAACAGGGGTCAACTACTCTCGCTTGGTTATTTTCTCTTTTGCGGTCTTGATCGTGGTCAGCGCCTTTATTTCGCGCCTGTTGCGCCAGGGAGTTATGATACTCTTAACCCGCAATAATATTTACAGCAAGAATGTGTTGATTATCGGCGCCGGGCGGATAGGCGAGGAAATCAGAGATAACCTGTTTAGCGGGAAGACGAACGGATACCGGTTTATTGGTTTTTTGGATGATTATAAAAAGGATTCGGAACAGGTTATCGGAGCGATTGATCAGGTGGAGAGGCTGCTTCAGCAGTACGAAATCCATGAAATTTACATTACGATTCCCTCCGAACGAAATGTCATTAACAATATGATCACAAGAATCCGCAAGTATGATGTTCGCATCAAAATCATTCCGGAAATGTTCGAAATGGTTACGTCGGGTGTCGTGTTTGACCAAGCCTATGAGTATCCCTGCATTGAGATCGTTAAGACACCTTTGCGGGGGCTTAATCTGATTTTAAAAAGAGCTTCGGATTTGGTACTTTCCGCATTAGGCCTGATTCTGATTTCTCCTTTACTGCTCGTTGTAGCTATATGTATCAAGCTGGACAGTAAGGGACCTGTGATTATTAAACAGCGGCGTATCGGTAAAAATGGTGCTCCGTTCAACATGTATAAATTCAGATCCATGGTGGAGAATGCCGAGCAGCTCCAGGTAGAGTTGATAACGCAAAATGAGGCGGATGGCCCGGTGTTTAAAATAAAAAACGATCCTCGCGTGACAAGAGTGGGGCGAGTTATCCGCAAATATTCCATTGATGAGTTGCCGCAACTCCTCAATGTCGTACTCGGCCATATGAGTCTGGTCGGCCCGCGTCCCCCGCTTCCGAAGGAAGTGGAGAAATATACGGACTACGAATGGCGCCGTCTGGATATCCGACCCGGAATTACGGGGCTTTGGCAAATTAACGGCAGAAGCGACCTGCCTTTTGAAGAATGGGTGAAGCTGGACTTATACTATATTGAACACTGGAGCTTTGGCTTGGAAATGAAAATCCTCTTTAAAACCCTGCCGATCGTCATTAAAGGTACGGGAGCTTATTGAATAACCGACCGCACTTTAAAAGCCTGCAAGACTCTCCCCTGAGTCTGCGGGCTTTTTTACGTTTATTAGTTAATAAGGCTCAAGCCCAATCCCGGACAATATCACCATAAAAGGGGGCAACACAACATGACCCGAAAACCCCTGCATTACGCGTTATTATTTGCGGGCCTCGCTATACTCTTGCTTTTCACCCTCTCCCGGCCGCAGGCTGCAACACCGACACCGTCGACCCCGGGGTTTCAGGCGCATCGGGTGGTGGCGCACGCCATGGGCGGAATCGAGGGGCTGACGTATACGAACAGCTATGAAGCTTTTATTGCCAACTATGAAAAGGGCACCCGCGTCTTCGAAGCGGACCTTCTGATCAGCAAGGATGACCAACTGATTGCCCGGCATGAATGGGGCGAGAAATTTACGGAGATGCTGGGCCAGGAGGAAATAGTCGATCCCTCCGACCGCGGGGCGGTGTGGAGTTACCATGAATTCAAGGAGGCCAAAATCCTGGGCCGATATGAACCTTTGGGCTGGAAAGATATTCTCGATTTGATGGAGCGCTATCCCGATATATACGTGGTCACCGATACCAAACAGATTGAACCGGAGGAGTTTGAGCGGATATACAGCAAAATTGTCCAAAGCGCCAAAAAACGGGATGCATCCCTGCTGGATCGCATTGTACCGCAAATTTACAGTCGGGCGATGTGGGAGGAGGTGGAGCGGCTGCATTCTTTTGAGCAGGTGATTTATACGCTCTATCAATCCGAGGATACGGATGAGCAGGTCGTCGAATTTGCCAAGGAAAAGCGGCTCGCCGCCGTCACGATGTCGGAAACCCGGGCCACCGAAAAACTCGTCTCCGCTCTGAACAGCATCGGGGTCCCATCCTATGTGCACACCGTGAATGACCCCCGAAGCATTGCCCAATTTAAGCGGATGGGCGTGTATGGATTCTATTCCGATTTTTTGAGCGAGCAGGATGCCGCCCGTGCCGGGTGGACCGCTTATCTTGGATTTTAAGAGTGCGCTGCCGCGAGGGGCGCATCTTTTTTTGTTCGCCTCCGATGCGAACATTGACAGTCCCCCTGGGGTAACTTAGACTAGAAATGTTATGATATACAGCACTGTGAAAAAAGCGGCATAAACTGCATGCGGGGCGGGAAAGAGGCCCCGTTTTTCGCGACCATATAGGGAGCTGAATCGGTTGGAAAGGCTTGGTGGATGGGGTGTTAAAACAGCAGCAAAGCCGGCCATTCTGGCGGCATGTTTTTAAATTGGATCCGGATCGCATACTGACGGACGAAGCGTTGGAAGCCGTATGCTTGTCCGGAAGCGATGCGATCATGGTGGGTGGATCCAGCGGGGTCACCTATGAGAATACCGTGGATCTTTTGTCCCGGATTCGTCAATACGAGATCCCCTGCGTGCTTGAGGTGTCCGACCTGGAGGCCGTCGTGCCGGGATTCGATCTGTACCTGATTCCGATGGTCCTGAACACCGGGCAAAGCGACTGGCTGGTCGGACAGCATGCCCGGGCGGTGGAGCAATACGGTTACATGATCCCGTGGGACATGCTCGTGCCGGAAGGCTACATCGTGCTGAATCCCGATTCCACCGTCGCCCGGATCACGTCCGCGGATACGCGGCTGGAGGCCGCGCAAGCCGCCGCTTACGCGCAGGTCGCGGACAAGCTGCTCCACCTGCCGATCGTGTACGTGGAGTACAGCGGGACGTTCGGCGATCTTGAGCTGGTGGCGGACGTCCGCCGCTCGCTGGATGAAGCCCGCCTGTTTTACGGCGGCGGCATTGCGGATGCGGAGTCGGCTCGGAGGGCGGCCGCCGTCAGCGACACGATCGTCGTCGGCAACGCGGTGTACACCGATCTAGACCGGGCGCTTGAAACGGTGCGGGCGGTGCAAAGCAACGCTGAGGCTTTCTAGCAACGGACATAATAGCTGCTATTCCCCCTCAAAAGGGCTTTTTCCCACTCTAACGGACATAACAGCCGCTATTTGTTTGAAACTGGGTTACTCTGACACGGATGAAGGTAATTAGGCGCTATTATTTCCGTTAAAATTTAGAAAAGGCGTTTTAATACAAAATAGCGGCTACTGCTTCCGTTAAAATTCACGCGGGATCGTATTCAACTTCCCGGCTGTTCCGGCAGTCGGAACGCAAATCAAGAAAGGAGCATTATTTCTATGCAACCTGTTAATATACAAGAGGCGGTCGCCCGTCTGAACCCGCAGCAGCGGGAAGCCGTCATCACGACGGAAGGGCCGCTGCTGATCATGGCCGGCGCGGGCAGCGGCAAGACGCGCGTGCTGACGCACCGCATCGCTTACCTGATCGCCACCCGCAAGGCGCCGCCTTGGGCCATTCTGGCGATCACCTTTACCAACAAGGCCGCGCGCGAGATGCAGGACCGCGTATCCCGCCTCGTCGGCGGCTCGGATGGCCGGGACATTTGGGTGTCCACCTTCCACTCCATGTGCGTGCGGATCTTGCGGCGCGATATCGAGCGCATCGGTTTTACGTCGAATTTTTCCATCCTGGACTCAACCGACCAGCTCTCCGTGATCCGCAATATTATGAAGGAGCTGAACATCGACACGAAGAAATTCGAGCCGAAGGCCGTTCAGTCGATGATCAGCACCGCCAAGAACGAACTGATCACACCGCAGCAGTATGAACAGAAGATCGGAGACTTTTTCGAAGGGATCGTCGCCAAAGTCTACACGATGTATCAAAAGCGGCTCCGCAGCAACAACTCGCTCGATTTCGACGATTTGATCATGAAGACGATCGAGCTGTTCAAGGAAACGCCGGAGGTGCTGGATTTTTACCAGAAAAAATTTCAGTACATCCACGTCGACGAATACCAGGACACCAACCGGGCGCAATATATGCTGTGCCGGATGCTGGCCGACAAACATCACCGCATCTGCGTCGTCGGGGACAGCGACCAGTCGATTTACCGCTGGCGCGGGGCGGATATCACCAATATCCTCAATTTCGAGCAGGATTATCCGGAAGCGACGACGATCATGCTCGAGCAGAACTACCGTTCCACCGCGACGATTCTGAACGCGGCCAACGGGGTGATCGGGCGAAACACGGGACGGAAGCCGAAGAAGCTGTGGACCGACAAAGGTGAAGGCGACAAGATCAAGGTGTACCGGGCGGATTCGGAGCATGATGAGGGGTATTTTGTCACATCGGAGATATCCAACAACATCAAGGCGGGCAAAAAATACCGCGATCACGCCATCCTCTACCGGACCAACGCGCAATCCCGGGTCATCGAGGAAATTCTCATCAAATCGGATATCCCGTACCAGATTGTCGGGGGCATCAAGTTCTACGATCGCAAAGAAATCAAGGACCTGCTCGCTTACCTGCGGCTGTTGTCCAACCCTGACGACGATATCAGCTTAATCCGGATCATTAATGTGCCCAAAAGAGGCATCGGCGATACGACGGTCGGCAAACTGGCCGACGCGGCGGCACAGCGGGGAGTATCCATTTTCCGCGTGCTGGAGACGGTCGACGATCTCGGCATCGCGGGGCGTACGCGCAACGCGCTGGTCGAGTTTTACGATATGATCGCGGCGCTGCATCAAATGGTGGAGTATCTCTCCGTCACCGAGCTGACCGAGAAATTGCTGGAGATGACGCAGTATCGGCTGGAGCTGCAGAACGAGAATACGATCGAATCGCGGTCCCGCCTCGAAAATATTGATGAATTCCTGTCGGTAACCATGGAATTTGAGAATAATAATGAAGATAAGTCGCTCGTTTCCTTCCTGACCGACCTCGCGCTGATCGCCGATATCGACAGCATGAACGATAACAGTGACGCCGAGAAGCAGAACGACGACGCGGTCGTGCTCATGACGATGCACAGCGCCAAGGGCCTGGAGTTCCCGGTCGTGTTCATCGTCGGGATGGAAGAAGGCGTGTTCCCGCACAGCCGGGCGTTCCTCGACAACGAGGAGCTGGAGGAGGAGCGCAGGCTGGCTTATGTCGGTATTACCCGGGCCGAGGAGAAGCTGTTCCTGTCCTGCGCCCAGATGCGCACCCTGTTCGGCCGGACCACCGCCAACCCGCCTTCGCGGTTTCTGGATGAGATTCCGGAGGAACTCAAGGAAGATACGGGCATCGCGCGCGATCGGTACCGCCGGGGGGCGGGGATCGGCGGCGCGTACAGCGGCCGCGGCTTCGGCGGCGGCGGCGGAAGCAACTTCGGCCACCGCGGCGCGGCCGAAGCTCCCGCCTCGCGGCCGGCGGCGGGCGGCCGCAGCGGCGTCACCATGACGGTGGGCGCCTCCGGGTCGTCCGCCATGGCTAAGCCGCCGGGGTCAACCGATCCCGGCGAATTCCAGGCCGGCGACAAAGTGTCGCACGGCAAATGGGGCATCGGCACCATCGTTTCGATCAACGGCTCCGGCAATAATACGGAGCTGACGATCGCTTTTCCGGCGCCGATCGGCTTGAAGCGCCTGCTCGCCAGCTTTGCCCCGATCACGAAGGTGACCGAGGGCTAAGGAGCCATCATCAATACGCGGAGGGCCCCTGAACCGAATTTCAGGTCGGTCCCTCCGTCCTACATATAAGGAGGGTTGTCCCTGCATGGATAAAATGCAAAGAATGGAACAGCTTGTAGAGCAGTTAAGCCAGTATAACTATCATTACTACACCCTGGACCAGCCGCTCGTCAGCGACAAGGAGTACGATCTGCTGTACGACGAATTGACCGCGCTGGAGGCAGAAACCGGGATAACGCTTCCCGATTCGCCCACGGGACGGGTCGGCGGCGATTTGCTGCAGGGCTTTAAGCCCCATCGCCATCTGGCCCCGCTGTGGAGTCTGGATAAAGCGCAGAACGAGGAGCAGCTGATCAACTGGAACAATCGGGTGCAGCGGTTGATTGCCGACTACAACAGCAAGAACCCCGATACGCCGTTGCCGGCGCCAACCTATGTCGTGGAGCTTAAATTCGACGGCCTGACGTTGAATCTCACTTACACGGACGGCAAGCTGGTTCAAGCCTCGACCCGGGGCAACGGGGTGGTCGGGGAAGGCATTCTGGCCCAGGTCAAAACGATAAAATCGGTACCGTTGACCATTCCATTCACCACGGGGACGATCGAAGTTCAGGGCGAAGGCATTATGAATTTGTCCGTGCTCGCCAAATATAACGAGACGGCCGCCGAGCCTTTAAAGAATGCGCGGAACGCCGCAGCCGGGGCGCTGCGCAATTTGAATCCGCGGACGACGGCGGAGCGGAAGCTGAACGCTTTTTTCTATAACGTCGGTTATTCCGATGGGATTCGGTTTGCCAGTCATCAGGAAATGGTGGCCTTCCTCAAGGAGAACCGATTCAAGGTCAACCCGCATGTCACGTATCACGACAGCTTTCAAGAGGTCATCGACATCCTCCATACCATTGTGGAAAAACGTTCCTCGCTGGATTACCTGATCGACGGGGCCGTCATCAAAATCACCGACATGCGCACCCGCGAAGTGCTCGGCTATACGGATAAATTCCCGCGCTGGGCGGTCGCCTTCAAGTTTGAGGCGGAGGAGACGACCACGGTGCTGGAGTCCGTGACCTGGAACGTCGGCCGCACCGGCAAAATCACGCCGCTGGCCAGAGTCGAACCGGTCGAACTCGCGGGGGTTACCGTGCAAAATTGCACGCTCAACAACGTCGGCGATATCGAGCGCAAAAACTTGAAATTTGCCCTGGGCACCCGGGTATTTATCCGCCGCTCGAACGATGTCATTCCGGAGATCCTCGGAAAGGTGACCGAAGAACAGGACGGCGGGGAGATCGTCTACCCGGTAAACTGCCCGGCCTGCGGCTTCCCGCTGGAACAGCGCGGCGCCCACCTGTTCTGCAACAACCGGCTGGACTGCAAGCCGCAGATCGTCAGCCGGATTACGCACTTCGCGTCCCGCGACGCGATGGACATCGAAACGTTCAGTGAGAAAACCGCCGAACAACTTCACGATGAGCTGAACGTCCACGAGCCCGCCGAGCTTTACACGCTTGCATTTGAGGATTTGATCAAGCTGGAGCGGTTCGGCGAGAAGAAAGCTAACAACCTGCTGAAGGCGATTGAGGAGAGCAAGGGACGGGACCTGGCTTCGTTCTTGTATGCGCTCGGCATCCCGAACACCGGAAAATCGACGACCAAAGTATTGGCCGATCATTACCGGGATCTGACCAAAATTATGAACGCC
Organism: Paenibacillus sanfengchensis; assembly: GCF_036864765.1. NCBI lineage: Bacteria > Bacillati > Bacillota > Bacilli > Caryophanales > Paenibacillaceae > Paenibacillus > Paenibacillus sanfengchensis. The sequence goes on along the minus strand of NZ_JBAGJC010000002.1, from coordinate 5,754 downwards.
ACGGTAGAGGAACTGACGGAGCTGCCGGATATCGGCGGGATTGTGGCCGAGAGCATTGTGTCCTTTTTTGCCGATCCGTTTATGCAGGCCGGTATCCATAAGATGCTGTCCCTTGGCGTAGAGGCGAAACCTCCGAAACAGGCGGCTCCGGTGACGGATTCGTTCTTCACCGGCAAAACCGTCGTACTCACAGGTACGCTTCATCAGCTCGGCCGGGACGAAGCCACGGCGCGGCTTGAAGCGCTAGGCGCCAAAGTGACCGGCAGCGTATCGAAGAAGACGGACCTGGTCATCGCCGGGGAGAAGGCCGGCAGCAAGCTGGCCAAAGCCCAGGAACTGGGCATTCCCGTGATCGAAGACGAGAATGAATTTATCAAGCTATTGAACGGACAGAGCGAATAACTCCATATCGAAGTGTGGGGATAAATCCCGGGAGACGGTGCATGTCATATGTGCCGACCGCCCGGGATTTTTTTTGCTAAAGTTTGTTGCCTTATAGTGATACTGGTCATTGAACTATCGGCCCTTTTCCTTTCATGATGATTAGATCGGGGAGTTAGCGAGTCTTTCTCTCGAAATGAAGATGAAGAAGGATGGGATGTTGTTGATGGAAATCGGTCTCGGATGGAAGCCTTCACGGTTTAATGCGCAAAGCGAATGCGATGACGGAGGATTGGTGCTGTACAACAGTTATACCGGGGCGGTAGCCTCCTTCTCCGCGGAGGAACGCGGCGGGGTATTGGCATGCCTTCGGCCGGGGGAGCCGCCATCCGGCCCGGTTCCGGAGCTGCACGCGTTGCTCGTCGAGCAGGGCTTTTTGGTCAGGGAGGACACGGATGAGCAGCGCAGAGCCTTGTTTCTGCATCAATCCCTGCATGCGGCGGATGCGATGCACCTGGTTCTTTTGGCCACCGAGGCGTGCAACTTCCGCTGCACCTATTGCTATGAATCCTTCCCGCGGGGAGCGATGCGCCAGGAAGTGTTGGAAGGCTTGGAGGCTTATATCGCGAACCGGAGCAAAACGTTAAGCCGGCTGACGATCAGCTGGCATGGCGGCGAACCGCTGTTGGTCCCGCATCTCATCGAGAGGCTGTCGCGTTCCTTTATCGCATCCTGTGAAGCGAACGGCGCCGTTTATGAGGCGGAAATGTCCACCAACGGGTACTTCCTCACGCGTGAACGGCTGAGACAGATGCTGGATTTGCATGTTGGGCGTTTTATGGTCACGCTGGACGGGGAAGAGGAGGTCCATGATCGTCGCAGGGGGCTTCATGGCGGCGGCGGAACATACCGCACAATTGTGAACAACCTGCTCTCGCTGAAGGACGTTGACCGCCCCTTTGAAATCAATCTCCGCGTTAATTTTGATAACAGCAATCTCGAAGCGGTTTCCAGCTTTATCCCCGTACTGCGCGATCTGTTTGCGGACGATTCGCGGTTTAAAGTTTATTTTCGTCCCGTCGGCTGTATGGGGGGAGAGAACGATCTTAATCTTCCGGTATGCGACGAGCGTACCAAGGACCAAAAGATATGGGAGTTCAACGAAATAGCCCTTGCCGAAGGGCTGGAAGTCAGTTCGTTTATCTCGGATATTTTGCTGCCGACCGGGGCCATTTGCTACGCGGCGAAACCGAACTCTTTAATTGTCGGTTCCGATGGTGTGCTGTACAAATGCTCCGTTGCGCTGGATCAGGACAACAATCAGCTTGGCCGGATTTACCGGGACGGCGCGCTTGAACTGGATTACGACAAGCTGGCCCTGTGGACGACCTCGGGGGAGGAAACGGATGAAGCCTGCCGTGCGTGCTTTTTCCGACCTGCTTGCCAGGGGAATCATTGTCCGCTCTATCGAATGCGTACCGGTCAGCGTCCCTGTTCTTACGAGAAAAGGCAGATCAAACAGACGCTGCGCACGATCTGGCTGCAAAACGAAAGCAAGCAGGCGAGCTTCATGAAGTAAGCCGCCAGCATCTAATAAAAGGAGGTGAGAGCCATGAAAGTTATCCGTCCCGCAGCCCAGCCTGCGCTTGTAAAAACGGGCCGTGTATCGAAGTCGGTACCGGGAAATTTGAGCTGATGTCCCTTCTTACTGCTCAGCATCCTCTGCCTTCGCGGCAGGGGATTTTTTTATTTAGTATTGGAAAAATATTACGAAAAGTGTAACTTTCATTTCCTTTCAAGCGTTATAAGGTTGGAATGCTATCATTTCGAATCTATTTTACAGGGGGTAATGATAATTTTTAGAAAGCTACATAAGCCGCTGATCCTGTTCATCGTGTGCTTGTTGGCGGCGGGTTGTGCGAACACGGGGAATCAGGCGAAAAGTGAGCAGCGAACGCTCAAAGTCATGTTCGGGGATGAAGGCTATTTCTATCAAACCTACGGCGATTTGTTTGCCATGAGATATCCGAATGTGAACATAGAAGTTGTAAGCATGCAAAGTCTCTATAACGGCGAAGAGAAAGATCCGAAAAAGGCTCTGAAGGAGCTCGTGGAAAAGGAGCAGCCCGATATTTTAATGCTCGACAACGACAGTTACAGTACCCTGGCTTCCGAGGGGCTTTTGATGGATTTAGAGACGTTGATAGACCGTGAAAAATTTGACACGGCATCGTTCTTCCCGGGGATGGTGGAGACGTTGAGGGAACAAGGCGGCGGTAAGCTTTATGGCCTGTCCCCTTCCTTTCGTGCGAATGTGATTTACTACAATGCGGACCTGTTTGCGAAATACGGTGTTGAAGTGCCGCATGATGGCATGACCTGGCAGGATATTATCGATACCGCCCGCCGGTTCCCGACCGATGGGGACGAGAAAAGCCGGGTCTATGGTTTCGGAGGCGATTATGGCTTTCAGCTCCAAGACATGGTCGGCATGATCGCGCGTACCCATGGAATCAAGGAAGTGGACCCGAAAACCAAGAAAGTCACCGTGAATACGGAAGGCTGGAAGAAAGCCTATCAACTCGCGCTGGATGCCGTGGAATCCAAAGCGATATACAATCCGCAGGATGGAGGCTTTCAAGGCGGAACCATGGAAGAGTTCTATCAGAGCCAACCTTTTCTCATGGGACGCATGGCAATGACCACGGACAGCTCTAATTTTCTTCAAAACTTAAAAGAAGCCAAAGGCCGGATAAAGGGTTATAAACCGTTCCAGCTTGGCATCGTTGCGGGACCGGTGGATCCGGCCAGACCGGATGAAACGCGGGGGGTCTATTTCAACCGCATTTTATCGATCCGGGCGAACACACCAAATGTCGAAGCGGCCTGGGATTTTATGGGGTTCGTCCATGGCGAGGAATTTGCCAAAATTAAGTCGCGAACATTGAATGAGGGGATGCTCACCCGGATGGGGTATACGAAAGAATTTGACGGTGTCAGCCTGGATGCTTTTTATAAGCTGAAGCCAAGCGCCGAGAGCACGCCGCTGTCGTCGGAAGATGAGATTCCTTCGGAGTTCTACGAGCAATACTATTCTATCCTTTCACGGGAGATCGGACTGCTTGAGAAGAAGAGCAAATCCGTGGATGACGTGCTGAAAACCATTGAGCAGGAAGGTCAGGTTCAGTTGGACAAAGCGCTCAAGGATAAGCAGAACAAGAAGAACAAAGAAGGCAATTAAGTTAAATATAAGGAGGGTGTAACTTGAAAGGTAAAAAATTTAACAAGCTTCTGCTGCTGGCTTTGAGTGCTGTAATGGTGCTGGTGAGTGGTTGTAATCCGGGGCCGAGCAAACAGGCGGAAACCCAGCGTGTGATCAAAGTGATGTATTATGATGAGAGCTATTTTTTTCAGCAGTATGGGGATCTGTTTACGATGGAGCATCCTAATGTTGATATTGAAGTGGTTAATACGCAATCCATTTACAGCGGCGAGGAAGTTAAGGATTATAACAAGGCACTTATGGACTTCATCGAAAAAGAGCAACCTGACGTGGTGATGTTGAATCCTGAAACCTATGGCAAGATGGCCAATGAAGGCAAATTAATGGAACTGGACACGCTGATCGACCGGGACAAATATAATACCGAAACGATTTATCCCGCGCTGCTCGAGATGCTGAAGGAAAAGGGCAACGGTAAGCTGTACGGCTTGAGTCCGACATTTAGTGGAAATGCCATTTTTTATAATGCCGATCTTTTCAAAAAATATGGGGTTGAGCCACCTCACGATGGGATGACTTGGCAAGAAGTACTTGAGCTTGCGCGCCGTTTCCCTGCGGAGGGAGATGAGAAGACCCGGGTTTACGGTTACGGTGCGGATTATGCCACAACGTTTGTCCAATTGGGTCAGCAGATCGCGGCTGCGGAAGGATTGTCAGTCTTTAATAAGGATACATTAAAAGTGACGATCGACACGGATTCCTGGAAAAAGGCTTATCAGACTGCTTTGGACGCCACGAATTCGGGGGCGGTATATAACCCGAAAGACGGCGGTTTCCAAGGTGGATCTATGGAAGAGTACTATAAGAGCCAAATGTTCTTGATGGGTCGCATCGCGCTCACGGTGGGCAACACGTATATCCTTCAAAGCATTAAAGAAGTCAAAGGGGCATTGAAGGATTATAAGCCATTTGAGCTCGGAATGGTGGCAGGACCGGTTGATCCGGCCAACCCGGAAACGACCCGGAGCATTTACTTCAACGAAATTTTAGGTATCCGCGCCGGCTCGCCGAATGCGGATGCAGCCTGGGATTTTATCAAGTTTATCAACGGGGAAGATTACGCGAAGGTGAAATCGAGATCTTTAAATAACGGGCTGCTCTCCCGTATGGGTTTCAGCAAGGAATTCGATGGACATAGCCTTGATGTTTTCTATAAGTTGAAACCGAAAGTTTCGGACGATGACTATTCTTTGTCGGAAAAAGTTCCGACTGAGTTCTACCAACAATTTGATTCGATCATGCAGCGTGAACTTGGCTTGGTTCAAGACAAGAAAAAGTCGCTGGATGACGCCTTGAAGGCTGCGCAACAGGAAGCCCAAGTCACACTGGACAAGGCGGTCAAAGATAAAGAAGCGAAGAAAGACAAAGAAGGCGCGGCTGGCGCAGGAGAAGGCACAAAGTAAAATAAGTTGAAAGAGCATTATCGGAAGGTTGGTCCCGGGGGAGTTGCGGGATCGGCCTTCTTTTATTTATGTGGTAAAATATACCTGTTGCCAAACTGGCGAGGTCGTGATAAATTATTATTTGTCGCTTCGAGAGAATGCTTGCTGAACAGCTTGCGATTTAAAAAAAGAAGTTGACAGCGAAGTTAATCTTTGATATAATAGGTAACTGTTCGACAAAAGTTGATTGATCATTAAATCGCTTTTAGCGAACCAGTCAAGTTCTTTGAAAACTGAACAAATGGAACACGTCAATTTAGATGATTTTTAAAATCGTCAGATTCAAAATGAGCTATCAGCTTATTCAATGAGTTTCAACTTTATTGGAGAGTTTGATCCTGGCTCAGGACGAACGCTGGCGGCGTGCCTAATACATGCAAGTCGAGCGGACTTGATGGAGTGCTTGCACTTCTGATGGTTAGCGGCGGACGGGTGAGTAACACGTAGGCAACCTGCCCGTAAGACTGGGATAACTACCGGAAACGGTAGCTAATACCGGATAATTTATCTTGCCGCATGGCGGGATAATGAAAGGCGGAGCAATCTGTCACTTACGGATGGGCCTGCGGCGCATTAGCTAGTTGGTGGGGTAACGGCTCACCAAGGCGACGATGCGTAGCCGACCTGAGAGGGTGAACGGCCACACTG